>JASBSU010000012.1 GCA_030148725.1 Hyphomicrobium sp.
CGGTCAACTCGATGGCCGGCAACTTGACCGCGCAGGTCCGTAACATCGCCGACGTGACGACGGCCGTCGCCACCGGCGATCTGTCGCGCAAGATCACCGTCGACGTGAAAGGCGAGATTCTCGAACTCAAGAACACCATCAACACCATGGTGGACCAGCTCCGCTCGTTCGCCGCTGAGGTGACGCGCGTCGCGCGCGAGGTGGGCTCGGAAGGCAAGCTCGGCGGTCAGGCCGACGTGCAGGGCGTCGCCGGCACCTGGAAGGATCTGACCGAGAGCGTCAACTCGATGGCCGGAAACCTGACGGGCCAGGTGCGCAACATTGCCGACGTGACGACCGCCGTGGCGCGCGGCGATCTTTCCAAGAAGATCACCGTCGACGTGAAGGGCGAGATTCTCGAACTCAAGAACACCATCAACACCATGGTGGATCAGCTCGGCGCGTTCGCCTCCGAGGTGACGCGCGTGGCGCGCGAAGTCGGCTCTGAAGGCAAGCTCGGCGGCCAGGCCGACGTCCCCGGCGTCGCCGGCACGTGGAAGCTGCTGACCGACAGCGTGAACTCGATGGCCGGCAATCTCACCGCTCAGGTGCGCAACATCGCCGACGTGACGACCGCCGTCGCCATGGGCGACCTGTCGAAGAAGATCACCGTCGACGTGAATGGCGAGATTCTCGAACTCAAGAACACCATCAACACCATGGTGGATCAGCTCCGCTCCTTCGCCGCCGAGGTGACGCGCGTTGCGCGCGAGGTTGGCACCGAGGGCGCACTCGGCGGTCAGGCCGACGTGCAGGGCGTCGCCGGCACCTGGAAGGATCTGACCGAGAGCGTCAACTCGATGGCCGGCAACTTGACCGCGCAGGTCCGAAACATCGCCGATGTCACCAAGGCCGTGGCAGCCGGCGACCTTTCCAAGAAGATCGCCGTCGACGTGAAAGGCGAGATTCTCGAGCTGAAGAACACCATCAACACCATGGTGGATCAGCTCCGCTCCTTCGCCGCCGAGGTGACGCGCGTTGCCCGCGAGGTCGGCACCGACGGAAAGCTCGGCGGTCAGGCGCACGTTCCGGGCGTTGCCGGCACGTGGAAGGACCTGACCGACAGCGTCAACTCGATGGCCGGCAACTTGACCGCTCAGGTGCGCGGCATCGCCAAAGTCGTGACGGCCGTCGCCAATGGCGACCTGAAGCAAAAGCTCACGGTGGAGGCGAAAGGTGAGATTGCCGCGCTCGCGGACACGATGAACAGCATGATCGACACCCTCGCGACATTCGCCGATCAGGTGACGTCCGTTGCCCGCGAGGTGGGTGTCGAAGGCAAGCTCGGCGGCCAGGCGAAAGTGCCCGGCGCTTCGGGTACGTGGAAGGGCCTCACCGAAAACGTCAACCAGCTCGCGGCCAACCTGACCACACAGGTGCGTGCCATCGCCGACGTCGCCACCGCTGTGACGCAAGGCAATCTCACACGCTCCATCGCCGTCGATGCGCAGGGCGAGGTCGCGGCGCTGAAAGACACCATCAACGAGATGATCCGCAATCTGCGCGATACCACCTTGAAGAACAAGGAGCAGGACTGGCTCAAGACCAACCTTGCGAAATTCAGCCGCCTCCTTCAGGGCCAGAAGGATCTCGTGACCGTAGGCCAGATGATCCTGTCGGAGTTGGCGCCGGTGGTCGGAGCCCATCGCGCCGAATTCTACGTCCTGGATTCGACCGCCAATCAGGCGCGCCTCAAGTTGCTGGCGAGCTATGCGTCCGGCGGTGAAAGCTCGCACGGCAAGATCATTGCGCTGGGCGAAGGCTTGGTCGGCCAATGCGCGCTGGACCGTCGCAAGCTGCTGCTGCAGGATGTCCCGCCGACGGCGTTGCGCATCGTCACCGGGTTGAGCGAGATGTCGCCGAGCAACATCCTCGTGCTGCCGATCATCTTCGAGGGAACCGCACGTGGCGTGCTCGAGTTGGCAACCCTCGATCACCTGAGCGCCACTCACCAGGCGTTTCTCGATCAGCTGACCGAAAGCATCGGCATCGTCATCAACACCATCGATGCGAACATGCGCACCGAGGCGCTGCTGGAGCAGTCGCAGTCCCTCGCCAACGAGCTGCAGTACCGTCAGCAGGAGCTGCAGACCACCAACAAGGAGCTGCAGGAGAAGGCGCAGCTTCTGGTCGAGCAGAACCAGCAGGTGGAATCGAAGAACACCGAGGTGGAGCAGGCCCGTCAGGCGCTCGAGGACAAAGCCAAGCAGCTCGCGCGGACATCGCGTTACAAGTCGGAGTTTCTTGCCAACATGAGCCATGAGCTGCGCACGCCGCTCAACAGCCTGCTCATCCTTTCCGACCAGCTCTGCCAGAACAAGGATGGCAACCTCACCGGCAAGCAGGTCGAGTTTGCCAAGACGATTCACTCATCCGGCAACGACCTGCTCTCCCTCATCAATGACATTCTCGACCTCTCGAAGATCGAATCCGGCACCGTCGTCGTCGACGTGAGCGAGCTGCGTCTCGACGACCTCATGCATTACTGCGAGCGTGCATTCCGTCACGTGGCAGAATCCAAGAACCTCGATTTCCTGCTGCGTCTCGACCCGCGCCTTCCGAAGTCGATGGTCACGGATTCAAAGCGCCTGCAGCAGATCCTGAAGAATCTCCTCTCGAACGCCTTCAAGTTCACCAGTCGCGGTCAGGTGTCGTTGAACGTCGAGCTGACGCGCGATCGCGACGGCAACGACATGATCGCGTTCGAAGTCGCCGATACCGGCATCGGCATCCCACCCGACAAGCAGCAGATCGTCTTCGAGGCGTTCCAGCAGGCGGACGGCTCGACGAGCCGCAAGTACGGTGGCACTGGCCTCGGTCTCGCCATCAGCCGTGAACTGTCGCGTCTCCTCGGCGGTGAAATCCAGCTCGTCAGCATGCTCCGGAAGGGGAGCACGTTCGCACTGCTCCTCCCGCTCACCTACAACCCTGCGCTTACGGGCCGTCGCAGCCCCGTCAACGAGCCGGCGCCCGAGCGCGATGTCCGCCAGCCGGACGCGTACGCTTCCGACGGCGATCCCGTGATCGACGACGGTCCGGACCCGGAGGCCGATGCAGGACCGGAACTGTTCGCCAACGAGGCTGGTGACGACCGGGACGCGATAGCGCCGGGTGACACGGTCATTCTCATTGTCGAGAACGACATACACTTCGCGAAGGTTCTGCTGGAAAGTGTCCGCGAGCAGGGCTGCAAGGGGCTGGTCACATCGCAAGGCGCTGCCGCGCTCGCGTTGGCACGTGACTTCAGCGCCGACCTCATCACGCTCGACCTCAACCTGCCCGACATGGACGGCTGGCGCGTCATCGCGCGTCTCAAGGCGGACGTCACCACGCGCCATGTTCCTGTCTGCGTAATCTCTACCGAGGAGTCCCGCCGGCGCGCGTTCCGCGAGGGTGCATTGGGCTTCATTGCCAAGCCCATCCAATCTCGTGATGTTCTGGATGTTGGGATCAAAGGCCTGCTCGATGGCATTCGGCGGGACAAGAAGCGCGTCGTGATCGCGGCGGCTGTCGATGCCCCGGCTCGCGACATCGCCGACGCCATCGCCTCCGAAAACATTGAGATAGAGATCGTCCACGAGCCGCAGCAGTTCGCGGCCGCCATCGCCGGCACAGGGGTCGATTGCGCGATCATCCACGACGGCTTCAAGGCGGACCTTTCCGCTGCCGACGGCGAGATCGAGCGTCAGCGACCCAACAGTCGCCTGCCAGTGATCATTTTCCCGTCCAACGCAGGCGCCAATCCGGATACGACGCACACCTATCAGTCGCTGACGGTTCGCCGCGTGGATACGCGCGAACGTCTTATTGACGCGACTGCCCTGTCTCTGCACCAGCGTGTGACGCGCCTGCCGACGGCGCAGCACGACATCATCGACACGCTCCATAGGTCCGATGGCCTGTTGTCGGGGAAAAAGGCGCTGGTCGTCGATGACGATGTGCGTAATGTCTACGCGCTGGCGACGGTTCTTGAGGACTACGGGATCAAGGTGGTCTCGGCGAACTCGGGTCGTGAAGCCCTGAAGATTCTCGAGAACAATGAAATCGACATAGTCCTCACGGACATCATGATGCCGGAGATGGATGGCATCGCCGTCATCCGCGAGGCGCGCAAGCTGCCGAGCTGCCGCGATCTGCCCATCATTGCCGTCACAGCCAAGGCGATGAAGGGCGACCGCGAGCGTTGCATCGAAGCGGGCGCGTGGGACTATCTTTCGAAGCCGGTAGATGCGCAGCAGCTCATGTCTGTGCTGCGTGCCTGGCTTTACCGCTGAAGCAAGAACCAGAGCGAACTATGCGCAACGGCCGGCGTACCGATATTCTCGTTGTCGACGACTTGCCCGAAAAGCACCTCGTCTATCGGGCAAGCCTTGAAGAGTTGGATCAGAACATCGTCTCGGCGATGTCGGGAGAGGAAGCGCTATTGAAGCTCCTCGAGCGCGACTTCGCCGTCGTGCTGCTCGACGTTAATATGCCGGGCATGTCGGGCCATGAGACGGCAAAGCTCATCCGCCAGCGTCGACGCTCGCGCTACACGCCGATCATTTTCATCACCGCCTACGCCGACGACGCCCAGACCGCCGAGGGTTACAGCCTCGGCGCGGTCGACTACATCATGTCGCCCATCGTGCCGGAGATCCTGCGCGCCAAGGTGCGGGTGTTCGTCGAGCTGGAGCAGATGCGGGCGGAGCTGACCGAAAGCTACGCCACGCTGGAACGGCGTGTCGCCGAACGCACCAGCGAGTTGGCCGAGACCGCGCAACGCCTCGCCAAGGAAGTGATCGAACGCAAACGCGCCGAGGAGCGATTGACCATCCTGGTGCGCGAGCTCAGTCACCGCGTGAAGAACATGCTGGCCGTTCTACAGTCGATCGCCGCCCGCACCGTTGTGCCGACGCGCTCTGCCGATGAATCGCGCGAGATCCTGTACGGACGTCTCCAGGCGCTTGGCAGGGCGCACGAGCTGCTCGTGGAAGCGAGCTGGTCCGGTGCACCGTTACAGCAGGTCGTGGAATCCGAGCTCGCCGGCTTCAGTGACCGCGTGACGGTCTTTGGACCTGAGCTGAGGCTGAGCGCGTCCGCCGTGCAGACGTTCGCGCTCATCGTTCACGAGCTTCTCACCAACGCTGCCAAATATGGAGCGCTCTCCAACGACAGCGGCGAGGTTCAGGTGAACTGGGCTGTCGCGGACGAGCAGACACGGCAGTTCCTGGAATTTAGTTGGGCTGAGCGCGGCGGACCGGAAGTGCTGGCCGCAGGCGAGAAAGGCTTCGGCTTTACACTCATTTCAGCGATGGGGCGCAGCCTCTCCTCGGCACCCAGCATCAAGCTCAATCGCGATGGGCTGGAATGCAATATCCGCGTACCGCTGGAAACCCTCGTTCCGGCGAAGAGCGACGAGCGCATGGCGCTTGAGATGCAGACGTTAGGCTAAATTGTAAAGCCCCCAGCTCCGAAGTGAGCCAGGGGCTTTACTTGTCGCTGGCGGTTAGCCGCGCATTGAGGGATCCCAATTCGGCGAGACGCCATAATGTTTATGCGTCACCGTTTCCCAGTTGCGGTCGGACCATGAGTCATCGCTGAACTCCGGCGCGTCGCGCAGCTGCTGCTCAGTGATCGCGGTGCGATAGCCGCCGAGCGTCGTGTCATACTTCAACGCGCCCCACGGCACCGGGTAGTGGCTATGCCCAAGGCCAAGAAAACCGCCAAAGCTCATCACGGCGTAAATGACGCGCCCTGACTGTTTGTCGATCATGAGGTGGTCGATATCGCCGACCTTTTCATTGCCGGCGCCATAAACCTCCGTGCCTTCGACATCCTCGCTCGAGATGAGCTGATGGTTGGGATGTGTCGTTGAGGTGGCCATGTCATTCCTCCGCTGTTTTTCGTTCTGGTGAGTAGAGGCAACGTGTTGCGGACGGCGACGTTCCCCCTGCAAGTCGGAACTTGCATGTGAGGCAGTGGTTTAGGCCTGAGCACCCCGTCACCCGATAACCGCGAGGCAGCCATGCTCACCCGCCCTGAGCCACCATTTCCGAAACAGAAGCAATCCATGCCGGGATCGACGACCGAAATGCAGCCACGGCCCGATCATGGTGAAGAGAGCTACAAAGGTTCAGGACGGCTGCGCGATAAGAAAGCCGTGATCACCGGCGGCGACAGCGGCATCGGACGCGCTGTGGCGCTGGCCTTCGCGCGCGAAGGTGCCGATGTCGTCGTTTCCTATCTCGACGAGCATGACGATGCCGAGGAAACGAAGGCACTGATCGAGGCGGAAGGGCGCAAAGCGCTCTTGCTCCCCGGTGACATTCAATCGGCGAAGCATTGCCACGACGTCATAAAGCAGACGGTGGCAGAGTTCGGACGCATCGATATCCTGGTCAACAATGCTGCGCATCAGGCATCGTTCAAGGAGATCGAGGATATCAGCGACGAGGAGTGGGAGCTGACGTTCAAGGTGAACATCCACGCGATGTTCTATCTGACCAAGGCTGCGGTGCCTCACATGCCGAAGGGCAGCTCCATCATCAACACGGCATCGATCAATTCCGATGCGCCCAACCCCACACTTCTCGCGTATGCGACGACCAAAGGCGCAATCCATAACTTCACGGCCGGACTTGCGCAGTTGCTGGCGCCGAAAGGCATTCGCGCCAATACGGTGGCGCCCGGCCCGATCTGGACGCCGCTTATTCCCTCGACAATGCCCGAGGACGCCGTTGTCAATTTCGGCAAGCAGGTGCCGATGCAGCGTCCTGGCCAACCGGCGGAGTTGGCGACCGCGTTCGTCATGCTGGCGGACCCGATGTCGAGCTACGTTTCGGGCGCTACGATCGCCGTTACCGGCGGCAAGCCATTCCTTTGAGCGCCGATAAGATCGGCTGCAAACGTCCTATTTCGACGACGTCGCCTGATCGAGCGACTTGCGCGCGAGATCGCTGAGATCGCGCGGTATGCGTCCCAGTTCGCGATGACGCGCAACGAGCGTCAGCGTGCGCGAAACCTGCGGGCCCGGCAGCTTCGCCGTGGTGATCGGCGCGCCTGGAATCGCCGCTTCGACGACGCACAACGGAGTCGTAATTGCAAAGCCGCGCCCGGCGGCAACCATGGCCGTTACGGCATAAGGGCTGTCGAACTCCATCGTGCGCGGCGGCGATAGTCCGAGACGGCGCATGTGCGCGTCAATTTGCAGTCCAGTCTGCGAGCGTGCGCTGAAGCGGATCAACGGCTGCGCCTCCGCAAGCTTCTTCAGCTCCGACACGGTCCGGGGGGCTTTTAAGCTCTCTGGCAGCAGCAGGCAGTACGGCTCTTTCGCGAACTGCCAGCGCTCGAGCCCCGTCCATGTCTCGAGATCGTCGACCCCGAGGAATAGATCGAGGCGCCGCGTCAGCAGGTCTCCGGCATGCAGCGCCGTCAGACCCGACAGAATCGACACTTCGTCGGCGATCGTCGCCAGATAATTGGCCAGCGGCTCCGTCAGCGCACGTGTCAGGGAATCGACGAGCCCCACGCGAATGATCGGCAGCTTGCCATGTTCGGTCTGCCGCAGCATCGGCGCGATCTGCCGTGCTTCTCCGATCAAAGCGCCGGCACGCTGTCTCAGAAGACCGCCCGCAACCGTCACCGCAAGCGGGCGTACGTCGCGATCGAGCAGCTTCAAACCGAGGCTCTGCTCCAGATCGGCGATGGATTGCGACACCGCCGGCTGGGTCATGCCGAGGGCGCGCGCCGCGGCAGACATGGTGCCCGTTTCGCAGATCGCGAGGAACACCTCCAGGGACTTCAGGTCGAAGGGAAGGGGGGCGGGATTTTTCGACATCGGGGCCTACTATAAGTAAAGCTTATAGAGGCCACAACCGCGTTTGGGCGTAGTGGTGAAGGCCAGGAAAATGGATCGAGCGCACCATGGCCAGCGAGCACTATTCGATATTCTCAGTCCTCCGCGAGGCACTTCGGGGCCACAAGGGCTGGCAGCCGCAATGGCGCGACGCCGCTCCGCAGAAGGACTATGACGTCGTCATCGTCGGCGGCGGTGGCCACGGGCTCGCGACCGCGTTCTATCTGGCCAAGGTCTACGGCATCAAGCGCATCGCGGTGGTCGAGAAGGGCTGGATCGGCGGCGGCAACGTCGGTCGCAACACCACCATCGTGCGGTCCAACTACCTGCTCCCCGGCAACATCCCGTTCTACGAGATGTCCCTCAAGATGTGGGAGCAGCTGGAGCAGGAGTTGAACTACAACGCGATGGTCAGCCAGCGCGGCGTGCTCAACCTCTATCATTCCGACGCACAGCGCGACGCCTTTGCGCGGCGCGGCAATTCCATGCGTCTCCACGGTGTCGACGCCGAGCTTCTGGACCAGCAAGCTGTGCGCAAGATGGTGCCGTTCCTGAACTATGAGAACGGCCGTTTCCCGATCCATGGCGGCCTGCTGCAGCGGCGTGGCGGGACCGTCCGGCACGATGCCGTGGCTTGGGGATATGCGCGCGCGGCCGACCAGCTCGGCGTCGATATCATTCAGAACTGTGAAGTCAGAGGATTCCGCATCGAGGACGACAAGGTCGTCGGCGTGGAGACGACGCGCGGCTTCATCGGTGCGAAAAAGGTTGGTTTAGCCGTCGCCGGAAGTTCGTCACGTGTGGCTGCAATGGCAGGTTTGAGACTCCCTATCGAAAGCCATGTCCTCCAGGCTTTCGTAACCGAAGCCATTAAGCCGTTCATCGACTGCGTGGTGACTTTCGGCGCCGGCCACTTCTACATCAGCCAGTCGGACAAGGGCGGCCTTGTGTTCGGTGGCGATCTCGACGGCTACAACAGCTACGCGCAGCGCGGCAATCTCCCCGTGGTGGAGGATGTCTGCGAGGGCGGCATGGCACTGATGCCGCGCATCGGCCGCGTTCGCCTGCTGCGCCACTGGGGCGGCATCATGGATATGTCGATGGATGGCAGCCCCATCATCGACCGCACGCCTGTCCCCGGGCTCTACCTCAACGCGGGTTGGTGCTACGGCGGCTTCAAGGCGACACCGGCATCCGGCTTGTGCTTCGCGCACCTGCTGGCATCCGATACCACGCACAAGACGGCGGCGGCCTACCGCCTCGACCGCTTCGCCACCGGCCATGCCATCGACGAAAAGGGCATGGGCCCGCAACCCAACCTTCACTGATCAACCGGCGGGAGACCACCGACCATGCGCATCGCGTGCCCTTACTGCGGAGAGCGCAGCCTCGACGAGTACCTTTACTCGGGAGATGCAACCGTCCGCCGGCCTGACTTCGCGAGCCCGACAGCTCAAGCTGATTTTGTAAAGTACGTCTACGAGCGCAAGAACTCGCCCGGTCAGCACCGCGAGCTCTGGTATCACGCCGCCGGATGCCACGCCTGGCTCGTCGTAACGCGCGACGTCTCCACGCACATCATCACGGCGGTCGAGCCCGCCAAGGACGTCGCTCTCGGCACAGCCTCATCGATGAAAGACACCGCCTGATGGCCCGCCCAGCAAATTCTCCGTCTCGCGACCCGTTGCAGCCGCAGCGTCTTTCCAATGGCGGCTTGGTGGATCGTAGCCGCACCATCGAGTTCACCTTCGATGGCAGGACCTACAAAGGGCATCCGGGCGACACAGTCGCTTCGGCTCTGCTTGCCAACGGCATCGTGCTTGCCGGTCGCTCCTTCAAGTATCACCGTCCGCGCGGCATCATCAGCGCCGGCTCCGAGGAGCCGAACGCGCTGCTGGAGCTCCGCACAGGCGCGCGCCGCGAGCCGAACACCAAGGCCACCGTCGCCGAGCTGTTCGATGGTCTCGAGGCCACGAGCCAGAACCGCTGGCCATCGCTCGACTTCGACGTGATGAGCGTCAACTCGCTGCTCTCGCCGATTTTCGTCGCCGGCTTCTACTACAAGACGTTCATGTGGCCGGCGAAGTTCTGGGAGAAGCTCTACGAGCCGGCCATCCGCCGCGCTGCAGGCCTTGGCCGCGCCGCCGACGTCGCCGATCCGGATCTCTACGAGAAGGTTACGGCACACACTGATGTGCTGGTGATTGGCGGCGGTCCGGCTGGCCTGATGGCAGCTCTCGCGGCAGCCCGCTCTGGCAAGCGCGTCGTCATCGTCGATGAGCAGGCGGCCCTCGGCGGTCGCGCCATCGACGACGCCGCAACGATCGACGGGCGCCCCGCGCGCGACTGGGTCCGCGCGGCGGAAGAAGAACTTGCAGCCCGTCCGGACGTCACCATTCTGCGCCGCACGGCGGTGTTCGGCACCTACGACGGCGGCACGTACGCCGCGATCGAGCGGGTGGCCGATCACCTGCCGCAGCCGAAGGATCACCATCCTCGGCAGCGCCTCTGGCGCATCGTCGCCAAGCGCGCTGTGCTCGCATCCGGGGCGACCGAGCGGCCCATCGTGTTCGGCGACAACGATCGCCCCGGCGTCATGCTGGCCGGCGCGGTGCGCAGCTATATCAATCGCTACGGCGTCGTGCCGGGCGATAACGTCGTGGTATTCACCAACAACGACTACGGCGCGACCACCGTGACGGACCTGATCCGTTCGGGCGCCAATGTTGTCGCGCTGGTGGATTCGCGGCCCAAGCCTTCAGAGACGGTTTCGCGCATCGCGAGCGCCACGGGCATCAAGCTGCTCAACGGCGCCGTCGTGACGCGCGCATTCGGCAAGAAGCGCGTCTCCGGTGTCACCGTGAGAACGCAGACGGGTGCCGAAGTCAAACTGCTCTGCGATCTCGTTGCTGTGTCGGGCGGCTGGAACCCTAATATCCAGCTCACCACGCATCTCGGCGGCAAGCCGGCGTGGAATGATAGGCTGCAGTGCTTTCTCCCAGGGGCACTGCCGCCCAGTATGTCGCTCGGCGGCTCTGTCGCCGGCGACTTTTCTCTTCACAAAGCTCTGTCCGGAGGCGCGGCTGCCGGCGCGTCGGCTGTCGCCCTCGAGGGTGCGAAGCCGATCACCATCGTCGTCCCGCAGGCTGCCGACGAGAGCGATGCCATTACGCCGTTGTGGCGCGTCGAGGATCACGCCGGCAAGGCGTTCGTCGATTTCCAGAACGACGTATCCGACAAGGACATCGAGCTTGCCGAGCGCGAGGGCTTCCGCGCCGTCGAGCATCTGAAGCGCTACACCACGCTCGGCATGGCGACCGATCAGGGGCGTACGGCGAACGTCAACGCTCTGGCGATCATGGCCGAGATCACCAGCCGCACCATCCCCCAGACGGGCATCACCATCGCCCGCCCGCCCTACGTGCCTGTCGCCCTCGGTGCCCTCGCCGGCCATCATCGCGGCAAGAGCTTCAAGCCGACGCGCCTGCCGCCCTCATATAAGTGGGCGAAGGAGCAGGGCGGCGTCTGCGTCGAGACCGGCCTCTGGCTGCGTCCCAGCTACTTCCCGCGCAAGGGCGAGAAGGATTGGCTGGATACGGCCAAGCGCGAGGTGAACACGGTGCGCAGTGCCGTCGGCATCTGCGATGTGTCCACCCTCGGCAAGGTCGACGTGCAGGGCACCGATGCCGGCATCTTCCTCGACCGCATCTACATGAACAACCTGAAGAGCCTTCCCATCGGCAAGGCCCGCTACGGCGGCATGCTGCGCGAGGACGGGGTTCTCTTCGATGACGGTACGATCGCTCGCTTCGGCGATCATCACTACTTCATCACCACCACCACCGCCAACGCCGTGAGAGCGCTCCAGCACATGGAGTATTGCAGCCAGTGGCTGTGGCCGGAACTCGATGTGCAGATCATCTCTGCCACCGAGCAGTGGGCGCAGTACGCCGTCGCCGGTCCGAAGTCGCGCGAGTTGCTGCAGAAGATCGTCGATCCCGCGTTCGACATCTCCGATGCCGGCTTCCCCTACCTGCAGGTCGGTGAGATCACCGTCTGCGGCGGCATCAAGGCCCGGCTGTTCCGTCTCTCCTTCTCTGGCGAGCGCGCCTACGAGATCGGCGTCCCGGCGCGCTACGGCGATGCGCTGATGCGCAAGCTGTGGGAGGCCGGACGCGAGTTTGGCGCCTGCGCTTACGGCACCGAGGCACTCGGCGTCATGCGCATCGAGAAAGGCCACATCAGCGGTCCTGAGCTCAACGGCAACACCACCCCGCACGACGTCGGCCTCGGTGGCATGGTGTCGAAGACCAAGGACTTCATCGGCCGCGTCCTCGGCGCTCGTCCGGGCATGCTCGATCCGAACCGTCCTTCGCTGGTCGGCTTCCGCCCCGTGGACCGCTCCGCGCGGCTGAGGTCGGGCGCGCATTTCATCGCGCAGGGCGTCGAAGCGACGGCCGAGAACGACGATGGGTACATGACGTCCGTCGCCTACTCGCCGTCCAACGGACATTGGATCGGGCTCGGCTTCCTCAAGCACGGACCGAGCCGCATCGGCGAGATCGTGCGCGCCTACGATCCCGTCCGTGGTGGCGACACGCTGGTCGAGGTTGTGAAACCCGTATTCGTTGATCAGGAAGGAGTGCGCGTCCGTGGCTGACAGCACCTTGCAACCGACATCCGCCTTCTCGCACCTTGAACCGACTTCGCTGCCAGGCATTGCGATCGAGCCACGTGAGAATTTCACGATGGCGAGCTTCGCCGCCGGCAAGGGACGCCTCGAGGCTCTGGCCGCGGCCATCCGCGAAGCCTACGGCGTCGAGCTGCCGCGGCGACCGCAACGGGTCGTCGGCAACGGCATCGTCTTCGTCTGGCTCGGTCCAGACCAGTGGCTCGCCATCGCCGAGCGCACGAACAATCGCGACCTCGAAGTTGAGCTGAAGCAGCGCGTCGCCGGACTGGCGTCTGTCGTCGATCAGTCCGATGGACGCGTTATCGTGCGTGTGTCCGGACCGCTCGCACGCGAAGTGCTCGCCAAGGGCGTGCCGATCGACCTGCACGCGGACACGTTCGGCGTCAACGCCGTCGCGATCACGCACGCCAGCCACATCGGCGTCATCATGTGGCAGGTCGATGCTGCGCCGACGTTCGAGCTGGCGATGTTCCGCAGCTATGCGGACAGCTTCGCCCACTGGCTGCTCGAGGCCGTAGCGAGTACTGTTCCCGCGGCCGCCTGAGCGGACAGCGGCAACGATTGCTTTGAAAGGAACTGAGACATGAGCAGATTAGGCGTGCGCATTGGCGAAGCCCTCGTGGCCGGCGGCCCGCCTGGCACTGCGGCCGAGCCCGAGGTCGCCATCGGCGAGATGGACGGCCCCTTCGGCGCGACGTTCGCCAACCTGCTCGGCAATCAGGTGAAGGGCCACAGCCGTGTGCTGGCGCTGCTGAATACGGACGTGATGGTCCGCCCGCCGACGCTGTGCGTCAGCAAGGTCACGGTCGAGAACGAGCGCTACACAAACATCCTGATGGGCACCGTGCAGTACGCCACTGCGATGGGCGTGCTCGATTCGGTGCGCAACGGCGACATCCCGCGCGACAAGTGCAACGACCTCGGCATCATCATCTCGGTTTGGCTCAACCCGATGGTCGCGACCATCGACAATCTCGATCACAAGATCCTCTTCAACATCCACCGCGAGGCAACCTCACGCGCCATTGCCAAAGCCATGCGCATTGAGCCCTCGATCGACTGGCTGCTCGAGAACCAGGAGCGGATCATCCATAAGTACTTCGAGAAGGGCATGAAGGGCGAGATCTAGCCCTTCCCACCCCGGGCCGCTTTCTGCGGCTACGGGCACCTGAGAGGGCGCCCCGGTCGCCCTCGCCGAGCGGCAGAGACAACTTGACCGCCAGCCGCCGTCTTGCGGGCCGGCCGCCTGAATTTCGCGCCAGCGAATCAGTTATCGCTGGTGCATGATCGAGTTCCTCTCCAGTCTGGATTTGTCCGGTATCGAGGATTTCCTCGCCGAGAACGCTCTCGTCCTGACGTGCGCCGCCATCGGCATCTCGGGCCTCATAACCGCTCTCGCCGCGCTCGTTTCCGCCGCCCGCTCGCGCAATCGCGCCTCTCAGGTCGAGTTCGCCGAATTGAAGGGGCGGATCTCCGCCATGGCCGAGCTCTCGGTCCAGCAGACGGCCGAGCAGCAGCGCGGTCTCAACGACCGCATCGACATGCTGACGCGCCACGTTTCGCAGGCACTGGACGCGACGGCGTCACGCTTGGGCGAGAACCTCAACGCCACGGCCTCGCGTCTCGGCGAAAACCTCAACGCGACCGCAGCGCGTCTGGGCGACAACATCAATGCTACGGCCGCGCGCATTGGCGACAACCTCGGAGAATCCGAGCGCCGCACCTGGGAAAGCCTGTCGACGCTGAACGAGCGTCTCGCCCTGATCGACGAGGCCAACCGCAGCATTTCGGAGCTTTCGAGCGAGGTCGGGTCCCTGCACGGCGTGCTCGCCAATAAGCAGGCGCGCGGCGCCTTCGGTCAGATGCGCATGGAAACCATCGTGCGTGATGCTCTGCCGGCGGGCGCCTACGACTTCCAGCCGACGCTTTCGAACGGCAAGCGGCCCGACTGCGTGATCCGGCTGCCCAACAGCGAGGCGCTGGTCGTCGATTCCAAGTTTCCCCTCGAAGGCTTCGAGGCGCTGCGCACCGCGCAATCGGCCGACGAGACGAAGCTCGCCTGTGCGGCGATCCGCGAGGCAGTTGGCCGCCACATCGCTGCGATCGAGGAAAAGTACCTCATCCCGGGGGAGACGCAGGAGACCGCGCTCTTGTTCGTCCCCTCCGAGTCGATCTGCGCCGACCTCTATGAGAAGTTTCCCGACCTTGTGCAGGCCGCCCACCGGGCGCGCGTCATGATCGTCTCGCCGAACACGATGATGCTCGCCGTTCAGACGGTCCAGGCATTGCTGAAAGACGCCAAGATGCGCGACCACGCCGACATCATCCAGCGCGAGGTCGGCCTTTTGATTTCCGACGTGGCCCAGCTCGTCGAGCGCGTATCGGATCTCGAGCGTCACTTTGCGCTGTCGGGCAAGTCGCTCGAAAAGGTGTCGGCCACGACCGCCAAGATCCTCGCCCGCCGCGATCGCCTCAACATCCTCGATCTCGACGCCATGCAGGAGACAGCTTCCAACGTCACCGCGCTGCCGGACACCGAGTCCCCGACGAAGCGCAACCGCTCGCGCTAGCTCGGCCGCCGTCCGAAAAATCCGCTGGCGACACACAGGATCAGCGCGGCAAGGGCAAATCCGGCCACGACATCGGTCGGGTAGTGAACCCCGAGGTAGACGCGCGAAAGGCCGATGAGCCCGATGAGGACAATCGTTGCGCCGAGGATGAGCCCCCGCTGCCACGGCTTGGTCATCTGAGCGGCGAGCAACGAGCCGAGGACCCCATAGACGCAGCCTGCGTACAGCGCGTGCCCGCTCGCGAAGCTGTAGCTCGATGGCAGATCGCCGAAGAACGGCTCCGGACGCGCGCGGGCCACCGTAAACTTGACCGCGTTGTTGACCACCGCGGCGGCCGTCATGACGGTAACGAGGTGCAGGGCAGCGCGCCGGTGGCCGAGCGCCAGCAGCGCCAGACCCTCAACCGCCGTCAGCGTATAGACAACCGCGACGGACCCGAGCTGCGTCACAAACATGAAGAAGGCGGTGAGCTTCGGGTTGGCATAACCGTTGACGGTTGTCCGCACCAGCGCGTCGATGCCGTCGCTTGCGCCCCAAATGACCGCCGTCGCGATCGACGCGAAAAGCAGTAGCGACCCAGTCAGGCAAGCGAGGCGCCGGCTCGAAGCCTTCGCCGTGGTGCTATCGTCGACGTCCACCATGCCCTCCTGCCCGCGCCCGTTCGCGCACTATGCAGCAAGGCGCAGGCGGAGCCTAGGCCACGTGAACTCGTGGCGTCACCAAAAGACTAAAATGCGGTGGGCTTCACTGAGCGTTCGGCACGATGACGTGCAGCGCTTTCGGATGGATACGAAAATGCAGCGGTGAGCGTGTCACGAACAATTCGCCATCATTCGCCACCTTCAAGCGGCGGCGGCGTCGCGTCTGCACCCAAAGCTCCTTGGCTTCGAGAACCTTCAACTCGACCGGCTTGATGCGACCGAGCAGGGCACGCGCGGCCATGCCGATCAGCTTGGCACGCCCGGCGTCCGGCGCGCTGCAGATCCAGAGCTTTCCATCGTCAAGCTGTTGCCGCTCGCCGATCCGCAAGCCGGCCGCGTGATACGCGTTGTTGCCGACAAAGATGAACGGCGTCCGGTCAGTGGAATCGTACCGGCCGTCGGCGTGCAGGCTGGCGTGGAAGTGCGGAACCCTTCGCATGATGCGCACCAGCGCGTGCATGAAGGCCAGCCATTTGCGCATACCGCGGCGCTGCAACTCGGAACGCTCGGCGACGATGGCCGGGTAGAGCCCGATGCTCGAGTTGTTAACGAAGATGCGCCCGTTGACCTCGCCGACATCGACCTGCTTCGTATGCCCTGCGATGATGGTCTCGACTGCGGCGTCGAGATTGAGCGGAATACCGGCGTCCTTAGCGAAATGGTTGAACGTGCCGAGCGGCAGCACGCCGAGCGCGGTTTTGGTGCCAACGAGCGCCGAGGCTACGGCGCTGACGGTGCCGTCGCCGCCCGCTGCAACGATCGTACGATAGCCTCTCTCCGCATAGCTCCGGGCCAGTGGAACCAGTTCACGGCCGTTCTCGACCAGGATGGTCTCGACCCGCGTTCCCTGTTCCTTGAAGAGCGCCTCCACGCGCGCAGCATGCCTCTCCGCCTCGTTGGAACGCGCACGCCCATTGACGATGCACGCCACGACGCACTGGTCGACACGCTGATCCATGTTGGAACGCCCTCCACTCACGCAAGTAACACGCGAGCGGGACTGGTTGTTCCGCGGCGCGGATTAAGCGTGGCGGCCGGCCTCATCTTGAAACCCAGTCCGCGCATTTAACCGGCTGACCCGGCTCTCCCCACGGGCTGATCGGCACCGCCGAAGTCGAGTTCTCCGGGCTGCCCTCGATCATCTTGTCGGTGTAGGTCATGTAGACCAGGACATTGCGCTTGGCGTCGCATCCGCGCACGATCTGCATCTTCTTGAAAATCAGCGACCGGCGCTGGCTGAACGCTTCATCGCCCTGCTCCAGCTTGCGCTTGAACTTGATCGGCCCGACCTGACGGCAGGCGAGCGACGTGTTCGACAGCTCCTCGGCGAGCCCCAGCCAACCCGCCCAGCCGCCCTTCTCCGGCACCGTGAAGTAGCAGGTCACCCCTTCCACGTCCGGATCGTCGATGGCGTAGGTACCGAGCTTGTGGTCGGGCGAGAGAAACTTCCAGACCGTCGTCTTCTTCATGATGAGGTCTGGATCCTCGGCGCTGGCCGGGCCGGCGAGCAGCAATGCGAAACCGAGGCAGATGGCGATGAAGCGCATGGTGTTCTCCTTCGGCGGTACTCGGGCCGCCACCGATGCGAGCAGATGGCCCCGCGTGCGCGGGAGTGCAAGTTGTCCGATCGTGGTAAGGGTTGCTGGGGCCTGAAGTCGGCTAGAGCAAAGAGGGTGACGTGGCGCGCCGGTCGATCAACGACGCAGCAAAGGTGTTCATAGCGGTTTTCGTGCTCGGACCGCCGATCGGCGGCAGCCTCGTGCTGATCGGCCTGCAAGTATCCCAGTGGATCACCAGTGCTCCCACGGAGCCGTTGCTGCAACGGCTGGCCGGTCTGGGTCAGCTGCTGCTGGTGACGGTGCCTCTGTCCTACTACGTCGGGGGCATGGCGGCCGGCATCGCCGGCCTGGCGCTCGCGGCCTATATCGCCTGGGGCTATAGATTCACGCTCTGGGCCTGTATCGCAGCGGCATTGATCTATCCGGCCGGCTTTGCCGTCCAGGCGCTGATTGTGGCCTCTAAAGATAGCCTCACGCCCGCGCTGATTTACGCCGCCGTGATGGCGGCGGGCGCGGTCGCATCGGCCGTCATTTGCTACTTCCTGTTGCGCCGGACTTCGCTGGTGCGAAGACTTAACGCTGCCCCTCAGGCGTGACGGCGCGAAACGGTGTGCTACAAGGCGCCCCATGAGAAATCGCAACGAGGATCCCGAGCCGCGCGGCCATCGCCCGTTCTGGGAGGCAAAGCCGCTTACCGCCCTGTCGCACGAGGAATGGGAATCCCTGTGCGACGGCTGCGGCCAGTGCTGCCTGCTCAAGGTCGAGGATGAGGATACGGGCGGCATCTACCTCACGCGTCTCGGCTGCAAGCTGCTCGACACCAAGACGTGCCAGTGTCGCGATTATCCGAACCGCAAGAAGAAGGTTCCCGACTGCCTGAGCATCGGCCCCGACGACATCGCGCGCTTGTCCTGGCTGCCGAAGACCTGCGCCTACCGCACGCTCGCTGAGGGACGCGCGCTCGAATGGTGGCACCCGCTGCTATCAGGCGACCCCGAGACCGTGCACGAGGCCGGCATTTCCGTGCGCGGATGGGCCCGCAGCGAAAAGGGCATCAAGCCGAGCGCCATCGCGCGCTACATCATCGGCGAAGCCGGCTGAGGGAAATGGTGATGCACAACGCCGGACGTCCGGTCCCCGTCGACACCCGCCGCACCGGTGCCAGCATCAGTGATGCGAACATGCTTGCGTTGACCGCGGTCGTCATTGCGACGGTGCTCGCACTGGCGATCACGCAGCTTCGCCTCGACGGTGCGATTGGCACGAACTTCGCCGCCGTGCTGGCCGTGCTCGTCGCCGCAGCGCACTTTGCCGTCGTGCTCGTGGCCGCCATTCGTACGCGCCGCATCGCCTGGTCGCTCTACCTGCTGCTCACCGCTGCAGCTTTCATCGCCATCGGCGCGGTCACGCCGATCTCGGCGGCGCTGTCGCTGCTGCGCCTCGTCGTGAGCGTCTGAGCATGGCGCCTCCGCTTCTGCAGTTGAGCGACATCGCGTTGACGTTCGGCCGTCATCCTTTGCTCGAGGGTGTCGAGCTTTCGGTGTCGGCTGGCGAGCGCGTCTGCCTCGTCGGCCGCAATGGTTCGGGCAAATCCACCCTGCTCAAGATCGCCGCCGGTCTGATCGATGCAGATCACGGCGAGCGCTTTGTTCAGCCGGGAGCGTCGGTCCGATACTTGCCGCAGGAACCGGATTTCACAGGCCACGAAACGACCCTGTCGTATGTCGAGGCGGGGCTCGGTGCCAGCGATGACACCCATCAGGCCCGTTACCTGCTGCAGCAGCTCGGCCTCAGTGGCGACGAGGACCCTGCGCGTCTCTCGGGCGGCGAAGCGCGCCGTGCCGCGCTCGCACGCGTTCTGGCGCCCCAACCTGACATTCTCCTGCTCGACGAGCCGACCAACCACCTCGACATGCCGACCATCGAGTGGCTGGAAGGCACGCTCGCCGCTCAGCGCGGCGCGCTCGTTCTCATCAGCCACGACCGGCGCTTCCTCGAAACGCTGTCGCGCGTCACCGTCTGGATCGACCGCGGCCGGGCGCGTCGCGTCGAGGTCGGGTTCAAGGAGTTCGAAGCCTGGCGCGACCAACAGCTCGCCGAGGAAGAGGTCCAGCAGCACAAGCTCGACCGCAAGATCGTGCGCGAGGAGCACTGGGTCCGCTACGGCGTCACCGCCCGCCGCAAGCGCAACGTCCGTCGCATGGCTGAGCTGGCCACGCTGCGTCAGGACCGCCGCGATCACCGTCGCGCCACGGGAAAGGCCGTCATCGAGGCAGCGCAGGCGGAGAAATCCGGCTCCCTTGTCATAGAGGCGAAGGGCATCTCGAAACTCTTCGGCGAACGCCGGATCGTCGACGGGTTCTCGACCCGCATCATGCGTGGCGACCGCGTCGGCATTGTTGGCCCCAATGGTTCCGGCAAGACGACACTCGTCGGCATGCTGACCGGCGTTCTTGCCCCGGACAGTGGCGAGGTGCGGCTCGGCGCCAACATCGAGATGGCATCGCTGGAGCAGGACCGCGACAGCCTAGATCCGAACTGGACCCTCGCCGAGGCGCTGACGGGCGGCCGCGGCGACCACGTTGCCGTCGGCACCGGCCACAAGCATGTGGTCAGCTACATGAAGGACTTTCTCTTCCAGCCTGAACAGGCCCGCACACCGCTGCGCGTGCTCTCGGGCGGTGAGCGCGGCCGCCTCATGCTCGCGCGCGCACTGTCGAAGCCCTCGAACGTCCTCGTCCTCGACGAGCCGACCAACGACCTCGACCTCGAAACGCTCGACGTGCTCGAGGAGATGCTGAGCGACTACACCGGCACGGTGATCCTCATCAGCCACGACCGCGATTTCCTCGACCGCGTCGTGCATTCGGTCATCGTTCCGGAAGGCGATGGTCGCTGGAGCGAGTATCCGGGCGGCTACTCTGATATGCTGACGCAGCGCGGCTCGGACCTCGCCGGCCATGCGGTCGCGAAGGCAAAGCCCGCCGCACGTGACAAGACCGCGGCGCCTCCCGAACCCTCAGCGTCCGGATCCGCCAAACGGCGCCTGAGCTTCAAGGACAAGCACGCGCTGGAAACGCTCCCCAAGCAGATGGCTGCGCTGCAGGACGAGGCGAAGACGCTCGCCGACGCGCTCGCCGATGCCAGTCTCTACGCCCGCGATGCCAAGGCATTCGCAGCAAAGTCGGAGCGCCTGTCGAGCGTCCAGTCCGAGCTGGCTGCGGCCGAGGAGAAATGGCTCGAGCTGGAGTTGCTGCGCGAGGAGATCGAAGGCGCCTAAGCCTTGCGGTTTGCGTGGGCCAGCCAATCGAGTACGCCGCGGCCTGCCTGGGCGCCCGTTGCCAGGCACGCCTGCAGCAGATATCCGCCCGTCGGCGCCTCCCAGTCGAGCATCTCACCCGCCACGAACACTCCCGGCCGAGCGCGCAGCATGAGGTTCGCGTCGACCTCGTCCCACGTCACGCCGCCCGCCGAAGATATTGCCGTCGCAATAGGCGCCGCAGCGGTGAGGCGTATCGGTACGGCTTTGATGAGCTGTGCGACAGCCTCCGGTGCAAGGTCCGCGATGCGCGACGGAGCCGTCTCGTGCAGCAGGCCGATTTCGAGCGGCGATAGGCCGACCGCCTTGCGCAGAAATGTTGCCAGGGACTGCTTGCCGCGCGCCTTGCCGAGCCGTGCCGCGATCGCCTCGACGTTCATATCGGGGCGTAGGTCGATGTCCAACTGCGCGCCCCCATCCTCGGCGATGGCATCGCGCAACGCGCCAGACAACGGATAGATGGCGCCGCCTTCGATGCCCGTCGCGGTGATCAGCGCCTCCCCGCGCACCCTTTGGCCGCCGAACGCCGCCGCGATGCGCTTCAACGGCTGGCCCTCGAAGCGGGTGCGGAACACCTCCGACCAGTCGACCAGAAATCCGCAGTTCGCTGCCGCGAGCGGTCGGACTGCGACGCCCGCGCCGCTGAGCAGCGGGACCCAGTCCCCGGTTGATCCGAGCCTCGGCCAGCTCACCCCGCCGAGCGCCAGAACAGCAGCATCGGCGGCGACGGCCTTCTCGCCCGCCGGCGTGTCGAACAGCAGGCGCCCCTCGGCGTCCCATCCCTTCCATGCACAGCGGTTGCGCAAGGTGATGCCGCCACCGATGAGCCGCGCCAGCCACGCGCGTAGGAGCGGCGACGCCTTCATGGCCGTTGGAAACACCCGCCCGCTCGTGCCGACGAATGTCGGTTCACCAAGCCCCTCGCACCACCCTCTGACGGCGCCGGGGGGAAATGCCTCGATCGCGGGGCGCAGCTGCTCCGCCGCCGCCCCGTAACGGCTGAGGAACGGCTCCAGCTCTTCGCTATGGGTTAGGTTAAGGCCGCCTCGGCCGGCCAGCAGGAACTTGCGCGCCAGTGACGGCATCCGGTCATAGACGGTCACGTGCGCGCCGCCCGCCGTCATTACCTCGGCCGCCATGAGGCCGGCCGGCCCCCCGCCGATTACGGCGACGCTGCAACTCGAGCCGTCCGCCACTTGCTCTTGCCCCGCCAGCTTTCTAAAAGCCGCCCCCTACACCCGCGCGCCGGGGCTGGCAACGCCTACGGTGGTTTCTTCCCGCCGCACAGGTATCCGCGCCACCAGCGTCTAGGCGCGGCGCGCCGACTGTTATAATGTTCCAATTAGCCCACTGAGGAAATTCCCATTGTCGTTGCGCAATCGCCTGCTCGCATCGATTTTTGCCACCCTGCTGCTGAGCCTCATCGCCGGCGGTGCCTTCACCTATTGGCACGCCGTTGCGAAGATCGAGACCGAGATGAATGCGGCCATCGCGGTCGGCAGCCGCATTGCGCGCAATGCCGTGGACGACTGGGAAGAGACCACCGATCCTGCCCGCCGCCTGGCCCTGCTGGTGGCTGACTTCGAAGGCGATCGACACTTGCGCGCCACGCTTGTCGGGCCGAACGGCAACGAGTTGCGCTCCTCCGAGGTCGCCCGCGCCGATACGCCGGCACCCGCATGGCTGATTGCGCTCCTTGCCGCCCCGCCCAAGAAAGTCGCCGTCGACCTCCCCGAGATATTCGACAGCTTCGGAACCTTCGTGCTGCAGACAGACCCGCGCAACGAGGTGGCCGAGGTCTGGAGCGATGTCTGGCTCACGCTGAGCGTGTTGACGATTTTCTGCGCGCTCGTGCTCGCCTTCATCTACTGGACGCTGGCGACGACCGTGCGCCCGCTCCAGAGTTTGACTGCGGCCTTCGCGCGGGTGGGCGATGGCGATTATCGCGAACGGCTCAACGAGCAGGGGCCGCTGGAGCTGGTCCGCCTTTCGCAGAGCTTCAATCAGATGGTTGAGCGCCTCGCCCGCTCGGAGGCACAGAACAAGCGCCTCCAGCAGCAGCTGACGAACGTCCAGGATGAAGAGCGCTCCGATCTGGCGCGCGACCTGCACGACGAGATCGGCCCCTTGCTGTTTGCTGCCGACGTTGACACCGTCGCCATCGATCAGCTCGTGAAGGCCGGCGAATACGAGGCGATCCCCCACCGCGTTGGCATCATCCGCGACGCGATCGGCCGTATGCAGCGCCACGTTCGCGACATTCTCGGGCGCCTGCGGTCGGCGACGCTGCTCGACGTCGGTCTCGCCCATGCGATCGACAATCTCGTCGCCTTCTGGCGCTCGCACCGGCCGAAGCTGGTCTTCAGTGTCGACATCCCCGAGGAGAGCTTCGGCGAGGTGATCGACGGCACCGTCTACCGGGTGGTTCAGGAGAGCATCAGCAACGCTGTACGGCACGGCAGCCCGACCACCATCGGCATCACGGTTGTGTCCAACCCCGATGGGTCCATCGATATCCGCGTGACAGACGATGGCTGTGGCCTCAAGACAGGCGGTGTGCGCGGCATGGGGATCGTTGGTATGCGTGAGCGCGTTGCCACCCTCGGAGGCACGCTCGAAGTCGAAAATCGCAACGACGGCCGCGGCGTCGCTGTTGTTGCCCACCTTCCACCGCGCGGTACGCATACCGCCGCCCCGTCATTTGAAACCCGCGAGGCTATGCTGCAATGAAGATCCTGCTGGTGGACGATCACATCGTGGTTCGTGAGGGCGTTCGGCGGCTCCTATCCGGCATGAGCGGTGCAGATCTCCACGAAGCCTCTACCGGCGAGGAGGCATTGGCGATGTTCCGGGAGATCAAGCCCGAGCTCGTCCTGCTCGACCTCAATCTGACAGGCATAGGCGGCCTCGAACTACTCCGCCGGCTGCTGAGCGAGGACGAAAAAGTGCGTGTCGTCGTGTTTTCGATGCACGCCGAGCCGATCTACGCCGCGCGCGCCCTGCGTCTCGGAGCCCGCGGTTACGTCAGCAAGAGTGCCGGCGCCGACGAGCTCGTCACAGCCGTCAAGAAGGTCGCCGAGGGTGGCCGCTACGTGGAGCGCGAGATCGCCGGCGAGCTGGCATTCACGCAGCTCTCGGCCGAGGATCCGCTGCAGCAGCTCACCATGCGCGAGATCGAGATCTTGCGCCTTCTGGGCGAGGGCAACAGCCTGACCGAGATCGCCCAGACCATTGGCGTCGCTTACAAGACGGTCGCCAACACCTGCTCCATCATCAAGAGCAAGCTTGGCGTCGAGCGCACCGCCGACCTCATCCGCGTGTCCATGGAAATGAAGTAAGCGCGTCCTGCCTGCGGGCATTTTTCCTGCGACACAAGGGCTCAACAATCCGGGATATTCCGCCTGCGCCGTCCGGGAAATCTTCCCTGATGCCGTGCGAGCCCGTTCGCTAACCTTATCGGGCCGCGCACTTGCGGAAAGGACGCTCAGTGCCGAGGGTACTGGCGTCCTTCCGCTCTTTTCTTGCCTCGCGCCGCTTTAATCCCGCCCGCTAGTCCCGCCGGCTAATCCCGATTGACGAGGGCCGTTGCAACGCGCGTGAAGGGTGTCATCAGCCTCGCCTTCACGTCCGCCGGCAGTCCGACGCGATCGATCGCCATCGACATGCACTTCAGCCACGCGTCTTTGGCCTCGGCCGTGATCTCCACGTGCTCGTGCATCTCGCGCACGTTCGAATGGCCGTACTTTTTGGCGTAGAGGCCAGGCCCGCCGAGGAATCCGGAGAGAAAATTGAACTGTTCGATGCGCGAGTGAGCAACGCCGTGCCCGCGCGCATGGAGCAGGGGCAGATCGCCGCCCTCCGGCTCAGTCTCGACGATGTCGTAGAATGCCTCGACCAGTTTGCGCAGGCCCTCATCGCCGCCGACGAGCGCATAGAGCGACTGCGCCGTCGCCGCTGCCGGAGGTTCTGGCCTGCTCGCCCCAGGCTCAAGCACAGGTGCTGCATCGCCCGCCGCATTGACGGTCATTGGCCTTCCTCTCCCGGAGCGCTTCGACGCGTGATCGTAGTAAGCGCCGGCGGGGAGCGGCTTGACCCTCATCAAGCAATGGGCGCTGAAAAGGACAAAGGCGCGTACGGCTCTTGGCGAGCCATACGCGCCTTTGTCGTCGATGCTTTTAGATGTCGAGCGTGTTGTCACGCTCCCACTGCGTGAAGTGCGAAGCGAACTGGTTCCACTCGCTCGTCTTCAGCTTGATGTAAGCAGCCGAGAACTCCTCGCCGAGCGCGCTCTTGAGCGAGGCGTCCTTGTCGAAATTGCGAATGGCGTCGAGAAGGTTCAGCGGCAGCTTCGGAGCGTCCGTCACCGTATGTCCGAGCTGGTACATGTCGATGTCGTAGCGACGGCCCGGGTGGGCATTGCTTTCGATACCGTCGAGACCGGCAGCGATGATGACCGCCTGGAGAAGGTACGGGTTCGCCGCGCCGTCCGGCAGGCGAAGCTCGAAGCGGCCTTTGCCTGGCACGCGTACCATGTGCGTGCGGTTGTTGCCGGTCCAGGTGACGGTGTTTGGTGCCCACGTCGCGCCGGAAACCGTGCGCGGCGCGTTGATGCGCTTGTAGGAGTTGACAGTAGGATTGGTGATCGCGGAGAGCGCTTCGGCGTGCTTCATGATGCCGCCGAGGAACTTGTAGCCCTGCTGCGACAGACCCATTTCGTCTGTGCCGTCCAGGAACGCGTTGGAGGTGCCGCTAGAGTCCCACACCGAGATGTGCGCGTGACAACCGTTTCCGGTAAGGCCAGGGAACGGCTTGGGCATGAAGGTCGCGCGCAGCCCGTGCTTCTCGGCGACAGTTCTCGTCATGTACTTGAAGAACGAGTGGCGGTCGGCGGTGATCAGAGCGTCGTCGAAGCTCCAGTTCATTTCGAACTGGCCGTTGGCGTCCTCGTGATCGTTCTGGTAGGCGCCCCAACCCAGTTCCTGCATGTAGTCGCAAATCTCTGCGATCACATCGTAACGGCGCATCAAAGCTTGCTGGTCGTAACAGGGCTTGGCTGCGGTGTCTTTATGATCGGAGATTGCCGTACCGTCCGGCAGCGTCAGGAAGAACTCGCACTCGACGCCGGTCTTCACACGCAGCCCGAGCGCCGCGGCCCTGGCGACGAGGTGCTTCAGCACCACGCGAGGTGCCTGAGCGACCAGCTTGTCTTCCATCACACAGTCGGCCGGCAGCCAGGCAACTTCCTTCTTCCACGGAAGCTGGATCATGCCCGCCGGGTCCGGCATGCCGAACATGTCCGGATGCGCCGGCGTCATGTCCAGCCAGGTTGCGAAGCCGGCAAAGCCGGCTCCGTCTTTCTGCATTTCCGTGATCGCGGCTGCCGGAACGAGCTTGGCTCGTTGACCGCCGAACAGGTCGGTGAAGGAGATCATGAAGTAGCGAATGCCGCGATCTTTCGCGACCTGCGCCAAATCGATCTTCACCTCGTGTGAATCGTGGGCCATTGGTGTTTTTCCAACTGTCTCAATTACATTGACGCTTGTCGCTGCCGGCTTGCCAAATCTTCCGAAGAATTTCACAGCCGTCTATCCTGAAGATTAGAGCCCACCCTGCCCCGGAACCCAACCCGTTCCCGCCAGCGGAACGCGCGCCATGGCGGCGGCCTCGATGGTGAGAGCGCACAGGTCTTCCGGAGTGAGGTTGTGCACGTGGTTGTGACCGCAGGCACGCGCGATCGTCTGCGCTTCCAGCGTCATGACCTTGAGGTAGTTGGCAAGGCGACGGCCCGCGAGAACCGGATCGAGCCGGCGAGACAGCTCAGGATCCTGCGTCGTGATGCCGGCCGGGTCCTTGCCCTCGTGCCAGTCGTCATAAGCGCCGGCAGTCGTATGCAGCTTCTGGTACTCGGCCTCGAGTGCCGGGTCGTTGTCGCCGAGCGCGATCAGCGCCGCCGTTCCGACCGACACCGCGTCAGCGCCCAAAGCCAGGGCCTTCGCGACGTCTGCGCCGTTGCGGATGCCGCCCGACACGATCAGCTGCACCTTGCGATGCATGCCGAGGTCCTGCAGCGCCTGCACGGCAGGACGGATGCATGCGAGCGTCGGCTGCCCGACGTGCTCGATGAACACTTCCTGCGTAGCGGCAGTGCCGCCTTGCATGCCGTCGACGACGACGCAGTCCGCACCAGCCTTCACAGCCAGGGCGACGTCATAGTAAGGACGCGCGCCGCCGACCTTGATGTAGATGGGCTTCTCCCAATCGGTGATCTCACGCAGCTCGAGGATCTTGATCTCGAGATCGTCCGGACCCGTCCAGTCGGGGTGACGGCAGGCCGAGCGCTGATCGATGCCCTTCGGCAGCGTGCGCATCTCAGCGACGCGATCGGAAATCTTCTGGCCGAGCAGCATGCCGCCGCCGCCGGGCTTGGCGCCCTGGCCGACGACCACCTCGATGGCGTCCGCCTTGCGCAGGTCGTCCGGGTTCATGCCGTAGCGCGAGGGCAGATACTGATAGACCAGCGTCTGCGACTGCCCGCGCTCTTCCGGCGTCATGCCGCCGTCGCCCGTCGTCGTCGACGTGCCGGCGATCGTTGCACCGCGGCCGAGCGCTTCCTTCGCATTTGCCGAGAGCGAGCCGAAGCTCATGCCGGCGACGGTGATCGGAATCTTCAGCTCGATCGGCTTCTTGGCGAAGCGCGTGCCGATCACGACGTTCGTCGAGCACTTCTCGCGATAGCCCTCGAGAGGGTAGCGCGACATGGAGGCGCCGAGGAACAGCAGGTCGTCGAAGTGCGGGACCTTGCGCTTGGCGCCGCCGCCACGAATGTCGTAGATGCCGGTGCTAGCGGCGCGGCGGATTTCAGACAGCGTGTAGTCATCGAATACGGACGACTTGCGCGGCGTTGTGGGAGGGTTGTGATAGCTCATCAGTAGGCGTCCGCGTTGTCGATGTTGAAGTTATAGAGCTTGCGTGCCGAGCCGTAACGGCGGAAGTCCTTCGGCTTGACGCCGTTGAGACCGGAACGCTTCAGGATATTGTCGATGAGCTCGAGGTGCTCGTCGCGCATTTCCTTCTCGATGCAGTCGGCACCGAGGCTCTTCACCTGGCCGCGCACGAAGAGGCGGGCCTCGTAGATGGAGTCGCCGAGCGCGTCGCCCGCATCACCGAACACCACCAGGTTGCCTGTCTGCGCCATGAACGCCGACATGTGGCCGATGTTGCCTTTGACGACGATGTCGATGCCCTTCATCGAGATGCCGCAACGCGAGGAGGCGTTGCCTTCGACGACCAGCATTCCGCCGCGGCCGGTTGCACCGGCGTACTGGCTGACGTCGCCTTTGACGACGACCTTGCCCGACATCATGTTCTCGGCAGCACCCGGGCCGGCAGAGCCGTGCACCGTGATGTTGGCCTGCTTGTTCATGCCGGCGACGTAGTAGCCCACGCTGCCTTTGATATCGATGTTGAGCGGCGAGTCGACGCCGACGGCAACCGCGTGGCCACCCCTCGGATTGAGGATCTCCCACTGCGTTTCGTTTGTGCCGGACGTCTGCTTGTGCAGAAGCTCGTTGAGCTCGCGCAGCGACGTTGAGCCTAGATCAATAGTGCGCATTGCTCAGCGTTCCCAGAAGTAAACGGTTGCGGGTTCAGGTTCCCAGACGCGCGCGCCGTCGATACCGGGAAGGCCGACGAGAGCGCGGTATTCGGATCCAAAAGCGACGTACTGGTCCGTCTCGGCCATCACTGCGGGCTTGCAGGCGATGGGATCGCGAACAACGGCGAAGCCGTTCTTCGTGCCGACGACGAAAGTGAAGAAGCCATCGAGGTCATCGAGGCTCTTCTCGAGCGCCTGCCCGAGATTCATGCCCTGCTTGATGCGCCAGGAGATGTAGGCGGCAGCGACTTCAGTGTCGTTCTCGGTCTCGAACGTCATGCCGTCGTGTGCGAGCACGCGCCGCACATTGGGATGGTTCGACAGCGAGCCGTTGTGCACCAGGCACTGGTCGGGGCCGGTCGAGAAGGGATGTGCGCCCATGGTCGTGACGGCAGATTCCGTCGCCATGCGCGTATGGCCGATGGCGTGCGAGCCCTGCATCTTCGCGAGCTCGAACTGCGAGGCGACCTCGGTCGGCCAGCCCACTTCCTTGAAGATTTCGATGGATTCGCCCGCGCTCATGATGCGCAGCTGCGGATGGCCTGTGCGCAGAGCTTCACGCGCGGCCTGGAGCTTGTCAGCCGGAACGCTGAGCACGGCATGCGTCGACTTGCGGTCGAGGCTCACGTCGGCGCCGATGGCCTTCGAGATAGCTGCCGTCAAGCCGGCGAAGTCCGCATCCGCGTTTGGCGACTGCAGCGTGATTTTGGCTTTGCCCTTCTGCGGGGCGCCGTAGACGGCAAATCCCGCTGAGTCTGGGCCGCGCTCGCACATGGTCGAGAGCATAGTGGTCGTGAACTCGCCGAGGCGAGGCTCGAGTTTGGCGTCCTTTAGGAACAGGCCGACGATACCACACATTTTTTTTAGGTCCCCACAGGGTTCAGAGTGTCGAAATACTTTAGCAGGCACTTTCCTGCCGTTCAACTGGTATGAAGAGATTTTTCCTGGGAGGCAACTCCCTGGGCATGTCTCCACACCTCGTACCGGACGCGCGCGATGCGATACGCATCGGGAATAGAAAGCGCCCAGACGAAAAGACCCGGAGCCGAACGTCCGACGAAGGAGGTTTCGGGGCCGGTAGCGTTCCAGCAAAGCAGAGCCAGAAGCAGCGAGAAGAAAGCAAAGCCGAGCCCGCGCATCTGCGCGCCGACCGCGACATGCCCTGCACCGGGCGCGAGAATCGCAAGCGCCAGAACGATGTACGGATTGATTGGGGGTTTCGAGCTCATGCCGCGAACTTCCGCACGTGAGTGGTTGCCAGATCGCGCAGCCCGTCGAGCTGATCGAGAACCGTGACGAAGTCGGCGCGCGGAACCTGCGCGTTCTCGAACACCGGCTGCCGGAGCAGCAGATGATCGCCACGCTTGCCTTCCGACGCCTGGCGCACGATGCGGAAGCCGCGCTCCGTTACGGCGACTTCCTTCACGCGCGCATCCTGGAGAATCTCTGACAGCGCTGGCGCCAGCACTGCGAGCAATCCGCCGGCATCGGCGTCGCCGCGGACGACGACCTCGCTCGGAAACCCTGCCGGCGTCTCGAAGCGGTGCTCGAAGTGCGAGGAGAGCGAATAGAATTCGGTGCCGCAATGACGCACCAATACGCCCAGTCGCGGAAGTTGCGGATTCTGGTCAATGAGGGTTGTCGACAGCCAGAGCTGCGGCAGGCGCCGCATGGTCAGCGTGTCGAGAATGAGATCCACGAGGACGCCGCGCCCGCCGTGCGAGCCGGAAAGTTTCGGAATGCCGTCCTCATGGTGCGAAAGCGCGGAGCGGTCGAGCGCTTCTACGCACTGATCGAGCAGCCCGCGACGGGCGGCGATGGCGGCGCGATGCCCGCGCACGGCGACATATGAGACGGCGGCAGTTCCGGTCGCAGCAATGAGAAGCGTCATCGACATGAAGAAATCGCCCTGCGCGAAGTTGCGGCGGCCTAAATTTGGGGAGCGATCCCCAGCTTGGGGTCCGGGGATCGCGGGGAGCTGCGGGCAGGGGAACCGCCCGCAGCAACTTGCCTTGTGCGTTAGTGACCGACCGGACGCGGCCACGGCATCGAGAACTGGTCGCCGCGCTTCACGAACTTGTAGCGGTGGAAGGCGAACCACAGCGAAGCGACGATGTAGAACACCATCATCGCCAGGAGCTGTGTGCCGTAGCCGAGGAAGACCGCGAAATAGGTCATCGAGCAAAGGATGAGCAGCACGACGGCCGGCAGCGGATGGAACGGATGCACGTAACCGCGGCGGATCGTACCGAGCGGCCACATCTTCCGGAACATCAGCACGTTGAAGGCCATGAACGTGTATTCGAGCAGACCCGACAGGATCGAGAACGTGATCACCTGATCGAGCGGCGCGAAGTACGCGAAGATGAGCGCCACCGGAACGAGGAACACGATCGAGCGGAACGGCGTGCGATACTTCGGATGCACGGCGCCGAACACCTGCGGCAGATACCGGTCGCGGCCCATCGAGAACCAGGCGCGCGAGGCATCGTTGATGCAACCGTTCGCCGAGGCGAGCGTCGAGAAGATCGTGCCGATGAACAAGAGGATCATCAGCGGCATCGAACCGGTGAGACGTGCGGCATCGAACAACGGCGTTACGGCCTGTCCGAGATATTCCCACGGCATCAAGCCGACGCAGATATACCAAGTCATCGTTGCCGCGATCAGCAGCGTGATGATACCGGTCATCGTGCCGAGCGGCAGAGCGCGGGACGGCGAGCGCACTTCCTCGGCCGCCTGTGTTGTTCCCTCTATGCCGAGGTAGTACCACATGCCGAAGTGCATTGCCGCCAGCACACCGAGCCAGCCATATGGCAACCCGTTGAGCAGCTCGTGAGGCTTGAGGACTTCGTCCGTCCACGGGCGAACCGACGCGAACAGGATGAGGATCGCGACGAAAGCAATGGCGGTGAGGACGAGGTTGAAGGTCAGCGTCGCGTAGACGCCGCGGTAGTTCAGGAACGCCAGGAACATGATGGTAAGCACGATGAATGGCTTATCATGTGTGTCGGCGAACCCTGCCATCCCGCCCACCGTTTGCACCAGATAGCCTAGCGTAATCGCGTTGGCTGCCTCGAGCATCGTGTAGGCAAAGACGAGGAATAGACCCACGTTGAACGCCATCAGCGGGCCGACGATGTGCTTGGCTTGTGCGTATTGTCCGCCTGCGGCAGCGACTGTCGAGGTCACTTCCGAGTCGATCATGGCTACGCAAGTGTAGAGCATGCCGGCTGCCCAGCACGCGATGAGTGCCGCAAGTGCGCCACCCTTGCCGACGGCGAAGTTCCAACCCATGTACTCGCCGACGAGCACGATGCCGACGCCGAGGGCCCAGACGTGTCCGGGTCCAAGAACGCGGAGGAGCGAGACTTTCTCGCCATGAACTGCTGTGTATTGGCTCACCGGTGGCCTCCCTGGTGCGGCGGGTCGATGACGAGAACGTCTTCGATTTCGCCTTCCTTGGAAGACAGCAGCGTATCTTCGGAGTAGGCGCGGTTGGTACGGATCATGTCGATGAGCATCCAGAGACCGAGCAAGGCCGAGATGCCCCAGGCTGCATATTCCAGCAGCTGGAAGTTGTTCAGATTTTCCATTGGAGCACTCCGCTAGCGGTCGAACCGCTCAGAAATGACGTCCTTGTATTCCTTCTTCGACCAGCGGAAGACGAACACGAAGTACGCGATCACCACGAACGCAGTGATGGCGAGTGCCGGTACGCTGAAGGAATAGTCGAACCGCGAAACGATGAGCTCGTGGGCAGTCTCGGGCGTGTACCCGAGCTTCTCCCACTGCGCCTGCATGGTCGCGTTCTGTCCAAGGCCTTCCCAGGTCTTGGCCGTATTTTCGAGGGTCGTCTTGCCGCCGCCGGCGAGTCCGAAATAGACCGGCACGAACAGGCTGGCGAGAACGAGCACGAGAAGGAACAGCGAGTCGATCAGCTGGCCGAGCTTTGACTGCACCGGCGGCCGATAAATTGTCTTAGCCATGTGATCCTCCTCACCCCTTCGACGATTTGAGAAGGTCGAGATAGTGGAGGTCGAGGCCGTAGATGTGTTCCTTGTCGTGGCTGTAGTGCTGGATCATCGCGAAGATCGATGCCGTGTTGAACAACAGCACGACGCCGCCAGCGCCAGCGAGCGCATAGACCACTTCTGGACTGCCGGCGTTGGGCATCACCTTCCAGAACACGAAAAGGTAGGTCGCCCAGAGAACGGCGACGGCTAGAACCGCCCATCGCCGATCACCCGCGAACATCCTGTGCACGCGGTCGTCAGTATTGCTTGGCTGCATTTAGCTCCCCTTGTTTTACTTCATTTCCACCCGAGTGCGAGTTGCCTTGGAGGCAACCCTTTTTTATATGAGGAAAATTCTGCGACGGCTTGACGCAAGTTGTCAAGGCTTCTGAATGCGGGTTTTGCAGGGAAAAACGAAGTCAAGGCTAAAAAATACGCGACATGCTGCCCTTTTAGGCGCTTGAACAGCCGGAAATTCGATTGCACTCTAGGAATAAGAACCGCGCGCGTTGGTTAAGCTCTGAATGGCTCCTCGGAGGTCCGTTTCACAGATGCCTTTCGCCCTCCTGAAGTACGCGCTCGCCGGAGAGCATCCCGACAATCCCCACTTCCGCTGGTCGCCCGATCTGAAGTCGACCTACGACGTGATCGTCATCGGCGCGGGAGGCCACGGCCTCGCCATCGCCTATTATCTCGCAGCCCGCCACGGCATCACGAACATCGCGGTGCTCGACAAAGGCTGGCTCGCGGGCGGTAACACCGCGCGCAACACCACCATCATCCGCGCCAACTATCTGACCCCTGAGGGTGTGCGCTTCTACAAGGAATCGGTTGAGCTTTGGCGCGGCTTGTCGAACGAACTCGACATCAACCTCATGTACTCCGAGCGCGGACATTTCACGCTCGCACACACCGATGCGGCGCTGCGCACCGCGCGCTGGCGCGCTGAGGTCAACAAGCATCTCGGCGTTGATTCCGAAGTGATCGGCCCCGATGACATCGCCCGCATCTGCCCGACGATGAACGTGTCCGACGACGTTCGCTACCCGATCCTCGGCGCGCTCTATCACCCGCCGGGAGCTATCGCGCGTCACGACGCCGTTGCGTGGGGCTATGCCAAGGAAGCGATCCGGCGCGGTGTCGACGTCTTCACGCAGACCCCCGTCAACAAGATCATCGTGGAGAACGGCAGGGCTGTCGGCGTCGAGACGAACAAAGGCCCCGTCTACGCCGGCAAGATCGTTCAGGCGGTTGCGGGCTCATCGAGCGAAGTGGCGCGCATGGCGGGTTTCAGGCTGCCGATCACGACCATTCCGCTGCAGGCGTGCGTATCAGAGCCGGTGAAGCCGATCCTCGATCAGATCGTGGTTTCCGGCTCGCTGCACGTCTACATCTCGCAGTCGGCACGTGGCGAGATGGTCATGGGCAGCGCCACCGATCCCTACGGCCTTTACTCCACGCGCTCCACCTTGGAGTTCAAGGAAGGCCTCATGTCCCACATGCTGGAGCTGTTCCCGTTCATGGGCGAACTCCGCGTGCTGCGCCAGTGGGCAGGCATGGCCGACATGACGCCCGATTTCTCTCCCGTCATGGGGCTGACGCCGGTTGAGAATTACTACATCGACGCCGGCTGGGGCACGTGGGGCTTCAAGGCGACGCCCGTTTGCGGCTTGCGCATGGCCGAATGCATCGCAACGGGCCGGCAGCCCGACCTGCTGAAGCCGTTTGCGCTGGACCGCTTCCGCTCCTTCGACCTCGTCGGCGAAAAGGGCGCGGCATCGGTTGGACACTGATCTCTGTGGATTGGCATCGGGTTGAGAAACGCCAATGAAAATACTGACGTGCCCGATCAACGGGCCTCGCAACATCTCCGAGTTCGTGTGGGGCGGCGAAGTGAAGGAGATGCCCGATCCGGCGACGGCCACCGACGCCGAGTGGTCGGAGTATCTGTTCCTCGACAACAACCGAGCCGGTGAGATTTTCGAATGGTGGCTGCATGCGCCGACCAACACCTGGTTCATCGCCCATCGCAACACGGTGACGGATGTGGTGCTTGAGACGATGACGGTTGACACCTACTTCGCCCGCCGCGCTAAGGCCGAACGCGCTGAGGAAGAAGCATGAGCGTTGGTGCAGCCGCAGGCCGGCTCGATGGCCCAGACTTCGGCTTGTTCATCGATCGCCAGCGCCCGCTGGCCTTCACGTTCGACGGCCGCCTCTACAGCGGTTTCGAAGGCGATGTCCTGGCCTCGGCGCTGTACTCCGGCGACCGGGTGCTTCTATCGCGTTCGTTCAAATACCACCGGCCGCGCGGTGTCCTCACGATGTCGGGGCAGGACGTCAACACGTTCGTACAGATCGGTGGCGAGCCGAACGTGCGTGCCGATCTGCATCCTGTCGCCGACGGCCTCGCCGCCCGCTCGATCAATCGGCTCGGGTCGCTCGACCACGATCTCTACGCCGGCATGGGGCTACTCGGCCGCTTTCTGCCGGTCGGCTTCTACTACAAGACGTTCTACTGGCCGCGGGGTGTCTGGCAACACGTCTTCGAGCGTCCCATTCGCGCCATGGCCGGGCTCGGCACGCTGGATCCGGCGGCGCCTCATAAATACTACGACAAGGCATACCTCTTCGCCGACGTCCTCGTGATAGGCGGCGGTCCCGCCGGCCTCGAAGCAGCCATCGCCGCAGCCGAAGCCGGCGCCGATACGCTGCTGATCGAGCAGCTTCCGCAGCTCGGTGGAACGCTGCTCTACGGCCGCGGCGGCGACCGGGCATCGACCAACACGCGCCGCGCCGAGTTGATCGCCCGCGCGCGTTCGACGCCGAACCTGCGCATCATGACCGATACGACTCTCACCGGGTTGTTCGGCGACAACTGGAGTTCCGCCGTTCGCGGCAACCGCTTCTTCAAGATCCGCAGCAAGCAGACGATCATCGCCACCGGCACGTTCGATCAGCCGCTGGTGTTCGCCAACAACGATCGCCCCGGCATCATGTTTGCGAGCGCGGCACAACGATTGATGCGCCTCTACGGCGTGAAGCCGGGCAAGCGCGCCGTCATCGCGACGTCGAACCGCTTCGGTTACGAGGCGGCGCTAGATCTCCTGGACGCAGGGGTTTCCGTTGCGGCCATCGTCGATCTCAATGCTGCCGTAGACGGACCACTCGCCGATGATGTCAGGGCGCGCGGCGTGAAGATCATGCCGCAAACGACCCTGGTCGACAGCCGTGGCCGCCGGCGCGTCTCCTCGGTTGCCGCCGCCGAAATTCGCTCCGACGGCGTCACCGCCAATGCCCGCGAATGGATCGATTGCGATGTCGTGCTCATGAGCGTCGGCTTCGCGCCAGCTCTGAACCTCGCAAGTCATGCCGGGGCGAAAGTCGTCTACGACCCGGCGATCAACATGCACCGCGCCGTCGACCTTCCGGCTGGCGTTTCGATGGCCGGTGCCGCAGGCGGCGTCTGGTCGCTCGCCGCGGTGATCGGCGACAGTCGTCACACCGGAGCTGTCGCTGCGGCGCGCGCCGGATTTGGCGATGCTGCGCCACGTCCGCTGCCGGTCGAAGATCCGTTGATCGGCAGCGTAACGCACCCCTATCCGATCTTCGCCGATCGGCACGGGCATGACTTCATCGACTTCGACGAGGATTTGAAGTCGAAGGACATCGTCAATACCGTCAAGGATGGCTACGACGATATTCAGCTCGTCAAGCGCTACTCCACCGCCGGCCTCGGGCCGAGCCAAGGCCGCCATGCGAACCTCAACACCATCCGCATCGTAGCGCGTGAGACGGGCCGCTCGATGGCATCGATCGGTACGACGACGTTCCGGCCGCCCTTCGTGCCCGAGAAGTTCGCCAGCCTCGCCGGCCGTGGCTTCGAGCCCGTCCGCCACACCGCCATGCATCACCGCCACGTTGAGCTCGGCGCGCAGATGATGGTCGCTGGTCTCTGGATGCGTCCCGCCTACTACGGTGCCAAGAGCGAAGCAAAAGCCGCCATCGAGCGGGAGGTGCGGGCCGTGCGTCAGGGTGTCGGCATGATCGACGTCTCGACGCTCGGCGGACTGGAAATCCGCGGGCCCGACGCGGCGGCCTTCATCGACCGCATGTATACCTGGGCCTACGAGAAGCAGCCTGTCGGACGCGCCCGTTACACCCTGATGACCGACCAGACCGGCGTCGTCATCGACGATGGTGTCGCCGCGCGCCTGCATGATCGCCACTACTACGTCACGGCGACCACGGGCGCCGTCGATCAGGTCTACCGCCTGATGACCTGGTTCAATGTGCAATGGAAGATGGACGTCGACGTCGCGAACGTCACGGCGGCGTACGCGGGCATAAACCTCGCCGGCCCGCGATCCCGCGAGGTGATCGAACGGCTGGTCACCGATATCGACTTTTCAGCTTCGGCATTCCCCTACATGGCAGCGCGGGTAGGCAAGCTCGCCGGCATTCCTGTGCGCGTTCTGCGCGTCGGATTTGTCGGCGAGCTGGGTTATGAGATCCACGTGCCGTCCGGCCACGGCGAGGCGCTCTGGGATCGCCTGATGGAAGCCGGCAAGAGCCTCGGCATCGCGCCGTTCGGCGTCGAAGCGCAGCGCATCCTGCGCCTCGAAAAGGGCCACATCATCGTCGGTCAGGACACCGACGGCCTCACGCATCCGGCCGAGGCCAATATGGAATGGGCGCTCGCCAAGAAGAAGCCGTTCTATGTCGGAAAGCGCTCCGTCGACATCCAGATGGCGAAGGGATTGACGCGCAAGCTCGCCGGCTTCGTGCTGCTTGATCCCTCCGCGCCGTCGCCGAAGGAATGCCACCTCGTCATCCGCGACGGCGACATCGCCGGCCGCGTTACGTCGGTGACCCGCTCGCCCACATTGGGCAAGGTCATCGGACTGGCATACGTGCCGCCCGATCTCGCCGAGCCGGGGAGCCGTTTCGAAATTCGCGTCGATGGCGGCCGCATGGTCACGGCCGAGACCGTCGCGACGCCGTTCTACGACCCGGACAACAAGCGCCAAGAATTGTGAGGAGCATCAGGCCATGATCGATCCTGCCGCTTCGGCTTATCGCTCGCCGCTCTATCGCCGCTTGGCGACTGATGGCGCAGTCTGGCGCGAGATGAACGACACCGTGGTCGCTGCCTCGGTCAGCCGGCGAGGCGCAGGCGGTGATATCCAAATCACCGATCTATCGCCGCTTCCGCGCCTCGGATTCAAGGGCCGCGGAACCATCCCGGCCATGCAGGCACGCGGGATCATCGCAGAGGCGACGCCCAACCAAGCCTTCCGGCAGGCCGATGGCGGCCTGTGTCTCGTGCTCGGTGCCGGCGAGGTGATTCTCCTCCCGAACCTCGATGGACAGGGTGAGAGGCTTGCACAACTCGAAGCCGATTGGCGCATCGAGGACGAGGAGCGGACCTATCCGCTGCGCCGTCGCGACAGCCACGCTTGGCTCGCGGTGTCCGGAAAAGCGCTCCCGGACATGTTTTCCAAGATCTGCGCTATCGACCTGCGGCCCAATAAGTTCGCCGATCTCAGCATCACCCAGACGTCGATTGCCAAGATGTCCGCGATCCTGACGCGCGCCGACGTAGGGGGCAAAACCGTTTTCCACTTGCTAGTGGATAGTGCTGCCGCCTTATACTTCTGCAATTGCCTCCTAGATGCAGCCGCCGAGTTCGGAGGCCGCCTCGTCGGATTGAATGAATTGCAGAAGTCAGAAGGCGGATGAAAAGCACAACCTCGCGCGCCAAGCCCGCAGCCAAAGCCCGCATCGCCGAAAGCAAGCTCGACGCGTTGAGCGCGCCCGCACGCGCCGAGGAGCCGGCAGACGAGCCCAAGGTGTCGGCCGGCCGTATTTCGCGCCACGTGCCGACCGGCAAGTCGCCGCCAGCCGACGACCAGGACCCGCATGCGCTGCAGGGTGCCCGTGACAACATGCTTGAGGTCGCCATCGGCCGAGAGGTGCGCGCCTTCCGCAACAAGCTCGGCATCACGGCATCCGATCTCGCGCGCGCCGCCGATCTGTCGTTGGGGATGCTCTCCAAGATCGAGAATGGCGTGACATCGGCATCGCTGACCACGCTCCAGCGCCTATCGAAAGCGCTAGGCGTGCCGGTGACATCCCTGTTCCGCCGCTTCGAGGAGCGTCGCGACGCCGTGTTCGTATCGGCCGGTCAGGGGCTATTGATCGAGCGCCGCGGCACCCGCGCTGGGCATCAGTATCAACTCCTCGGACACACCGGCGGACTGTCGGGCAGCGTCATCGTCGAGCCCTACGTCATCACGCTGACCGAGGAGTCGGACGTCTTCCCGCTGTTCCAGCACTCGGGCCACGAGCTTATCTACGTGCTCGAAGGCGAGGTCGTTTATCGCCACGCCGATAAGCTCTATCCGATGAAGCCCGGCGACAGTCTGTTCTTCGACGCCGATGCGCCTCACGGACCAGAAGAGTTGGTCAAGCTGCCGATCCGTTTTCTGTCGGTGATCAGCTATTCGCGTGAGCTTCCATAGCGAAGGCGTCTGACGATAGGTGGTCTGACGAGACAGCTTGCAATTTTGTCTGTTCAGGAATAGGTGTTTCCCCCGGGGAAACAAGCAACCTGAGCCGGAATGTCACCGCGCATCGCTATCTTCCAGCACTCGCCCGATTGTCACCCCGGCACTTTTGCTGGGCACTTCGCTGCGGACGGAATCGCGCCGACGGTCGTGAAGCTCGATGAAGGCAAGCCGATTCCCGATCTCGGCGCTTTCGATATCCTGATGGTCATGGGCGGTCCCATGAACGTCTGGGAGGAGGACCGGTTTCCCTGGCTCAAGGACGAGAAGGCGGCCATCCGCGAGTGGGTGATCGAGCGCGACAAGCCGTTTCTCGGCATCTGCCTTGGCCACCAGTTGCTTGCTGAAGCGCTGGGCGGAGAGGTCGGTCCAGCGCCACGAGGCGAGATCAACCTGCTCGACATCGCTCTCAGCGAGGATGGCCAGCGCAACCCGCTCTACGCCGGTTTCGGCAAAAAGAAGCGCGGCCTGCAGTGGCACGGCGCTGAGGTGAAGGCGCTTCCGCCCGGCGGTCTCGTCCTGGCTTCGAGCTCTGACTGCCCCATCGCGGCCTTCGCGTATGGGGCATCGGCCTTCGGACTGCAGTATCACGTCGAAGCAACGGAACAGTCCGTTGTCGACTGGTCGGGCCCCAGCCAGGAAATGCTCGATCGACTGCATCCACCTGGCTTCTCAGGGACGCTGCGAACACGCGTTAGCGAAGGGTTCTCCGAGCTTCTCGGCAATTCCCGGCGCGTCTACGACAACTTCATGCAGGTCGCGATCGAGCGCATGGTCTACGCCTGATCGGCCGTCCAGCCATACAGCCAATCGTAACGCGCCATCAGCCGCTGCGGCGGCGTATGTCGCAAAACGAAATTGCGTGCCCTCGCGGCCGCTCCCGACAGATGGTAGATCGAGCCGTTGCGCTGTGAAGCGCGCGCAACGGCGCTGACCCGCGGACGCCGCAGTCCGGCATAGCTAAGCAGCGCCGACGCCACATCTTCCGGCCGCGCCGCTAGTCTATCCGCAACCACCATGGCGTCCTCGAGAGCCATCACGGCGCCTTGTGCGAAAAACGGCAGGACGGGATGCGCCGCATCGCCAAGCAGCGCGATAGGCCCACGAGTCCATTCTTGCGGCGTCGGCAACGTATGCAACGCCCAGCGTTTCCATGACGGTGCTGCGAGGATCAGCGCCTGCAACGGTGCGGCGCATTGGGGCATGTTCTGCTGGATCCAGAAGGGCGGCACCGGCGCGCTCCAGTCCGAACTCTGGTGCTGGTCGCCGAGCACCACGACCATGGCGAGTTCACGTCCGCCGCAGATCGGATAGTGTACGACATGAGCATCCGCGAACAGCCAGATCGTCGTCTCGTTGCGTTGGAAGTCGGCCGGCAAGTCCGCGATCGGGATCACGCTGCGTGCCGCGCTCTTGCCGCTGAACTGCGGCTTGGCAGGATCGAAGAGCATACCGCGCAGCTTCGACCACACACCGTCCGCGCCGATCAGCGCCCTCCCGGACCAGGCTACGCCGGTCGCATCCGCGACGCCGACCAGCCCGTCTGCATAGGCGACCTCCGACACGTCGAAATCGAACGACACCGCGATCAGGGGCTCCGACCGTACCGCTTGCGCCAGTGCCTCATGCAAGTCGCGCCGGTGCGCCACCCAGTATGGAGCGCCGTGCCGTTCCGCCATCCAGCGGCCGAGCGGCATCCGGGCGAGCTCGATGCCACTGCGCCCGTCACGCACGCTGAGAGCTTCCGGCTCGCCGACGTGTGGGCGCAAGGCCTCGGCGACGCCAAGCTCGCGCAGAATGCGTGTTCCGTTAGGTCCGATCTGGATGCCGGCGCCGTCCTCGCTGAACGCCCCGCGGCGCTCGAGCACATGCGAAGGGATGCCGCGTCGCGCCAGCGCCAGCGCCGCTGCAAGGCCGCCGATCCCGCCGCCGGCTATGAGCACCGGACCTGATTTGGAATCGCGGCAACGCCCGATCGCCGCCGCAGCGTTCTCATTCGCCAGCGGATCGAGCAGCGGCAGGCTCATGGATGTCGATTGTCTGCGGAGCGCCGTTTTAGGCAGCTTCCTCGGCAAGAATGACGATCGAGCCCGGCGGATCGCTCTCGTCGGCCGAAAGTCGCGGATCGTAGATGTAGAGCGTCGAGCAGTAAGGGCAGAGGATCTGACCGTCGTCACCCATGTCGAGATAAACATGCGGGTGATCGAACGGCGGGCGCGCTCCCATGCAGTTCAGCTCGCGCACGCCGACGAAGATCTTCTCGACGCCCTGATCGTTGGCGAGATGGGGGACGGGGCTGGAGGCCATTGATTTGCCCTGCAGTTCTTGATGATGCGGCCCCGACCATAGCGCCGCCGGATGGCAAATGGTAGGGGTGCCTTAGAGCCCGCGTTGCGACCTATTTGGCGCGCATCGAGAGAGGTCGACTGTGCAGAAGTTCAGCTCTGACGGCGTCGAGATCGCATACCTGGATGAAGGCAGCGGCGTCCCCGTGCTGCTCATCCACGGATTTGCCTCCAACGTCGCAACGAATTGGATCGATACCGGCTGGTTCAACACGCTGACCGACGCCGGGTATCGGGTCATCGCCTACGATAACCGCGGCCACGGTCATAGCGCCAAGCTCTATGACCTCGAGGCATACGGCGCGCCGATTATGGCGGAGGATGCGCGCCGGCTGCTGGATCACCTCGGCATCGAAAGCGCGCATGTGATCGGCTACTCGATGGGCGCTCGGATCGCCGCGTTTCTCGCCATCGCGCACCCAAGGCGCGTCAAGAGCCTCGTGTTCGGTGGTCTCGGCGTGAATATGGTGCGTGGCGTTGCCGGCACCGGCCCCGTCGCTCACGCGCTGGAGGCCGCCTCGATCGACGACGTGACGAACGCCACCGCCCGCACCTTCCGCACCTTCGCCGAGCAGACGAAAAGCGATCTCAAGGCGCTCGCAGCGTGCATCCGGTCCTCCCGCGCACCGATCACCGCCGAAGCGCTGGCGACGCTCAGTTGTCCGGTGCTGGTGGTCGTCGGGGAGCGCGATGTGATCGGGGGCTCGCCGCAGGGTCTTGCTGCGCTGATCCCCGGTGCCCGCGCGGTTGCACTTCCTGGGCGCGACCACATGAAGGCTGTGGGCGACCGAGGCTTCAAGCAAGCGGTTTTGGATTTTCTGGCCGAGCCGGCCTAGCGGCGGCCGCTGAACTGGCGAGCCTATCGCCGTTGCGCCCCGTGCCCGTATGCATACGAGGCCCCGGCGATCAGCACCGGAATCTCGAAAGACAAACGCGGGGTTGCCATGAGACGCGGCGGCCGATCAATGCCGGGGCCAAGACGCAATACACACCCAGGAGTGCAGCACATACGCATTACGGATTGGCCGCTGCCTGAGGGCCTGGATCGCTCCAGACCCGTAATTATTAACAAGCCAATGGTGACAGGTCTGCATACGGAATCGATTTTGCGACATTCCAGCTGTGGATAACTCGGGGCGTGCCATTGTCTTGCCGCGGCTTTCACGCCCTCGCCGCCGCTGAGTCGCAAACGCGCCGGAAAGAGCTGGCTCTATCGGACCCGGGAAAGATGGCGAATTCATCGTCCGTTAGGGTTACCGCGGTTAGCGTTCCGATATGCCATCCGTCCCGTTTCGCGTTGTTTTTGGCATCCTTTTGCCTGTGCTGCTCGCCGGATGCGGGGGCACGGGACAGTCGTTCATTGCCAAAAACGAGCCCTGGCGATCCAACGAGGAGAGGGCCTGCCTGGCTTCCGGCGTGGTTCGCGAGGGGCCGTTCATCAAGACCAAGCTGTCCCTCGGCGGTCCGAGCGTATGCGGCGCCGAGCAGCCCTTCGAAATGGGCGCCGCCGACAACGGCCGCGTGACGCTCTCCCCCGTCGCCTATCTGCGTTGCCCGATGATCCCCCAGGTCAACCGCTGGGTAGTCAATACCATCGGGCCCGCCGCTCAGAGGATCTACGGCGTGCCCCTGGTCGAGCTGAAGGTTGCCGGCTCTTACGCCTGCCGCCCGATCAACCACACCAGCGGCGAATACCTGTCCGAGCACGGCCACGCCAACGCGCTCGACATCTCGGGTTTCGTGCTCGCCGATGGGCGCCGCATCACCGTGAAGGGTGGCTGGAACGGCGACTACAGGGACCGGGCGTTTCTACGCGCCGTCCACGATGGCGCCTGTCACGAGTTCACCACCGTGCTCGGGCCCGAATATAACGCGCTGCACCGCGACCATTTTCACGTCGATTTGGCGCGACGCGGGCCCGACGGTCTGAAGACCGTCTGCAAATAGACGCCCTCAACTCCCGAGGCTTTCGACCCAGCTCAGCAGCTCAATCTTCTTCGTCGCTGCAGTCGACGGGGAATTCCATATCGGATTCCCAGCAGACGAAATCCGTTTGCAGACGCTGCGCCACGGGAGGCGTCGACAATCCGATTGCAACGAGGATGGCGAGCACTGCATTGCGCATGTGAACCTCCTGCCGAGAGGCCCCACGCTAGCGCAAGTTACCTGGCGCGGCCAGCGCGTGCGAGCGCGGCAGCATCGCCGTGCCCTGCATTGGACGCCGATCTCGCCCGTTTGCCGGCGAAATACGCCTGCACCGGTCCCATGTCGGTTGATGCCATGTTGGCTACAGACGTCGCGCGCAGCTCCCGCATACCTTCGACATCGATATCGCCGAGCTTGATGTGCTGAGCGTACTGCAGGGCGACGAGGCCGCGGCCATCAGCCGAGCGCGCGTACTTGAAGACGTTGAACTCCATCACGTCGCTGTCGGGCGCCCACGTGAGGAAGTCGATGATGGCGTCGCCCGTCTTTTCGTTGACGACGATCGCGAAGTTGGCGTCCTTGTTGTTTTCCTTCACGGCCTTGCCGACCGCCTCGACGGCTGCGGTGGGATTGTCGCCCATCTCAGGGAAGGCATGGAATGCGAGCAGCTTCGACCAGTCGTCGACGGTCTCGCCCGGCAGTGTGAACTCCGCGATGCCGTTGCCGGCTTGCCCATCGGGAAGCACGGCCTGATCCTCGAAACCGAGCGAATAGCGCCGGCCGTCGAATTCCGCTGACGGCCGTTCGGCCGCCCATGCAACCGTGACGGACGTGATGAGAGCCAGGGCGGGCAGCAGACGCATGAGATGTGTCCTTCAGGAACGCGAGACGGTGACGCGGGTGAGAGCGGGAGCTGCAACGACGCGGTCGAAAGGCTCGGCGTCGCAGCGGATCTTGTAGAGGGTCGCGCCGCCGTCGATCTTCAGCAGCTGCTCGATGCGATATGAAGCTTCGGGCGCCACGTGGCCGACCTCCAGCCCCGTGATCTGCACGAATGCACCGATTTCGAGCTCGTGCCGCCTCATGCCATCCTCCATGCCCTGGAGGCGACCCTAGGGGGTCGACGCTGAAGGTCGCGTATCCCGCCTGCAGACAATTGGACGAAGATTGTTAGGCCGCGGGCAACGAGCTTTTTCCGAGCGGCCTTTAGCGTAACTATTTTGCTCGTGCGGGCGAACCATTAGCTTCAACGGATCGTTATCGACTGACTGCGCGGAACGCTATGCCCAGCCCGGCAGTCGACGAAACCGGAAACTCCAGGAAATTGCAGAGGCGCCAGTGCTCTCAACGCTACCCGTTGAAACTTCACCCTCTATTCGAGCCGACGCCCGCATTGCCCGCCAGTACGAGAGGCTTTCTCAGAGCCGAGCGTTGTCGCAAGCGCTTGCCGCGCCGCTGTCCGATGAGGATCAGGTCGTGCAAGCGATGGATGATGCCAGCCCCACCAAGTGGCATCTCGCGCATACGACGTGGTTCTATGAATCATTCATCCTGAAGCCGATGCTGCCCGGCTATCGCGAGTTCTCGGCTGATTTCGAATACTGCTTCAACTCCTACTACGAGAGCAAAGGCGACCGGCACCCGCGAGCCCACCGCGGCCTGCTGACCCGCCCATCCGTGTCGCAGGTGCGCGACTATCGCGCCCACGTCGATATGGCGCTCGAGCGTTTGTTCACGGAAGGCCTCGTTGACGATGCTTCCGATCTGGCCGCAATGATCGAGCTTGGCGTCAATCACGAGCAGCAGCACCAGGAGCTATTGCTCACTGATATTTTGAGCCTCTTTGCTCTTCAGCCGCTGCGTCCGGCCTACCGCAATCCGCAGCCGAAGGCCGATGCGCCGTCGAGCGCGATCGACCTCGAGTTCCTGTCGTTCGATGGCGGCATCCACGCCATCGGATACGACGGCGCCGCCTTCTCCTACGACAACGAAGGCCCGGTGCACGAGGCGCTGCTCTATCCCTATCGTCTCGCCAATCGCTGCGTGACGAACGCAGAGTGGCTGGAGTTCATCGGGGCCGGCGGCTACCGCGAGCCGCTGCTGTGGCTCGCTGATGGCTGGGCGACGGTGAAGAGCAAAGGCTGGCGTGCGCCTCTCTACTGGGAGGAGCATGACGGTGGCTGGCACCAGATGACCCTCGAAGGGCTGTTGCCTGTCGATCCGGCGGCGCCCGTCACGCATATCAGCTTCTACGAGGCTAATGCGTTCGCGACCTGGGCCGGCAAGCGCCTGCCGACGGAGTTCGAATGGGAAGCCGCCACCAAAGGCTATCCGCTCGCCGGCAACGATCTCACGACCGGTGCGCTGCGCCCGCGCGCAGCGTCGGGTAAGCCGGGTCGGCTCGCGCAGCTGTTCGGCGATGTGTGGGAATGGACTGCCAGCGCCTACCTGCCATATCCCGGCTACAGACCCGCGCCCGGAGCGGTCGGTGAGTACAACGGCAAGTTCATGGTCAGCCAGAATGTGCTGCGTGGCGGATCGTGCGCGACCGCGCCGGGGCACATTCGCGCCAGCTACCGCAACTTCTTCTATCCATACCAGCGCTGGCAGTTCACTGGGCTGCGGCTCGCAGAGGACGCAGCATGAACCTCGATGACGAAAGCCCGATGTGCCTCGCCGATACCTCATCCGGCGAGGCAAGAGAAACGCATGCCTTGGATGTTGCGGGCGGCGAGTTCGCAGCAGCGTTGATCGCGGGCCTTTCGGCACGCAGCAAGTCGATACCCTGTCGCTTCTTTTACGATGCGCAAGGCAGCCGGCTGTTCGAGCGCATTACGGATCTGCCCGAGTACTATCCCACCCGCACCGAGACAGGCATTTTGCGCGGCCACGCCGACGATCTGGCGACGTTGGCGCCCCCCCGCTCGGTACTTATCGAGTTCGGATCGGGATCGAGCACCAAGACGGAAATCCTGCTCGAAGCGATGCCGCAGCTGCACGCATATGTGCCAATCGACATCAGTGCTTCGGCTTTGGAAGAGGCGGAGGAACGCATTGCAAAGTGCTTCCCCGCGTTGCGCGTCATGCCCATCGTGGGCGATTTTTCCAAGCCCCTCCAGTTGCCGGCGGACATTGCCGGCAAGCGCCGGCTGGGCTTTTTCCCCGGTTCGACCATCGGCAACCTGACTGAGCGAGAAGCGGTCGGTTTGCTCTCGAGCATGCGCTCGATCCTCGGTGCCGAGGGCGTGCTCGTGGTCGGTGCGGACCTGAAGAAGGACGTCCGCCGGCTCCTCGCAGCCTACGACGACGCCGAAGGCGTCACGGCCGCGTTCAACCTCAACCTCCTGCAGCGCGCCAACCGCGAGCTCGGGGCTGACTTCGACCTTTACGCTTTCGATCATCGCGCGACGTACGATATGCGCCACGGACGCATCGATATGCATCTCGTCAGCCGCGTAGCCCAGGTCGTCACGGTGCTCGGCCATCGCTTCCGGTTTCGGGCCGGAGAGCACATACACACCGAGCATTCGCACAAGTACGACATCGACGGTTTCGGCGATCTCGTCCGCCGCGCGGGCTGGCATCCGCAAGCTTGCTGGACCGATGCCGAACGCCTCTTCAGCGTACACGTCCTCAGCGCGCGATAGCCCTCGAGGCGCGAATTGCGCTAAAAGCGCGCCATGACATGGGATAAGGACGGCCCCGGCCAGCGCCGCGGCTATCACCACGGAAATCTCCGAGAGGCGCTCATAGCGGCAGCGCTGGACCTCATCTCGAAGAAGGGGCCGGCCGGCTTCACCTTCGCTGACGCAGCGCGCGCAGCAGGGGTCAGTCCCGCCGCGCCGTACCGGCATTTCCGCGATCGCGATGCCTTGATGGCCGACATTGCCCGTCGCGGCTTCGACGCCTTCGCCGAGGCGCTGTCACGTGCTTGGAACGATGGTCAGCCAACGCCGCGCGCAGCGTTCGAGCGTGTCGGTCGCGCCTATCTCGACTTCGCCGCGAAAGAGCCCGCGCAGTTTTCTGCGATGTTCGAGAGCGGAATCCCGCTCAATGATCATCCCGAGGTGCGCGAAGCCGGCGATCGCGCGTTCAACGTGCTGCGTCAGGCATGCGAGGCGCTGGCTGCAACGCTGCCGAAGGATAAGCGCCCGCCGTCACTGATGATGGCGTTGCACATCTGGTCGCTCAGTCACGGCATCGCAACGCTGTTCGGCAGAGGCGATGCTGCGCGCAGAACGATACCGATGTCGCCGGATGATCTTCTTGAAGCAGCTGTTCTGATCTATCTCGACGGTCTCAAAATCCCACTCGACGAATAGCGAGCAGAGATTCATCGCGCGCATTTGACGTAGATAGATGCGATTTCAGCAAAACCGATGTATAGCAGTCGCACTTATTGACATCAGATGGATTGAAGACATGGCAGCGAACGAGAAGACGTCGGCAGCAGTTGCGAAGATTGCCGCGAAGGCATTGAAGGCTCCCGGCACACTCACGACGACCGAGATCAAGAAGCTTGCAGCGTCTGCTCTGACGCAGGCTGCTGATAAGCCGGTCAAGAAAAAGACGGTGAAGCGCAAGGTCGCCGCGAAGAAGGTGAAGCGCAAAGCCGTCAAGAAGAAGCGCTGACGCTCTCAGTCGGCGGCACGCTCATTTGGTTTCGTGCCGCCGCCAACGTACCGCGCTCGACGATACGTCTCGCCGGCTGCACTGCTTGCTCGCACCGACGTTGCAACGCGCGTCGCGCTCTATCGAACATTCGTCAGCGCCGCGCACCCGGCATCCGCCCGCCCTTGACCAACGGGCGCGCGTCGGCCAGGGCTCTATTCGACCCTCGCGCGCACCCGCGCGCCGTTCGCATCGCGAGCTGCCGTCACCGAGCGCAGCCTGCCGGCTGCCACCGCCTCGCCGCCCTTCGCCGAGCGCTGGAACTGAACACCTCGCATAACCATCTGTGAACCTGCCGCTTCCGCGGCTGGCGGCCAGGGTCAGTCCGACGCTCAATTTTTCTGATCCCGCCTCTTGACGCTCCGCCACCTGCCTGCCAACTATGTAAATGTGATAAACATTCACATGGGAGACCTGCGATGACTGGGGTTGTGGCGACGCTCGACGACTACGGCAAACCCGCTTGGATTGCCGTCATGGTCGCCGGCTTCATCCTGTTCTGGCCCGTGGGCCTTGCCATTCTCGGCTACTTGCTATGGAGCGGACGCATGGGATGTGGTGCACGGAACGGTGAAATGAGCCGCTGGCAGCAGCGCTGGGCGGATCGGTGGGATCGCAAGGTCGAGCGTTTCGGCCGTGAGTTCCGCGGCAGCTTCGCTTCGAGCGGCAACGCCGCCTTCGACGAGTACCGCGAGGAGACGCTCCGCCGCCTCGAAGAAGAGCAGCGGGAGTTCCGCGAGTTTCTGGAGCGTCTGCGCAAGGCGAAGGACAAGTCCGAGTTCGACCAGTTCATGGCCGACCGCCGCAACCAGCCGACCACTGGTACTCAGGGCGCGACCACCTAAATAAACGCAGCGCCGGGGCGATCACGCTCCGGCGCTGATTGACCACTCTCATCGGAGCTCGCATCCATTGGGTCTGATCACTCTCGGCTTTGTCGCCTTCCTCTTTGTCGCCCTGTTCTGGGTGGCATGGGCTGTGATGTGGCTGGTCGTGGCGCTGTTCTGGCTGGCTTGGCCGCTGACGCTTTTGATCCTTGCCGCCATCGCTTGGCGTGCACAGTCACGGTATTGGTCGCGGTCTGACGCTCGCGCCTCTGCCGGACCAAGCGTTGCTCCCGGACAGAGCGGTAACCGCGCCTTCGACGAGTATCGCGAAGAGACGCTGCGGCACCTCGACGAGGAGCGCGAGAAGTTCGGCGCATTCCTCGAGCGGCTGCGCAAATCGAAGGATCGCGAGGCCTTCGACAGCTACATGGCCGAGCGCCGCGGCCGCCCGTCGAGCGGACCGCAAGGCCTCATCGCCTGACGAGCGACAGAATTGAAGCGCGAAAGCCAGGGCTGCAAAGCCCTGGCTTTTTTGTTTGCCGATGCTGATCTGGCTGCCGCCGCTTCAGCGGATCGTCTTGTCGAAGTTGAGTGCCGTCGAGAGGCCCTTCACGGTATCGAGGCCCTTGACGCCGAGCAGCGTAGCCCCGTCGAGGTCAGCGCCGGTAAGGTTCGCATCCGTGAGGTCGGCCCCGGTGAAATCGGCCCGCGACAGATCCGTAGATGAAAGGTTCGCGCCCTTGAGGTCCGCGCCGTTGAAGCGCGAGAACGTCATCAGTGCGTGCTCGAAGTTTGCATCGCGCAGGATCGCCTTGCTGAAATCGCACGACTTCAGGAGGTTCTTCGACAGCGTGGTGATCGTGCCCTGGCCGGCGCGAACCTCCCGCGGCGTGAAGTTGGCGTTCGTCAGGTCGGCGCCGTGAAAGTCGGCTCCCGACAAGTTCGCCATGACGCGTATGCCGTTGAGGTTGGCTCCGGCAAAGCGCGGCGCATCTGCCAGGTTTTCTGAAAGGTCGGCATAGATCGTCGGTCGCAGGATGCTTGCACCTGCCAGGTTGGCCCCGGAGAAATCGGCGCGGATCAGCGTCGCCCGATCGAGGCGCGTGCCCGACATATCGGTGCCGCGCAGGTTGGCACCCGTGAAATCGGCGCCATAGAGGTTCGACTTCGCCAGCTTTGCGCCTTTGAAGTTGAGGCCCGACAGATCGAGATAGGTGAGGTCGTGGTTGGAGTAGTCGGGCACTTCACCGGGCTTGGCCTTGAACAGCGCCGACGCGATGTCGCGCACCGCTATGTCTGCGGCAGGGTGGACTGGCTCCGTCTCCGCTGCTGCGGCGCCAAGGCCGATCATCATCGCCCCTGCCAGAGCCAGTCCCCAACCTGCCGAGCGTGCCGCGTGCCTTGTTGTCATTTTGTTATCCGTCGCCTGATGGTGGGCGCTGACACATATCAAAGGGCGCGGATGCTGCGTGGCAAGGGGCTAGTGCGCCTTGTTCCTCCGAAAGTCGGGTGCAAGGCGCTCCTGCCACATAATGCTTGGGCCGACGACAACCGACTTACGCGGCGCCGAACCCGCCACCCGTCGGTGTGACGATCACGATGGCATCGCCGGGTTCGAGCACGGTTTCGGCACAGCCTTCGATCGGCTCCACGCTGCCGTTGCGGCGTACGCTATTGCTGCCGGCTTCCCCGGCTTCGCCGCCCGCGAGGCCGAACGGAGCAACGCGCCGATAGCCCGAAAGAATGGCGCAGTGCATGAGCTCCAGGAACCTGATGACCCGGCGCGTACCATCGCCGCTTTTCCATTTCCCTTTGCCGCCCGATCCGCGCCGGATCGAGAATTCTTCGAGCAGCACCGGATAACGCAGCTCCAGAATTTCCGGATCGGTCAGCCGCGTGTTCGTCATGTGCACGTGCACCGCCGCCGCCCCGTCGAAACCGGGGCCAGCCGGCGCGCCCGAGCAGAGCGTTTCATAGTACTGCACCGTCTCGTTGCCGAACGTCAGGTTGTTCATCGTGCCCTGAGCCGATCCGAGCGCACCAAACGCCGCGAACAGCGCGTTGGTGACGATCTGGCTCGTTTCGACGTTGCCGGCGACGACCGCTGCCGGATACGTCGGCCGCAGCATCGAGCCGTCCGGTACGACGATCTCGATCGGCTTCAGGCAGCCGGCGTTCATCGGGATCGGCTCATCGACCATGACGCGGACCGCGTAAAGCACAGCCGCACGCGTGACGGGTTCCGGCGCGTTGAAGTTGTTCGGCTGTTGCGCGCTGGTGCCTGTGAAATCGATCTTCGCGGTGCGGGTCTCGCGGTCGACCGTGATGCGAACCTCGACAGCGGTGCCCTGGTCCGTTTCGACGCGGTAATGGCCATCCTCGATCCGCGAGATCAGCCGCCGCACCGCATCTTCGGCATTGTCCTGCACGTGCCGCATGTAGGCTTCGACCACGTCTAGGCCGAAGTGCCGGACCATCTGTGCAAGTTCGGCTTCGCCCTTGGCATTGGCCGCGAGCTGCGCCTTGAGGTCGGCGATATTCTTGTCCGGCCGCCGCGCGGGGTACTTTGCACCGGTCAGCAGCGCACGCGTCTCCTGCTCGAGAAAGCGCCCCTGATCGACCAGCTTGAAGTTGTCGATATAAACGCCTTCCTCCTCGATCCGCGTCGCACGCGGCGTCATCGAGCCGGGAGTAAGGCCGCCGATATCCTCGTGGTGTCCGCGGCTTGCGACGTAGAACAGCACCCGCGTCCCGCCTTCGTCGAAAACCGGTGTCACGACCGTGATGTCCGGCAGGTGCGTGCCGCCGTTGTACGGCGCGTTGAGCATGAAACTGTCGCCGGGGCGCATCGTGGTGCCGCGCTCGCGGATGATCGCCTCGACCGACCGATCCATCGAACCGAGGTGAACCGGAAGGTGCGGGGCGTTGGCCACCAGCGCACCCGTCGCATCGAAGACGGCGCACGAGAAGTCGAGCCGCTCCTTGATGTTCACCGACTGCGCCGTGTTGCGCAATGCTTCGCCCATCTGCTCGGCGATCGCCATGAAGAGGTTGTTGAAGACCTCCAGCAGCACCGGATCTGCGTTCGCGCCGAGCCGTTCGCGTGCCCGCGGCTCAGCGCGCGTCAGAACGATGTCGTCATTAAGCGTAAGTCGTAGCTTCCAGCCAGGCTCGACGACGATCGTCTGGTTCGGCTCGATGACGATGGCCGGTCCAGGGATGTCGGCATCGATCTCAAGCTGATCGCGCAGGATCACCGGTGCATCGTGCCAGGCGCCACGCGAATAAAACCTCGTTCGATCTCCCCTGCCGGCCTCTTCGACTGAACGAGGAATGGGACCGGGGCGGGAAGCTTGTTGCGCCGGTTGTTCCGGGGCCCCACCACCCGTTGCGGCAACTTCGAGCGCAGCAACAACAACGTCCTTCTCGGGCGATATGAACCCGAAGCGCTGGCGGTGCACGGCCTCGAAATCTCGCCGCATGAAGTGCGGCTCGGAAAGCGGCACGGCCAGCGCCGTGTCTCCACCCGCGTAGCGAAGATGCGCGAAGCTCTCGACCGCGATCGCATCGTGCTCGATGCCATCGTCGAGCAGCACCTCGGTAACTTCGCTCCCAAGCTCGTAGGCGAGCGTTTCGATGTCGTCCATCGCCGCCTCGCTCAGCGGCACTTCCAGTGACCGCTCCCGGCTTCCGCGCTGTTGGGCAAGGCCGATGCCGTAAGCCGACAGAAGCCCCGAAAGCGGATGCACCAGCACCGTCTCGATGCCGAGTGTATCCGCGATCAGGCAGGCATGCTGTCCGCCGGCCGATCCGAAGCAGTTGAGCGCGTAGGCCGTCACGTCATAGCCGCGCTCTACGGAGATGTTCTTGATGGCGTTGGCCATGTTCTCCACGGCGATGCGGACGGCGCCGTCTGCGATGTCCTCCGGCGAACGCTTGTCGCCGACCTGCCGCGCCAACTCGTCGAACGCGCCGCGCACCGCATCGACATCGAGTGGCTGATCGCTCGTGGCACCGAAGATCGCGGGGAAATACTTCGGATTGAGCTTGCCCAGCATGACGTTGGCATCTGTGACCGTCAGCGGCCCCCCGCGCCGGTAAGCCTTCGGACCTGGATTGGATCCCGCGCTCTCCGGTCCGACGCGAAACCGCGCACCGTCGAACGAGATGATGGAGCCGCCGCCTGCCGCGACCGTATGCACGCGCAGCATCGGCACCGCGAGGCGCACCCCCGCGATCTGCGTTTCGAACGATCGTTCATAGTCGCCCGCATAGTGCGCAACGTCCGTCGACGTGCCGCCCATGTCGAAGCCGATGACCTTGTCGAACCCCGCGCGTTTGCCGGTTTCGGCCATGCCGACAACGCCGCCCGCCGGCCCCGAAAGGATTGCATCGCGTCCCTGGAAGGCCTGCGCCGACTTGAGCCCGCCTGACGACGCCATGAACGACAGCCGCGGGTCATCATCGCCCGTCGACAGCGCCGCCGACACGCGGTCGATGTAGCGTCGCAGAACAGGCGACAGATATGCGTCCGCCACCGTCGTGTCGCCGCGTGGCACGATCTTGATGAGGGGCGAGACCTCGTGGCTCACCGACACTTGCCGGAACCCGAGGCGACGCGCGAGTTCGCCAGCCTGCCGCTCGTGTTCGGGAAAAGCGTAGGCGTGCATCAGGACAATCGCGACGGAATCGATGCCCTCCTCGCGCACGCGGCGCAGATCCGTTTCGAGCCCCGAAAGATCCAACGCACGTTCGACTGTGCCATCGGCCCGAATGCGTTCGTCCGCCTCTACAACGCGGCTATAGAGCATCTCCGGCTTGATGATGCGCTTGGCGAAAATGTCGGGCCGCGCCTGCGTGCCGATCTCGAGCTGGTCCCTGAGGCCGCGCGTGATGACCAACACCGTCGCATCACCCTTGCGCTCCAGAAGCGCGTTGGTGGCAACGGTCGTCCCCATTTTGACGTCGCTGATCCGCGCTGCCGGAATGGCTTCGCCCGTCCCAACGCCGAGAAAACGACGAATGGCCTCCAGGGCCGCGTCGTCATAGGCACCGGGGTTCTCGGAAAGCAGCTTGCGCGCCAGCAGCCGGCCGTCGGGTGCACGCGCAACGACATCCGTGAAGGTGCCGCCGCGATCGATGAAAAACTGCCATTTCTGGTCGTTGGAAGCCCCCGCCATTTGGCGTCCCTTCGAGTACCCGTGCTGCCGTGAGCTATCGGGCGCCAACGGGTGCGTCAACCATGCCCGTCGCGCCGCACGCTCGACGCGAGTTGCGGCGATTTGCTGCGACTTTCCACCCTGCGCCGCAAACCTGTCCCCGGTGGGCTTCAAGTCTACGGCGAATGCCGCTAAGGGTTTGTCATGCCTTGGAAAGAGATAGCACAGGCAATCGGGTTCGAGCCGGGCACCTCGGTGCGCGACGCGCTGTCGGCGGTTTGGTCACGCCTGATCGGTGAGCGCGTCACCAACCGCACGCCGGGTTATCGCACCGTCGCCTTCACCATCGCAGTGACGACGCTGGCCGCCAAGATGGCGAAGGCGGATGGCGTCGCATTGCCTGTCGAGGTGCGCGCCTTCGAGCGCGTGTTCGATGTTCCCCCCGACGAGCGCGAAAACTTCCGCCGCCTGTACGATCTCGCCGCGCAAGACATCGCGGGCTACGAAACCTACGCCGGCAAGATCGCCACGCTGCTCGCCAACGAGCCGGAGATGTTGCGCGCACTGCTGGAATGTTTGTTCCACGTCGCTGCTGCGGACGGAATACTGCATCCTGACGAGGATGCGTTCCTCGCTGTTGTCGCGGAGAAGTTCGGGCTGTCGCATGGCGAGTTTCTGAGCGTACGCGCCGGCTTCATCAACGATCCATGCAGCCCGTATCAGATACTCGGCGTGCATCCGGACATAACCGATGCCGAGCTCAAATTGCGCCACCGCGCGCTGGTCCGCGAGCACCACCCCGACCGTCTGGCGGCTTCTGGCGTCCCGCCCGAGCTGCGCTGCGCCGCCAACCGCCGTCTCGCCGCGATAAACGCCGCGTACGACACCGTCCTTGCCGAGCGGCGCAGAGCGACCAAAGGCGCAGGCGCGCAATGATCCTCAAGCCGGACTCCACGTTGGTGCACACGCTGCACCCGTCACCGAACATCGAGGATCGGCGCGAGGGCTGCCGCCCCAACATGATCGTACTGCATTACACCGGTATGTCTTCGGCCGACAAAGCGATCGGCTGGCTCGCCAACCCGGAGAGCAAAGTCTCGTGCCATTACGTGATCGACGAGGAAGGTCGCATCACGCAGATGGTGGAGGAGGCGCGCCGCGCCTGGCACGCTGGAGCGTCCTACTGGGCCGGCGAGACCGACATCAACTCCGTTTCGGTCGGGATAGAGATCCAGAACCCGGGCCATGAGCACGGCTACCCGGATTTTCCGCCCGCGCAGATGGAAGCCGTTGCCGGGCTTTGCCGCGACATCGCACGCCGTCACCGCGTTGCACCCGAGCGCGTCCTGGCGCACTCGGATGTGGCTCCCGGCCGCAAGATCGACCCCGGCGAGAAGTTCAGGTGGTCCTGGCTCGCGCGACACGATGTCGGGCACTGGGTTCCACCCGCCAAATTGGACGAGCGGTCGGCGACCATTCTCGATGACGATGCCGCCGCGATGGAGGAAGCGCTCAACCTGATGCGCGCCTACGGCTACGGTATCGAGAACAGCGAGCGCGCTGATTGGACAAAAGTCCTGATACGCACGCTGCAGCTGCATTTCCGCCCGGCCCGTTCGGACGGCCGCCTGGATATTGGAACGCTCGATACCCTGCACCGCCTCGTCGACGCGCTGCCGTCCCGCGCCACCAGCTAGGCCGCTCAGCGGTAACATCGTCTCTAGAGACCACTTGCTGCGGCCGTCTGTCCCAAGGGAACCCTGGCGCAATTGGATCGTCAACCTTTCGAGACCAATTTCAGTCACTGAGGCGATGCGCCTGCCGGCGATATTGGCCCGCGTTGACACGCGTCAACCCGACGAAAAGGAACTTGGATACGAGATTGCGGGGGGCCGAGACCTCCCCGCAAGGCACCCGGAGGCAGATCGATGGCGACACGTCCGAATACGCAGCTCGTCGTGCAGGCGCCGCAGGCACTCCTGGCCGCCCCGCCGCGTACAGTCATGGCGCCGCCGCAGGCGCAGGTCGTGCACTCGTCCGACGATGACGACATGTCCGCCGAATTCGCGAACATGATCGACCGCTCCGTCCATTATGCGATGTCGAGAATGACGCTCGGCCTCTCGCCTGCTGCCGTGCTAGAAGCGTATTTCGACTGGCTCGTCCATCTTGCCGCCTCTCCGGGAAAGCAGTCGCAGCTCGCGCAAAAGGCGTTGCGCAAATGGCTTCGACTGGTGCGCTATATGGCATCCCTGAGCCGTCGCCCCGACTGCGCGGACGGCAGCTGCATCGAGCCGCTGCCGCAGGACAAGCGCTTCCGTGGCGAGGCGTGGAAGACCTGGCCCTACAACGTCATCAGCCAGGCATTCCTTCTGCAGCAGCAATGGTGGCACAACGCGACGACAGGTGTCCGCGGCGTCTCGCCAGAGCATGAGCGTCAGGTCGAGTTTGCGACGCGCCAGTTTCTCGACATGCTCTCGCCGGCAAATTTCATCTTCACCAATCCCGAGGTGCTGCAGAAGACAGTCAGCGACGGCGGCATGAATCTCGTGCGCGGGTTCTGGAATTTCGTCGAGGATTACGAGCGCGCGAGCAATGGCCGCCCACCTGTCGGGCTTGAAGATTTCAAGGTCGGGGCGAACCTCGCCGTCACGCCTGGCAAGGTCGTATATCGCAACGAGCTGATCGAGCTGATTCAGTACGAGCCGCGCGTGAAGCGCGTCGCGGCAGAGCCGGTGCTCATCGTTCCGGCCTGGATCATGAAGTATTACATCCTCGATCTGCGGCCGGAGAACTCGCTGGTGGCATACCTGCTCGAGCAGGGCTTCACCGTCTTCATCATCTCCTGGAAAAACCCTGGGTCCGAGGACCGCAACCTGAGTTTCGAGGACTATCGCAAAATTGGCGTCGAGGCCGCCCTCGATGGCGTGCGCACCATTGTCCCGGACGAGAAGGTCCACGCCGTCGGCTATTGTCTTGGCGGCACTCTGCTGGCTGCCGAGGCCGCCACCTTGTCGCGCGATGGTCGCGACATCCTCGCCACCATGACGTTGTTCGCCGCGCAGGTCGACTTCAAGGAGGCGGGTGAGCTGACGCTGTTCATCAACGAGGGGCAGGTCGCCTTCCTCGAAGACATGATGTGGCAGCAGGGCTACCTCGACGCGCAACAGATGTCCGGCGCCTTCCAGCTCTTACGCTCCAACGACCTCATCTGGTCGCGCATGGTGCACGATTACCTGATGGGCGAACGCCAGCCGCAATTCGATCTGATGGCCTGGAACGCCGATTCAACGCGCATGCCCTATCGCATGCACTCCGATTACCTGCGCCAGCTCTTCCTCGATAACGACCTTTCCGAAGGTCGCCTGCGCACCGACGGCAAGATTGCCGCGCTCACCGACATCCGCGTGCCGGTGTTCGCCGTCGCGACCGAAACCGATCACGTTGCGCCCTGGCGTTCCGTCTTCAAGCTCAACCTGCTGCTCGACACGGACGTGACGTTCCTGCTGACCACCGGCGGCCACAACGCCGGCATCGTCTCGCCGCCAGCGAACTCTTCGCGCGCCTATCGCGTGGCACTACGCACCGAGCAGGATGCTTATCTCGACCCCGAAACCTGGTACGCGCACATGCAGCCGCACAAGGGATCGTGGTGGCCGGAGTGGGTGCACTGGCTCAAGCAGAACTCCTCCGGCGAGACGGATGCCATCGAACCTGGCGGCGGCAAGCTGCAGCCGATCTGCCCGGCGCCCGGCACCTACGTCCTGCAAACGTAGTGTTGCGTGACGCGACTGGTTACGGATTGTGCACCATCTCCGGATACGGTCCCAAACACACGCGCATGCGTTGAGTAGGAGGGACTATGCAAATCGCAAATCGGCTGCTCGCCACGGCAACCGCGTTCGGTGGACTTTTCGCGGCCGGAACCGTTTTCGCTGCTGACTTCGGCGCTCCGATGCCGCCCCCGCAGGCTGTCTATCCGGCGCCGGTATACGTCGCGGTGAACCCATACTGCATGCGCTGGACGGCTCGCTGCGACCGCCGCTGGGGCATTGGCTCGCCGCGCTTCGCCCGCTGCATGTGGCGGCACGGCTGCTGAGCTCAGCGTCCACTCGCGATCCCTTCGAGAGTAGGTGCTGCATGAAACTCGGCACGATCGCACTGGCAGGCATGACGTTGCTCGCGTTCCAGGGGAACGCGAGCGCTAGCGGCTATGCACCGCTCGACTGCACCAAGGCGCACTCGGCGTCCGAGAAGGCGATATGCAAGTCATATGCGCTCGGCCAGGACGAGGCACGCATGGCGACGCTCTACGCGATCGCAACGTCGCTCGTCGGCATGGGGCGCCGTGGTGATATCGAGGACCAGCAACGAGCTTGGCTGAAACAGCGCGACGCTTGTGGCGTTCGCGATGCCTGCATCGCGAACGCATACGCCACGCGCATTCGCGAGTTGGACGCAGTCATCGCCGACGTCGCCTCGCACGGTCCATTCTGACCCACTGAAAAAGAAACGCCCGGGTTTATTCCCGGGCGTCTCTGCTTGTCTGTGTTTCGCACCGTCAGCGTCTGTCGCCGGGGCCCGGTCCGGGACCGCGTCCGTCGCGGCGATCATCTCGCCTGTCGTGCCGATCATCGCGACGATCCTCGCGGCGATCCTGCCTCACGTCCTGGCGGTCCTGCCGCAAATCGCGACGATTATCGCGATGCTCCCAACGGCCGTCGCGGCGCTCCCACTGGCGGTTCCAGCGGTCATCGCGTCGATCGTCACGACGCTCGATGCGCTCAGGTCGCCGCCAGCCGCGATCCGGCGGCGGACGCATGCCTGGAGGCGCAACATATCCGCGGCGCCACCAGCCCGGCGTACGCGGTCCGGGCGGCGGAGCGTGCCAGTCGCGTCTCGGACGCCAGCTGTAGGAATACCAGCGCGAGCGGTCGCGATACCACGGACGCCCCACGTAATAGCGGTCCCAGTAATCGCGCACCGCGAACGTCACGAACGGAATTCGGAAATACGCCGGGCCATAGTCGGGCAGCGGCACCATCGAGCCGCGATAAGCGAAAGCGATGTACTCGCTGTAGACCCAGCCGCGATCGGGGCCCCAACGAACATCGCACCAGGATTCATCGCGCAGGCAGCCCGCGACGTGGATGGGCTCGCCCTCGGGAATGACGCCGATGCTGGGGAAGTCGATGTCGGGTCCGGTCCGCATGTTGACGTTCGCCGTAGCGTAGCCGGGTTCCGCGTGCGCGGCAGCACTGCCGAACACCGTCGCAAGCGCGGCAGCGGCAAAAAGTGCTCTCAATTTCATTGTCATCGACGCTCCTAGGGGATCAACCACCCCATGTGTCCGCCAACCTTGGCAAGCTGATGGCCTACCGCGGCACTATTTCGGCCGCAATTGTTCAACGTCGGCATCGAGAGATTTCCGGCGCGGCGTGCGTGAGGTCTTCGAGGACGCCTGCGGTCCCACCACCGTGGCTGACTTGCAATGGTGGCGGCTTCGTTCCGGCACCAGCCTGAAATAATGCTCCCCAGCCTCGCTATATCCGATTAGACATAGCGCAGAAGTATCGCGGAGGGGTTCAATTGTAATGCGTACGTTTGCGTGCGCGGCGCTGTATGGCGCCGTGATGGGTATTGCTGTGTCTGCGCCAGCCAGGGCGCAAGATGCTGCCGCGCTGACCGCCGGCGGTGATGTGACGGCAGAACAAGCGACGCCGCTTCCGCCGGTTGTGGTCGAGGCGCCCTCCAAGCCTCTCGTGCGCAAGCAGCAGTACAAGAAGGCGGCGGGTGCCGGCGCGCCCTGGGCACAGCCCGCTTCGACGTCTGGCGAGATATCGAGCGAGGGCATTCCCGGTACGAGCGTCGGCGTCTACACGCTCGGCCAGCTCGACATGATCGGCGGCTCCACCATCACCAACGAGGCGATGTACACGTTCAACAAGAACGCGCTCGGACAGGCGGTCAATCTCCTGCCTGGCGTGTCGTGGTTGAGCACCGGCGCCCCGTCGATCAATTCCAGCGGCTCGCGCAACGAGGGTGACATCTTCGTGCGCGGCTTCAACCGCTTCCAGGTGCCGCTCTATATGGACGGCGTGCGCGTTTATCTGCCGGCCGACAACCGCATCGACATGAACCGCTTCATGACGCCCGATCTCGCCGAGATCCAGGTCGCCAAAGGGTACGTGTCGGTTCTGAATGGCCCCGGCGGTGAGGGCGGTGCCATAAATCTCGTCAGCCGCAAGCCGACCAAGGAGTACGAGCTAGAAACGCGCGTCGGCAGCGTGTTCGACGGCGATCTGGGCTCCATGGGCCAGTGGAACGCCTACGGCTACGTCGGCACCCGCCAGAAGGGCTACTACGCCCAGATCAGCGGCACCATCGTCGACCAAGACCACTTCGACATGTCGAACAACTTCACGCCGTCCTCCTACACATCGCCCGCAGCCTATAACCCGAACCCGTTCCCTTATGAGGATGGCGGCAACCGGGACAACTCCGACTTCAAGGATTGGCGCATCAATACGAAGGCCGGCATCACGCCGAATGCGACCGACGAGTACAGCATCAACTTGACGAAGCAGGCGGGTCAGAAGAATGCGCCGCTGCACGTCGATCGGCAGATCGTGCAGGGCTATTTCAATGGCCTCCCGCGCTTCTGGCAGTGGCCCCAGTGGGACACGACGAGCCTGTCATGGCTGTCGAAAACGAAGTTGGGCGATGCGTCCTACATCAAGACCAACACCTACTATAATACCTTCGACAACATGATCTCGTTCTACACCAACCCGACGTACACCAATCAGCCGTCCGACAGCCCGTATGCGGACCGCTCGTATGGCGGTTTCATCGAGATGGGCACCGATCTCATCCCGATGAATACGCTGAAGGGCGCGATCCATTATCGCAAGGACGTGCATACGGAGAACGCGATCAACTACACATACGGCGCGGTTCCCAACGTTCCGATTTCGGAAACGAGCAACGGCTACAAGTATCGCGCCGAGGAGGGTTGGTCTTTCGCGGCCGAGAACACGTTCCACGCAACGCGTGACCTCGATCTGGTGGCAGGCGTGAGCTACGACACCAACGCGGTGCTCAGCGTCGAGAACGACGGCGTTCCGGTAACGGGAGCGGCGGGATTAACGCCGAGCGCTAATGCCTGGAACTGGCAGACCGCCGCGATTTATCGCTACAGCAAGACGGGCAGCGTGCATGGCGACATTTCGAGCCGCACGCGGTTCCCGACGCTGTTCGAGCGCTACAGCACGCGATTTGACGCCAAGACGATCGTCAATCCGGACATCCCGCCCGAGCGTTCGACGAACTACGAGATCGGCGTCAGAGATCTCCTGGCGCCCGGTCTGCATGTTTCGTCGGCTGTCTTCTATTCCGACATCGAGGACAGCATCCAGAACGTCTTTTATGGCAACGGCAACAGCTCGATCACCGGCGTGAGCCCGGATGGCTACTACTACGGCGCAGAGCTTTCCGCCGATTGGGATGCGTCGCGAACGCTGCGAGCTGGCGGCAACTATACCTACATCGAGCGCGACCTCGACTTCGCGCAGTCGGCCGCAAACCTCCCCGCCGGCACGCAGGCCAATATCGTCAACTCCGTTGCGCTCACCCAGATGGAAGGTCTGCCGAAGCACAAGGCGTTCTTCTATGTAGCTTGGAAGGCAACGAACCAGCAGACGCTGACGCCAAGCCTCGAAGTTGCCACCGACCGCGTCGCCATGGTGACGAGCTGTGCATCGACGCTGATCACCAACGGCAATTCGGCTGGCCACAGCGCCACCAACGGCAACTGCGGCAAGACCACCGGCCCAGCCAATACCGCGGCGACGACGCCCAACTACGTCAACATCGGATCTTACGCCCTGTTGAACGTGCGCGCCGACCACCAGTGGACCGACAACTTCTCGACCGCCGTTGGCGTCACCAACCTGCTCGATCGGAACTACTCCCTGGCCGAGGGCTTCCCCGAGCCGGGTCGCCAGTTCTACGCCACGGCACGCGCCAAGTTCTGAGTGCCGTCGCAGACGAGATGAAGTTATGCCGGCGTGCGCTCCTCGCGCATGCCGGCATTCGCACATTAAAGGCATTCCAGAAAACCGTGGAGACGCCACCGGTCACAGTCGGCCGAAGGCCAGTCTTTCCAGCATGACTTAGGTCAGCGGAGCCAAAACGCCGCGCTGCCGCATTCTGCGCTTACAGGTCGCGTGCATTGGGCGTCCCGGGGCGCTATCAGGATGCGCAAGCCCGGCGCCCTGCGCGGCCGGAGATGGGTCGAAGCAAAGCTGGCATTGGCTGGAAGAATGACGCTCGCGCGCCCAGTGATCGCCCCTGCTTCGGCGTTGCGCCGCACCTCGGCGCTTGCGCCGTTGCGCCTGTCCCTGGCGGTGGCCGCAGTCATCATGGTCGTTGGCGCGGTGGCTCAGGGCAGCGGCGCCGCCAACCCACCGCCCGCGACGGCAGAGGCACTCGGCCGGGAGCTGTTCTTCGACGTCAATCTATCGCGCAACCGCACGCAGGCATGCGCGACGTGCCACGCGCCGGACCTTGCCTTTGCCGACCCGCGGTCGAATTCCGGTACTGGCAGCGCGGTCTCGCTCGGCGATGACGGAAAATCCATCGGCGAGCGCAATACCCCGACAGCGGCCTACGCAAGCCTCGCGCCCGAGTTTCACTTCGACAAACACGGCGAGGCGGTCGGCGGCCTCTTCCTCGACGGTCGCGCCAAGAACCTCGAGGAGCAGGCGGCGGGACCGCCGCTCAATCCGATCGAGATGGCGATGCCCGACAAGGCGAGCGTCGTCGCGCGCCTGAAGGAAAACCCCGCCTACGTCACGGCATTCCAAGCTCTCTATGGCGATGGGGTGCTCGACGATGCGGAGAAGGGGTTCGCCGCGATGACCAAGGCGCTCGCCGCCTTCGAGCGCACACCCGAGTTCGCGCCCTTCGATTCGAAATACGACCGCTACCTGCGCGGCGAGGAAAAGCTGACGAAGCAGGAAGAGCTGGGCCGCGTGCTGTTCTTCTCCAACCAGTTCACCAACTGCTCCGAGTGCCACAAGCTGAACATGATGGGCGGCGCGGAGAAGGAGCCCTTCACCAACTTCGAGTACGACAACATCGGCGTGCCGGCGAACACGGCAGTGCATGCCGCCAACGGAAAGCCGGCCGACCGTGGTCTCGCCGCTCATCCGGCGATCAAAGGCACGCCACGGGAAGCGGCACTCGCCGGCAAGTTCAAGGTGCCCTCGCTGCGCAACGTGGCGGTGACCGGCCCCTATATGCACAACGGCGTTTTCAATAACCTGCGCACGGTCATCCTGTTCTACGACAAGTACAACAACAAGAGCGCCCGGCGTCAGATCAACCCCGAGACGGGGAAGCCCTGGGACCCGCCCGAGGTACCCGAAAACATCTCTTTGAAGGAGCTCGAGGTCGGCCCCGGCCTTGACGACCGCCGCGTGGATGCGCTCGTCGCCTTCCTCAAAGCGCTCACCGATAAGCGCTACGAGCCCCTTTTGAAGCAATGAGTTGCGCATTGTGGGAGGCCGGCGTCTGGCGCGGCCCCCGAATCGCGGTACCCCAGGAGCTGGGGATGGCAACACAGTGCTGAGGGATGTCTCTAACTGCCGCGCGCAAGCTGACCGATAGCTCGGGCCACCTCGACCGTGCGCGCGAGGTGCTGGCTGACGTTTTCGGCTACCGCGATTTCCGCTCGCATCAGGCCGGCATCATCTCGGCGCTCATTGCGGGCGGCGACGTGCTCGCGCTGATGCCGACCGGCGGTGGAAAGTCGCTCTGCTATCAGATCCCCTCGCTCGTGCGCCCGGGCCTCGGCGTCGTCGTCTCGCCCCTCATCGCGCTGATGCAGGATCAGGTGGAGGCGCTCACCGCCGCCGGCGTCAAGGCGGCATTCCTCAATTCGACGCTCGACTACCGCGCGCAGACCGCACTCGAAAACTGGATCGTCTCTGGCGGCCTCGACATCCTCTACGTATCGCCGGAGCGCTTGCTTCAGGATCGCACGCTCGCACTTCTCTCGCGCGTCGACATTGCGCTCTTCGCCATCGACGAGGCGCATTGCGTTTCCCAGTGGGGCCACGACTTCCGCCCGGAATATCGCCAGCTCAAGCTGCTTGCCGAGCGCTTCCCGTCCGTCCCGCGCATCGCGCTCACGGCAACCGCAGACGAACGCACGCGCGAGGAAATCGTCGCCGAGCTGCGCCTTGGCGGTGCCGCGCGTTTCGTCGCCTCGTTCGACCGCCCGAACATCCGCTACACCATCTCAGACGCTGGCGGCATGGGCGCGCGCGACCGTCTGTGGCGCTTCATCGAAGCCGAGCACACCGACGACGCCGGCATTGTCTATTGCCTGTCGCGCAAGTCTGTCGAGGAAACGGCGACTTGGCTGTCGGGCAAGGGCCGCACGGCGCTTGCCTATCATGCGGGCCTCGACGCCGATGTCCGCCGTACGGTTCTGGAGCGCTTCCGCAACGAGACCGGCATCATCGTCGTGGCGACCATCGCCTTCGGCATGGGCATCGACAAACCGGACGTGCGTTTCGTTGCGCACCTGAACCTGCCGAAATCCATCGAAGCCTACTATCAGGAGACGGGCCGCGCAGGCCGTGATGGCCTGCCGGCCAACGCCTGGCTCGCCTACGGACTGCAAGACATCATCCAGCTCCGCCAGTGGATCGCGCAGAGCGAAGGCTCCGATGCGCACAAAGCGGTGCAGCGCCAGAAGCTCGCCGCGCTGGTTGGCCTCGCAGAGCTTCCGAGCTGCCGTCGTCAGGCGTTGCTCGCCTATTTCGGCGAGCGTCTCGGCGAGCCGTGCGGCAACTGCGATAATTGCCTCAACCCACCGCGGACCGTCGACGGTACGGTGCTGGCGCAGAAGGCGCTGTCGGCGGCCTACCGCACCGGCCAGCGCTTTGGCGCAACCTACCTGATCGACGTCCTGCTCGGCCGTGAGAACGAGCGCATCGTGCGCGCAAGTCACGACAGGCTGCCCGTCTTCGGCATCGGCAAGGATACCGACGAGACGACGTGGAAAGGCGTGTTCCGGCAGCTCACCGCCGCCGGCCATCTCGCGGGCGACGAGGAGGGGCACGGAACGCTGCTCCTCACCGAGGCAGCGCGTCCGATCCTGCGCGGCGAGGAAAAGTTTCTCATACGCTTCGCGCCGAAAGAACCGCGCCCCAGCAAGACCAAGCGCAACGGCAAGTCCAGCGGCAAGAGCGGCGTCACGATTGCCGATGCTCATCGTTCGCTGTTCGACGCACTGCGCGAGGTTCGACTGAAGCTCGCCGCCGAGGCGAAACTTCCGCCTTACATCATCTGCAACGACGTCACGCTCGCCGAGCTTGCCGCACAGCGCCCCAAGAATGAGGAAGCGCTGCACGGCATCACCGGCCTCGGCACCAGCAAGATCAAGCGCTACGGCGCAGCATTGCTCGCGGCCATTGCCGCTCATACGGGAAAGCCGGCAACGCCGCCCAACGGTCTGTCGTCGACCGTCAATCAAACGCTCGCGCTGCACCGGGACGGCCATGATGCCGAGGCGATCGCCAAGCAGCGGCGGCTCGACGTCGGCGTCGTCTACACCCACTTCGCGGCCGCCATCGAGCGCGGTGTTATCGAGGCGCGCGACGCGCTCGGTCTCGATGACGCGGAGATTGAGGAAATACACGAGATGTTCGAGCGCCTCGGCACGCTCGAAAGCGGCAAGGTTGGCCCGGTGCACGCCGCCCTCGACGGCCGCTACGACTACGGCATCCTGAAGTGCCTGCTGGCCGAACTGAGCTAGGCGGCAGGCGCGCAAGGCACCCGTGCTACCGGTTGTGCGTCTGCCGCTCCACGGCCGGCGGATTCCATCGCCCCGTCAGCACCGACTGCTTCGGCGCATAGAGACGCATCGTCAGATTGAACGGCCCGCGCGGTGCGGGCAGCCAGTTGGCTTCATGCTCGCTCCCGGGGCTTTCGTTCTGGAAGTAAAGATCGAGCGATCCGTCGGCGTTGGTCTTCAGCGGCATCCAGCTCGATATCGCAAATCGGTCGAGCGGATTGGCGACCTGGAAACCGTCTGCGTCGTAAAGCGTCACGGACCAGAACGCATCCGCCGGCGGCAGTTCACCTTTGGCGAAATGCAGCGTGTACTTGTTGCTCCCATCGAGCGCCTTGCCGGTATTGTCGGCGAGATTGAGCGGATAGACGGCATCTTCCGGCAGGTTGGCCCCGAGCCCCTGCTGCGCGATGATCGCCCGCTTCAGATAGTAGTTCCCGTAAACGCCCATCGTGTCGGTATTCATCGACCAGCCGTTGGCGACACGCGCGAGCGTCGGCACTTTCCATTGCATGAGCTTCTGAGCTTCGGCGGGCGCGCTGGAAATCGCCGCCTGCACGGCTTGGGGCTGCTTGCTGAAGTCGACGCTCTGGCCGCGCTCGATACCGATCCGCCTCATACGGGCGAGGATGGGCTCATCGGTAATGTGCGGCGGCTGCGTCTTCATGATTTCGGCAGCGTACGCGAAGTAGCGGTCCCCCGGCATACTGTCGACCTGCACCTTGGGCGGCGTCTTCATGTCGACATCGGGATCGATCGCCACCTGCGGCGCGGCCGGAGCCTTCCCCCACTCCGACAGTGGCGTCAGCTTGAAGCCTGACTGCACCTTGTGGACGGCGTCATAGTCAGCCGGCCCGTCGGTCTTGGTGCGCCCGATGATCCAGACGTGCGGCGTCGGCGCCGCGATGCGCTGGGTGTCCGGCGGCAATGCCGCTTCGCCACCCGTTCCAGTCCAGCCGGGCGGAACCACGAGGAACGTTCCGGCCTTTGTGCCCGTCGTCCGCCATCCCGGCGACGCGAACACGTCGGTCCACATGTCCAGCATCGGCAGCAGGTAGTAGCGCCCGCCGGTATCGGGCACCGAAACGACGACGGGCCCATGGCTCAGATCAAGCCATGCGCTCGAATAGAGCGTGTCGAAGTTCGGCCGCACCACGGCGCGCATCTGTGCACTTGGGAACGCGGTGACGTTGACGAAACTGTTGGGCGGCGCGGCAATCTCCGAAGCCCCGGGCTCAGCATTGGTGAGCTGACGCCGCGTTACGTCCATCGTCACCAGCGGATAAAAATAGATGTACGCGTCGAGCGCGATCGCAGCAGCCTCCGACGCACTGAGTTCGTCGGCATTGACGTTGCTCGCTGGCGCGACGGCCACAAGCATCGCTGCAGCGGTCGCCGCTCCACGCATGGTCCTGGCGGTCGATCGGGACATGGTTCGCTTCTCCTGAAGCTGAGAGAACCACGCTGCAACCTGAATGAGGATCAGTTCAATGGCCGGAGCCGGGAATGCTTAAGCATCCGCCAATCGCGCGATTGTTGCGGCGCGAAGCGGTGCACACCCCTATCGCCGCTGCTTGGCGAGATGCTTGCGGAATGCGTCGAGCGTCGCCTTGCTGACGTGGTGCTCGATGCCTTCTGCGTCTGCGTCGGCCGTTTCGGCATCGACGCCGAGCGATACGAGCAGATCGCGCACGATGATGTGCCGCTCGCGCGATAGCTCGGCGAGCTTGCTGCCCTTTTCAGTAAGGAATATCGCGCGGTAAGGCTCGCTCGTAACGAACCCGTCGCGCTGCAGCCGCTGGATGGTGTTGTTCACCGTCGCCTTCGTCACGCCGAAGCGTTCCGCGAGGTCGACCAGTCGCGCCTCGCCTTTCTCCTCCATGAGTTCGGCGATCAACTCGACATAGTCCTCGGCCGTCTCGCTCTGATGCGCATCGCGCACGCGCCGAAAGCGCTCCGCCCTCGCAGCGGGCTGACGCTCAGCCGCCAGCGTCTTTTTCCTGTTCGAATCCATACCGGTTTTTACCGCAACGCGGCGTTGACAGCAAAGTTAGTTGCGGCTAACTACGGGCGAGCTAACTAAGTTTGAGTCGGCTTACTCAGGGGGTGTCGGTGGTCAGCGTCAGGTGTGCGATGGGGCTTGCTCCGGCAACGTTGCCGGCGCTGAGTGTCCTTTGCTTTTTCGCGGGCGTGACGGCGGTGCGTGCCGACGACAAATCGCGTTACTCCCTCTTCAATCCGACGCCGCGCAGTCAAATGCGCGAGATGACGACCGACCGTCCCGACATCACCGAGGTGCCGTTCACGGTCGATGCAGGGCACTTCCAAACGGAGAGCACGCTGTTCGGATATGCGCGCGGCCGCGCCGATGCGGATGGCGTGACCAGCGAAGGCTACGAGTTCGTCTACACGAACCTGCGCATCGGCCTCACCAACGACATCGAGCTCAGCCTCGTCTGGCAGCCGTACGGGATCGTGAACGCAAGGAGCGCCGAGCCGGAGCCGCTGCCCTCGCAATCTGGAATCGGCAGCGTCGACATCCGCGCCAAGTTCAACCTTTGGGGCAATGACGACTTCGAGCAGGTCGGCTCGGCTTTCGCGCTGTTGCCCGTCATCACGCTGCCAACGGACAAAGAAAACGGCATCGGTGCGTCTGAGGTCGAGGGCGGCCTGGCTGCGTTTCTAGCCCTCGCGCTACCTGCCGGCTTCGGATTGGGGTTCAACGCGGGCGCATACGCGATCGCCGATGCCGACGGAACGGGCTATCACGCCGAGTACATGGCGAGCGCGTCCGGCTCTTACGATTGGACCAAGAAATTCGCGACCTATGTGGAGGTCGTCACATTCCTTGGCCTTGACGATCCGCGTGGCGACGTCGTCCTGCTTGGCGGCGGTTGGACGTATGCGCTGACCGACGACATCCAGCTCGACGGCGGCGTGAACTTCGGCGTGACCGCCGCCTCCGACCGCTACCATCCCTTCCTGGGTCTCTCGATGCGCTACTAGTCGGCCCTCGCCTCCGCCTCGATCAGCGAAAGGAACGCCGCCTCCGCGCTGCTGACGTGCCTCTCCCGGTGCCTGAGCGCGAGAAACGACCGCTTCGGTAGCGCCAGTTCCGGCGACACCAGCTCGCCGGACCGCAACTTATCGTCCGCCACGAGAGACGACACGACCGTCCCGCCCGCACCGGCCGAAACGGCGGCAAGGACCGCTTCGTTGGACGGCAGCTCGAGCACGATGTTGAGATCCTCTGGCGCAACGCCGAGGCGCTTCAGCGCGGCCTCGAACTCCGTTCGTGTACCAGAGCCCGGCTCCCGCAGCACCCAGCGGGCCTCGATCAGATCGCGCGTCGCAAGACGCCGCTTCCGCGCGAACGCGTCGTCTTTGGCGAACACCGCCACGAGGCGGTCTTCGCCGACCGGCTGCGAAATGAGCAGCGGATCTTCGACGGCCCCCTCGACGAATCCCAGGTCGGCGATGCCCTCGCGCGTCGCCGCCGCGACCTGCTGTGTATTTCCGGCAACCAGATTGAGCGCCACGCCCGGATACTGCATCCTGAAGCGCGCGATGTAGGGCGGCAGCCAATAGTTCGTGATCGTCTGGCTGGCATGGATCGACAGTGCACCGCGCTTCACGCCGGCAAGATCAGCGAGCGTCCGCTCTGCCGATGCAGCACGCGCCAGCACGGCGCGCGCGTCCGTAAGAAAGGTTTCGCCGGCCTTGGTCAGCGCGATGCGCCGACCGACGCGATCGAACAGTTTGACGCCATACCGGCCTTCGAGCGCTGCAATCGCCGCACTGGCAGCCGACTGGGTGATGTTGATCGCCTGCGCCGCCTGCGTCACATGCTGACGCTCGGCAACCGCCACGAAGATGCGCAGTTGCTCGAGCGTCATGACGCGGCGGTCCTCTTTTGCTTCAGCCCATCAGCTTGATGAGGATCAGGCTGAACCCGGCGATGAAGATCGAGGCGGCAGCGCCGAGCATCAGTGGCCGCGGCCCCTTGGCCTTCAGCTTCGCAATGTAGGTTTCCAGACCCATCGCCGCGAGCGACATCGACAGAAGGAAGGTGGTCAGACCTGCCGCCGCACTCTTGGTCTCGGCGGGGATCGCCACCACACTGTTGAGTGCGATGACCGCGATGAACCCCAGCACGAACCACGGAGTCGGCGGCCGCTTGGTTGCAGTCGGCGTGCAGCCGCTGCCCTGCCGTGCTGCGATGAGACCGAGCGTCAGAACCACCGGGGCCAGCAGCGTCACGCGGCTGAGCTTGGCGATCGTGCCGAACTCGCCGGCTGCGGTGCCATCCTGGAACGCTGCAGCAACCACCTGCGCGATTTCGTGGATCGATGCGCCGGCCCACAGTCCGAAACCGTGAGCGTCGAGATGCAGAAGTCCCGGCAGTAGCGGATAGCTGATCATCGCCAGCGAGCCGAAGATCGTCACGCATGCGACGGAATACGCGACGTCCTCGTCCGAGCCTTCCGTCACCGTGTTGGTGGCGATCACCGCCGACGCCCCGCAGATCGACGTCCCGGCCGCAATGAGCTGCGTCAGCTTGCGCTCGACGCCCATCATCCGCCCGAGCATTGTCGTGAACATGAACGTCGCGATGAGCGTCGCCGCAATGATGAAGAGCCCGCCCGATCCGACCTCCATCACCTGCTCGGCCGTGAGCTGCAACCCGAGCAGGATCACGCCGAGCCGAAGCACGCGCCGCAGCGAGAACATCACGCCGGCCTTCGCCCAAGCGGGTGTGCCGACGACATTGTGAAGGGCTGCGCCGAGTACGATCGAAAGGATGAGCGGGCTCAGCGCTGAAAGGCCAGGCACCCGGTGCGCAAGGAGTGCGGCTCCGGCGATGCCCGTCGTGAGCATCACGCCGGGCGCGATATCCTTTGCGGTCGCGAGCCACCGCGCCGACGCGCGCGCCGGCAACGCTGAGGCAGCTGGAATGGAATGGTGCAGGCAAGCGGCGGGCACCTCGGTCGCGGAAATGGGCGTGGGCATCGGATGTCTCCTTCGATGCCCAACGTCCAACATATCGAATGATCGATCCAACGCATTATAATGCTTTATTCAATCGAAAAAAGTTATGAATACGCGCAATCCCGTCCGGCAGCCCGTTTTCCCGAGCTTGGTTGTCAATAGGGAGGCTTCTTAACGTGCCTTTGCGCCTTCGCGGCAGCCGTCCACCAGGCGAGGTCATCGGCAAAACGCGGAAACGACTCCATGAGCGCTTTGCCGCCCTCGCCCGTCGGCTTTCCGCCGGTATCGAGAGCATCCCCGATCGGCCCGACGGTCAGCGTGCTTGAGATCACCACCATGCCCATTTCCGAGAGCGTGCCGTGCCAGAGAAGATTGGACCGCGCGCCGGCGATACGGCCGGCCGAATAGCTCGCGATCGCTGCCGGTCGCCAGAACCACTCTTCGAGGAAATGATCGGTGAGGTTCTTCAGCCCTGGCTGGTAGCCCCAATTGTATTCGCCGACGACGAACACGAATGCATCTGCGGCTTTGATTTTTTCCGCCAGCGCATCCATGGCCGCCGGCGCCTCGCCCGGCGGATATTCTTTGTACATCCGGTCGAGCATCGGCAGTCCGACCGCCTTTGCGTCGATCAGCTCGACATCGTCGCCGCGGCCCTTGAGCCCCGTCACGATGTAATCGGCAAGCCGTATGCCCATGCGGTCGATGCGATAGGAGCCGTAAAGAACGAGGATGCGGTGCGGCATGGCGCGATCTCCTGGCAGACAGCTAACGCTCCAACCGATCAGTGCAGCGTCAGGCTATAGATTCGATGTACGGCGACGCTCCTGCGCTTTCACGCTGTTGCCTAAGCCTCGATCAGCAGCAGCGACTTCGCTTTGCGACGCGCGCCCGAGCGGGGGGCGCGTAAGGCCGCGGCCAGCAGATTGCGAATGAGCAGCCACTCCAGCTCCTGCTCCATGATCCGGTCGAGGCCCTTGCCGAGAATCTCGCTGCCCGGCGTGTCTTTTTCGGCTGCGTGGATCATGGCACGGCGCTCCGCAAGCACGCTTGCGATGGCCGCCACCGCAACTGCGCTCAGCTTGTCGACCGCCACGACCTCGGCAGCCAGCGCGTCCTCAGGATGCGCGTCGTCGATGATGTCCTGTCGCGTCGCGTACTTGCGCAGTACGTCCCACACCGGCTTGTGTGCCGCGAGTCCGACTGGGACGCGCTCGAGCACAGTGAACCTTGCCGCGGGCGGCGCGTCGTGGCGCAGCGTGTCCTTGCCCTTTGCTGCTTTCCCGCGCGGCCGTCGCGGCGTCGGGTGTGCCTGGGCGATGCATAGCATCCGGGTCATGGTCAGCGCTCCTGCGGGTCGACAGCGAGCGTCACGCGGACGCTATCGCCTGCGCGGTTCTTCAGCTGCGGAACATCGTCATTGTATTTCGCCGCGGCATCTTGCGCAGCTCTCGTCGCGCTGATGCAGCGCACGATCACCTCGCGAATCTCCGAACGTGTATGCACCGCCGCGCCGACGGTCTGATGCAGCACCGGACGGGTTACGCGGTTGCTCTTGAACTCGACTGCAATCTCATACTTGGCCATACGCTACTCACGCTTGTTGTCACACTTTCGGGTTGGAGATCATGCTGCGAATCCGACCGGCAACGATGCGCGCCCCGCGCTCGGTCGGCGTAACGATGCGCACGACGACGTCGATGCCGCCGTCTGCACTGCGCGGCAGGTCGTCGACCGAGGCGATCGGTAGTCCGTGCGACGTGATGAACTCGACCGTCGGCCAGCCCTCGACCGCTTCGAACAGGCGCGAGAATTCCTCGCGATGGAACTGGAGGCCCCGCTCACGTGGCGTCGGAGCTTCTTCGACGGCTTGCTGACGCTTCAGGAATTGCAGGATTGCCGAGGGATCGCGCGCGACCGGCGTCTCGACATCGATTGCGGGCAATGAATTGGCTCCGGCAAGCCAGTCCACGACAAACCGCAACATAAACGCACCCCATGCAACAGTTACGATATGGTTAACGTATGTATCGAAATGGGAAATTTCGCGAATTGTTCGAGCAGCATATGCATGTCGAGAGAAGGTGCGCCGCGAATTGCGAGTCATTCCAGCGCCTTACCCCGCGCGAAATTTTTTGCGCGTGACGCTCGGATTCTGCCGGACGATGCCGCCGCTGCAGTGATCGCGCTGCGCGTCGCTTACAGGATTTGTAAAGCGCGCGAGCGTTGCCGTGCGCCGAAGGCGTGCCTAGCTCGATGACAGGAGACGACGCCACAACAGGCAGAAAGCCGGGGCCGTCGTTTCGCAAACAGGGGACGCTTTCATGCCGGTCGCCGACGCGGCCAACCGTGACAGCGTGCCCCATCGGAACATGGAGGAGACGCCCATGCATTTTGTTCACCCCTACCTTCGACCGTTGGCAGCGATTGGCGCCAGCGTGGCTCTCGCCACCGCAGTGAGTGCAGCAACCGAAGAGCGCGCGACAGAAAACGTCACGCCTTCGGTAATCGCCATGGATCAGAAGCTGCAGAACGACGAGGTGTCCATCACCTACGCCTATCTCCCCCGCGATGGGCGGCTGACCATTCTCGCCGTCGATCCTGACGGAAAGGGCGAGCCCACGGTCCTCGGCTCGACCGATCTATCGGCCGGCGATCATCGCAACGTGACGGTGAAGCTGAACGAGGGACCTCAGCAGGGTGCGCAGTTGAAAGCGCGAATTGAGGCCAGCGCCGATCAGCCGTTCGCCGGAAGCGATGAGCGCACCAAGATGACGTTCGGCGTAATGTAGCGCGGAGCGCGTGTAGGCCGGTGACAGCGACGGGGCCGGGCGGATTTCTCCGCGCGGCCCCGTGTTCTTTGAGGCTGCGAAAGTGGATCAGCCCAAGCGCTGCGCGAGCGCGTTGAGTTCGTCGTCGAGTTCCGGTGGCAACTTCGCCCCGAACATCGCGAAGTGCTCCCGTATCGACGGGACCTCCGCCTTCCAGCCATCCGTGTCGACGCTCGTCAGAGCTTTCAGATCGGTGGGATCGATGTTCATCCCTTGCGTGTCGAGCGCGCCCTCTGCAGGCAGGCGCCCGATCGCCGTCTCGACAGCCGGCGCCCGGCTATCGCAGCGCTCGAAGATCCATTTGAGCACGCGGCTGTTGTCCGAATAGCCCGGCCACATGAACTTGCCGGCCGCATTCTTGCGGAACCAGTTCACGTGGAAGATCTTCGGCATCTTATCGCCGCCCTTCCGGCCGACGCGCAGCCAGTGCGCGAAGTAATCGGCCATGTGGTAGCCGCAGAATGGCAGCATCGCCATCGGATCGCGACGCAACTCGCCGACCTGTCCGGCAGCAGCGGCTGTTTTCTCCGACGCCATGATGGCCCCGAGAAACGTCCCATGCGCCCAGCTGAGCGCTTCCATGACCAGCGGCACCGTCGAAGCGCGGCGCCCGCCGAACAGGATGGCATCGATCGGCACGCCTTGCGGGTCTTCCCACTCTGGCGCGATGGAAGGGCACTGGCTGGCGGGTGCGGTGAAGCGCGCGTTCGCATGTGCCGCCGTGCGCCCGCACCCGGGCATCCACGAGCTGCCGCGCCAATCGGTGAGGTGCGCTGGCGGCGTCGTGCTCATCCCTTCCCACCACACGTCGCCGTCATCCGTCAGCGCGACGTTGGAGAAGATGATGTTGCCGTGAAGGGTCTTCATTGCGTTGAGATTGGAATTGTCGTTCGTCCCGGGAGCGACGCCGAAGAATCCAGTCTCCGGATTGATGGCATAAAGCCGTCCATCCTCGCCGAATTTCATCCAGCAGATGTCGTCACCGATCGTCTCGACTTTCCATCCGGGCATCGTGGGCACGAGCATCGCCAGATTGGTCTTGCCGCACGCCGACGGGAACGCAGCCGCGATGTGTTTTACGCGGCCCTCCGGATCGGTGAGCTTCAAGATGAGCATGTGTTCTGCGAGCCAGCCTTCATCGCGCGCCTTCACCGAGGCGATGCGCAGGGCATGGCACTTCTTTCCGAGCAGCGCGTTGCCGCCGTATCCGGAGCCATAGGACCAGATCTCGCGCGTTTCCGGGAAATGCGAGATGTATTTGGTCGTGTTGCAAGGCCAGGCCACATCCGGCGCCGTGGGCGAAGAAAGCGGTGCGCCAACCGAATGCACGCCGCGCACGAAATCGTCCGACAATCCGAGCGCATCCCACACCTGCGATCCGACGCGCGTCATGATGTGCATGTTGGCGACGGCATAGGGGCTATCGGTCAGCATCACCCCGATCCCAGCGATGGGAGAGCCGATTGGACCCATGGAATAGGGAACGACGTACATCGTGCGCCCCGCCATGGCCCCATCGAAGAGATCCGTCAGCGTCGCCTTCATCTCGGCGGGATCGCACCAGTTGTTGGTGGGGCCGGCGTCGTCGCGCGATCGCGAGCAGATGAAAGTCCGGTCTTCGACCCGCGCCACATCGCCAGGGTCGGATCGCACGAGAATGGAGTTGGGTCGCAGCTCTTCGTTGAGGCGGATCGCTGAGCCGGCATCGACGAGCTTCTGCACCAGCGCTGCGTATTCTACGCGCGAGCCGTCGCACCAGACGACGCGGTCGGGTTTCAGGAGCGCTTGGGCCTCGCGGACGAAGGAATGCACCAGCGGGTTTGGTGTCGGAACACGGCCGAAAGCGCCAAGGCCCGAGCGCGTCTGGATATTCACCGGCGCCACTCCTTGATGCCTGTTTGCAGCAGAGAGTTCATCGACTTAGCCCCCAATCGCGCTGATTCCACGAGATGAGCATATTCATGAGTGGGGAGGCTGGTATCCCCACTTTGGTAGGTATCACGCATAAATACGCTACCCACATGGGTAGGTAAAGAGGCTACGGATAGGCGGCTGAAGCGGAGCAGATATGCACAAACAACGGGATATGACGCAAAATTGTGCAGGGAGACATGGGTAGGGTCGCCGAGATCAGAAAATGGACAATGGGGTAATCGGGCTATCGCTGCGGCCTCCTGTGAGCCGCCAGTAAGCCGCTTGACGGTTTTCCTCGGCGCACCCTTATTGAAGGTGTCAGCCGGCTGGACGGCCGCTGCCGGATTGCGGGCGTCTATGGCCCATAAAGCAAAGCCGGTGGAGGAAAGTCCGGGCTCCATGGAGACACGGTGGCGGCTAACGGCCGCCGGGGGCGACCCCAGGGAAAGTGCCACAGAAAGCAAACCGCCCGGCGAAGCTTCGGCGAAGCAGGGTAAGGGTGAAAGGGTGCGGTAAGAGCGCACCGCGTCGGCGGCAACGTCGGTGGCAAGGCAAACCCCACCGGGAGCAAGACCAAATAGGGGTGGCCGGACGCGCGGCAACGCGGCGTCAGGTCCGTCTTCAGACCCGTCACCCGGGTTGGTTGCTCGAGGCGCTCAGCAATGTGCGTCCCAGATGAATGGCCGTCGCGGAGGCGCAAGCCTCCAGACAGAACCCGGCTTACAGGCCGGCTGACACTTTCCTTCCTAAAATTAGCGGTTGCGGGCGCACCGCGAACGCGGCTGGCTCGCAGCTGTGCCGAATTCAATCGGACCGCAACGGCGTCTTAATTTGCGGCCGCTTATCAGTTGATTTTGCTTGAAAAATTTCAATCCGGAAGTAACCGATCCAGCTTAGCCTCGCATGACGGTTCAAGGAGGGTTTCATGCGTAAGGTGCTATTGTCATTGCTTGCTGCCACGGCCGCCGTTTCGGCATTCGGCGTCGCCACGGCAGACCAAGCGGAAGCGCGCGCGTACCGCTGGTATCGCGACTATGCTCCGCTCTATCCCGACGTCTACTACGGTCCGCCCGTCGTCTACGTCGTCCCGCCGTCCTATTCCTACTATCCGCGCAAGGTCTATTCCGGCTGCTGCGGCTACGTCGTAGGCCCCGCCTACACGTACTACCCGGCTCCCGTGTACGTCCCGCGCCAGCGCTATGTGCAGCCGTACTACTATGCGCCGCGTCAGCGTCGCGCCTGCTGCTACTGAGGAACCCTCAGCTGCTGCGCTTCTGGTTTCCTCCTGCGACGAGCCAGTTCGGATTGAACCATCGATCCGCTGGCCCGTCGTAGGGAAGCCGGTTGATGTCCCAGTGGCGGATGTACTTCGCATAGACATCCCACACGACGGGCCCGCCGCCGATGTAGACGACGCGGCCGCCGAATTTCGCCAGCGTTTCCTCCGGATCCATGTGTGAGCGCAGCTCGACGACCGTCATGTACTGGCGCTCGTGAGCCGGCACCGCGCGCGCAGTCGTCGGCCCCGCCAAGAGGACGTGGCCCCGCGTCACCGCAAAGAAGTTGGCGACATCCTCTTTGTATTCCGGAGCCGGGTTCCCCTCCCACGGCAGATGCCCGTTGAGGCCGAGCTGGCCGGAAAGGCCGATGGCAATCATCGAGCGCACGTCAGGCTTTTGCATCGTCGAAATCCCGAAAAAGCGTTGTCGACCGGCCATAGGAGCCTGGGCTGCGAAGCGCAAGCGAGTTCGGTGCAAGCGCCGGATCGGCATCCAGGGGCGCTGCGTCCGCGGATCCACACGCCGCCACTGCAACCCAATCGATCCCGGGAAAAACCGTTAACAAACCATTGACGTCCATGCCATCCCATGCGATCCCATATGTGCCCGACCGCACCGGGCAGGGTCCCGTGGCAGGGCGCACCGTTTCGATCGAGGGCTCGAAATGTTGAGCGACCGCCACGGCCCCCCGGTCGGTGCCGAGGGTGACTAGGCGAAGCGGGGGCTTCGCGGTTGCGTTGGCTTTTGAGTGGTGCGCGAGGCTGCGAAGAGGGGATGGACCGCTTTGTCTCGACATTCACAAACAAGATCGACGCCAAGGGTCGGGTCTCAGTCCCCGCTCCCTTCCGCGCCGTTCTCGAACGCGATGGCTATGCTTCCGGAGCTGCAGGCGGCATCTACTGCTACCCCGCGCTCGAAGCTCCTGCACTCGATGCTGGCGGCGAGAGACTTGCAAAGAAGATCGATGGGCTTCTCGCGGGCTTGCCGGACTATTCGGACGAGCGAGACGAGCTGTCTGTCGCGCTCTACGGCGATGTCCAGGTTCTCACGATCGATGGGGACGGTCGCATCAGCCTTCCTGAGAGCCTTCGCGCCCACGCGGGCCTCAACTCCCAGGTCACGTTTGTCGGCCTGGGCGACAAGTTTCAGATGTGGAATCCTGAGCAGTTCGCCGAGCGGCGCGAACGTGCACGGGCAAAAGTCCACCAGACACGTAAGCTCTTCGGCGCGGGGAGCCGTCCATCCGAAGATGAGGATGGCGGCAGCGAAGGAGCACGGGGATGACGGCGCGCAGGCGGTCAGGAAGTTCAACTGACGCCGGAAGTGCGCGACACATCCCCGTGCTGCTCGCCGAAGTTCTGGCGAGTCTCAAGCCACACGATGGTGCCACTTACATCGACGGCACCTTCGGTGCGGGCGGTTATACGAGCGCCATCCTGAAGGTGGCGGACTGCGCCGTCTTGGCGCTCGACCGCGATCCTTCAGCCATTCTCGGCAGCGAGCCCGTTCGCCAGGCTTTCGGCGACCGGCTGACGCTGGTCGAATCGCGCTTCTCCGAATTGGATGAGGTCGCCCGCGAGCAGGGCGTGGCGCCGGTCGATGGCGTCGTCCTCGACATCGGCGTCTCTTCCATGCAGATCGATCAGGCGGAGCGCGGCTTCTCTTTCATGTCCGATGGCCCGCTCGATATGCGTATGTCGTCGTCCGGAATGTCGGCGGCCGATGTCGTCAACGACTTCGACGAGGAAGACCTCGCGGACATCATCTACGCGCTGGGCGAGGAGCGCCGCTCGCGTGCCGTAGCACGCGGTATAGTCCGCGCCCGCACCGAATCGCCCATCAAGACGACACGCGCTCTGGCCGAGATCGTCTCGCGCGCCCTTGGCGGCCGCCGCGGTGACGAGCAGCATCCCGCGACGCGAACCTTCCAGGCGCTGCGCATCTACGTGAATGACGAATTGGGCGAGTTGGCCCGCGCCCTCTCGGCCGCCGAGCGCGTTCTAAAGCCGGGCGGCCGGCTCGTCGTCGTAACCTTCCACTCCCTCGAGGACAGGATCGTGAAGCGCTTTCTGCAGGAGCGCTCAGGCAAGGAATCTCAGGGTTCTCGGCACCTGCCGCCGCAATCCGTAAAATTGAGCGCGCCCAGTTTTGAGATTGTTAACCCGCGTCCGTTAACTCCTTTGAAAGAAGAACTTGAGGTAAACCCACGCGCCAGATCGGCACGGTTGAGGGCGGCAGTGCGCACCGACGCGCCCCCCTGGCCGCTCGACGAAGCTCAGCTCGGGGTGCCTGTGGTCAAGGACTGAACGGATACTGAGGAGGGCTCCATGCGGATCGTCATACTCGCCGCTTTGTTGATGACCCTCGCCAGCGCGTTCGTGCTCTACTCCAGCAACTACGACACAAGGCAGTTCGAATTGCGCGTCGCCGAACAGGAGCGCGCCATCGAGAAGGCCCGCGGCGACATCGCCGTCCTGAAGGCCGAGCGCGCCCACCTTGCCCGTCCTGACCGCATCGAGCCGTTGGCGCGCGCTCTCGGCCTCGGCCCCGCATCCGAAAAACAGCTCGCATCCTCACCCGACGACGCGCTGGCGCGCCTGACGCCGGACGCAACAGGCTCCGTGCAGCGGAAGGGCAACTGATTTGCAGCAGCCCGTCGACATGAATGGAAATGAGCAGCCCCGCGACTCGAGCGCCGAGACCGCGCCGCGCGCAGCCAATGGCCCGCTGCGCACGCTCATCGCCACCGCTGCGATGGCGCTTTTCTTCATGGCGATCGGCGCTCAGCTCGTACGTCTCGCCCTGATGGGTCTCGGCGATGGATCGATCTCGCTCAACGAAGCCGTCGCACAGAGCTTCGCGCGTCCCGACATAGTCGACCGCAACGGGCGCCTGCTCGCCACCGACGTCGAAGCCTATTCGCTGTTTGCCGATCCCGCGCGCGTCATCGATCGCGACGAGGTTGTCGAGAAGCTCGCGGTCGTCTTCCCTGATCTCGACCGCGCCGCACTGCGCCGCGACCTGTCCGATCGCAATCGCCGCTTCGTGTGGGTGCGCCGGCTGCTGTCGCCGCGTACCGCGCAGCAGGTGCATGAGTTGGGCCTGCCCGGCCTCGACTTCCGTCGCGAGTTGCGGCGCGCCTATCCGGGTGGCAAGCTCGCCGGGCATCTCCTCGGCCATGTCAACATCGACAACAAAGGCGTCGCCGGCATCGAGCGGTACGTCGACGAAGTGGTCGGCGTGGAATCCGTTCAAGGCGCGACGCTTGCCGAGCGCCCGCCGGTGCGATTGTCGATCGACATCGGGGTACAGCACGCCGTCGAAGCTGAACTCGCCGATGCCGTGCAGCGCTTCGAGGCGCAGGGCGCAGCGGCGATCGTGCTCGATGTGGGCACGGGCGAGGTGATGGCATCCGCATCGCTTCCGACCGTTGATCCGGGCCAGCCGTCGACCAGCCTCGGCAACCTCGACAAGGTCGCCGGCTCGACGTTCGAACTCGGCTCCGTATTCAAGACGCTCACCATCGCGATGGCGCTCGACAGCGGTTTGGCGACGCCCGAGACGGTGCTCGACGTTCGCAAGGAACTCACCGCCGGCCGCTTCACGATCAAGGATCTGCATCCGCTGCGCCGGCCTTTGTCGGTCGCGGAGGTCTTTCTGCACTCCTCGAACGTCGGCTCGGCGATGTTGGCAACACAGGCCGGCGCACAGCGCTTCCAGGATTTTCTGCGCCAGATGCAGCTGCTTGGGCCCATGCGGACCGAGGCCGGCCCGATTGCGCCGCCTCAGCTCCCGCAGCGCTGGGGCGACGTTGAAACGATGACCACCGCTTACGGCCACGGCATTGCGCTGGCGCCGCTGCAGTTTGCGGCCGCCGCGGCGAGCGTCGTCAACGGCGGCCACAAAGTGACGCCCACGTTCGTCAAGCGCCCCGAAGATTCCGGCATTGCCGAAATCCCGGTGCTCTCCGCCAACACGAGCGCGACGATGCGCACGCTCATGCGTCGCAACGTCGCCGAGCGCGCCGGGACAGGCAAACGCGCCGAGGTGGCGGGCTACGAGGTGGGCGGCAAGACGGGCACCGCGGAAATGCCGGGTGTCGGTGGGTATCGCGAAAAAGCCGTGATCTCCTCGTTCCTTTCCGCGTTCCCGATGTCCAAGCCGCGCTATCTTGTCTTTGTGCTTCTCTTCGAGCCTAAGGGCACAACGGAGTCTGGCGGCGAGGTGCTCGCCTCTCGCAATGCGGCCCCTACGGCCGGCCGTCTAATCTCGCGCATCGGACCATTGCTCGGCCTGCTTCCCACGCAGGCGGCGATACCAGGTGCGCCAGGGCTAGCGTTTGACGCATCTTCTGCTGCAAAATATGAGACGAGGTGAGCCGTACCGCTCACCGAGGTGTCAGTACCGGCGTTGAGTTCCACCCAGCACCAGGAGAACCATGCTTCTCTCCTCGCTCATCGGAGCCGACGCCACCGCTCCGGCCGGCGCCGGACCCATCGAGGTCAAGGGCCTCACCTCCGACAGCCGCAACGTAGGTCCCGGTTTCGTTTTCGCCGCGCTCGCGGGCAGCCGGGCTGACGGCGCGCGTTTCATCGCCGACGCGGTGTCGAAAGGTGCCGTCGCCATCCTTGCCGCGCAGGATGCCGAGGTCGTCGGCACGGGGGATGTGCCGGTCGTACGCGCTGTGGAGCCGCGCCGCGCGCTCGCGTTGATGGCCGCGCGCTTCTTCGGCCTGCAGCAACCTGAAACGACCGTCGCCGTCACCGGCACCAGCGGCAAGACGTCGGTGGCGGACTTCACCCGCCAGATCTACGCCGCGCTCGGACGCAAGGCCGCCTCGCTCGGCACCATCGGCGTCGTCAAGCCGGGCGGTGCTGTCTACGGCTCGCTGACGACGCCCGACCCGGTCTCCCTGCACCGGACGCTCGCCGAGCTTGCCGCGGAAGGCATTACGCACCTCGCATTCGAAGCTTCGTCCCACGGCCTCGACCAGCATCGCCTCGACGGCGTACGCATCAAGGCAGCGGCTTTCACCAATCTCGGCCGTGACCACCTCGACTATCATCCGACCATCGAGGAATATCTCGCCGCCAAGTTGCGGCTCTTCACCGAATTGCTGCCCGAGGACGGCATCGCCGTCATCAACGCCGATGCCGACGGCGGCGACCGTGCCATCGCGGCGGCCGAGAATGCCGGCCGCGCGATCTTGACGGTCGGCCGTTCCGGCGAAGGTCTGAAGCTGGAGCGTCTGGTCCGCGAGGGCTTTGCGCAGCGCATGTCTGTCGCCCACGAGGGCCGCGTCTTTGACATCCGCCTGCCGCTGCTGGGCGACTATCAGGCCGCGAACGCGCTCGTTGCGGCTGGTCTCGCCATTGCGACAGGCGAACTTGCCGGCCACGTGCTGCCGTCCCTGCAGGGCTTGAAGGGCGTCAAAGGCCGCCTCGAAATCATCGGCGAGATGCGCGGCGGCCTTGCGGTCGTCGATTATGCGCACAAGCCCGAAGCACTCGCCGCCGTGCTCGATGCGCTGCGCCCGTTCGCAACCGGCAGGCTCATCTGCGTCATGGGCTGTGGCGGCGACCGCGACAAAGGCAAGCGGCCGATCATGGGCGCCATCGCCGTCGAGAAATCGGATGTCGTCATTGTCACCGACGACAACCCGCGTACCGAGGATCCGCGCACCATTCGCGCCGAGATCTTGGTAGCCGCTCCTGGCGCCACCGAGATCGGCGACCGCGCCGAGGCCATAGCCGCCGCCGTCGCCATGCTCGGCCAAGGCGACGTGGTGGTCGTCGCGGGCAAGGGCCACGAGACGGGGCAGATCGTCGGCGAAAAAGTCTTGCCGTTTTCCGACCATGACGAAGTCCAAAAAGCACTGGAGCGCGGTTGATCCATGACGGGCGCACTCTGGACCTGGGACAACCTTGTGCCGGCTGCCATCGGCGTGGCCGACGGCACGCCGGGCGTTCCGATCACCGGCTTTTCCATCGACACGCGCTCGCTCGAACCCGGAGAGGTGTTCGTGGCCTTGCGTGACGTGCGCGATGGCCACGACTTCGTGCTGGAAGCTTTCCGCAAAGGGGCTGCAGCCGCGCTAGTGTCGGTCGACTACAAGCGCGTTGCAGGCGACGGCCCGCTCTTGCGCGTCTCCGAGCCGCTGCAGGGATTGCGCGACATCGCTGCTGCCGCCCGCCGCCGCACCGACGCCCGCATCGTTGCTGTGACCGGCAGCGTCGGCAAGACCGGCACCAAGGAGGCCCTGCGCGCCTGCCTGTCGCGCCTCGGTCCGACGCACGCCGCCGAGAAATCGTTCAATAACCACTGGGGCGTCCCGCTGACGCTCGCCCGCATGCCCGCCGGCGTCCGTTTCGGCGTGTTCGAGATCGGCATGAACCATGCCGGCGAGATCACCCCGCTCACCGCGCTCGTCCGCCCCCACGTTGCCATCGTCACGACGGTCGGCCCGGTGCACCTGGAATTCTTCGGCACCACCGACAAGATCGCCGAGGCGAAGGCCGAGATATTCGGCGGCCTCGAACCCGGTGGCGTCGCCATCCTGAATCGCGACAACGAGCACTATGACCTGCTGGCGCAGCGCGCCCGCGAGCACGGCGCCCGCATCGTTTCCTTCGGGCGCCATGAAAACGCCGACGTCCGCCCCGAAGTGTTCTCCCTCGATGCCGAGGGAACCGACATCGTCGTTGAGGTTGGCGGGCGGCGCGTTGCTTATCGCGTCGGCGCTCCGGGGGCGCACATTGCGCAGAACTCTCTTGCAGTTGTCGCCGCGCTCGACGCGCTTGGCGCCGATGTCGAGAAGGCCGTCGGCGCGCTGGCCGAAACGCGCGCGCCCAAGGGGCGAGGCGAGCGGCGGGAAATCAGCGTTCCGGGCGGGTCCATCCTTGTGATCGATGAAAGCTACAACGCCAATCCGGCCTCCATGCGCTCCGCGCTGGCTGCGATGGCGACCGTCCCGCGCGAGAAATTTCCTCGCCGGATCGCGGTGTTGGGCGACATGCTGGAGCTCGGGGAGAACTCCGGGAGCTTGCACGCTGCGCTCAATGAACCGGTTGACGCAGCCAAGGTCGATCTGGTCTTTGCCTGTGGCGAAAGCATGCAGCGTCTCTTCGAGGCGCTGCCTGCTGGACGACGCGGATCCTGGGCACCGAAGTCGGAGGGCATCGCCGCGGCCTTGGAGAATGAGGTGCGCGCGGGTGACGTCGTCATGATCAAGGGCTCGCTCGGCTCGCGCATGGCGCCGCTTGTCGACGCGCTGCTGGCGCGGGACGAGCGACGCAAGTAGGCCGCGACCGGCCGGCTATGCGGTACTGACGGGGTGGCTTGAAGCCGTTCGGAGTGTGGAATGCTTTATGAGCTCGTGAACCTCAGCGACCAGATCGGGGTCCTGAACGTTTTCAAATACATCACCTTCCGAACCGGCGGCGCCATCTTCACGGCGCTGCTTTTCGTCATGCTGTTCGGCCCCGGTATCATCGACCTCTTGCGCGTCAAGCAGGGCAAAGGCCAGCCGATCCGCGACGACGGCCCCAAGACCCATCTCGCCAAGGTCGGCACGCCGACCATGGGCGGCCTCATGATCCTGGCCGGCGTCACGGTCTCGACGCTGCTCTGGGCGAACCTGCAGAACCCCTACATCTGGATCGTGCTCGGTGTGACGCTGGGTTACGGCGCCATCGGCTTTTACGACGACTATCTGAAGGTGAAGCGCCGCACATCGTCGGGCTTCTCCAGCCGCATGCGCCTGGGTCTCGAACTGCTCATCGCCGCCATTGCGACGGCGTTCGTCATGTATTTGGGGCCTCCGGAGATCAGCAAGTCGCTGACGCTGCCCTTCTTCAAGAACCTGATCGTCGAGATGGGCCCGTTCTTCGTGCTGGTTGGCGTCCTGACCATCGCCGGCGCTGGCAACGCCGTGAACCTCACCGACGGCCTCGACGGCCTCGCCATCGTCCCCGTGATGATTGCCGCGGCAACGTTCGGCCTCATCGCCTACCTCATCGGTAATGCCAAGTTCGCCCAATATCTGCAGGTGCACTACGTCGCCGGCACCGGCGAACTGGCGGTCATCTGCGGCGCGCTCATCGGCGCCGGCCTCGGCTTCCTGTGGTTCAACGCGCCCCCGGCCATGATCTTCATGGGCGACACCGGCTCGCTGGCTCTGGGCGGTGCACTGGGCGCCATCGCGGTGGCGACTAAGCACGAGGTGGTCCTCGCCATCGTCGGCGGACTGTTCGTCTTGGAGACGCTGTCGGTCATCATCCAGGTCGCGTCCTACAAAATGACCGGCAAGCGTGTGTTCCGCATGGCTCCGCTGCATCATCACTACGAGCAGCAGGGCTGGCAGGAATCGACTGTGGTGGTGCGCTTCTGGATCATTTCCGTGATCCTCGCGCTCGTGGGCCTTGCCACATTGAAGCTGCGCTGACGGCACGGCCGTAGCACTATTGTGTCACCAGTTGCGGTAGTTTGGCGGCCATGATTCGCATCACATCGTTTGCCGGCCGGAAAGTTGCGGTCTTCGGACTGGGCGCCTCGGGCATTGCCACCGCGAAAGCTCTTGTCGAAGGCGGCGCTGACGTCGTTGCCAGCGATGACAACGCGGCTGGCGTCAAGGCGGCAGCCGAAGCCGGCCTCAAGACGGCAGACCTGAAGGACGCCAATTGGGCGATCTTCTCCGCGCTCGTCCTTGCGCCCGGCGTACCGCTCACGCATCCCGAGCCGCACTGGGCGGTGCGTGCCGCCAAACTCGCTGGCGTCGAGGTGATCGGCGACCTGGAGCTGTTCGCGCGCGAACGGCGCCTGCAATCTTTCGACGTGCCGCTCATCTGCATCACCGGCACCAACGGCAAGTCGACAACCACGGCCCTCACCGCCCACATCCTCAAGGAGGCGGGGCGCGATACGCAGGTGGGCGGCAACATCGGCACCGCCATGCTGCTGCTGGAGCCGTTCGCACCGGGACGCCATTACGTCATCGAATGCTCGTCCTATCAGATCGATCTGGCGCCGAGCATCGATGCGTCGGTTGGCGTGCTGCTGAACGTGACACCCGACCACCTCGACCGCCACGGCACGATCCACAACTACGCCGCTGTGAAGGCACAACTCGTGTACGGCGCAGACAAGGCCGTCGTCGGCATTGATGATAGCTACTGCCGAACGATTGCCGACAAGGCGGTTGCCACCAAAGGCGCCGAAAACGTCCTGCGCATCTCGGCCAAGCCCGATGCCGCGAGCGATGTCGGCGTCGACGGCGCGAAGGTGGTGCTGCGCCGCGGCGGCGCAAGCGAGGTGATCGCCGAGCTTTCCGGAATTGGTTCATTGCGCGGGTCGCACAACGCCGAGAACGCCTGTGCCGCGTCCGCCGCGCTATTGTCTCTGCCGCAGCCGTTGGCACCCGCCGAGATCGCGCGCTGCCTCAAGACGTTTCCGGGCCTTGCACACCGGATGGAGGAGCTCGGACACGCCGGCCGGACGCTGTTCGTCAACGACAGCAAGGCGACAAACGCCGATTCCACTGAGAAGGCGTTGCTGTCCTTCCCCTCCAACATCTTCTGGATATTGGGCGGCAAGCCGAAGTCCGGCGGCATTGCACCGCTGACGCAATATTTCGACCGCGTCGCCAAGGCGTATCTCATTGGCGACGCGACAGAGGAGTTCGCGGCGACGCTCGATGGCCACGTTGCCTTCGAACGCTGCGGAACGCTCGAGGTCGCGACCGCCGCCGCCGCCCGCGATGCCGCCGCCGCGACCGGCACCAGCGAGCCCGTCGTGCTGCTCTCCCCCGCCTGCGCCTCCTTCGACCAGTTCCGCAATTTCGAAGTCCGCGGCGATCACTTCCGCGCCCTCGTCAAAGCGCTCGCCGGCATCGAGATGAAGCGAGGCGGCTGATGGTCTCCATCTTCCGCGCTCGAAGCACGAACGGCCCCGTGGGGCTCCTATGAGGCTCTCGCGCGCCGACCGGAGCCGTGTCGCCGACTGGTGGTTCACCGTCGACCACGTGCTCGTCGGCGCGATACTGGCGCTCGTTGTGGCAGGTATGGTGCTGTCGCTTGCAGCAAGTCCGGCAGTCGCCATTCGCAAAGGGCTGCCGACCTACTACTTCGTCGAGCGCCACCTGATCTTCTCCGTGCTCGGCGTCGTCATCATGCTGGCGGTGTCACTATGCACCCCGCGGGGCGTGCGCCGCTTGGCACTCGGCCTGTTCGCCGTTGCCGCTGCTGGCCTTGTCGCCGTCCACTTCATCGGCCCTGAGATCAACGGCGCACGCCGCTGGCTGTCGATCGCTGGCCACTCGATCCAGCCCTCCGAGTTTGCCAAGCCCGGCTTCGTGGTCATTTCCGCCTGGCTGTTTGCCGAAAGCCAGCGACGCCGCGACATGCCGGCGCTGCCGCTCGCCATTCTGCTCGCACTTTGCGTAACGGGGCTTTTGCTGTCGGAGCCCGACGTCGGCCAGACGCTGCTCGTCAGCATGGTCTGGGGCACGCTCTACTACCTCTCGGGACAGGCGCTTCTGGGTGCCGGCATCATCGCCCTATTCGGCGCCATGGGCTTCGCCTTCGCCTATTCGACGTTCAGCCACGTGCGCTATCGGCTCGACAAGTTCTTCGCGCCGACCCCGGGCGACAACTCGCAGCTCGACCGCGCGATGAAATCGTTCTCCGAGGGCGGTTTCCTGGGCCGTGGCCCTGGCGAGGGCACCATCAAGAACGCCCTGCCGGACGCCCACACGGACTTCATCTTCGCCGTCGTCGCGGAGGAGTATGGCGTCATCGCCTGCCTGGTGCTGCTCGGCCTGTTTGCCTTCATCGTCATGCGCGCCCTCATCGCCGCGGCGCAGGAGCGTGACGCCGCAACGCGCCTGTCGATCCAGGGGCTTGCGCTGCTGTTCGGCATCCAGGCGCTGATCAACATGGGCGTCAACGTCGGGCTGCTGCCGGCCAAGGGCATGACGCTGCCGTTCATTTCCTCCGGCGGCTCGTCGATGATCGCCGTATCTATCACCCTCGGCATGCTGCTCGCGCTGACGCGCCATCGTCCGCACGTTGCGCGCGTGAAGAAGCCGCCATTACTCAACGATGTTGCCGGGCTGCCGGCGACAGGTCAGGTGCAGAAGTGAAGAGCAACAACAAATCGGTGCTGCTGGCTGCCGGCGGCACGGGCGGCCACTTGTTCCCCGCGCAGGCCCTGGCGGAGGAGCTGGCGCGACGGGGCATCCCCGTCGACCTCGCGACCGACATGCGCGGCGACCGTTACGGCATGGGATTTCCGGCCCGCAGCGTGCACCGCCTGCCATCCGCCACGCTCGCATCGAAGTCGCCCGTCGCGCTCGCCCGCACGGCTTGGCTGCTCTCGCGCGGCCTCGGTTCGGCTTACGGGCTGCTCGGCAAGTTGAAGCCGGGAATCGTCGTCGGCTTCGGCGGCTATCCGACCTTCGCGCCCATCAAGGCCGCCCAGATCCGGCGCATCCCGACGCTGCTGCACGAGCAGAATGCCGTTCTCGGCCGCGCCAACAAGATGCTGGCACCTGGCGTCAGCGGCATCGCGACGTCGTTTGCCTCCACGAAATACCTTTCGCCCGAACTCGCCTCGAAAGCGCGTCTCACCGGCAACCCGGTGCGCAGCGCGGTGATCGAGGCGGCCCGCCGTCCATATTGGCGTCCGGCACCGACCGGGAAACTCTCCCTGCTGGTGTTCGGTGGCAGCCAGGGCGCGCGCTTCTTCTCCGAGGCCGTCCCGCCTGCGCTGGCGCTGCTGCCGATGGAATTGCGCCATCGGCTGGAGGTCGTTCAGCAGGCGCGCGAGGAGGATGCCGAGGCGGTGTCGGCCGCATATCGCGCCCACGGTATCAATGCCGAGGTGTCGCACTTTTTCACGGATCTGCCAGAACGTATGGCGCGCGCGCATCTGGTCGTCGCCCGCTCCGGCGCCTCCACCGTCGCCGAGTTGACGGTCATCGGACGCCCGTCGATCCTCGTTCCGCTGCCGCACGCCCTCGACAACGACCAGCTCCAGAATGCCGCGAGACTTGCCGAATCGGGTGCGGCTTGGTGTATCGAACAGAAGGATTTATCGGCCGAACGACTTGCGAACGATATTGGAACCTTGTTGGGTGATGCTGACGCATTGGCGAAAGCCGCCGATGCCGCGAAAATGCTCGGCAGGCCGGACGCGGTGGGGCGACTGGCCGATCTGACCGAGGAGCTTATGCGTTCGGGGGCGTAGGGTTACCGAAGGGGCGAGCGCTTCTCGTCGCCATAAGCGGGCCACGATGCTGGCAGCTATGGTCGGCGGTACAGGGACGAGGGACCAAACCATGCAGATGCCCCGCGAAATCGGGACCTTCCACATCATCGGCATCGGCGGCATCGGGATGAGCGCCATCGCCGAGATTCTGCTGGCCAAGGGATATCAGGTCCAAGGCAGCGACCAGAAGGATTCCGCCAACGTCCGGCGCCTGCGCGCCAAGGGTGTTCGCGTGTTCATCGGCCACGATGCCGTCAACCTCGTCGGCGCCCGTTTTCTCGTCATCTCCAGTGCCGTCAAAGCCGGCAACCCGGAGCTGGAAGCCGCCCGCGCCAAAGGCATCCCCGTCATCCGCCGCGCCGAGATCCTTGCCGAGCTGATGCGCCTCTATTCGACCGTTTCCGTCACCGGCACGCACGGCAAGACGACGACGACATCGCTCATCGCCCACGTCTTCGCCACCGCCGGCGTCGACCCGACCGTCATCTCTGGCGGCATCATTCAGGATTGGGGCACCAACGCGCGTCTCGGCCAAGGCGACTGGATGATCGTCGAGGCCGACGAGAGCGACGGCACGTTCGTGCGCCTGCCGACCCAGATCGGCATCGTCACCAACATCGACCCCGAGCACCTCGACCACTTCAAGACGGTCGAGAACATGCATCGCGAGTTCGAGAGCTTCTTCCGCAACATCCCGTTCTACGGCCTTGCCGTCACCTGCATCGACCATCCAGTGACGCGCGACATGGTCGAGCGGCTGCAGTTGCGCCGCGACGGCCGTCGCCTGCTGACCTACGGCACCACGCGCGGCGCCGACCTCGTTCTCACTGGCCTCGGCCAGGATCGTGGCGGCATCGTCATCGACGCCGACCTCGGCGCCCGGGTGCGCGGTGGTGAGCGCCAGATTCGCGGCTGGACGATTCCGGTTGCCGGCGAGCACAACGCCCTCAACACACTGGCCGCCATCGCCGTCGCGAGCGAGGCCGGCATCCCTGACAACGCCATCCGCGCCGCGCTGTCGACCTTCACCGGCGTCAAACGCCGCTTCGAGCTGACCGGCACCTGGAATGGTGCATCGGTATTCGACGACTACGGCCACCACCCCACCGAGATCGCCGCCGTGCTCGCCGCCGCCCGCGCCCGTGCACGCGGCCGCGTCGTCGCCGTGTTCGAGCCGCATCGCTATTCGCGCGTCAACGATCTCTTCGGCGAGTTTTGCACCTGCTTCCGCGACGCGGACGCGGTCATCGTTGCACCGCTCTATTCCGCAGGTGAGGCGCCGATCCAGGGCATCGACCAGCACACGATCGCCGAGGGTATCCGCGCCACGGGGCATCCATCGGCGATGTCCATCGAGACGGTGCGCGATCTGGCGCCGCTCTTGCGTCACCACATCGGCCCAGGCGACATGGTCATGTGTCTTGGCGCCGGTACGTCGACCGAGTGGGCACATGCGCTGCCTGGCTGGCTCGCCGCCGACGAGCCGCGTCGCGCCAACGCTTGAGCTTCCAACGAACAACAAGATGCTGAGGCGCCGCGGTGACTCTCCCCGACTTGAGCGCGGATCTTAAGGCCAGCCTTCCTGAGCTGCGCGGTCGTCTCGCCTCCGGACAGAAGCTCGCCGACGTGACGTGGTTCCGCGTCGGCGGCCCCGCGCAGGCGCTCTTCTCGCCCGCCGATGAAGCCGACCTCGCCTACTTCCTCGCCAACATCCCCGCCGACCTACCCGTGACGGTGATCGGCCTCGGCTCGAACCTTCTGGTGCGCGACGGCGGCGTCGAAGGCGTCGTCATCCGCCTCGGCAAGGGCTTTGCCGGCATCACGCCGGAGCCCGGCCACCGCATCCGCGCCGGTACGGCAGTGCCCGACGTCAAGGTCGCCCGCGCCGCTGCCGACGCCGGCATCGCCGGCCTGGCGTTCTACCGCGGCATTCCAGGGTCGATCGGCGGCGCATTGCGCATGAACGCCGGCGCCCATGGCCGCGAAACGAAGGACGTGCTCATCGGCGCCCGCGCGGTCGACCGCTCCGGAAACATCCACGAGCTGTCGCTGGCCGACATGGGCTTCACCTACCGCCACAGCGAGGTTCCGGCCGACTGGATCCTCACCGAGGCCATCTACCAGGGCACGCCAGGCGAGCCGGCCGACATCCTGAAGGAGATGGACGAGGTCGCCGACTACCGCGAGAAGAACCAGCCCATCAAGGAGCGCACCGGCGGCTCGACATTCAAGAACCCGCCGGGCTACAGCGCCTGGAAACTCATCGACGAGGCCGGCTGCCGCGGTTTCCGCGTCGGTGGCGCCAAGGTCTCCGAGATGCACTGCAACTTCCTCATCAACGATGCCGGCGCCACCGCCGAGGACATCGAGCGCCTGGGCGAGACGGTACGCGCGCGCGTCAAGGGCCGCTCCGGCATCACGCTGCAGTGGGAGATCATTCGCCTCGGGAAGCCATTGCCCGGCGGCGCAACGGGAGAGGCGCTCGCCGAAGCCGAGACGATATGAGCCCCGTGAACGACCACGTCCTACCGGCACCGTATCCGTGGAGACCAGCGTGGATCCCGACCTTCGTCGGGATGACGTTGGTAGCGTGGCGGTCGCGTTCCCCTATTGAACCGTCATCCTGGCGCAGGCCGGGACCCACGCAAGCTTCAGCGGGCGTTCCACCTCGCGTGGGCAGCAAGCAATCGCGAAACCGGAGATAGCATGGGCACCATCATGAAAGCGCCGGAGCGCACGTATGGTCATGTCGCGGTGCTCATGGGCGGCTTGTCCGCTGAGCGCGAGGTGAGCCTGCGCTCGGGTGCGGCCTGCGCCAAGGCACTCGAAGGCGAGGGCTATAAGGTCACCACCATCGACGTCGATCGCGATCTTGCGCAGCGGCTGAAAGAGGTCTCGCCCGACGTCTGCTTCAACGCGCTGCACGGCCGCTTTGGCGAGGACGGCTGCGTGCAGGGTTTGCTGGAATGCCTCGGCATTCCCTACACCCATTCCGGCGTGCTGGCCTCCGCGCTCGCCATGCACAAGGAGCGCGCCAAGGACGTGATGGGCCCCGCCGGCGTGCCGGTCGCCGACGCAGAGGTGGTGACGCGCCGCGAGGCGATGAGCCGTCACGTGCTGGCGCCGCCCTATGTCGTGAAGCCCGTCGCGGAAGGATCGAGCGTCGGCGTCATCATCGTCGACCGCGGCGCCAACGCGCCCCCGCAGAAGCTGGGCGAACTCGGCGGCCCGGACGACATCGTCATGGTCGAGCGTTTCATCCCCGGCCGCGAGCTGACCTGCGCCGTGCTCGGCGACTTCGTCACCGACGTCATCGAGATCAAGCCGCTCAAAGGTCTCGAATTCTACGATTACGAGGCGAAATACGCCCCCGGCGGCTCTCAGCACGTTCTGCCGGCCGATCTTTTACCCGATGTTTACCAGTTGGTCCGGAAATATACGCTGGCTGCGTACCGCGCATTGGGTTGCCGCGGCGCGGCCAGGGCTGATTTTCGTTACGACGATACGATCGACGGGGTGGGGGAGTTGATCTGCCTCGAGGTCAATACGCAGCCGGGGATGACGGAGACTTCGCTCGTACCCGAGCTGGCGCAATACGCGGGCTGGTCGTTCGGCGAGCTCGTGCGGTGGTTGGTCGAGGACGCGAGTTGCAACAGGTAGGGGGAGCGTCTGATAGCGCGCAGCGGGTGCCGAAGGCACTGCCGCTCGATCCGAATGCGACCCTTCACTCGACCCTATCAAATCCCCCCCTCGTCGATCCCCCGGAGCAGCCGTTGGCGCGCACCATGTTGCCGCGCCGCCGCGTTTATGCGCGCCATACGAGCCTCGGCCGCAAGGTCGGTCTCACGCTGTTCATGTGCCTTTCGGGCGCGCTCGGCTTTTCGCTGCTGACCAACGGCGGCAAGGAGACGAGGGCCGTCGCCTCGCTGCTCCCGGAGATGGATCAGCTCAACTATTGGACGGGGCTGCGTATCGAGCAGGTCTCGCTCTCCGGTCAGCGCTTCACATCGGATTCCGATGTGTTCGGGGCGATCGACCTTCCGAACGCGGGCTCCTTGCTGACGTTCAACGCCACCGAGGCGCGCGAGCGCGTCGAGAAGCTGCCGTGGGTCAAGTCCGCCGCCATCAGCCGCATCTATCCGGCATCGCTGGAGGTGCGCATCACCGAGCGCCGCCCATCGGCCGTCTGGACGAACGACGGCCGCGACCACCTCGTGGATGCATCCGGCCGTGTGCTGTCGGCGCTCAAGGCCGGCACCAATGTGCGGCTGCCACGGCTGTCCGGCGCCGGGGCTCCAGAACAGGCGCAGGCGCTGCTGGAGATGATCGTGCGCTTTCCGCGCGTTGCCGAGCGCTTCGAGATGGCCGAGCGCGTCGGCGGGCGTCGCTGGACGCTGCATCTCAAGGACGGCGTAACGGTTCACCTCGGTGCCGACCGCGAAGCCGTCGCGCTCGCGGCACTGTCGTCTCCCGACGACCTCGGCAAGTTTCTCACAGCGCGCAACGTCGTCGTCGACCTGCGTGTTCCAGGGCGCTTCACAGTGCGCGCGCCGTCCAATACCGAGCCCCAGGCTCAAAACCAGAGTTAGTCGAGGAAAGCCCATGCTGAGCCGCGACAGGACAGAATCGCGAAATTCCCAGATCGTCGGCCTGCTCGACATCGGAACGAGCAAGGTCGTCTGCATCATCGCTTCGCTCGACCCGCCCGAGAACGTGGGCGAGCCGCGCCGCATCCGCGTGCTCGGCTTTGGCCACCTGCGCTCGCACGGCCTGAAAGCCGGCGTGATTACCGACCTCGCGGAAGCCGAGGCGACGGTGCGTGCCGCGATCGCCCAGGCCGAGCGCATGGCGCACCTGACCCTCGAAGAAGTGTTCGTATCCGTCTCCTGCGGCCGCCTGCACTCGGCGAATTTCGCAGCCCATGCCGACATCACCAGCGGGGTCATCCGCGCGGACGACATCGACCGCCTGATGGCGGGTGCGCACGCCTACGCCGAGCGCGAAGGCCGCATGCTGATACATCTCAATCGTGTTGGCTTCCGCGTCGACGGCGCGCCGGGCGGCCATGACCCGCGCGGCATGGCCGCTTCGCGTCTGTCGGCCGATGTGCACACGGTCTCGGCTGACGAAGCACCCGTCCGCAACCTGATGGTGGTCGTCGAACGCTGCTACCTCTCGGTGCGCGCACTCATTGCGACGCCGTACGCGAGTGCCCTCGCCGCGACCACCGCCGAAGAGCGCAACCTCGGCGTCGTGTGCATCGACATCGGCGGCGGAACGGCGACGGCCGCCGCCTTCGTCGACGGCCATTTCGTGCACGCCGCCACAGTCCCGGTCGGTGGGCATCACATCACGATGGATATCGCCCAAGCCTTGCAGACACCACTTGCGGAGGCTGAGAGAATCAAGACGCTATACGGCACGACGATTGTCGCCCAGTCCGACGAGTACGAGACCTTCTCCTATGCCCTTGCGGGCGAAGAAGAAGGCGCGCGCGGACAGGCGACGAAAGCGCAGCTTGCCGGGATCATTCGTCCGCGCGTTGCAGGTATTCTCGGCTTGGTGCGCGAGCGCCTCGACAAGGCGTTCGTGATGGACTTCGCGGGGGGGCGTGTTGTTCTGACGGGCGGCGCGAGCCAGCTCGTCGGTCTTGGCGAGTTCGCCGCCAACACGCTGGCTCGTCCGGTGCGCGTATCGCGACCGCAGCCCTTCGAGGGACTGCCGGAAAGCGTTTGCAGTCCAGCGTTCTCGACCGTCGCCGGTCTGTTGGCCGTCGCGGCATCGGGCAATGGCGAGGCTCCCGCTGTACGGAGCCGCGACGCGCACGCAGGGGGGTACCTCGGGCGCGTTGGAGAGTGGCTGAGGACCGGGTTCGCCTAACCGGTCGCAAGGCCGCAATGAGAAGGCCGAAGCCGCAGGGCTGATCGGCGCCATCGAGGGGAGCTCGGACGCGATGAGCATTAAGCTGCAGCTTCCAAAGCTAACCGATCTCAAGCCGCGCATCACGGTGATCGGTGTCGGCGGCGCCGGCTGCAACGCCATCAACAACATGATCGCCGCCGGGCTCAATGGGGTCGAGTTCGTCGTCGCAAATACCGACGCGCAGGCTCTGGCTGCTTCGAGCGCCGAGCACAAGCTGCAGCTCGGTATCAATCTCACCGAAGGTCTCGGCGCGGGCTCCAAGCCCGAGATCGGCGAGGCCGCCGCCGAGGAGGCGATCGAGGACATTCGCGCCCAGATCGCCGGATCGCACATGGTATTCATCGCCGCCGGCATGGGCGGCGGCACTGGCACGGGCGCTGCGGCGGTCATCGCGCGCGCCGCCAAGGACAGCGGCATCCTCACCGTCGGCATCGTGACGAAGCCGTTCCATTTCGAGGGCGCGCGCCGTCAGCGCATCGCCGAGGGCGGCATCGCCGAAATCCGCAAGTACGTCGACACGCTGATCGTCATCCCGAATCAGAACCTCTTTCGTGTCGCGAACGAGAAGACGACCTTCGCCGAGGCATTCGTTCTCGCCGACCAAGTGCTCTATTCGGGCGTCGCCTGCATCGTCGACCTGATCATCAAGGAAGGCCTCATCAACCTCGACTTCGCCGACGTCCGCACCGTCATGAGCGGCATGGGCTCGGCCGTGATGGGCACCGGCGAAGCCTCCGGCGAGCGGCGCGCGTCGATCGCTGCCGAGGAGGCAATTGCCAATCCACTACTCGACGATGTGTCGCTCAAGGGCGCGCGGGGTCTCCTGCTGTCGATCACGGGTGGACGTGGCCTCACGCTCTACGAGGTCGACGAGGCCGCCAGCCGCGTGCGCCAGGAAGTCGACCCGGAAGCTAACATCATTGTCGGCGCCACCTTCGACGATACGCTGGGCGACAAGGTTCGCGTCTCGATCGTCGCCTCGGGCATGGGCCGCATCGGCGAGCCCGCCATGCCCCCGCCGGTCGATCCTCGCCTGATGCGCGCCCGTCCCGACGGGCGTCAGCCCCAGGCCGCTCCCCAGCCGCCGATGCAGCCACCGCGCCAGGAGCAGCGATTCGCGCCCCCGCCGCGCGAGGAGGACCTTCAGCGCCGTCTATCAGAGGCCATTGGCCCCGGCGATGAGCCGCGCCGCGACATGCCCGGCATGGACCAGCCGCCCCACCCGCGCGAGACCTGGCGGGCCCCCGGCAATGTGGTGATCGAGGAAGGCTTCTCGCATCTCGCCTGGCCGCCGCAGTCCGGGCACACCCAGGCGCCCGAATCGGCGCCCCGCGGACCCGATTCCTTCGTGCCGGCCCCTCCGGCCGATCTGCGCCGCGGTGCCCGCCGGATGCCGGACGTCGATGATTTCCCGCCCGTCGCTCAACGCGAGTACCGGGCCAAGACCGGCTACCCGGTCCCGCCGCCTCCGCCCCCGTCCATTCAGCCCCCGGTTGAGGAGCCGCAACGTCGCGGCATACTTGACCGAATCATGGGCCGCTCGCGGCGCGACGACATGGATGATGTGCAGACCGGCCACGCCGCCCCCGACCCTCGCCGGGTCGCGGACGCCTCCCAGGACGACTGGTGGACGGCAACTGATTCGCAGCAACACGATGACCGGGAGGGCTCCGGGCAGCTGCCGGAGTTCTTCAATCGTCAGCGCAAGTAGCTTTGGGCCTGTGGAAAAGTGCGCAAATACGGGCAAAACTCCGTATGTACCATCGCGGTAACACAGCGTAAGAAACCGTGATTTGGCGCCGCCGTGAGGCTCAGCGTATCGTTCTAATTGTTAACGACACGCGTTCGCTAAGTCCCTGCACTACCAAGGGCGCAGCTCAAAACGACGCCCCGGAAAGTTAACAATATCGCGATTTTGGGACGCGAACGAATGTTGGGGGTGGTGGTCGCTGGGGCACACTGGCGGTTACCGGGGTCATTCGAGGGACGGGCGCATATGTCGAATCGATTCATCGGCGCGCGACAAACCACGATCGCGCGCGAGATCGAGGTGACAGGGACGGGGGTCCACAGCGGAGCGCCAGTTTCGGTTATTCTGCATCCTGCAGCAGCCGATACTGGGCTCCGTTTTCTTGTCACCAAGCGCGGCCGGGTGGTCGCGGAAATTCCTGCCAGCGTCGAGCACGTCAAGAACCTCACGCTGTGTACTGTCATCGGCAATGATGCCGGTATCACCGTCAGCACCGTCGAGCATCTTCTCGCCGCTCTTCGTGGCCTCTCGGTCGATAACTGCATCATCGAGATCGACAGTAAGGAAGTGCCGATCATGGACGGGAGCTCCGCTCCCTTCGTCGACGCGATCGACGACATCGGCATCCGCGAGCTTTCTTCCCCGCGCCGCTACATCAAGGTTCTGAAGCCGATCAAGGTGCAGGAAGGCGAGAGCTGGGGTGAACTCACCCCACACACCGGCTTCCACCTCGACGTCGAGATCGAATTCCCGACGCCGCTCATCGGCAAGCAGCGCATCGCTTTCGATATGACGCCCGGCGTGTTCCGCAACGAGCTCTGCCGCGCCCGCACCTTCGGCTTCATGAGCGACGTCGAGCGCCTCTGGAAGGCCGGCCTTGCACTCGGTGCCAATCTCACCAACACCATCGCCATCGGCGACGACAAGATCATGAACCGCGAAGGCCTGCGCTACCCGCAGGAGTTCGTGCGCCACAAGATGCTCGACGCTGTCGGCGACCTGACGCTTGCCGGCAAGCCGCTCCTCGCCTGCTACCGCTCCGTCAAGGGCGGTCACCGGCTCAATTCTCTGGTCGTCCAGGCCCTCCTCGCCGACACCGAAGCCTGGACGGTTGTCCAGGGCCCGCGCGTCCGCGAAGCCAAGCCGGTCGACATGGGCTTCGCCATCGCCGCCGGCGAGTGAAAGTCGAACCAAACCGTTGTTCGCGCGCGGCCCTTTCGGGCCGCGTTGCGTTTCTGGCACGCGCATAGGGCGTCGCGCTCTCGATCGGCTTTATGTGGCAGCGAAGGTGCTCCATCGGTCCTACAACAACCATAATCGGTGCTTAGCCGAATAGGGGTTGAAGAGCCGGCGGGCCGTGCTATCGCGGACTTCGATAGATGTGCTAGGGGAGTCTGGATGCTGGGGCAGCGACTCGCAGCGTCCAACGAAAGCAGGCGGATGCCGCAGGTGGGGAAAGTCAAAGCTTCATCGACTGCCGGTCGGGCCTACAAGGGCCTGATGCTGGCCGTCGTCGCCGCCGCTCTCGCCGGCTGCGCGTCGTCAGGCGACGCCGCGCGCATGCTCAATCCCGATCCGCCATCGAAAATGTTCGCCGACGCGGACGCCCTGCAGTCGAAGGGCAAGTTCGAGGAGGCAGCCAAGAAGTTCGAGGACGTCGACCGCGAGCATCCCTATTCGCCGGAAGCCCGCCGCGCCATCGTCATGGCCGCCTATGCCTACTACAAGGCCGGCAAGCTGCCCGAGGCCATCGCGGCGGCCGAGCGCTACACGACCATGCACCCCGGCACCAAGGAAGCCCCGCTCGCGCATCACATCATCGCGCAGTCGTATTTCGAGCAGCGCAACCAGCCGAACCGCGATCAGGACGCAACGCGCAAGGCCCTCGCGCAGCTGAGGACGCTCAAGACGCGCTATCCTGACAGCACCTACGCGCAGAAGGCGGACAACCAGATTCGTTTGTGCGAGGACACGCTCGCCGCGCAGGAGATGGAAGTCGGCCGCTACTATCTGAAGAACGGCAACCACATCGCCGCGATCAATCGCTTCAAGACCGTCGTCACGGATTACCAGACGACGGCTCACGTCGAGGAAGCGCTCTATCGTCTGACCTACACGTATCTGGCGCTCGGCATTGCGCCGGAAGCTCAGAACGCCACGGCCGTCTTGGGCTACAACTTCCCCAATTCGTCCTGGTACAAGGAATCCTACGCGCTGCTGCAGAAGGACGGCCTGATGCCTCAGGTCAGCCAGGGCTCGTGGATGACCGACGTCATGAAGTCTCCCAAGACGGCGCCGCAGGCCCCTGCGCCGGCAAGCCCGTCCGCGCCGGTCGCCAAGAGCCCGCCGCCGGTCACGACACCGGATTGGGGCACCACGACCAAGGGCCCGCCGCCGCCATCCACGCTGGGCGGTCCGAGCAGCTGATCGCAACACAACTGTGGGCTTTGCCAGGCCCCAGTTTGGCGACACCCGCGGCTTCCGATATTCCTTGCGCCATGAGCGACGAAGAGTTCAGCGGGATACCCATCGCCGAGTTGACGCGAGCGCAGGCCGAGGCCGAACTGCGGCGCCTCGCGGCTCTCATCCGCCACCACGACGAGCTGTACTACCGACAGGACGCTCCCGAAATCTCGGACGCCGAGTACGACGCCCTGCGTCGGCGCAACGACGAGATCGAGGCGCGCTTTCCGAAGCTGATCCGCCCCGACAGCCCCTCCAAGCGCGTCGGCGCCCCGGCCGCGGACGGCTTCGGCAAGATCCGCCACACCGTCCCGATGCTTTCGCTCGGCAACGCGTTCGAATCCGCCGACGTCACCGATTTCGTCGAACGCGTGCACCGCTTCCTGAAGTTGCCCGACGATGTCCCGCTGGCGTTCATGGCCGAGCCGAAGATCGACGGCCTGTCGATCTCGCTGCGCTACGTCGGCGGCAAGCTGACCGAGGCGGCAACGCGCGGTGATGGTATGGAGGGTGAGAACGTCACCCGAAACGTCATGACGATCGCCGAGATTCCCCATCAGCTTCACGGCCGCAACGTCCCCGAGCTGATCGACATCCGCGGCGAGATCTACATGCCCAGGCAAGCGTTCGCGCGCCTCAACGAGCAGCAGCAAGCCGCCGGCGGCAAGATCTTTGCGAACCCGCGTAACGCCGCGGCAGGTTCTCTGCGCCAGCTCGACGTGTCGATCACCGCCTCGCGCCCGCTGCACTTCTTCGCCTATGCGTGGGGTGAGGCATCGCAGCTGCCCGCCGACACCCAGTCGGGCGTCGATGCGGCGTTCGCCAAATGGGGCCTTCCGGTTAACCCTCGCGCCCGCGTCTGCAACGGAGCGCCAGAACTCATCGCCTATTACGAGGGGCTGGCTGAGGAGCGCGCGGCGCTGCCCTACGATATCGACGGCGTCGTCTACAAGGTGAACAGCCTGGCGCTGCAGGAGCGGCTTGGCTTCGTGTCACGCTCGCCCCGCTGGGCGATCGCGCACAAATTCCCCGCCCAGCAGGCGATGACGGTGTTGAAAGGCATCGACATCCAGGTCGGCCGCACTGGCGCGCTCACGCCCGTCGCGCGCCTGGAGCCGGTCACCGTGGGCGGTGTCGTCGTCACCAACGCCACGCTGCACAACGAGGATTACATCAAGGGCATCGGCGGGCAGGGCGAAATCCTTCGCGACGGCCGCGATCTGCGCATCGGTGACACCGTGATCGTCCAGCGCGCGGGCGACGTCATCCCTCAGATCATCGATGTCGTCATCGACAAGCGGCCGAAAACCGCCAAGCCATATGTCTTTCCTGACGTGTGCCCCGCCTGCGGCAGCCACGCCGTGCGCGAGTCGAACGAGAAGACCGGCAAAGTCGATGTCGTGCGCCGCTGCACCGGCGGTCTCATCTGTCCTGCGCAGCGCGTCGAGCGCTTGAAGCACTTCGTCTCGCGCAACGCCTTCGACATCGAAGGGCTCGGCGAGAAGAACATTCAGGCTTTTTACGACGACGGCCTCATTCAGTCGCCCGAAGACATCTTCACGCTCGCGGTGCGTGACGCCCGTTCGACAAAGAAGCTTGAGGATCGCGAAGGCTGGGGGCCGCAGTCGGCGACCAAGCTCTTCAACGCCATCGCGGCGCGACGCACCATCGCGCTCGACCGGTTCATCTACGCGCTCGGCATCCGTCACGTCGGCGAGACGACCGCTAAGCTGCTTGCGCGCTTCTACGGCTCGATCGAAAATTTCCGCACCGCGATGATCGAGGCTGGAAAGAGCAAGGACGCCGAAGCCTTCAAGGAACTCGACAACATCGAGGGCATCGGAGAGGTGGTGGCAGAAGCCATCGCCGACTTCTTCGCCGAGCCGCACAACGTTCGCGTCGTCGACGATCTGCTGAAGGAGGTATCGCCGCAGCCGCTGGAGGCCGTCGACACCACTTCCGCCGTTGCTGGAAAAACTGTTGTGTTCACCGGCACCCTAACGCTGATGACGCGCGGCGAGGCCAAGGCGAGGGCCGAGCGTCTGGGCGCCAAGGTCGCCGGATCGGTGTCGAAAAAGACCGACTACGTTGTGGCTGGGGCGGATGCGGGCTCCAAGCTGGCCAAGGCCCGGGAGCTGGGCGTGACGGTGCTGGGCGAGGAGGAGTGGTTGCAGTTGACCGGTGCGGCGGATCGCAGCTAGCTGCCGGGGTAGACATACAACATCGAGTCGCTACTTGTGTGGGGCGTGGAAAGCCATCCTCCGGGCAACCAGTCCGGCGCGTCTGATCTAGGTCAAAGCCAAGCCTCACCGTGGCCCCTCTCCTGAGCGGGCCCGCAACGAGCCCAAGAACGCCAACCAAGGGAAGAGCCGTATGCTGAGGAGACGCCGCCTGTCCTCCGGAATTGCCCTCGGCCCTCCACTGCCGATCCGTCTTTTCAACAAGCTGGGTCCGCTCGTGAAGGCGCTCGGCATGTGGCCCAGCATCGACTATCAGGCACAGATGCGGCGGACCGAGAAGAAGTACGGTCGTTCGAACTGGACGCCGGAACTGCGCCGTGCGCTGCCCGTGCGCACCAAAGCCTTCAACGAGGACGCAGACCTTTCCCTGTTCGGTGCGCTGGTCATCCGCGATCAATTCTTGAAGTCCATGGACAACGCCATGGCGCTCGAGGATCTCATCGCGCGCCATCCGGAAATCCTCGAAGAGAAGATCGAGCGCCCCCTGTTCGTGCTGGGTCTTGCACGCACAGGAACGACGCTGCTGCAGCGCTTGCTGTCGCTGCACGAGGGCGCGCGCTTTCTGCCGTTCTGGGAGGGCTACACCCCGTTTCCACGGAAGCTCGGCAATCATCGTGGCGGCAAGGACGGCCGCTGGCGCGAAGCCAACATGCAGCTGAAGCTGTTGAACTTCGTCGGCCCTGCGTTCAATCAGATCCACCCCATCGAGGTCGATGACCCGGAGGAGTGTTACCACCTCTTCCGCAACCACTTCCTCGTCTCGCCCGGCTTCGACTTCGCCAACGTGCCGAGCTTCTGGAAATGGTGGGACGAGACCGCCTATCGCGACGTCTACCGTATGCACAAGCGTCAGCTGCAGGCGCTGCAATGGCTCGACCCGAAACGGCATTGGGTCCTGAAGTGCCCCAATCACCTCGCAGGTCTTAAGTACCTGCTGGAGGTCTATCCCGACGCGCGCATTGTCTATACGCACCGCGGCCCGGAAAAGACCGTGCCCTCGCTGGCCAGTCTTGCGGCTGTCACTTGGTGCATGACCTCCGACACCGTCGATTTGAAGAACGTCGGAGAGTTCGCCCTCGACTTGGCCGAGCAGTGCGAGGCCGCCGGGCAGGCGGCGATGCACCTCGTGCCTCAGGGCCAGCTCGTGAGCAGCAATTACGACGAGCTGGTGCGCGATCCCGCGGCGATGGCCGTTTCGATCTACGAGCGTCTGGGCTATCCGGCCGATCCCGGCCTCAAGGCGCGTGCGCAGAAGTGGCTCGACGACCACCCGAGCGACAAGCACGGCAAGCACGCATATGCGCTCGGAGACTTCGGCCTCACGCCGGAAATCCTGAAGCAGCGCCTTGCGGCAAAGCCATCACGCACCGCCGCCGGCGAGTAATCTGCGACTTAGCGCGGCCGTCGCCGGCGAGATGTTCTCAAAGCGGAGCGGTCGCCTGCTTCAACCACGCGCGTGCCTCCTCGTCGAGCTCCGGCGACAGCGCCGCGTAAACGCGCGCATGATAGTCGTTGAGCCACTGGATCTCGTCCGCCGTCATGAGCTTCGGCTCGATCAGACGCCGGTCCATGGGCGCCAGCGTCAGCGTCTCGAAGGCCATCGTCTCGCGATCCGCTCCCGCGGTCTTCTCGAGATCCGTCACTAGCACCAGGTTCTCGATGCGGATGCCGTACGCGCCCTCTTTGTAATAGCCGGGCTCGTTGGAGATGATCATCCCCGGCTCGATCACCACCATGCCGGCGCGCGAGATCGACTGCGGACCTTCATGCACCGAGAGATAGCTTCCGATGCCGTGCCCCGTGCCGTGGTCGTAGTCGAGCCCCGCGTCCCATAGCGCGCGGCGCGCGAACGGGTCGAGGTCGATGCCGCGCGTGCCCTTCGGAAAGCGCGCCGAGGCGATGCCGATATGCCCCTTCAGCACGCGCGTGAACCGGTCGCGCATCTCTGCCGTCGGCTTGCCGATGGCGACCGTGCGCGTGATATCGGTCGTCCCGTCGAGGTATTGCGCGCCGCTGTCGATTAGGAACAGCTCGCCCGCCTTCAGCTTCCGGTTGGTCGCCTCCGTGACGCGATAGTGCACGATGGCGCCGTTTGGCCCGCTCCCCGATATCGTATCGAAGGAAATCTCGCGCAGCTGGTTGGTCGCGCGCCGGAATCCCTCCAGCTTGCGCACCGCCTCGATCTCATCGATGCCGCCCGGCGCCGCGGAATCGAGCCAGGCGAGAAACCGCGTGACGGCCACGCCGTCGCGAAGGTGCGCAGCGCGAGAGCCCTTGATCTCCGCCGTGTTCTTGATCGCCTTCAGCGCAATCGTCGGATCGGCCCCGCGCGCGATCTTCTTGGCGCCGCCGAGCGCCCGCGCCAGAGAGAACCCGGCCATGTTGGGATCGAGGCGCACGCGCTTGCCCGATTGGCGCAATGCCTTCAAACGCTCATCGAGCGCCTTCGGCGGCGAAATCTTTGCGAACGCTTCGAGATGCGAACGCGCTGCCGCGTCGAGTTTCTCCGCAGCGATGAACAGCTCCGCCTTGCCCGTCGCCGGAATGATCGCAAAGGCGAGTGCGACCGGCGTGTGCGGAATGTCCGAGCCGCGGATGTTGAAAGTCCACGCCACGCTGTCACTCAGCGTCAGCACGACGGCATCCTGCTTGTCGGTTTTTAGGCGCTTCTGGATGTCCGCGATTTTGTCCTGCGCCGAACGCCCCGCATACTTCTGGGGGTGCACGAAGATCGGATCCTGCGGTGCCGCCGGGCGCTCGGCGCCCCACACGCGATCGACGAGGTTGCGCGTCGTCGGCACGAGCTTGATGTTCTGGCCGCTGAGCGCCGCTTCGAACCGTTCCACTTCGCTGATGGTGTGCAGCTTCGGGTCGAACCCGACGCGTGCCTCCCGCGGCAGATGCTCCGCCAGCCACATGCCGATGGCAGCGCGCGGCACGAGCGAAGCTTCGATGAGGCCCGGCTCGAGCTCGGCGCGCGCCTGCACCGTGTAGCGGCCATCGGTGAACAGCACCGCCGACTTCTTCATGATGACGGCGATGCCGGCCGAGCCGGAAAAGCCTGTGATGAACTTGAGCCGTGCCGCTGAGGCCGGCACGTATTCGCCCTGAAACTCGTCCGCGCGGGGCACGAGATAGGCGTCGAGCTTTTGCGCCGCCATCAGGCGCCGCAGCTCCTTGATGCGGTCCGCCGTGGCGCCGCGCTCGGATTGAGCTTCGAAGGTCTGGAACATGGGCGCCTGTTTAAGCCTGCCGAGCGCCGCAGGCAATTGTCAAAGGGCTTTGCGGCGCTGATTTAGAGCGTCAGCCCCGACGGCGCAGCGTCAACGTCGTCCACTCGCCGATCTGCCGGCGCTCCGCCAGCGAGAAGCCGTGCGCCAGATACGCCGCGATGACCGACGCCGCCTCCGGGTTCAGGATGCCCGACAGGATCACAACGCCCCCGCGCCGGAGGGATGCCGCAACGTCTCCCGCCAGCAGCTTCAACGGTCCGGCGAGAATATTGGCGATGATGAGATCGAACGGCGCCGCGCTGCGCAGCAGCGGGTGATCGAGACCGAGCGCGCAGGCAAAGGTGATCCCTCGTGCGCCGTTGGCGACGGCGTTCGCCTGCGCCACCTCCACGGCTATGGGGTCATTGTCCGATGCCAGGACCCGCGCCGCCGGTAGTGCGCGCGAGGCCGCGATGGCCAGCACACCCGATCCGCATCCAAGGTCCAGCACGCGCTTGAACTGCCCCCGCCGTGTCATTCGGTCGATGGCCGTCAGGCAGCCGAGCGTCGTCCCGTGATGGGCAGTGCCGAAGGCTTCGCCGGCATCGATGAGAATGGCGCCAGGACCGCGCGGGATGCGGTCCTTGTCGTGACTGCCGTGAACGATGAAGCGCCCGGCATGGACGGGCGGCAGCGCCGCCTGCGAAATCGCCACCCAGTTGAGGTCGGGCAGTTCCTCGACCGCGGCAGCCAGCGTCAGCGAACTGGCGGCAGACTCAGCATCTTCCCTACTCTGCGCGTAGGCCTCGACGAGCCACGCGCCCGGTCCGTCCTCGAACATCGTGACGGCGTCGAGCGGCGGGTCAGCCTCCTGCAGCTGCGCCTCGCAGGCTTGTGCCGCGCTGAGTTCGTCCGTGCGCACGGAGATTTTGAAACTGGCCATTGTTATTTCTTGCTGCGCCTGATGCTGGACCGGGCGCTGCTGTGCCTCAAGCCGTGGGCGCTGACAAGGTCGGCTCGTCGCCCGAGAACTCCATGCCCTCGGCGCTGACCAGCTCGGACAGCTCATCGAGGAACAAGTCCCACTTCTTGTCGATGAGCAGAGCCGCCTCGGTCGGCGGCAAGGTTTTGAGCGTGCCGTCCGGAAGCTCGGTGACGATGCCGTCAGCGATAAGACGCTCCAGCGCATCGGTGATGTCGAAGTCGACGCTCACCCCGAAGCTCGCCGCCAGATATTGCTCGATCGCCGCATCGATCTGCGGAATGTCGCGGCGATTGGCTACCTCCTTCGTCAGCACGGCATAGAGCAGCATCTCTTCCTTGATGTCCTCCTCGGCGGCGCGTGCGGCAAGTTTCAACATGACGCCGCGATTGTCGGCCATCGCATGGAAGTAAAGGTTCTGCGCCATGACGACCATGTAGCGCTGCTTCTGGTTCATGAAGTTCATCGCCTGCCGGAAGGCGATACCGCCGAGACCGACCAGAGCGCCCGCAGCAGCGATGGGGTTCGTCGCCAGCAACGCAACCTTGCCCGCCGCGCTGACCGTGCCGAGCGTCAAGCCGCCGCCGGCCGTCGCGCCGAGACGCAACTTGTCGTAGAAGCGGAAGCGCACGCGCGTGTTCGGGAACACCATCTCGATGTCGCTGCGCGGAATGTTCTTGAACAGCTTCATATAGATGCAGCTGTCCTTGACCTCCGACGGAATGCTTTCGCGTGTCCGCCGCGCGGCCTTTTCGGCTTCCTTGCGGCTGAGCTTCTTCGTCTCCATCAGCTCGCGCACTTGCTTCTCGACCGGCTTCAGCTTGAACAGCAGGAATAGCCGCTGGAAGATCGGCACGTCGAACTGCTCACGCAGATAGAACTTGTGCCAGCGCCGCCTCTGATCGCGCTTCGTCGATGCGCCGCGATAGAACAGCAGCACCTCCTCGAACACGTCGAGGTCGACGTGCAGGTCGAGGCCGTAGGCGGAATCTTGCGTGAGGATCTGCGCCACGTCCTTGTGATCGATCCGCACGTAGTTCGCCTGCGTGAGGATGTGCGTCATGCCCTTGATCACGCGCGCTTGCATGACGCGCTGTTCCTCCGGGGTGAACGCGCGTGTGAGCAGGAGGTCGCTGTCCGGGCTGAACGGCTCGTAGGTCTCTTCGAGTTCGTGCAGTTCGGCGGTATAGAGCTGTCGGCGCCAGTGATCGAGATAGCGGAAGAAGCGACGTGCTTCCTTCGCGCGGCCCGCAGGCCACGCGGTGGGCGACGTCAGGCGATCCAAAAGCGCGAACCGCGTAACCGGGATGAAGCGCTCACGTCCCCGCGCGCTTTCCGGCATGAGTGCGTCGAAAGCGGATTCCGCTTTTTTGGAAGCTGCCGCGCCCGTGCTGCCGCTGTCATTTGCCGTAGAATAGAGGGGCGAAACGGCCGGCGGCGCAATATGCACGTCGGTCGAAGACATTTGGGCCTCCCTCGAACACACTAATGCGGGTAAGCAACCGGCGACGATGCCCAAAAAAGCTGCACCCCCGATCCCCGGATTTTATTAGGCCCCGCAGGCTTTCATTGTCGAGACATGCTCTCGCCTGCAGGCGATTTTTTGGCCCACGCGATGAAGATGCGGCACGCTCGCTGGAAGAGCGGGTCCGGATCAATGCCCAAGGGCCACATGCAACAAATACTTTGCGTTGATAAACCGCTTATTCGCCACAGTCGCGCCCTTGTTCACCATAAGAACAAAACCCATGCGTACCAACATGAGAGGGCATAGCGGTGCGTCGTGGTTCCCGTTTTTCGTTGGTTTTTTTCGTCAGCCTGCTGCCGTTATTTCCGGCCGAGGCGCGTGAGCGGCTTGTGATGCCGTTCGATTGTGGCTTGGAAGGCGGCGAGGTACGGCTCACCCCGTCCGGCGAGACGAGCTATCCCATCGTCGGCTCCCGGACTGAGCAGACGGTGACGACCTGCCCCAAGGGCGTGACCGCCGGCTGCCGCACCGTGATGGTCCACCGCTTCTCAATCTCCTGTGCCGGAAAGACGGTGCCGTGGATGGAAGTCGCTGCCTCCATCGGCAGTGCCGCCGCAAACCGCGCCTGGATCGAGGCCGGCAGCCTCAATCTCGTGATGCCGACGCGTGCCGCGCTCGACGCTCCCGCTGGCTGCCTGAATTCCAACGGCGCCGATTTGCAGCGTCGTGTTGTGTTGAGCGGCGACTGCCTGCCCTGGCCGCGCAAAGCGACCTTCGAGCATCTCGTGCTTCCCGAGGAGTATGCGCCGATCGGCGAGCTCGGCGCCCGCTTGATGATCGGCGCTGCGGCCGACGCGGCTGACTCGGCGCTGCTTCTCACGCACGTTTCATCGGCCGACACGGAAATGATGGTCGCCAAGGCCGACCCGGACGCTGTGCTGCAGCCCGTTGGTCGTCCCGAAAGCTTTGAGACCGCGCTCGAGCCGGACCTCGCGAACGACGACTGGATCACCGTGGTGCATTCTGGGCAGGAAGTCGCGCAGGCGACGCCTCACGCCCCGGCCGCGCCACAGCCTGTTTGGACTTGGCTCGCGATCATCGGCTCAGCCGGCGCGATCATGCTGCTGCTGGGTCTGCGTTACGGGCCGGCGCTGCTCGCCGGCGGTTCGCGCAGCGCCTTCCGCGTCGCCCACAGCGATCTCTCGTTGGCGAATGCGTCCGAGGCAGTGGCCGCGCTGCTTCACCAGACCGAGACCGCAACGCGCGATCTCAAAGGCGCCGGCCCTCTGCGCGAGGTGCTCATGGGCGAGCTTGGCAATGTCCGCGAACGGCTGACGAACCTCGACCGACAGGCCGCCAGGGGCGAGCTGCCGACCGAGCGATCCGCGCCGCAGTTTCGTGCCCTCGTGCGCGAGCTGGAACGCATCCGCCGCATCGTCGATAGCGCTGCGGCGAGCCTGTCAAACTCGCGCCAAACCATCTCGCTGCCCCGCACCGCGAGCGAGGCGTACGAAGTCTTGGGCGTCAACGCCGAGGTCAGCGCCGGAGTTTTGAAGAAGATCGTCGATGCCCTGCGTATGAGCTGGCACCCCGATCACGCGCGCGATGACAACGACCGCGAGCTGCGCGAAACGCGCATCCGGCAGATCAACATCGCTTGGGATCTCATCAACGGAAAGCGCGAGGCAGCCTGAGGAAGGCGAGCACATCGCGCCGTTTTCTGCGAGCTGCGCCCTCGCGCAGTTCTCGCGTCACATCGTCATCAGGGATGCGGTTAGGGCTGCATGACGGATGGTGCGAGCGCCACTCACGTGCCGCGCTCGCTACTGCTCTTCTCAAATGGCCTTGATGGCCGATCAGCCGTAGGCGCGCATCTGGCCCGGCTGCGTTTCGAGCTGCGGTGCGATCTCTGCCGCATTCGCGACCTTGCGCGAGCGTCCATCGAAGCTCGCACCCTGCTCGATGGTCAGCATTTGCGCGTGGATGTCGCCATCCACCTGCGCACTCGGATGCAGCGTCACGTTGGCGCCGAGGATCGCACCGTGCACCTGCCCGTAAACATGCACGACATCCGCCGCGACCGAGCCGTTGACGACAGCCTCTTCACCGACGATGAGCTCGTTGCAATGCAGCTCCGCAGCGATCACGCCATTGACGCGCAGCGCGCCCTTGCAGCGCACGGTAATGGCTTGTCCCTCGATCGACATATCCTTGCCGATGACGGACGCCGCATCGACGAGACTGAGCGGGCTGTTCTGTGTCGGCAGTGTCGTAACCTCGGCAGGAACGACGGTGAGTGTTTTCGGGTCGCTCTTACGCTGAAACACCATGACGGTCTCCTCGGCCTGTGATCCAGAATCAGAAAGGCGCGCCGACGTGGTGGAATTATGGTGAATCGCCGCGAGAATAAGTGTCTTGTGAAGAAATCGCGCGGAAGGTTAGGTCGGCGGCGGCATGCATCGTGATCTCTGTCGCATCGCTCGCGCTGGTGTTCGTTGGGTGGACCGGCATGGTCGCGTCGCACGAGTTTCGCGCCGAGGAGCGCAACCGGATGGTCGACGAGATCGTCGCCATCTCGCGCTCCGTTCCGGAAACAGAGCACCGCGAATTCGCAACACGTGTCCTGGAAGCGATGCGCCGCGTTCCGCGCCATGAGTTCGTGCCCGCCGAGCAGAAGCACGCAGCCTATCGCAATCGGCCGCTGCCCATCGGCGATGGCCAGACGATATCGCAGCCCTACATCGTCGCGTTGATGACCGATCTGTTGAACCTCGAGCCCGGGCACAAAGTCCTCGAAATCGGCACTGGGTGCGGCTATCAGGCCGCCGTGCTCGCCGAGCTGGCTGCCAAGGTCTACACGATCGAAATCGTCGACGCCCTCGCGCGCACAGCACGCGGAACACTGCAGAGATTGGGAATTGACGTTGAGACGCGCTCCGGTGACGGCTACAAGGGCTGGCCGGAAGCTGCCCCCTTCGACGCGATCGTCGTCACGGCGGCGCCCGACCATATCCCGCCGGCGCTGGTTCAGCAGTTGAAGCCCGGCGGCCGCCTTGTCATCCCCGTCGGCACGAAATTGCAGTCTTTGGTCGTCGTATCGAAAAATCCCGACGGCACGACCATCACCGAGGACATCGTCCCCGTGCGCTTCGTTCCATTCACGCGCGAGACGGAGTGATGCTCCGCCTACTTCCAGCCCCAGGTGATGTCCGTCTGCTTGTAGTCGAACGCCCGCTCCGGCGCGCGCTCATCGCTCATGTCGATTTCTCGGCCGCGCTCGTCGAAGAGCTTCACGGTGCCTTCGATGTTGAGCGTCTTGCTGCCGATCTCGCATTCGTACGGAACGCTTCTGGCGCCACCGAGCTCCGACCAGTGCCCACCGAAGCGCGCGCCGACGCAGATCACCTTGTCGGCCGCCAGACCTTGCGCTTTCAGCTCCTGGCTTATCTCGCCCACGAGCTTAGTGTCGTCCTTGAGCTGATCCATCACCTCGTCGAGTGGGATACTACCTTCGGCGAACGCCGCGCCGGCGCTGAGCAGGGCCGTCACGCGGGCAGTCAAAGCAACCTTGAGCACACGCGAGCGCATGTCGGCTCTCCGCAATTGAAAGCTACGGCCTGAACATATCATCGGCCAGCGCGCTGCGCGCTCGAAATGAAAAAGGCCCTGCCGGACGGCAGGGCCTTGATATGGAATTTCTTCCGAGGCGCCTCAGGCGACCGAGGAATTGATCCAGTCCTCGAGCTTCTTCTTCTGGACGAGGGCGCCCGTGTGCTGGGCGGTCACCTGGCCGTTCTTGAACAGGATGAGCGTCGGCATGGCGCGGATGCCATATTTGCCCGTGACGTTGGGGTTCTGATCGACGTCGAGCTTCACGACCTTGATCTTGCCTTCCATCTCCTTGGCGACCTGGTCGAGCGCCGGCGCCATGGCCTTGCAGGGGCCGCACCACTCCGCGAAAAAGTCCACGAGCACCGGCTCAGAGGACTTCAAAACCTCCTGATCGAAGGTGCTGTCCGACACTGCATTCGCCATTTATGTTCTCCTTTTGAGGTGTCACCCGGGGCTGGGAGCCGCCGACACCTCTTCGAGCCCGAAGTTAGGAATGCCCCCCGCGAGCGTCAAGATGGCTGACGTCGAGGTCCCATAGGCGGGCGGCATAGCTGTCCAGCAGATCGTTGGGAACAGGCATGATTCGCGGCCCGTCCGTCCATAGCAGAGCCGCCCGGACAGCCCGACCTGCATAGATTTCGCGCAGCGCCAGCCGATAGGCTGCCAGCTGGAAGAGGTAGGCAGCTGCAACCTGTTCCACCTTTTGGGGCGGCGGCCGATTGGTCTTGTAGTCGACGATGAGCACCTCGCTGCCGAGGTCGACCAGCCGGTCGAGCTGGCCCATCAGCTTCAGGGGCGGCCCCTTCCCCGTCGAGTTGGGCAGCACCGCCACGATCGGCACTTCCGCCCGGCTCTTCGGTCCGAACAAGGGAGCGAACTCCGGAGCCGTCAGAATGGCCAGCGATTCCTTGGCGATCGAGCTGCGCACCTTGGTCGACAGCGCTTCACCGCGCGCGGCGAGAAACCCGGTAGCCGCCTTCTCCCAGCCCGCTTGAGGCAGCGTCGGCAGATACTGCAGAAGCGCGTGCGTGAGCGTGCCGCGGATGAAGCGGTTGTCGGTCGCCTGCGCGGACGGTGACGGCGCGGCAGGCTCCTCGCCCACCGGAAGCGCCTTCGGCCGCGTCTCGACGATAGGCTCACCCTCGGCGTCCGGTGCGTAAGCTTCGAGCCGCGACGGCGCGAGCGGAATGGAAAGGGTCGCTTCACGCGGCGCAGCGCTCTCCGCCCACGCCGGCAACGTGACCCGCTCCGTCTCTTGCTTGTGCGCGGTATCGCGCGGCTTGGGCGCAATTGCCTGCGGCGCCACGCAACGGCGAACCACGACACCCGAGGCGTCGGTCACGTCTTCCACGCGGCCCGCAAGGCCCGCCTCGATGTGGCTGTACCAGCAGTCGGGCGCCTTGGACCTCTTGCCCTCGAAGCCGGTGACGTACAGCCGGTCGCGCGCGCGTGTCATGGCGACGTAGAGGAGCCGGTTCAGCTCCTCGCCCTCGCGGCGCGAGCGGGCACGCTGCGCAGCGGCGATCACCGCATGCTTGCTCGTGCCTTTGACGCTCCACACGAATGGAGTTCCATCCGTGCGATCCGGCAGCCGCAGATCGCCGAGCTCGTACAGCGAGGTCATCGGTCCGCCCGACGCCGTCGAGCATGTATCCGGCAGGAACACGATCGGTGCCTCGAGGCCCTTCGCGCCATGCACGGTCATGACGCGCACCTCGTCCCGCCCTTGCTCCATGTCGCGTTTCACTTCGCGGTCGGCTTCCCGAAGATAGGTCATGAAGCCGGTCAGCGAGGGCGCCTCCGCGTCGTCGTAGCTGAGCGCGAGATTGAGGAACTCGTCGATCGGATCGGTCGCCTCGGCACCCAGGCGCGCCAGCAGCTTCGCGCGCCCGCCTTCTCGGTCGAGGATGGACGCGAAGAACTCGAACGGCGGCACGAAGTCCGCGCGCGAGCGCCAGCGCTTCAGCGTCTCCACCGCCGCGAAAAAGCGCGCATTGTCGTCCTTGTGCGCAATCAGCGCCTTCCACAGTGCACCGCCGCGGCCCGTCGCAATGGCCATCAGGTCATCGTCGTCGAGACCGATCAGCGGACTTTTCAAAACCTCGGCCAGTGAAAGGTCGTCTTCGGGCAGCGTCAGGAAATCGCCGAGCGACATCAGGTCCTGCACCACAATCTGCTCGGAGAGCCGCAGCCGGTCGGCACCGGCAACCGGAATCCCCCGCGCCTTCAGCGCCGCCACCATCGGCGCCGCAAACGGGCGCCGCTTGCGCACCAGGATGATGATGTCTCCAGCCCGGATCGGGCGACCTTCCGAAGCCAGCGTTTCACCCTCGTCCAGCCAGCGCCGGATCGTGGCCGCGATGCGCTCGGCGAGGCGCTCTGCCGGCGCGCGCCCCGTCGCCTCATCGAGCGGCAGCCAAGGATCGGTGTCGGCAGTCTGCTCCGGCAGCTCGGTCGGCCAGATTTCGACAACGCCGCCATGCCCCATGCGATGCACGGCATGACGCACGATCGCGCCTTCCGCCGTGAGGCCGGGCGTGCGCACATGATCCGCAAAGACGCGATCGACGGCCTCCAGCACCGGCGCCACGGTGCGGAACGACAGGTCGAGCGGAATGCGCCGCCACGTGCGATCGCGGCTCAACTCGGCGAACCGCTTGCCCATCTCCGCGAACTTGTGCGGTGCCGCGCCTTGGAACGAATAGATCGACTGCTTTTCGTCGCCCACCGCGAACAGCGTGCGCACCGCTTCGTGCTGGCCGCTGCCGTTGAAGAATTCATCCGCCAGCGAGCGCACGATTTCCCATTGCTCCGGGCTCGTGTCCTGCGCCTCGTCGACGAGGATGTGGTCGATGCCGCGGTCGAGTTTGTACATGACCCACGCGGCGAGATCCTTGCCGCTCAGCAGCCCGACGCTGCGCATGATGAGGTCGTCGTAGTCGAGCGCTGCGCGCCGCTGCTTGGCGAGCGTGTAGCGCTGCAGGACGGAATGGGCGAGACGATGCAGCGCTATGGTAGCCGTAATGACGCGCACTCCGCGCCGCTCATCGACGTAGGTCATGAAGCGCGCCTGCGCATCCGCCATTGTTTCTTCAAGGCCCGGGAACGCCGCCTTGACTGCGTTCGTCATCAGGCGTGAGCGTGCGCCTTTGTCGGTGCAGAAGTAATCTTCGAGTGCTGCCGCGCGTGCTGCGCTCGATGCCGCCGTCAATGCTGCAATGATCGACGGTGCGAGGCTCTGGTCGCTCTTGCTGCCACCGCTGAGACCGTCGCGCAGCCGCACGAGGTCGGCGTCGGCGACGACATCGGCCATGTCGCGCTCGATGTCCTCGCTGTTCACGTCCTCGCGCACGCCAAAATGGCTGCGGAACACCCGTTCGAGACCGACGAGAGCGTCACCATCGCCGTCGCCGAAGTCGATGCGCGTTGCGCTGTCGAGCCATCGCCGCTGGGCGAGCGCCGCCCGCAACACCTCGTCGAAACGATCTTCCGTCACGTACGGAATGACGGCATCGAGCGCCGAACGCTGCGCGCTGTCGCCGGTGTTGGTCGCTTCCACGAGCGTCGCATCGGTCGCCTCACGCAGCAGCGCGGCGGCGGTGGTGTCGTCGAGCACCGTGAAGCCTGGGGCAACGCCTGCCTCCAGCGGAAAGCGCTGCAGCAGCCGCTCGCAGAACGAGTGAATGGTCTGAACCTTGAGCCCGCCCGGCGTCTCGATCGCAACGGCGAACAGCGTGCGCGCAAGCTGCGTTTCGCCCGGCAAGGGTTTCCGGTCGCAAAGCGCCGTGATCTCGGAGGCAAGCTTGTCCTCCGGTGCGGTCACCCACTTCGCCAGCGTATCGAACACGCGTTTCGACATCTCGGCCGCCGCGGCCTTCGTGTAGGTGAGGCACAATATCCGCTCCGGCGGCGTGCCCGACAGCATCAGCCGCAGCACGCGCTGCGTCAGGACGTGCGTCTTGCCGGTGCCGGCGTTTGCACTCACCCAGACCGAGGCGGTGGGATCGGCTGCGTCGCGTTGTGCGAGCTTGGTGCGATCGAGATCCGAGAGGGAAGCTTGCTGGCTCATGACGCGATGACCTCGTCCTCGCCCGGCACCGCCCATTCGGCAACGCGCGCCAGATGCGCATATTCGTCGTAGTCATATTGGAAGCGCGCGCGCCGAAGCGCTTTGTACGGGGTTGTCTCATCGTCGAAGCGCGCAATGAGCCGCGTGAGGTTTTCGAGCGCCGCCTCGGCGAGCATCGTCACGTCGCCGGCGTCCACGGGCTTATCCTCGCCCGGCGGCTCCGCTCCTGTGGCGCGGACATATCGCAAGCCGATCACCGGCAGTCCTGCGACGCCGTCGAAACCCGGCAGGCCGAGCGCCACCGCCGCCTCCAGCGGCAGCTGCGATTTCATCCCCGATGCGATCTGCCTGTCGCTCGGAACGCTGCCGGTCTTGTAGTCGGTGATGATGATGCCGCGAGAGGTTACGTCGATGCGATCGGCACGCGCTGTGAGCGTGAAAATCCCCGCGGTACCTGCGATCACACGTTGGCCCGTCACTTCGGCCACGATGCGTTGAACGTCGGCGCGTCGCGCCGGCTCGGTGTCGGCGAACCAGTCCGCGAAGCGATGGAACCGCGGCAGCCAGAACGCCGCGACGCGTGGATTGCCGATATAGTCTTCCAGCACGCCGCGTGCGATCTCGATGAGCTTGGAGCGCGCATCGCCGGGCAGCGTATCGGGATACATCGCCGCAAAGCGGCTCATGATGTCGTGCACGACATTGCCGAGCAGTGCGGCGTTGGGATCCTCGCCGAGCGCCGGCAGCTTCTCCAGCTTCAGGATGTCCTTGGCGAAGATTGCATACGGATTGGCAAGCCATGTTTCGATGCGCGTCACGCTGAGGCGTCGCGGCCGCAGCGCGAGAGGAGGGCGCGGTTCGGGCGCCGATATGCGGATGCGGTTCTGTGTGTCATCGCGCATGCGCGCCCATCCGAGCCACGGCTGGGTGGGCTGCAACTGGTCCGCGATGCCGAAGCCCGAGAGCAGCGCCTGCAGACGCATCAGCCAGCGCGAGGGCACCGTGGGCACGCCGTCGATCTTCTCCGCGCGCGTCAGGTACACCTGCTTCGCGCCAAGTAGCGACGTAAAATCATGCGCCGCGTGGCCGATCGCAGCTTCCGGCGACGGAAGCCGCAGATCCTTGCGCATCGGGCGGTTGAGCCAGGGACCGGGATCTGCCGCCTCCGGCCATGTCCCATCGTTGAGCGAACCCAGCACGATGACGTCCGGTTGCTGCAGGCGGGCTTCGAACGGACCCCAGATCGACAATCGGGGATGCACGGCAACGCGCGAGCGCACGTTCTCACCGACGAGGAAGCTGCGATAGAGATCGGGATAGTCGGCAGCCGTGACCTGCAGCGCTGGAAGCCGTTCGTCGATGAGGCCGGCAAAGAAGCTCGATGCCGCGGCGCCGGCTTCACCCTGCCACAGCGGAGAGCCGTTGTCGGAGGCTTCTGCTTCCGGCAGCGCGCACAGCGCTTCGGCCACGGCGATGTGCGCCTTGGCGATGTCCTGCATCGATTGCAGCCCGCGCGCGCGGAACACATCCAGCAATGGTGCGTACGCCTGCGTCAGTCGCGCGACGAGTTCGTGCGCTCCGGTCCAGTCGTCGGGCCAGAGCCTTTTCACGGCGCGCCGCCGCCGATCCTTGTTCGCATCGGCGCGATCGAGCGCATCCGCAACGCCTTGGATGCCGCGCCCGAGGTACACATCGCGAAACGCAGCGATTTCCAGCGCCCGCGCGGCGCGGCGCACGCCGAACGCATCGAGCCCCAGCCGTGTCAGCGGATGCTTCAGCAGGGCCATGACTGCGGCCGGCGCAAAGTCTTCGGCGACCGCAGCGATGGTGAGGTCGAGAAATGTGCCTGGCGGTGTCTTGGCGAACGGACGTCCCGCGGAATCGTCGACGCGAATGCCCCAGGCTTCGAGCCGCACCGCAACCCGTCGTGCAAGCAGCCGGTCCGGTGAGACCAGCGCCGCCGTGCGCCCGGGCGTCTCGGCCGCTTCGCGCAGGATCAGCGCGATCACCTCCGCCTCGTCCTGCGCTGACGGCGCCTCGATGAGGCTGACGCCCTCGAGCGCGCTTTGCACGTCTGCCTTATCGGTCTTGCCGATGTAATCCTGCCAACGCCCGGTCATTTTCGAGGGGCGCATCGTCTCTGCGATGAGCACGTCACGCGCGATCTGCGCTTCATCCGGCTCGGCGCCGGGCAGCTGCATCACGTCGCGGCGCGCGATGCCGAGTTCCGACAGCAGCTTGTGAAAGCCGAACTGCGGATGCTCTGGGTGCTCCGCGATGGCCGCCCAGCTTTCTTCGTCGAGGTAGAGGTCGAGCCCCGGCAGCACGATGGCGCCCTGCGGTAGTGCAGCGACGGCCCGCATCAGCTCCACGGTGGCCGGAAACGAGCCTGTCACGCCAGCAACGATCACCGGACCCGACGCGCCCGTTGCGAGCCGCTCTGCCTCGGCAAGAATGGCGCGATTGCGCCGCGCTGACGGCGAAAGGAGTTTCTTCTCCTCGATATAGGCTGGCCAGAAAGCCGTGATGATTTTGAGGAAGTCGAGCGTCTGCTGCCAGTGTTCGGAATATTCTGCAGGCACCAGCGAGGCGAGACCGTCGAGCGCCACGTCCTCGTTCTCGACGAGATCCATCAGCTTCGCGAGTTCGGACGCAAGCTGCGCGGCCTGCGCTGGCGTATTGGCACCAGCCGCGACCGCGAGATCGGAAAGATGCCCGGCGTCGCCGCCGCCTCTGCGCATCGCTTCAGACCACTTCTGCACCAGCATCGTCAGCACTAGGCGTCGCTCGATCTCGCTCACCGCCGGCGGAAGATCGAGCGCGTCGCTGCCGAGCGTTCCGGGGCTTGCAAGTCCTGAAAGCAGGGCCAGGTCTTCATCGCCCGCCGAGATGGGACGTATCTGCGGCAGAGTCATCGCGCGCCCGCCGGCTGCGGTCAGGAAAGCCTCCTGCATCACGCGCGATGCACGCCGCGTCGGCAGCAGCAGCGTGATATCCGGGAGCGCCAGCGGATCGGGCGGCGTGCCGCCTGTCGAGGGAAGATCTCCGTTCAGGATCGCTGTCGCGACCGAGGCGAGGAACGGGCGCCCTGTCGGAACCGTGAACACACGGACAGTGCCGGCTCCGCCATAGCCCGAGCCGTCTTCTGCACTGTCAGGTGACGTCCTCACGTTCGATCCACCTTTCCGCCTCAACGAGGGCTTCCGGCGTTCCGACGTGCATCCAAAGGCCATCGAGGCGGATGCCGAACAGTCTGCCGTTGTCGATGGCTGCGTCCCACAGCCTGTTCATCGAGTAGACACCCTCTGCAGCGCCCTCGAAGAGGCGCGGGTGTGCGATCGAAACGCCGGTGAATACGAACGGCACCAGCTGTTGCTCGCCGCGCCGGCTGAGGCGCCCGTGTTCATCCATCGCAAAATCGCCCGACCCGTCGTAGCCGAGGCTGGTAGCCGCGGATGCGAGCAGCATGAGCGAATCCATGCGGTCGGGATCCCATACCGAGAATAGCCGCTCCAGGTTGGACCCGACCCCCTCGATCCAGACCGAGTCGGAGTTGTGAATCAAGAACGGCTCCCGGCCCAGCAGCGGCAGAGCGTTCACAACCCCGCCCCCCGTATCGAGAAGCTCTTGGCGCTCATCGGAAATTACGATTTTCGGCCGCTCGCGCTTCTTCACATGCGCTTCGAGCTTGTCGGCCTGATAGTGCACATTGACGACCGCGCGCTCGACCCCCGCCGCCGCGATGCGGTCCAGCACATGGTCGATCAGCGTCCTGCCTTTCAACACGACCATCGGCTTGGGAATGTCTTTTGTCAGCGGCATCATGCGTTTGCCGAAGCCGCCGGCGAGCACCATTGCCGCCCCGGGGCGCCAGCGCGTTGAGGCAGTCATGGATGGGCTCCGTTAAGAGGCGAGAGGGATCGCCCGCGCGTCGACGGGAAAGTGCTTGTCGTACCAGCTCTTGAGCCGCGCCAGCTTTGGGTGTGCAAGGTCGCGGTCGAGATAGCGCCACAGGCGCGGAACGTGCTGCAGGTAGCCCGGTTTGCCGTCACGCTTTGCAAGGCGCGCGAAGATGCCGACGATCTTGGTGTTGCGCTGGGCACCGAGCGCTGCGTAGGCGAAGGCGAAAGCATCACGATCGAAACCTCCGCGCGCGGCGACGCCGTCGCAGTAGTGATTGAAGAGACGCGCTTCGAGTTCGGCCGGAACATCGACGCGCGCGTCCTGCAGCAGCGAGACGAGGTCGTACGCGGCCGGCCCTCGCATCGCATCCTGAAAGTCTATCACCCCGACCCGCGCAATCCCTTCCCGCTCCGGCAACCAGAGAAGATTGGGCGAGTGGTAGTCGCGCAACACCCACGCCGGCGGCATCTTGCCGATCTCAGCGAAAATATCGGCCCATAGCGCGGTGAACTCGGCGCGCTCGTCCGGCATCAGGGGCGAACCGCGCAGCGCCGGCCAGTACCAGTCGACGATAAGCTCGGTCTCGATCGCCATGGCACCGGGATCGTATTCCGAGATGCGATGCACGCCACCACCCGCCACCCACAGATCGCTCGGCGCTGGCGCGTGCGAAAGCGAAACGAGCGCATCGACCGCCGCCTGCCACAACGTTTCCTGGTCGGTACCGCCCGTGATCTCGCGACCGAACACGCGATCGCCGAGATCGTCGAGCAGCAGAAAGCCATTGTCGAGGTCCTGCTCCAGAACCCGCGGTACGGTGAGGCCTGCGTCGGCGAGCGCGTTTGCCACGGCAACGAACGGCCGGACGTCCTCGGCAAGGTGCGCCAAGCGGCTATAGGGAAGCCCATTTCGGATCGGCGGGCCGTCCGGTTGACGCGGCCAGTCCATCAGGATGGCATCCGGCGTGCCCTGCCGGACGAGGCGCCCGTAGCGCCGCACCGATGCATCGCCCTGCAAATAGAGAAGCTTGCGCTCGGCTGCACAGCCGTTGACTTGGCCGCCGTTCGCGCTGCCGCGCCCGATCAAGCGCCGCATGGCGATGAAGCGATCGAGCCGTGGCGCCCAGGTCCCGTGCCCCGTCAGCACGACGCGACGGCTGGATACAGCCCCGTCGTCGTCGATACGAATGGCGAGCCGGTCCTCGGGCAGGCGATCAGCCGCCCTCTCCGGCCATTCGACAAGCGCTATTCCGTTCCTGAGAGCAAGGTCCAGTCCGAGTTCGTCGAGCTCCTCTGGCGCGCCAAGCCGGTAAAGGTCGAAGTGCGCGACCGGCATCCGCGGGCTCGTATAGCTCTGCACCAGCGTGAAAGTCGGGCTCGGAATTTCCTCGTTCTCATCGCCCGTCAGCGCCCGGATCACGGCGCGGGCGAGGGTCGTCTTCCCCGCCCCCAGCTCCCCGCTCAGCGCGAAGAGATCGCCAGGGCGTGCGACGAACGCCAGTTCCTCGCCGAGACGCAAAAGCTCGGGCTCGGTGACGCTTTCGATGGTGTGGCAAGTCGACATTTACCGTTCACTTCAGGCTCGGCTGCCCCCGGCCGATATCTGGCCCTCAGGGCCTTCTTGCGGCAGCGCCGGCCGTGCAGGTGCTTTAGCAGGCCGGCCGTCGACCGGAAGGCGCACAGTGACGCGCGTGCCCCGTCCTGGCTCTGAATCCAGGGAAACGGACCCGCCGTGCAGTTCCACGAGGCTTTTGACGATCGACAGCCCGAGCCCGGCACCGCGATGGCCGGAGCCCATGGTACGGCTTTCGAAGCGGTCGAAGACGCGCGCCTGCTCGTCCTTGGGGATGCCGATGCCGTTGTCGGCGATCGCGAACTCGATCGTGCCGCCATCCCGCCGCGCCGTGATGCCGATCTTGCCACCCGGCTTGGAGAATCCGACGGCATTGGAAAGCAGATTGTAGAGGATCTGCCGCAGCCGGGCCTCGTCGGCGACGAGGTGTGTCGCATCGTCGGCCACCGCGATGTGGACCGACAATCGCGCGCGTTGCGCCGCTTCGCGCACGCCGAGGATCGCCGCGTCGATCACCGCCGGAACATCTATGACGCTCTGCTTCAATTCCATCGTGCCGGCGTCCATCGTCGCCAGCGTGAGGATGTCGTCGATGATGGCGAGCAGCGTCTTGGACGAAGCTGAAATGTCTCCCAGGTACTCCGCCTGCTTCTCGTTCAGCACGCCGATGTGCGGATTGGAGAGCAGGTCGCTGAATCCGATGATGTTGGTGAGCGGTGTGCGCAGCTCGTACGACACATGGCTGATGAAGGCGTTCTTCATGCGGTCGGCTGCAATGAGCGCCTCGTTCCGCTCCTCCAGCGCGCGCTGGGCGCGCTTGCTGTCGGTGACGTCAGCGAACGTCATGAGCGTGGCGCCATCGGGAAGCGGCATCACGACATAGTCGATGAAGCTGCCATCCGGTCGCACGAACTGTCCGCCGAATTCCTCGCGCTGTTCGTTGAACGAGGTGACGGCGCGTCCGATGACGGTCCACGTCGTGACATCGTCGAAGTACTCGCGCGCCTGCCGGATGAACGCATCGATATGCGGCTCTTCCTTCAGGGCGCGCGGCGACATTTGCCAGATCTCGGCGAGCGATGAATTGAACAGCTTCAGCCGCCCGTCGGTGCCGAACACCGCGACGCCTTCCTTGAGGCTGTCGAGCGTCTCGCGCTGCACGCCGATGAGCGCATTGTAATCGCGCTCCAGCGCGAGTCGTTCCGTCTCGTCGACAAACAGGTAGGTGAGGCCGCCGTCCGACCGCTTCTCCGCCAGAACCTGCAGCGTGCGCCCGTCGGGAAGCAGCCAAGTGTCGTCCTCGGCGGTCCCTTCGCCGTAGGCCGAGAGGATCTTCGAGCGCCACTCGGCATAGTTGACGACCTGTGGCAGCCGCCCGTGCTCGCGGAGCCGATCGAGGACGGCGCCCTCCGTCGGGCGAGACTTCAGCCATTCCTCATCGAGCTGCCACAGCTTGCGATAGGCTTCGTTGAAGAAGACGAGCTGCTGTTGAGCGTTGAACACCGCCACTGCCGTCGCGACGCGATCCAGCGAGCGGTCGTAGTAACCGACCGCCGGTTCGCCGGCCGGCTTCTCCAGCGCCATGACGTCGATGGCCGCGGCGGCGGTCGCGTCCTCGAACGGCAGCATCGTCACGTCGTGGACGCGGCGTTCCCCGCCGACGATCAGCGGAATGCGGCCGCGATAACCTTCGCCGCGGGCCAGCGCGCGCTCCGCCGTGCGCCGCTGGCGCTGTTCGAGGAGTTCGATCTGACGTTCTTGCACTTCAACGCGGCTGCGCGCTTCGACCGCGCGCACGTAGGCATTGTTGACCCAGGTCAGGCGCCCGTCCTTTGCCCTGAGCCACACCGGAATTGCGAGAGCGTCGAGCAGCGAGCGGCTGGCGCGAACTTCTCTTGCAAGCCGATGATGCTGCGCCAGGATGCGCGCCACCTCTTCCCGGTGGCCCGTCACGTCGCGGAACCTCAGGATGGCCTTGCCGCCCGCCGTACGGCCTTCCGCCTCGACGTGCCCGCCTGCGATCGTGCGCACGATGAGGCCGAACGGCTGCCCGGTAGAAAAGAGCGCATCAATGGCAGGTTTCAGGCTGGCCGCGGAGGTCGGCTCGAGCCACTGACCGAACCGCAGGAATTTTTCAGGTGTGTCGGGCAGGCCGGGGATGTCGTGCAGCGTGAACGCCGCCACACGCAACGGCTGTCCCTGTTCCCAGAACAGGAGAATTTGCGGCTCCGACCGGATGATCGAATCGGCGGCCGCCAGATTGCGCTTCAGCCCGTCGGCCTCGGTGATCGCGCGCTGCTCTTCGCGCTTGGCCCGCACGACGGTCAGCGTCAGGAGCGCCCCGACCAGCAGGACGGCGGCGCCGATGAAACCGACGATGGCGAGCGGCTCAAGGCCCGTGAGGCTGAAATGCGGAATCCCGCCGGCGGCAACGCCAGCCGCCAGCAGCAGCACACAGGCAAGGCTTGCCGCACCGAGCGCTAGAAGCTCGCGCAGCTTACCCTGGGACAGTCTCCTCTGAGCAGCAGCTTGCATCGGGGTCCGTATTGATCAGCTGGGAACCCGAGACCAAAGACGCAACGAGCGACAGACAAAGGTCCGGCGGCATCGCTCCCCGAAAGGGGCGAATCGTTATGGATTATGCGGAGCCACTCCCGCCGTTGCCAGCGCGCTGGGCATCACGGCACCCCTAGAACGGCAATTGCCGGCAGGGGTGCTGCCGGCAAGCCGCATAGTCGAGCGTTTGGTGCTGTCTCAGTAGCGGTAATGGTCCGACTTATAGGGGCCGTCGGACTTCACGCCGATATAGGCCGCCTGCTCATCGGTGAGCTTGGTGAGCTTGACGCCGATCTTGTCGAGATGAAGCCGCGCGACCTTCTCGTCGAGGTGTTTGGGCAACGTATAGACCTTCTTCTCGTACTTGCCCGCGTTGCTCCACAGCTCCATCTGCGCCAGCGTCTGGTTGGTGAACGACGCCGACATGACGAACGAGGGGTGGCCCATCGCATTGCCGAGGTTCACGAGCCGCCCCTCGGACAGCAGGATGATGCGGTGCCCATCGGGGAACTCGATCTCGTCGACTTGCGGCTTGATGTTGTTCCACTTGAGGTTCTTGAGGCCAGCCACTTCGATTTCGTTGTCGAAGTGTCCGATGTTGGCGACGATGGCGCGATCCTTCATGGCGCGCATGTGCTCGGTCTTGATGACGTCCTTGTTGCCCGTCGCCGTGACGAAGATGTCGGCGCGCGGTGCTGCATCCTCCATCGTGACGACCTCGTAGCCTTCCATCGCCGCCTGCAGAGCGCAGATCGGGTCGATCTCGGAGACGAGCACGCGGCAGCCGGCATTGCGCAGCGACGCGGCCGAGCCCTTGCCGACGTCGCCGAAGCCGGCCACCATCGCCACCTTGCCCGCCATCATCACGTCGGTGCCGCGACGGATGCCGTCGACCAGCGATTCGCGGCAGCCGTAGAGATTGTCGAACTTCGACTTGGTGACGGAGTCGTTGACGTTGATAGCAGGGAACAGCAACTCGCCGCGCTTCTGCATCTCATAGAGGCGGTGCACGCCTGTCGTGGTCTCTTCGGAGACGCCCTTGAGGTTCTTCGCGAGCTCGGCGAACCAGCCCGGCTTCTCCTTCAGCGTGCGCTTGATGAGATCGAACAGCACCGTCTCCTCTTCGGATCCGGCCTTGTCGAGGAACGCAGTGTCGCCCTTCTCGGCCCGCAGGCCCAGGTGCACGAGCAGCGTGGCGTCGCCGCCGTCGTCGAGGATGAGGTTCGGCGTGCCGCCGTCGCCCCACTCCAGGATGCGGCGCGTGAAGTCCCAGTATTCCTTCAGCGTCTCACCCTTGAAGGCGAACACCGGGATGCCGGCAGCCGCGATGGCGGCGGCAGCGTGATCCTGCGTCGAATAGATGTTGCACGAGGCCCAGCGGACGTCGGCACCGAGCGCCGCGAGCGTCTCGATGAGCACCGCGGTCTGGATGGTCATGTGCAGCGAGCCGGCGATCCGCGCGCCTTTCAGCGGCTGCGAGGCCCCGAACTCCTCACGGGTCGCCATGAGGCCGGGCATCTCGGTCTCGGCGATGGCGATTTCCTTGCGGCCCCAGTCGGCGAGGCTGATGTCCTTTACGACGTAGTCCGTCGGCTTACCCATTGAGCATGGCTCCTTGCGGCTGAGCGCCTGCGGCGCTGGAGGGCGGACGACCCGGCTTCGCGGCTTTAACGGCCGCGGGTCGCCTCAGCATGGGGCCCTTCTAGCGGCGGGCCGCCGGGTACGCAACAAAGATATAAACAAGTCCTTATATGTGCCCGCAACAGCGCTCGACAGCCGGATTGAGGTGCGCGCACCCGGCCAAGCAAACGTAACGAAGTAGGACTCGCAGCAACGATCATTTAAGTAATAATAACGGATTTTAGCATTTTTAATAACTTGAAAGAATTGAGTGGGGTATTCCCGAAAAATCGGAGACGGAATTGGCCCAAGAGGCACGTGGGTGTCGCGATCTATGAACGGACTATTAGGCAAGTCTAATAAAAGTTAGCTCTCTTTAAGAAATGTCGAGCGTAGAGGGCTGCATAGTCGCTGCAACAAACAACAATTGTGTCTCGCAGGAGAGGCAAAATGTTCGAATTTGACGGGGGCAGGCCGCTCTCGAAGTACTTGCGCAGGTTTCGCGACGAGGAATCGGGCAACGTCGCGATCATGGTCGCCGCGTCGTTGGTGGTGCTGCTGGTGTCTGTTGGCGCTGGTGTCGACATCAGCCGCTGGCTGAACGCGCGCAGCCAGACTGTCGCCGCCGTTGACGCAGCTGTGCTCGCCGGCGGACGCTCTCTGCAGGTGAACAGCAAGGATAAGGCAGCCGCTGTCGCCGCCGCCCAGAAATACTACAAGGAGAACGTGACCTCGCGGCTTCCGGTCGTGGGCGACACGGTCAACTTCACGGTGGCCGAAGACGGCATGGGCGTTTCCGCGAGCGGCACGGCTTACATCAAGACGCCGTTCCTGCAGCTGGCCAACGTCGACAAGCTGCCCCTGCTGACCGCTTCGCAGACGAAGTTTTCCGGCTCCAAGATCTCGGTCGGCGGCAATGGCGGCCAGAACGTCGAGGTGTCTATGATCCTCGACATCACCGGCTCCATGAAGGGTGAGAAGCTCGAGGCCCTCAAGGAGGCTGCGAAAGACCTCGTCAACATCGTCGTGTGGGAAGACCAGAGCCAGTACTATTCGAAGGTCGCGCTCGTCCCCTATTCGATCGGCGTCAACCTCGGCACGTCGATGGCGAACACAGCGCGCGGTACGTTGACCTCGGGCACCAAGACAACTCCGGGCGCCCAGAAGTACAAGTTCACGAACAACGGCTACCCGCAGACACAGAAAACGTTCACGGGCAGCACCTGCGTCACCGAGCGTTTGGGCACCTACGCCTACACGGACGACCCCCCGTCCACGGCGAAGGTCGGATACAACTATCCGTCCACCAACAACCCCTGCCCCTCGGCGCAGCTCATTCCGCTGACCAGCAACAAGACGACGCTGACGAACGCGATCGACTCATACCAGGCCACGGGCTCGACCGCCGGCCATATCGGCATTGCCTGGGGCTGGTATTCGCTGTCGCCCAAGTGGGACAAGGTCTTCACCGGCACCAGCGCACCCGCTTCCTACAGCAAGCTCACGGAACTCGGTCCGAAAGGGCAGCCGCTGCTGAAGAAGATCGCCGTGCTGATGACCGATGGCGACTTCAACACCGCCTATTGCAATGGTGTCATCGCCAAGGACTCCGGTACCGGCAGCGGCGACTCCGCCGACAAGATCAACTGCAACGCCACCAACGGCCAGTCGAGCGCGCAGGCTCTGAAGCTGTGTTCTGCGATGAAGGCTTCGGGGGTGACGGTCTATACCGTCGGCTTCGACGTCGCCGACCAGGCAGTCGCCAAGAACATGATGACCCAGTGCGCGACAGACCCCGCCAAGGTCTATATTGCCGAGGATGCAGAGCAGCTTCGCACCGCCTTCCGCGACATCGCGCTGAAGCTGTCGTCACTCTATTTGGCTAAGTAGCGCAGCCGGGGCGTCGGCAAGCACGTGACGAAGGAGCGTCGGTTCGGCGCTCCTTTTTCGTTCAAGCGTCCTCGATGCAGTCTTCGCCGAACCCATCCTCGACGAGCGCCACCAGCGCCTGCAACGCCTCGGGTCCCTGCGGGCCGGTCGCGGTCATGTGCAGCGTCGATCCGGGTCCCGCTGCCAACATCATGAGCCCCATGATGGATGTGCCGCCGACCGCATGGCCATCACGCGTCACCGTAACGATGGCGTCGAACGTTTCCGCGCATTTGACGAACTTCGCCGACGCGCGGGCATGCAGACCTTTGCGGTTGCGGATGGTGACCACCGCCTCGGGGCGCGCGCTGTTGTTGATTTCCGGCATTATACTCGAACCTAGCCCTCGCCCGACAGCTCCTGGCTGGCGACCTTGATGTACTTGCGGCCCGCCTCGCGGGCGTTCGCCACGGCTTCCGCCAGTGGCATCTCCCCCCGTACGCTCGCAAGCTTGACCAGGATCGGCAGGTTGATGCCGGCGATGACTTCGACGTTCGCCTCGTCCATCGCCGAAATCGCGAGGTTGGACGGCGTGCCGCCGAACATGTCCGTGAGCACGATGACGCCATCGCCCGTGTCTGTGCGGTGAATGGCGTCGACGATCTGTCCGCGGCGCACCGCGGCGTCATCGTCGGGTCCGATGGAAACCGTCTCGAGCTGCGTTTGCGGTCCCACCACGTGCTCCAGCGCTGAACGAAATTCGAGCGCCAGCCCGCAATGCGTGACGATAACAAGTCCGATCATGGAATAGAGCCGATCTCGTCCTTTGCCGGCTCCCCTGTGGAGGCGCGGCTTGAGCATTGGGATCGTTGTTCGACGCAGTGCCCCCAATTCACGAGGGACCCGTTGGCAGCGCGGCAGAATTTACAAGTGTTCGGCGCCCGTGCAAGTGGATTTGCTGTCATCTTGGGTCAGCTCGCCCGGACCCGTACCCGGCCTGCATGAGGGTCAGAAGCAGCTTGACAGGGGCCGAGGCCTCGAACGGCGCAAGGCGCAGGACGGGCAGCCTGACGCCCAGGAAATCGAGCTCCGGCGGCGGGTCTGGCAGCCTCTCAACCGCTTCGGGCGCTACCAGCTCCACGGCCAGGACGAGGTCGGCATTGGCCCGGAACGGCACCTCGACGATACCGAGGCCCCGGACCTCCAGTTGCCCTCGAATGGTTTCCGGGGCGGAAACGCTCAATCCCGCTCCAACCCGGTGGATATGCACGCGGTCGTCGGCCACGAGAACGGCGGTCTCGGGAATGAGTGGCCCCGGGGCGAGCGCCAGACAGCGCAGGGCGAGGTCCGATTTGCCGGCCCCGGAACGCCCGACGATCAAGGCCGCCCGAGCGCCGAGGGCGATCGCAGTGCCATGGTGCGTCCTGTCAGGAGCGTCGCCCAACCGGTGATCCCCCGCTTTTTCCGGCCACGGCCATCGGCAACCTGACGGTGAAGCGTGCACCGCTCGGCTTGTCATCCTCCGTCTGGCGCTCGTCCTCGTAGCGGTTCTCCGCGAAGATCTGGCCGCCGTGAGCCAGCACGATCTCGCGCGAGATGGAAAGTCCGAGCCCCGAGTTCTTGCCACGGCTGGTGTCCGTCGCCGGGCGATCCGAGTAGAAGCGGTCGAAAATGATGTCGAGCCGATCCGCCGGTATTCCGGGGCCCTCGTCCTCGACGATGATCTCGACGAACGGCGTCGTGATGCGCACCGACACGGAAACCGTGCCACCCTCCGGCGAGAACGAGATCGCGTTGTCGATGAGGTTCGTCATCACCTGACCGAGCCGCCCTTCATCGCCCTTGACGCAGAACGCGCCCGGGAAGGGTTCGGGTGCCGCGTTGAGCGCCACCGAGCGGCTGTCGTCGCCGATGATGTCCCGGAAGATGCCGACCACATTGCGCACCATGAGCGTCACGTCGATGGGGCGCATCTCCTTGCGCGCCAGCTCCGCGTCGAGACGCGAGGCATTTGACACGTCGGTGATCAATCGGTTGAGCCGCTTCAGCTCGCCCTGGATTTGCGCAACGAGGTGCATGCGCTCTTCCTCGGTGCGCGCATATGCCAGCGACTCTGCGGTGGAGCGCGCCGCCGTCAGCGGATTTTTCAGCTCGTGCGCAACGTCAGCGGCAAATTTCTCGCTCGCCTCGATGCGCCGGCACAGAGCGCTCGTCATGGCCTGGAAGGCGGCGGCCATCTGCGCCACCTCGTCGGTGCGATCGTTGAACTGCGGCAGGCGCGTGCGCGCCTCGATGTTCTCGCTGACCAGCTCAGCCGCCGCCGAGAGTCGCCGGATCGGTCCGGCGACGGTGCGCGCCAGCAGCAGCGATGTCACGATCGAAGCCAGCAGCGCGATCGACGCCAGGATCAGGATGACGATGCGCTCTTCTTTGAGGATCTTGTCGATCTGGCCCGGCCGCGTCGAGAGCAGCAGCACGCCCTGCACCTCGCCGAAACGGCGAATGGGCAGCGCAAACGACACGATCTGCTCGCCCTTGCGGTTGAGCAGCAGCATGTTCTTTTCTTCGCCGGCGAGCGCCGCCTGGATCTCCTTGTAGGCCATGCCGTTGCCGGTGCCGATCTCCTGGTAGACAGGGATTGGCTCGCGGAAGAGGTAGCGCGTGATCCGCGTCCACATGTTCTGCGTCGCGGGAGACTCCCGGTCGCTCACGCGCGGTTCGTTGCGCGTCGCCGCCCAACGGGCAAGCGTCTGCGCCGTGTCGACGATCAGCGTCCCGTCACGCGCATAGATGCGCGCGCGCGTGTTGGTCGGCTGAATCAGCTTGCGCAGGATCGGCGTCACTTCCTCCGGATGGATCGACAGCTCGAACTCGGCGAGCCCGTCATAGGGGAAGCTACTGGCGCTGCCGGCGCTCGCACCGCCGTCGGGAATGGCGTTCGGATCTATGATGATGCGTTCGCGCACGACCTTCGCATTCGCCGCGATGGCGTCCGCGATGATCTTGCCCTGCGTCTTGAGCGCATCGAGCTTGGCATCGATCAGCCAGGTGTGGAACCAGCCGAGATACAGAATGCCGCCGACGAGGATGAAAAACCCCATCAGGTTCGAGATGAGGATGCGGCGCAGAAGACTTGCCGAGAAGAAGCGCACGAGCGGCAGACGGCTGAACCACGCCTGCACGGGCGCGAATGCCTTCGGTGCGGCCGCGCCGACAGGTTCCACGCGCGCCGCAGCGTTCTGAGCCCCGAGCACGATCACGCTCACCATGCGACGCAACGCGCCACCGGCCCGCGCGAGCGGCTCGCGCAGCGCCGTGGTGCTACTGGAGCTAACGGATTTCACCGCCTGCACGAAGGCTTTCCACGTGGCCGCAGCACTTTGCGTCAGCCGGCTCGTGGTGTTCTTCGCTGCAGTCAGGATGTCGCCTGCGAAGCCTTTGGGGCCGGCAATGCCGTTCGACAACCGCTGCTCCTGGTCGGATCGCTCGGTGCCGAGCGCCATGCCCCCTCCGCGCCTCAAGCTTCCTTGAAGCGGTAGCCTACGCCGTACAGGGTCTCGATCACGTCGAAGTTGTCGTCGACCTGCTTGAACTTCTTGCGCAGCCGCTTGATGTGGCTGTCGATGGTGCGATCGTCGACGTAAACCTGGTCGTCGTAAGCGGCGTCCATCAGCGCATCGCGCGTTTTCACGACGCCCGGACGCTGCGCCAGCGCCTGCAGGATCAGGAACTCCGTGACGGTGAGCGTCACCGGCTTGTTGTCCCAATGGCAGTTGTGACGTTCCGGATCGAGCTTCAGCTTGCCGCGTTCGAGCACGCGCGCAGCCTCGACTTCGGGCGTTGCACCCGGCTCCTTCGGCTGAAAGCGACGCAGCACGGCTTTCACGCGCTCGACGACGAGCCGCTGCGAGAAGGGCTTGGCGACGTAATCGTCAGCGCCCATCTTGAGCCCGAACAATTCGTCGATCTCTTCGTCCTTCGACGTCAGGAAGATCACCGGCATGTCGGAACGCTGGCGCACGCGACGCAAAAGCTCCATCCCATCCATGCGCGGCATCTTGATATCGAAGATGCCGAGATCGGCGGGATCCTCGGTCAGTGCCTCCAGCGCCGATACGCCGTCATTGTACGTACGCACCTTGTAGCCTTCCGCCTCGAGCGCCATGCGCAGCGAGGTGAGAATGTTGCGCTCGTCATCGACAAGAGCAATCGTGCTTTTTTCTTTCATCATGTCCCGACCCTGCGGCAGAGCACCACCCAGCCGCGCTTTATGGCTCCAAGGTGTATCAATTGTGGCGAAGCCAATTTCGTGATTTCTGTCTGAACGTTATCTGAATAGGATCGACCGAGGAAGCGGAGAGAGCCGCATGTCTGTTGAAGATGCTTCGAAACTGCCGAGTAATTCGCCTGTTAACGAAACCGCGGCAACGGCGCGAACGATGATTCGCGCGGCGCAGACGGGCTCACTCGGCACCCTGTTGCAGCCGACGGGACATCCTTACGCCTCGCTGCTCCTTGTCGCAACCGAGCCCGATGGTTCGCCAGTTTTGCTCATTTCTAAACTGGCGCTGCACACGAAAAATCTCCTCGCAGATCCGCGCGCTACCCTGCTGATCGACGCTACGGGCCTCGATGCTGACCCGCTGTCTGGCGGGCGCATCACCTTGATCGGCGAAGCGCGTCCAACCACGAGTGCGACCGCACGTCGCCGCTATCTTGCGCGTCATCCGGTATCGGCCGGATATGCGGACTTCCCCGATTTCGCGTTCTACAAATTCGACATCGCGAGCGCCCATTACATCGGTGGCTTTGGCCGCATCGTCGATATTCCGCGCGCCGATTTGCTTATCGATATCAGCGGGGCGGAGGCGTTGGTCGAAGCCGAGCCTGGCATCGTCGAGCATATGAACGAAGATCACGCCGATGCCGTCGAGCTTTACGCGACGAAACTCTTGGGCGGCGCCTCCGGCGCGTGGCGCATGAGCGGCCTCGACCCCGAGGGCTGCGATCTGGTACTCGGCGCGCATGCATTGCGCCTGCCGTTTGCCTCGCGCGTGACGAGCGGCGAGGAAGTGCGCAAAGAACTCGTACGCCTCGTTGGTGTCGCCCGCGCCAAAGCGGCCTGACGCGAGCTGCCTGACTGTCGACAATCGAAAGGCGCCAGCCCGAGGGCTAGCGCCTTTCTCGCAAGTGGGTTGCGATCGTTACGGTGCAGGTGGCGTGGGCGCTGGCGGCGTCGGTTCCGGTGTTGCCGGAGTCGCAGCCGGCGCCGGCTCGGACGGTGCCGTCATTGTCGTCGTGGGGCTCTGAGAGGAGTACCAGATCACGCCGATCACGGCGAGAATGGCCACCAGGATGAGTATCGTCCGTTGATCCATGCTTTTCTTCCTTGCAATGATCTTATTGTTCTCAATGCTGATCATTTAGCACGGAAGTGATTTCGCGCACTACGGAAGCGTAGGCACGCGAATCTCGAATGCCGGGCCGCGGTCATCGAAAGTCCGCGGATGCCTAATGACGCGATGCCGGACCTATTTGAAGTCTTCGAGCGTCAGGATCGGCGTCAGCGCGAGACCGGCCGCGGCGAAAGCCTCGCCCGCGCCCTCATGGCGGTCCACCACCGTCACCACGCCAACGACCTCGGCCCCTTCGGCACGCACCAGCTCGGCAGCCTTGATCGCCGATCCACCCGTCGTCGTCACGTCCTCGACCACCACGACCCGCTTGCCCTTCAGGGTGTCGCCCATCGGCAGGCCCTCGATCAGGCTCTTGGTGCCATGCTCCTTCGCCTGCTTGCGCACGAAGAAGGCGTTGACGGGTTTGGTGCCGGTGTGGCTGACGGCGGCCACCGCAGCGGCGATCGGCACGGCGCCCATTTCCAGGCCGCCTACGAGGTCGACCTCCTGGCCCGCGATCGCGTCGAGGATCAGCGTGGCGATGAGGTGGGCGCCTTCGGCGTCCAGCATCGTCGGCTTCATGTTGAAGTAATACATGGAGGTTTTGCCGGACGCGAGCTTCACCTCGCGGCCTGACTGGAACGAGCGCGCCTTGATGATGTCGATCAGCCGCGCCTTCTGCGCGTCAACCTTGCCGCCCGCTGGCATTCGCCGCCCTCCGCTCGCTCCACCGGCTTGCGCAATCGCTTAACTGCGCTATCAGTGTCAAGCCCGCGCGGCCCCCGCTGCGCTATTATCCCTCGGTCCTCGGGGGTTGCGAGCACGTCTGCATGAGCCTTTTCCCAACGACGCTGCAACGCCTGGAGCGCGATAGCGCCTCCTTGCTCGACCGTCTGGCGGCTCGCCCGCGTCTCGCGGCACTAGCCCTCCTGGCATTGGCGCTTTTGACCTATCTTCCGGGCACGCTTCTGCTGCCGCCGGTCGACCGCACCGAGATCGTCTATGCGCAGTCCTCGCGCGACATGATCAAGCGGCACGACCTGATCGACGCCACCTTCGAGGGTGAGCGTTTTGCCTTCCGCCCCATCGGCATTTACTGGCTGCAGTATGGCGCTGGTAAGCTGCTCGGCCACAAGGCGCAGCAAGCCATTGCCACCTATCGCCTGCCTTCGGTGATTGCCGGCGTGCTGGCCGTGCTCGCGATGTGGTGGCTGCTCGTTCCGCTGCTTGGTGATCGGCGTGCCATCATTGCCGCGGGCCTCTTCGCGGTCACGCCCATCGTCGCGCTGCAGGCGAGTCTCGCGATACCCGAAGGTCCGCTGCTGCTGTCGATCGTCGTGGCGCAGTGCGCGCTGCTGCGGCTCTACTGTGCATCTCCTGCTGATGCCTCCAGCATACGCTGGCTCGCGCTCGCATTCTGGGTCGCGCAGGGCTTCGGCATCCTCCTCAATGCCTTGTCGGTGCCGCTGCTCTCGGTGTCGACGCTGCTCGCGCTCTACATATTCGACCGCCGCCTGGACTGGCTGAAGCGAACGCAGCCGCTATTGGGCGTGCCGCTCATGCTGGTGATCGCCGCGCCCTGGCTCGCAATCCGCGCCCACTTCGATGGGGGCATCCCGTTCTCCGAGCTGTCTTTCGTGCAGCTCTTTCACGCGCTCACCGGCGCCCAGGAAATGAAGTGGAAGGCGGCGCCACTCTCGTTCACGCTGGCGGCCGTGCTCGGCTTCATGCCGGGATCCCTGCTCATCGTTCCGGCCATCAAGCGCCTCTGGATCGACCGCGAAGCGGCGTTGCAGCGCTTTCTGATTTGCTGGATCGTCGGCCACTGGGCCTATCTCGAGATCATCGTTTCCGAGCCCGCGCTCTACACTGTGCAGGCGCTGTTCCCCGCCCTCGGAGCTGCCGTCGCGCTCGCCATCGACAGGGATGGACGGCTCGCGATTCCCCCGCTCAGTCTGCGCCTGCCGTGGTGGCTCGTGCTGCCGGGGACCATCGCGCTGTTCGCTGGCATTCTGTGGATCACCGGTGTTGCACCGAGCATCGCGGTCGTATTGGGAGCGGCGCTCGTCGTGTTCCTGTTCACCGTTGCCGCTTACGCCATGGGCAACGGCTATGCCGCCGCCTGGATCGTCACCAGCCTTCCCGGCTTCGCGCTGTTCGTGTCGTTCACGTTCGCAGTCCTGATGCCGCACATCGAGATGGCTTGGCCCGCGCCTCGCATCGCCGACGCCGTCGCCCCGCTCCGCCGCTGCGTCACCGGCCCCCTCGGCGTCGCCGGCTTCCGCGAGCCCTCGACCACTTTCGTGCTAGGCCATGAGGCCGACACGAACGCTGAAAGCATCGCCAGCTGGATGGCCGGCGGCGACGACGCCATCGCTGTCGTCGAGGATCGCTTCCAGCCCGACCTCGCCAAGGCCCTCGCCGCGCGCAGTGCCAAGGCGCCGCCTCGGGTTGGCTGTGTCGAAGCCTTCAACGTCATGCGTGGCTGCCCGCTGCATTTTTCCATCTACGCAACCGGCCCGGACCCGCTGGATCCGGGATGCAAAGTCGACCCGCGCTTCACCTGCACCCGGCCCATCCCGACCGAAGCCGAAACCAACTCCCGCTGCCGCTGAGGGGCCGTATCCTCACTTTCGAGCTATCCTTCCCGTAGCTCGTCTACTTGAGAGACCTGCCGCGAACCGCTATCTGGCTCTCAACGCACCTCCTCCTCACCAGAAAGGTGGCCCCATGGCCGAGCCCGCATTCAACCCCGAGAGCCCGCCCGAGCTCATCACCTCGCAGTGGTTCAATTCCGAGCCGCTCACCCTCAAAAGCCTCAAGGGCAAGGTCGTCGTCCTCGTGGCCTTCCAGATGCTTTGTCCCGGCTCGCAGCGCCATTCGCTGCCGCAGGCCGGTCGCCTGGCGCGCGCCTTTTCGCGTGACGAGGTCGAGGTCATCGGCCTGCACATGGTGTTCGAGAACCACAAGGACATGTCGCCCTCGCTGCTCGAGCCCTTCCTCAAGGAGGAGAACATCGAGTTCCCCGTGGCGGTCGACACGCAGGACGCCTCGGGCCTGCCGAAGACCATGGAAGTTTACGGCATGCAGGGCACGCCGACGCTTTTGATTTACGATCGCCAGGGGCGTCTGCGCCGGCATTATCTGGGCTCGGTCGACGACGTCCGCCTCGGCGCCGAGATCATGGCGCTGTGCATCGAGGACAAGAACGCGCCGCGTGAAGCCGCCATCGCGATCGAGCGCCGGCTGCATGCCGCGCTGGTCGATCCGAACCAGCACAATCATGACCACGGCGATGGCTGCGGATGTGGGCACGATCACAGCCACGATCATGCGCACGCTCACGATCATGGCCACGACCACGCGCACGGCCATGAAGGCTGCTGCGGCGGCCACGATCACCACGGCCATGATCACCACGAGCACGCGCACGCCCACGGCGAAGGCTGCGGCTGCAAGCACTGACCCTTTTCCCTCTCCCCGTACGCGGGGAGAGGGCAGGGTGAAGGGCAGCACCACACCCGGCTCACCCTCCCGTGGGGAGAGAGAATCGCCCCGCCTTCAATCCGCCCCCCGAATCACGCCACTGTGGCGCATGCAAGTCGTCGAGGCACCGCCTCGCGACGCAATGGGATGCGCGGAGCCTCAACCATGACCGAGCGTGTGGCGGAAGAGGAACACGTGGCCGAGGCCACGCCCGAGACGAAACCTCGCGACGCGGCAAAGCCGAAGGCGACCTTCGACAAGAAGACCATCGCGCTCGTCTATGATTTCGACGGCACGCTGTCGCCGCGCCCGATGCAGGACTACGCCTTCCTGCCGCAGATCGGCATCGACCCGGAAGCGTTCTGGGCGGAATCGAACGCCATCGCACGGCGTGAAGGCGCTGACGGCCTCATCTCCTACATGCGCCTCATGTATCAGAAGGCGAAGGCGGCCGGCGTGCGCATCGACCGCGCCGACCTCGTCGCGCAAGGCAAGCACGTCGAGCTGTTCCAGGGCGTCGAGGAATGGTTCGACGAAATCGACGAATACGTGAAGCTGCGCGCTGAAACCCACGGCATCGCGCTGCGCCATTACATCGTCTCTGCCGGCCTCACCGAGATCATCGAGGGCACGCGCATCTACAAGCGCTTCCACAACGTCTTCGCGTCAGAATACTGGTTCGACGCCTACGACCTGCCGTACCCCAAGCGCGTCATCACCGACACCGGCAAGACGCAGTACCTGTTCCGCATCAACAAGGGCATCGAGGACTTAGGCCAGGGCATCAACGAGCACATGAACGAGGCGGAGCGCCCGATCCCGTTCGCCAACATGATCTACTTCGGCGACGGCGATACCGACGTGCCGTCGATGGCGGTGATGCGCAAGAACGGTGGACACGCCATCGCCGTGCACACGCCCGGCAAGTCGCGCCGCAAATGCGTCGAGCTGTTCAAGGCTGGCCGTTGCGATTTCTTCGCGCCGGCCGATTACCGTCGCGGCTCTGATCTCTTCAAGCGCACGTGTCTGCTGCTGGAGCGCATGCTCGCCGACATCCGCGTCCAGGAAGAATCCTGGCGCCTCGGCCGCGAGGTGAAGTAGGGCAGAAGACCCCGGCGACTTAGCGGACGTTGGACCGCAAAGAATTGGCGACCATTCATGCTGTTCTATCCTTGGTGGGCGATATGAAAATTTTTCTGAGCTGGTCAGGCGACGCGAGTCACGAGATTGCACGGGCGCTTAAAGAATGGCTACCCTTGGTTCATCAAAAGATTGAGCCATTTATGTCATCGGAGGACATTGAGAAGGGCAGTCGTTGGGCCTCGACAATTGGGTCAGAACTCGAAGGAACCAACTTCGGTCTGCTGTGCCTGACACATGAAAATATTGATGCCCCTTGGATATGTTTCGAAGCGGGAGCTCTCGCGAAATTGGTTGAACACTCGAGGGTCGCGCCGATTTTGTTCGGAGTTCAGCCATCGGATATTCAGGGTCCGCTCGCCCAGTTTCAGGCTACGAAGTTCGAGAAAGGCGACATAATGCGCTTGCTGCGCGGAATAAACGCGAGCACGCCGGACGAAGCCAGAGATGACGCACAGATAGAGAAGGTGGTCGACTATCTTTGGCCAGCGCTTGCTAATACGATTGAGCCGATCGTTAGCGCGGTCACCGGTAAGGAGAGACCGAAACGGGAGAAGTCGTCGGCTACTGTAGAGAAGGTCGGCCCGATTCTCGAAGAGCTCTTGGTGCTCGTTCGGCAGCAAACGCAAATCGTCTCCGACCCTGCCGCACTGCTGCCTGCCCGATATTTTCGCCAGGTTATCGACCAGCTGAGCCCGCGGCGTGACAGGGAACTATCAAATCCAGCGTATCTATACGACCTGTCGAAGCATTGGATCCGCTTCGAAAAGGAGTGGAGATTCCTAATGCCAACTTTGATTTCCGTTGTGCCTGCGGAACGAGTCGACCGGCTTAGGCAAAGTTACGCTCGGCTGGACGACGTAATAGGTGCGCTCCTGCATAGATATGATGCATCACGGCATCCGAAATGGTTGCGTCCAACTCGTAGGACGAGCGTGGGGACGCCACCTGCCCAGGCGGCGCAATCCAGTCTTGCGGTTGGTACGCAGCCTGAGCTGCAAGCCACGTCAAAGATCGGCAGCGAAACTGAGCCATCTGTTTAAATTGGCTTTCCACCTGCTCTCACCGACGGCATTCCCGCGCGCCGAAGGCGCGCTGCAGCTAAAAGCGGCGATGCTGCGCATCGGAATGCCGCCGGTGCGCGCAGGTAGAGGCCGCGAAGCCAGACGCCGCGCCCGCCGAAAGCGCGGCCAGCTGGGATCGCCGCGCCGGAGTGCCTACATCTCCTTTGAGAACAGATTGTTCGCGCAAGGAGAGATAAAATGCCCGCATCGCGCAAACCCTCATCGCTGCAAGCCGTTATGCTCGCCGTCGCCGCGTTCACTACGCCGCTCGTCGTCGCCACAAACGCCGACGCCCAATTCCGCCGCGGCGTCAAGCCGTACTACTCCGAAAGCTATGAGACGCGCGGCCCGCAACGCGGCTACGAAGGCTACGTCGCGCCGGACTACTACTGCTCCTACAAGCGCTTCCCCAACCGCGAGTGCACCACCGGCAAAGGCGGCAAGCAGCGCTGCCGCGTCGTCAGTTGGCGCCTTGAGCAGACCTGCCAGTAGCGGCTGCGTCGGCATGTCGTCGCCGCGCGTATTGCGATCGTTGCTAGTCTCGCAGCGTAAAACTGGCGAGGTAGGTGATGCGTAAGATCACGAGAGGCGCTGTCTGGATCGCGCTGGCTGGTTTCGGAGCGCTCTCGGTTGCTGACCGGGCCGCCGAGGCAAAGCCGAAGCGCAAGCCCGTCTGCACCTATAAGCGCGTCCCGGTCACGTACTGTGTCGGTGCAAACCGCCGCCTCGATTGCACCGGGAAGATCTGGCGCACCGACCGCATCTGCAAATAGCGCGGCATCAGCGCCTCCCTCCAGCCACAGATACGATCGCGTCCCTGTATGCAACGGCAACGCAGCTGTGGATAGCGCCGCCCCAAGCCCACTTGCGGCACGCCGTTTCGGCTAACGTCAGTGAAGCGATTCTGCGCGGAAACACGCATGATCGGCGCGGCTGACGCCGCAAGCGCCCCGTGTCGCGTCCACGTCTCTCGTCTCAAGGCGCCCTCAAGAACGCACTCGGGAGGCTAAGAATGTTGAAACCCGTCGTGATCGCACTCGTTGCGGCCATCGCCCTGCCGGCCTATGTCGGCCCGGTCGCCGCTTCCGACTATTGGGACTGGAGCGTCGGCAGCGGCAGCCCGACGTCACGCGCCAAGAAAGCGCGAGTGAGACACGCAAAGCGCGTGAAGAAGGAAGATCCCACGCGCGTCATGGGCTACGTGAAGCGCGAGGATGAGAAGCTCGCCGCCAAGCCGGAAGTGCAGTGCACGGAAAAAGTGCGCGGCCTCGGCACGCAGTGGATCGGCACCGAAGGCGCGATGGACGCCGCCAAGAAGGATTGGATGGAGCGCGTGCGCTACGATTACGGCGAGAGCTTCCTCGATCTTTCGCACGCCAAGGATTTCGTCTCCCGCTGCGGCCGCACCTCCATCGGCGAGACGATGGGGCAGGTCATGTATCGCTGCGAGATCGTCGCGCGCCCCTGCAAGGGCGTCATGAACGAGACCACGGCCGCAGTGAAATAAACGCTGTCTGAGAGCTGACATAGGGCGGTGCAGCCAGAACCTGCGCCGCCTTTTTTGTTGCGGTGATCCGCGTCGTCCCCTTGATGCCGCGCAAAGCCGCCCGCCGCCACGCCTCTAAGTTGTCCTGAAGATTCTCGATCGGGGGACGACATGAGCAAGGTAGCATTTCGCTGTCTCACATTGGCAGCCATAGCCGCTCCAGCGTCGTTTGCATTTGCGGCGGCGGCGAATGCCGACGTCATCGCCGACTGCAAATCCGCACGATCCGGCGAAATGCGCATCGCAGCGTGCACGGAGATCGTCAACTCCAAGACCGTCGAGCGTTCAGTTCGCGCCGAGGCGCTGCGTCGCCGCGCGGCGGCATTTGCCGAACGTGCCGCCAATCGCGAGGCGGTCATCGACTACACCGAGGCGTTGCGCATCGAGCCCGGCACGACCGCAGCATTGACGGGCCGGGCGCAGGCACGCCTCGCGCTCGGCGAGACCGACGCCGCGATCTCCGATTTGACGGATGCGCTTCGCCTTGGCGGCAACTCCGCCGGCCTGCTCATGGCGCGGGGCTATGCATATCTGCTGAAGAACAACGCCGACGCGGCGATCGCCGACTTCACGGGCGCCATCGGCCTGTCGCCGAAGAACGCCAGCGCCTATAACAACCGCGGCCTCGCCTACCGCAAGAAGGGCGATCTGCCGAAAGCGCTGATCGATTATGGCAAGGCCATCGAGATCAACCCTGCGTTCGCGCAAGCCTATGCAAACCGCGGGTATGTCTATGAGCAGCAGGGCGACAAGTTGGCGGCGGTGGCCGATCTCGCCCGCGCCCTGCAACTCGACCCGGCACTCACCGGAGCTGCCAGCGGCCTGAAGCGTCTCGGCCAGCCGGCTGATGTCACATCGCAAAGCGAGCGGCTCATCGCGCACGGACGCCAGCTTGCGGAGAAGAACTGCGCTTGGTGCCACGCTATCGGGAAGGCCGGTGAAAGCCCCAACCCGCGCGCACCTCGCTGGCGTGACATGGCCGGACGCCACCCGGTGCTGGCCCTGCGCGAGCCCCTGTCGCGTGGCATCGCCCGCCCGCACGATGAGATGCCGAAGTTCGAGCTGTCGGATGCCGAGGTCGACACGATCATCGCCTACATCAACAGCCTGTCACCCTGACGCTCAGCCCTAGCGCCGGCCATCAACGTGCGCAGCGTCGCCGCCAATCAAGCCTCTCTCCGCTTGCGTCACAACGCTTCTCGGCCGCCAGCGGCGGCAAGGCGCCAAGGGCGCCCGGCGCGAGCGCCGGCCATCAACGCGCGAGACCTCGCCGCCAATCAAGCCTCTCTACGCTTGCGTCACTACCAAGAAAAGCGAAACTTATCTTCTCGTTGAGCGTTACCTATATAAGCTCACGATCCACGAGGAGGCACCGCATGTCGATCGACAATCCCCTGCAGCAACCCCTGATGCGTGTCCGCCAGGGCAAGTTGATCGCCGGTGTATGCGGCGGCATTGCGAAATGGCTGGACTGGGACCCGACCCTGGTGCGTCTAGGCTACGTCGTACTGACCGTGCTGTCCGTCGGGTTTCCCGGCATCCTCATCTACATCCTGCTTTGGATCCTGATGCCGCAGGAGCCGGGCTAGAACCTCAAGATCCCGCGTAGCGAGCGATCACGACCTGCGTGTCGCCGTAGGTTCGCCTGTCGATTTCCGCAACGCCTGACGGCAGCGCGACGGGCTGCGCCGCCCGCTCTTCCAGCACGATGATCGCGCCGGGCACCAGCCATCCCCCCTCGCAAAGGGACGCGATGGCTTTCTCTCCGAGCGCCTTCTCATAGGGCGGGTCGAGGAACGCGATGTCGAACGGCGCCATGGTGCCGACGGGCCCGAGATCCGTCGCGTCGCGGCGGAAGATGCGCGTGACGCCGGTGAGCCCGAAATTCTCGATGTTGGTCCGCATCAGGGCGCGCGCTGCCGGCTCGCTGTCGACGAACAGGCCGAACGCCGCGCCGCGCGACAACGCCTCGAGCCCGAGCGCGCCAGTGCCCGCGAAGAGGTCGATCACACGTGCGCCATCGAGCGAGAAGCCGTGGATGCCATGCGCCAGAATGTTGAACAGGCTTTCGCGAACGCGATCGGCTGTAGGGCGCAGGCCCTCATGCTGGGGGCTCGAGATGGCGCGCCCGCGCAATGTTCCACCGACGATCCTCATGCGTCGTCGTCCCGTTGCCGGCCCGAGCCCTTGCGTTTCGCCCGCTGCTGCTCCTCCTCGACCGCGTAGAGGTTCAACTCCTCCGCGAGCCGCGCGCCGAGCTGGTCGGCCAGCACGCGCCGCTTCACCGCCTCCGCTTCGCCAGGCTTGAGTTCCAGGAGCTGGAAGGGCCCGTAGGAGATGCGGATCAGACGGTTCACCTCCAGACCGAGGTGCGCCAGGATGCGCCGCACTTCGCGGTTCTTGCCCTCGCGCAGCGCCATGGTCAGCCACGCGTTGGCGCCCTGCACGCTGTCGATGGTTGCCTCGATGGGTCCGTAACGCACGCCTTCGATCTCGACGCCGTCCTTCAGCGCGTCGAGCTGCTGCTGCGAAACGCGCCCGTGCGCGCGAACGCGGTAGCGCCGCAGCCAGCCGGTCGAAGGAAGCTCCATATGCCGCGCCAGCGCACCGTCGTTGGTGAGAAGCAGAAGACCTTCGCTGTTGAAGTCGAGCCGCCCCACCGAGATGACGCGCGGCATGTCCTCCGGCAGCGATTCAAAAACCGTCGGTCGCCCTTGCGGATCATTGTGCGTCGTGACGAGACCGCGCGGCTTGTAGTATCGCCACAGGCGCGGCGGCTCGGCTGTCGGAAGCGGCTTGCCGTCCACCAGCACCTTGTCATTCGGACCGACCTCGATCGCCGGCGTCTTCAGGATTTTGCCGTTGACGTTGACCCGTCCCTGCTCGATCCACCGCTCAGCCTCCCGCCGCGAGCAAAGACCTGCCCGCGCCATCGCCTTGGCGATGCGCAACGGCTCGTCTGGACCGGCTGCCGGCTTGGATTGCGGCTTGTGTGGTCGTCCCGTGCCCGCCACGCCTTTGTTGACGGGTTTGCGATCGGGCTTAGGCCCGGACGCGTGCTGCGGCTTACGATCGGGCTTGCGCTGAGGCTTGCGATCGGGGCGCTTTGCTGGTTTGTCGGCGGGCATGGAAGCTTTCGAAGCGGTTGGGCGAGCGTCGGAATCGGGACCCTTATGACACCGGAGCGCGAACAGAGCCACATGCAGCGTGCCCTGGCCGAGGCCGCGGCCGCGGCTGGCCGTGGCGAGGTGCCTGTTGGGGCAGTGTTGGCAGGCCCGGATGGCGCCGTGCTCACCGTTGCTGGCAACCGTACGCGCGAGCTGAACGATCCGACGGCCCACGCTGAGATTCTCGTAATTCGCGCGGCCTGTGCGTCGCTCGGCGTGGAGCGGCTGACCGGCTGCGACCTTTACGTAACGCTCGAACCATGCCCGATGTGCGCCGCCGCCATCTCGTTCGCGCGCATCCGCCGGCTTTACTACGCCGCCTCCGATCCGAAGGGCGGCGGCGTGGAGCACGGGCCGCGCATATTCAGCCAGCCCACCTGTCACCACGCTCCAGAAATCTATTCCGGCTTGGGCGAGACTGAGGCCAGCGGCATGCTGAGGAATTTCTTTCAGGGGCGCCGCTAGAGCGCGGCGATTGCCTGCGCGTCAGCCTTTGGCCGTCCGGCGTCGCTTTAGCAGGGGACGCCGCGTGCGCGGCGCGGCAGGCGTCGGCAGTTGCTCTGCGGGCTCTGCCGCCGACAGTGTTTCCGCTTCGATGAGCCGGGAGAGCTGCGCCTTGACGCGCTCCTTCGCAGGCTCCGCCGCCGCAAGGATCTCGTCGATCTTCAGGAAGTCGAGGATCTGAAATCGGCTCGTGCCGGCATCGATGTAAAGGTCCGGCTGACTGGTGCGAAGCTTCTCGCGGATGATCGAGCGCTCGAAAATGAAATTGGCCGAGAACAGCGTCTCCCACGCCTTCGGACAATCCTGCCCTGGCCGACGCATCGGCGCGCCGCTCGCATCGACGGCGACCGTCAGATCGGCGTCGTCCGCGACGATGTCGAACGGCAGCGGGTTGACGAGACCGCCATCGATCAGCACGCGCCCATCGATCACCATCGGCTCAAAGATCACCGGCAGGGCCATGCTCGCGGCAACCGCCGGCCGCAACGGCCCGGAAGAGAACACCACCGCCTCCTGCGCATAGAAATCCGATGCGACGACCTTGAGCGGCGTCGTCAGGTGCGCGAAGTCGCGCGCGATGCGTTGCGGCAGGATGATGTCGAGCAGCTTCTCCGCCGACAGGAACGCCGGCCGAGGCGCCAGCGCGTTGAGAAACCCGCCGCGCGCACGAACACGCGCCGAATAGAGATCGCGCACGAGATCAAGCCGCTTGCTCAACACCTCGTATGTATGAGCGCGGATCTGCTTGCCGCTGAGGCCCGACGCATACGCCGTTGCAAAGATCGCCCCGATCGACGTGCCTGCGATGGCTTTGGGGCGGATACCGAGTTCGTCGAAGGCTTCGAGCACCGCGATGTGCGCGAGACCACGCGCCCCGCCGCCGCCGAGAGCGAGCGCGACGCTCGGTCCCGATTGCGCGCGCGCCGGGACGGACGAGGTCGAAGCTGGAACCGTTGCGTCGTTCATCGGGCACTCTCGTGCGGCATCACATGCCGAAGCAACCTATGCAGCGATTTTATCGCGATTTTTTTGCGTCTGACGGGAAATGCGGTCGCACCTGACCCAGCGTTGGCCTTTAGGTTACGCACTGGCCTTCTCGCGCGCGATGGCCCGCCATCCGATGTCGCGGCGGTAGAACCCGCCGGGCCAGTCGATGCGCGCCGCTGCTGCGTACGCCCGCGCCTGCGCTTCGGCGACCGTCTTTCCGCGCGCACTGATGTTGAGCACACGCCCACCGTGCGCGAGTAGGCGCGGCCCGTCGCGTCGCGTTCCGGCGTGGAAGATCTCGACGCCCTCGACCGTCGCTGCTTCATCGAGGCCCTTGATCTCCGCTCCGACCTCCGGCGCCCCGGGATAGCCATTGGCGGCCATCACCACGGTCAGGGCCGCGTCGTCGTACCAGCGCAGATCGAATGTGCCGAGCACGCCATCGACCGACGCCAGCAACGCGGCGAGCAGGTCCGACTTGAGCCGCATCATCAGCACCTGGGTCTCGGGGTCGCCGAACCGCACATTGTATTCGATGAGCTTCGGCCCGTCCGACGTGATCATCAGCCCTGCGAACAACACGCCCTTGAACGGCATGCCGCGCTTTGCCATCGCAGCCACTGTCGGCTCGATGATTTCGCGCATCGTGCGCGCCACCATCTCGTCCGTCATGACGGCGGCCGGCGAATAAGCGCCCATCCCGCCGGTGTTTGGTCCGGTGTCGCCATCGCCGACCCGCTTGTGATCCTGCGCGGCGACCAGCGCCAGCGCGTGCGTGCCGTCGACCAGCGCAAAGAAGCTCGCCTCCTCGCCTTCGAGGAATTCCTCGATCACGACTTCGCTGCCGGCTTTTCCGAACGCACCCGAGAAGCACGCATCGATCGCCGCCTCGGCTTCGTCCCGCGTCGAAGCGATCGTCACACCTTTTCCAGCTGCAAGCCCATCCGCCTTGATCACGATCGGAAGCGTCTGCGTCGCGAGATAGGCTTTGGCGCTGGCAGCATCGGTGAAGCGGCCATAGGCCGCGGTCGGGATGTTGAACTCGCGGCACAAATCCTTGGTGAAGCCCTTCGAGCCTTCGAGCTGCGCTGCCGCCTGTCGCGGACCGAAGCACTTGATCCCCGCCGTAGAAAGATCATCTACCAGTCCCGCGACCAGCGGCGCTTCGGGTCCCACGACCACGAGGCCGATATCATGGTCCTTACAAAAGCGGATGACAGCCGTGTGGTCGGCAACAGCGATGGGGACGCACTCCGCGACGTCCGCAATTCCGCCGTTCCCCGGCGCACAATAGAGCTTCGTCAACAGCGGGCTGGAGCTGAGTTTCCACGCGAGCGCATGCTCGCGGCCTCCGGAGCCGATCAGGAGAACGTTCATCGCAATAGTATCTTCCTAAAGCCAGGGGACTTCTGCCGGGTGATGCCTAGGGCAGAGCGCCGACTGATGTATCATCGAATCGGAATGCCACAAACTTGGGCCAGCGCGTGAGCCAGACAGCACCAGAGGCAAAGGGCGGCGGGAACGTCGCCGAATACACGGTTTCCGAGCTTTCCGGCGCCATCAAGCGCGCCTTGGAGGAGGGCTTCGGGTACGTGCGCCTGCGGGGCGAAATCTCCGGGTTTCGCGGCGCCCACGCGTCGGGCCACTGCTACTTCGCCTTGAAGGATGACAAGTCGAAGATCGAGGCCGTGATCTGGAAGATGAACTATGGCCGCCTCAAGGTTAAGCCCGAGGAAGGCATGGAAGTCATCGTCCAGGGGCGCGTGACGAGCTACCCCGGCTCCTCGAAATATCAGATTGTCATCGAGAGCCTGGAGCCCGCCGGTCTCGGCGCCTTGATGGCGCTGCTCGAGGAGCGCAAGCGCCGCTTCATGGCCGAAGGTCTCTTCGCCGAGGATCGCAAGAAGCCGCGACCGTTCCTGCCGCGCCTCGTCGGAATCATCACATCGCCGACCGGCGCCGTCATCCGCGATATGCTGCACGGCTTCACCGAGCGTTTTCCAACGCGCGTCATCGTCTGGCCCGTGCGGGTACAGGGCGACACTTGCGCGATGGAGGTCTCCGCCGCCATCGCCGGCTTCAACGCCTTCCGCAATGATGGCCCGTTCATGCGGCCTGACGTGCTGATCGTCGCGCGCGGCGGCGGCAGCCTCGAAGATCTGTGGGGCTTCAACGAGGAGATCGTCGTGCGCGCGGTTGCTGCGAGCACGATCCCGATCATCTCCGCTGTCGGCCACGAAACGGATTGGACGTTGATCGATCTCGCCGCCGATGCGCGCGCACCGACACCGACCAAGGCCGCCGAATGGGCAGTGCCGAAATTCGCTGACCTCGATGACAGCACGCAAAGCCACGGCGCGCGCCTCAAAACGGCAGCTCGGCGCGTACTGCAGCACTCGCGCACGCATTTGAAGGCGGCAACACGCGGCTTGCCGCGTCTGGAAAGCCTGCTCGAACTGCCGCGCCAACGCTTCGACGCGTGCGAGAAGCGGTTGGGCCGCGCTCTGCTGGCAAATGCGCGCGCCCATCACACGCGTTACGCCCGCATCGCCGCCCGCTTGCGCCCGATGCCGATCCAACAGCGCATCGCCGTCTGCGGCGAGCGAACGGCCGCCCTGCAAGCGCGTGCCGTCCAGGCGTTGCGCAATGGCGTCGTTGCTCGACGCCGACAGCTGTCGAGCGCCGATATGCTGCTGGCCACATTGAGCTACCAGAGCGTGTTGCAGCGCGGGTTCGCCCTGGTTCGCGACGCCTCAGGCCGCCCCGTTCGCAACGCCGCATCGACCTCCGCTGGCGAGCGTCTGGAACTCGAATTCCGCGATGGCCGCGTCGATGCCGAGGTGCTGGGCGTCCGGTCGCCGGACGCCGTCGGGCCACGCTCTGCAGCACCGCAGCCCGAGCCGCCCAATCCGGGTACGCGGCGGCCGAGAAACCGCGGTGGCAACGATCAAGGCTCTCTCTTTTGAAAGCATTGCACGACAGGGGCGCTTGACGTACCCCCCGCGACTGGCATTGTGTCCGCTCACATCGGCTAGAGAAGCGCATGAACAGGATCGACAGGTTCTTCGGCCTCCGGGGCGAGGCGAAGGTCAGGTTTCTTAACGGAGAGTTCCAGGTCCTCTCCCCGGGAGACTTTGTGCGCTGCGCCGTGACGGGTGAGCCCATCATGCTGCCTGACTTGCGCTATTGGAGCGTCGATTTGCAGGAGGCGTATTCAAGCCCGGACGTTTCCATGCAGCGTTACCTGGAAATGCGCGACAAGCTCCGCAACGAGCACGGCGACGCCTGACGCCTTCGGCGTCAGGTTGGCGGCGGGCGGTTCCGTCGCGAGACGCCCTTGAGCGCCGACTCGATCAGTGACGACAGCCGCTCCAACTCCCGATCTTCGATCTGCATCTCGATCGGCAGCACGCGGGTCTGCGCTGCGAGCGCCTCGAGCGCCGCCTCCCCGTTGAGACGCACGAGATCTTTTTCCGTCGTGACGAGTTGTGCGCCGTGACGACGTGCGGTGTCGATCAGCCGGGTCGCATCTGAAGCTGTGAACCAATGGTGATCGGGAAACGACGCGGCCTCCGCGATCTTGCCGCCAAGGCTTTCCAGTAGCCGATAGAACCGCCGCGGGTTGGCGATCCCCGAAAACGCGACGAGCGGCCTATTCGCGATCCATTCTGCCTCTACGACGGCACCGACCTGCGCAGTCAGCACCGGACCGGGGAATCCCTGCCGCAGCACACCGAGAACGCTGCGCTCGCCGCCGCCATCCGGAGGATCGCGCACGATGACCGCATCGACGAGCCCCAATTGAAATTCGAGCGGCGCACGCAGTGGACCTGCCGGGATGACCTCGCCATTGCCGATGCCACGTCGGCCGTCGACGACGGCGATCGAAAGATCCTTGGCCAGTGCGCCATTCTGCAATCCGTCATCCATGATGACGACGCTCGGAGCCGAAGCGCTGCGCTCGATGGCGATGATCCCGGCGCGCCTGTCCCGCGCAACGAGTGTCGGTGCCGCGCGCGCCAGCAGAAGCGGCTCATCGCCGAAACGGCGCGCCCCATAAGGCCGATCGTCAACCCATTCCGGTCCGATTGCGCTGCCGCCATAACCGCGCGTCAAGAAGACGGGCCGTTCCCCGCGAGCGATCAGCAGCTTCGCTATGAAAATCGAAAGCGGCGTCTTTCCTGTTCCGCCCGCCGTGAAATTGCCGACGCAGATCACCGGCAACCGCGAGCGATAAGGTGTGCTGCGAAGATATCGCCGCTCCGCGATCCGTCCGTAGAGCCAAGCGATGGGCGTCAGCACACGCTGGCGCATGTCGTCGGCGTCGCCGTACCACCAGGACGGCTCGTCAAGACGCACGCTTCAGTCTCTCGTCTGGGAGGTAGCGAAGCAGCGCCTCCACGGTCTTGTCCAGCGCGCCCGACAGCGTGCCGAGCGCCTGCGTCGCCCCGGCCCGCATGCGCTGCATTTCCGCCGGGCTGTCGAGCAGCCTTGAGACCGCAGCCGCAATATCCGCCGATGACTTCACTTCGACGGCGCCGTCATGGCGCAACAGCGTGCGATAAGCATCGCGGAAATTCTGCCAGTGCGGACCGGTCAACACAGCCGCGCCATGACGTACGGCTTCGATAGGATTCTGTCCGCCGCGATCCACGAGCGAGCCGCCGATGAACGCCACAGGAGCCAGCGCATAGAGCGTCCCAAGCTCTCCGATGGTGTCCGCGATATAGATTTCCGTACGCGGCCCCGGCAGCGTGCCGAGCGAGCGCTGAGCGACGGTAAACCCTAGGTTCTTGAGCATTTCGGCGAGCGCCGTTCCGCGCTCTGGATGCCGCGGCGCGATGATCGTGCAAAGCCCCTCGAAGTGCCGGGCAAGCGCGCGATGCGCGACCGCGATGCTCTCTTCCTCGCCGTCGTGCGTGCTCGCCGCCGCAAATACCGGCCGACCGTCGAGCGCCGTCTTGAGGCGCTCCAGTTCGTTGAGGTCGATGGGCGGCGGCGGCGCATCGATCTTGAGATTTCCGACCGCTGAGACGTTTCGAGCACCGAGCACCGAGAAGCCGAGCGCCATGCGCTCGTTCTGGGCCAGCACGACGCTGAAGCGGCTGAACAGCGGCACAGCCATGGATTTGTTGCGCTGCCAGCGCCGCCGGCTCCGGTGCGACAACCGCGCGTTGACGAGCGCGATGGGAATCTTGCGCGCCGACGTCTCGAGGATGAGCGACGGCCATATCTCGGACTCGGTGAACACCGCGAGGTCCGGCTGCCAATGCTCCAGGAAGCGGGCCGCATATTCCGGCGCATCGAGTGGCACGTATTGATGCACGGCATTGGGACCGAGGCGCCGCTCGGCCAACCCTGCCGATGTCACCGTGCCGGTCGTCAGAATGAAGTTGAGATCGGGGCGCGCATTGCCGAGCGCCTCAATGACCGGCAGCACAGCGTTTGTTTCCCCGACGCTTGCGGCATGCACCCAGCAGACGACGCCCTGCGGTCGCGCGATGCCCGCCAAGCCGAGGCGTTCCCCACGGCGGCGCGGATCTTCTTTGCCGCTGCGTTCACGCATCTTCAGGATGAGCGGCGCCACGGGGCGCAAGAGGCTCATGGCCGTGCGATAGGCCTTGAGACGGAAACCGGGCTCGGCCGGTGGGGCGTCAGGATCTACGAGGCTCAGCGGCGTTGCGCGGCCGAGGTCGGCTCCTACGATCTGATATGCGCGCTTGGTCGCCGCGTTCAGAGCCTGCTCAAGCTTTTGGCGCGCATACTCCAGCTCGGTCTCTCCCGCATCGTGCGGCACCCAGATCGGGTCCCCTGCAACGTACGCGATCTTGGACCCCGGGAGATTGATTGTCATCCGGCTCCAGGTGTCGAGCGACCGAAATCTCGAGCTTGCGGCCGCGCATGGGACGATCGGCCGCCCAGAGAGCCGCGCGATCGTCACGATGCCGATGCCGGCCCGCCGTGCCGGTCCCGGGGGAACGTCAGCGGTCATCACCACCGAATAGCCGTCTTTCAGGTAGCGAACGGCTTGTCGCAGGGCATGGACGCCGCCTCGGTCCTTGCGCCGCCCTCCAGCTCCCGCACCGCGGATGAGCTCGACGCCGAATCGCTCCATGGCGGCGCCGACGAGCTCCGCATCGCCATGTCGGGCGACCATTGCGGAGACCTTCACGTCCGGCGCCGGTCTAAAGCCCGACGAAAGCATGAACTGGCCATGCCAGACCGCGAGTATCAGGGGATGGTCAGCGCGCAGCCGTTCGAGCGCGTCTTGAGGCTCGTAAACGTGGCTGGACGTGCGCTGGACTAGCGATATCAAGCCGGCAAGAGTGCTGCCGGCGAGGCGATTGAGCTTGCGTGTGGTGTCGGGCGAACGTGCCATCCTCAAGGGTGCCTCGGCGCCAGATCGCCCCTTAGATCAATCGGTTCTGACCGAACCACTTGCAGCTGGTTCCTATAGCGAATATTTAGCGATGGCAAACTGGGACGTTCGGGCACACACCGACATTTTTGGGTAGTCCGATAATGCGGCCCGCGCCTCCAACCCTCTAGTCAGCGGACATGAATGGCCGGATTGGTGAAGCGGGCGAAACGCTCATGGCGGCGCGTCGGTAGGAGCGCTCGCCAGCGCTTCGTGCGTGGCATGCCCCCTTGGGTCCGCCGACGTGCTTTGCCGCCCGCATCCTACCTCGACATGCTTCTCGTGGACCACGGGATCTTCCGCATGTTCTATTCCAACAGCCATCGCATGTCTGACGACGCCTGGCGGTCGGCGCAGCCGGCGCCCCACCACCTGCGTCGCTTTGCCAAAGCCGGAGTACGGACGGTCGTAAACCTTCGCGGCCCGCGCGACTGCGGCAGCTACTGGCTCGAACGTCGCGCCTGTCGCGCCTACGGCATGAATCTCATCAATTTCCAGCTCCGCTCGCGCGCCGCGCCGACCAGGGAAGAAATTTGGGGCGCCAAGCAATTGCTCGAACAGGTCGAGTTTCCGGTGCTGATGCACTGTAAATCCGGAGCCGACCGTGCCGGCCTCATGAGTGTGCTTTATCGACACCTGCACCAGGGCTGGCCGATCGAGGAGGCCAAAAAGGAACTCTCGCTAAAGTACGGCCACATCCGGCAGGCGCACACTGGAATTCTCGACTATTTCTTCGAGCGTTACCTCGCCGACAATGCCGTGCGGCCGATGCCGTTCCTGGAATGGGTGGACACCGTCTACGACCCCGAGGAGCTGCGCAGCACGTTCCGCTCCAAGGGGTGGGCAAACCGCATCGTGGACGGCATTCTGCGCCGCGAATAGCCGTCCCGCCCGCTAGGTCGTCTCTGGCTCCAGCGTTCCCACCAGCGCCTGCGACCGGACCAGCCGCGCATAATGCCCGTTCGCCGCCAGCAACTCGCGATGCGACCCGGTTTCGACGATAGTGCCGTCCTCCATCACGCAGATGAGATCGGCGTTCTGCACCGTCGAGAGCCGATGCGCGATGACGAGCGTCGTGCGGTTCTTCGTAAACCGGGCCAGCGCCTCCTGCACGAGCCGCTCCGATTCCGTGTCGAGGGCACTTGTTGCCTCGTCGAGCAATAGGATCGGTGCGTCTTTGAGGATGGCGCGCGCGAGCGCGAGCCTTTGCCGCTGACCACCGGAGAGCCGCAGTCCCCGGTCGCCGATTTCGGTCGCATAGCCCTGCGGCTGCGCCAGGATGAATTCGTGCGCCGCCGCTGCCTGCGCCGCGGCAGTTATGGCCGGCTGCGGCGCGCCGAGGCGCCCGAGAGCGATGTTTGCCCCGATCGTATCGTCGAACAGCGTCACGTCCTGCGACACGATGGAAATGGCATCGCGCAGCGAGGCGAGCGTGACGTCGCGAATGTCCTGGCCGTCGATGGTGATGCGGCCCTGTTCCACATCGAACAAGCGCGGCACGAGGTTGAGCACGGTGGACTTGCCAGCCCCCGACCGTCCAACCAGTGCCACCGTGCGCCCGCCGGGCACGGTCAGCGTGAAGTCAGAGATCGCCTGAGCGCCGCCGCTCCCTTCATAGGAGAACCGGATAGCTTCGAAGCGGATCGTAGCGTTCCCCATCGCAAGGGGCTGCGCGCCAGGCTTGTCGACGATGGTCGGCTTCTCGTCGACGAGATCATAATAGCTCTCGGCAGCGGCGAGACCCTCATTGATGCGGCCCGAAAGGCTGCCGAGCGCACGTATCGGCTGGGATGCCATGAGCAGCGCCGTGATGAAGCCCATGAAGTCGCCAACCGTCGAGATGCCGCTCGCGATCCGCCAGTAGGCGAACGCGATGACGCCCGCGACCGCGAGGCCGCCCAGGGCCTCCAGCAGGGGATCGATGCGGGCGCGATTGCGCACCGCTTTCATCCTGAGATCGTAGACGTGCTCGAAGCTCTTGTTCAGCCGGTCCGCGGCGTAGTCCTCGAGCCGGAACGATTTTATGAGGCGCGCGCCGGAGAGCTTTTCGGTCAGCAGCGAGGTCATGCCGCCGAGTTCATCCTGCGTCTGCTTGGCGACCCTTCGCAGTCGTTGCGAAAGCTTGGCGACCGGCAGAGCGGCGATGGGATAGATCCCGAGCACGATCAGCGACATGACGGGGTCGAGGTAGATCATCGACGCCACGAGCGCCACTATGGAGAGCGAATCGCGGATCGCCGTGTTCAGTGCCGCCTGTGCGGCCTGCTGAATGAATCCGATGTCATTGGTCAGTTTTGAGACGAGCCGTCCCGGCGTCTCCCGAGACAGTCGCGCGAAGTCGGACGTCATGAGATGCGCAAAGCCGACGCGCTGCATGTCGGTCGTCAGCCGCATCACGATGCGGTTTGTCTCGACCGTCTGCGCGTAAAGCAGGATGCTGCGCATGATGGTCGCGCCGACGATGGCAGCCAGCACATAGTGCAGCATGCCGGACTGGTCCTTCATCAGCATGTCGAAGGACGCTTTGATGATCATCGGGTAGGCGCCGGTGATCGCCGCGAGCAGGCCGGTGAGGATCATCGCCACCGTGAGCTCGCGCCAGCGTGGATAGACCCACTCCTTCAGGAAGCGGTTGAGCAGCCCCCGTCGGCGCTCATCGAGGATGAGCTGGCCGGAGTTTTTGCGTGGCGCGGCGGGCGCTGAGCTCACGACTGGGCCTTCAGCGGCGCGTCGTCGGGTTCCAGAAGCTTGTGAATATGGACCACGAAGTAACGCATCATTGCATTGTCGACGGTGCGCTGGGCGGCAGCCTTCCAGGCGGCATGGGCTTCCGCGTAGTTCGGATAGATGCCGACGACGTCGAGATCCTTGAGGTCGCGAAACTCCACGCCGTCCAGCGACGTCAGCTCTCCGCCGAAAACGAGGTGCAGCAGCTGCTTCGGCGTCTTGTCGGTCATGAAGTGGATCCCCTCTCGTTGCGCGTGGAAGGCCGGGCCGGCCGCGAAGTTACGCCGAATTTACGCTATCCCTTAAGCCCGCAGGAAGCCGGATGTGTCATTCTGCCTAAACGGTCGCGCAAGACGGCTGGCTCTGAGGACAACGGCGAGGCTTCCCAGGTTTTCGGCTCGAACCCGCGGCACGGGTTCGAGCCGAAATGCTTAACGGCTGTTACAGCCTTAGCTGAGACCTGCCATCCGCGACAGCATCATGTCAGCGGCAAGGCCGAGAAAGATCACCATGCCGACGTCCCGGTTGGAGCGGAAGCGCCGCAGGCAGTTCGCCGCGTCTTTGGTGTCGAGCGTCGTCACCTGCCAGGCCATCTGCAGCGACGCGAGCACCACCGCGCCGAAGTAGATGAGGTGCGTGCCGGCGAGGAAACCGGCCGCCAGCCACAGGACGATGGCGCCGGCGTAGAAGGCGCCGACCCACGTCATGGTGTTCTCACCGAACCGGATGGCGGTGGAGCGAAGGCCCAGCATCACGTCGTCCTCGCGGTCCTGGTGGGCGTAAATCGTGTCATAGCCGATGGTCCACAGCACGGAACCCGCATAGAGCAGCAGCGCCGGCAGACCGATAGAGCCCATCACGGCGCTCCAGCCGACGAGGGCGCCCCAGTTGAATGCGAGGCCCAGAATGAGCTGCGGCCAATGCGTGAAACGCTTCATAAACGGGTAGAGCGCCACCAGCAGCAGCGAGGCGAGCCCCAGCTTGATCGTGAAAGCGTTGAACTGGACGAGCACCAGCGCGCCAGCGAGGCTGCAAACGCCGGCAAAGGCCAGCGCCTCGGCGGGGGTGACCTGCCCTGAAGGGATGGGACGGCTGGCGGTCCGCGACAGGCGGGCATCGTAGTCGCGATCGACATAGTCGTTATAGGCGCAGCCCGCCGCGCGCATCACCAACGCACCGACCGCAAACAGCGTCAGCAGCCAGGGGTTGGGGTAGGGCTGGTTGAGCGTGACGTCGGCGAGGCCCACCGACCACCAGCATGGCAGCAGCAGCAGCCAGAAGCCGATAGGCCGGTCGAGCCGTGCGAGCCGGAAGTATGGCCGCATGGATTCCGGTGCGTAACGGTCCACCCAATTGTCGGGCGGCGCATCTGCAACCCTGGTCGACTGTGGCGCTGTGCTTGGATTGGCCTGCATGTCCCTACCGGAAAGCGATCTGGCTCCAGACCCTAGCTGCCGCCCCAAGCGGGAGCAAATGTGGCAGGGCGCCCGTGACCCGTCAGCCCGTGCGATCCGCGGTAGGGCCAGCGTGCGCGCCCGCCGGGGGCCCACTCGGGTCAGTCGGTGTGCCGGGCGATGATCTTTTTGACCTCCGCGACGAGATCGGCAGCGTTGACCGTCACCTGCGCCGGCCGCTGCTCTCTCCACGCCTCGTGGTCCTTGATCGCTTCGGCCGCCTTGGCGCCTTCGACGAGGTCCTTCAGCGTGACCTGCCCGGCCGCAAGCTCGTCCGAACCCTGGATGACGACGCACGGCGAGTTGCGTTTGTCGGCGTATTCCAGCTGCTTGCCGAACTTCTTCGGATTGCCGAGGTAAAGCTCGGCGCGAATGCCAGCGGCGCGAAGCGCCTGCACCATCTTCTGGTAGTCGGCGGTGCGCTCTTTCTCCATGACGGTCACGATGACCGGACCGTCCGCTGGCGCAGCCTTGTCCTTGTTCAATGCGTTGAGCGCCGCCTGCAGTCGCGACACGCCGATCGAGAAGCCTGTTGCCGGAACCTTCTGTCCGGTGAAGCGGGCGACGAGATCGTCATAGCGTCCGCCGCCACCGACCGACCCGAAGCGCACGGGATGGCCCTTCTCGTCCTTCACCTCGAACGTCAGCTCCGCCTCGAATACGGGGCCGGTATAATATTCCAGCCCGCGCACGACCGATGGGTCGATCACGATCCGATCATCGCCATAGCCGCCACTGCGGACGAGGTCAGAAATCTGCTGCAGCTCTGCACGGCCCGCGGCGCCAGAAGGACTGTCGCCCAGGCTCGCCTCGAGCTGCGAGAGCCTGTCGCCCGACGCCGCGTCGAAAACGCTCATGATGGTGTCGATTGCGGTGGCGTCGAGATCGGCGCCGTTCGTAAAGTCGCCGCTCTCATCCTTGCGACCCTTACCGAGCAGCTCGCGCACACCGTTCGGACCAAGTCGGTCGAGCTTGTCGAGCGCGCGCATGGCGACGAGCCACTTGGCGTCATGCTCTTCGCCGCTCAGGCCGACGACCTCGCGCAAGCCATCGAGCACCTTGCGGTTGTTGACCTTGATTACATAGTCGCCGCGCTTGATGCCGAGCGCTTCCAGCGTATCGGCGGCGAGCATGCACATTTCCGCGTCCGCCGCGACGCTCTCCGCACCCACCGTGTCGGCGTCGAACTGCATGAACTGACGGAAGCGCCCCGGCCCCGGCTTCTCGTTGCGGAACACATAGCCGGCTGCATAACGGCGGAACGGCTTGGCGAGGAACTGGAAGTGCTGCGCGACGTAGCGCGCCAGCGGCGCCGTGAGGTCGTAGCGCAAGCTCATCCACTGTTCGTCGTCGTCCTGCAGCGAGAACACGCCCTCGTTGGGACGGTCCTGGTCGGGCAGGAACTTGCCGAGCGCATCGGTATATTCGAAGGCGGGCGTTTCGAGCGGCTCGAACCCATAGCGCTCGTACACCTCGCGGATCTTCACCAGCATCGCCTGCTGCTGGCGCAGCTCCGACGCCTCGATGTCGCGAAGCCCGCGCGGCAGGCGCGGCTTCGGCCGCTGCTCGTCTTTTTTCTGCTTGCTCATTGTATTTCTTGGCTCGGCGCCGGATGCGTTGGATGTGGCCGCGGGGTATCACGAATAGTGATGTCGGGGCAACCGCCGGCACCGCAGACAGAGCTTCTCTTAGCTCGTGTCACGAAGCCAACCGCGCCGCGCCGCGCAGCGGCCAGGGCGCAAGGCGCCCCGGCGCGAGCGCCGGCCCTCCACTCGCGCAACATTCCCCGCACAAAAAGCTTCTCTCAACAGTGTCACGAAGCCAACCGCGCCGCGCAGCGGCAAGGCGCCAAGGGCGCCCGGCGCGAGCGCCGGCCATCCACCTGCGCAACATCCGCCGCACAAAAAGCTTCTCTCAACGCGTGTCAGCTCTCAATCGAGAGGCCGATCCGGCGGATGCCCGAACGGGCGTCTGAGCTCGGCATAGGTCTGGCGCGCCGGCACCGCCACGATATCGCGCTCCGGCCAGCGCAGGGCCGTCAGCTTGCCTCCGAACACGCAGCCGGTATCGATGCACAGAGTGTTGTTCTGCCAAATCGCCTCGGCGACCGGCGTGTGCCCGTAGACGACGGCGGTATTGCCGCGGTACTCCGCAGCCCAATTGTAGCGCTCCGGCAGACCGTCCGCGCCAACTTGCCCCGACGTCTCGCCGAACAGGCCGAAGTCGTGCGCACGCGGAAAGGTCCGCCCGAGCATGTCTTCGCGAATGCCGGCGTGGGCTACGGCCAGCGCTCCGCCATCGACCCATGCGTGGCTCGGCAGCTGACTGAGGAACGCGATGGCGCGCGATTTCAGCGATTCGCTCTCGCTCTTGAGCTGCCGTATCGTGCGCTCGAGGCCGCCGCCGATCTTGACCTTGTTGCCCCTGAGCCAGCGCAGCAGCTTGTCGTCGTGATTGCCCGCAACGACGAACGCGTGTCCCGCTGCAGCCATATCCATGACGATACGCAGCACGTCGGGCGAGTTGGGGCCGCGGTCAACGAGATCGCCGACGAAGAACGCCTGCCGCCCGGTTGGAGCGGTCGTCACTGCGCGACGTTCATCGCCGGAGCCTTCGAACCGCACGCCGTAACCTAGCGCGCGCAGAAGCGTGACCAGCTCGTCGACGCATCCATGCACGTCGCCGATGATGTCGAACGGCCCCGTTTCGTGGCGCGAGTCTGCTTTGATGGTCGAATGAGGAAGTGACGACATCTCGTTCGGCAATGATTGTCTACCCGACGCGCGGGAGGACGGCACTCCGCTCCCGGCGCTCATGCGTGAATGAAGTCCTCGGCGCGCCTCTGCTTGGGCTCTGGCACATTCGAGACGAAGCGCGCAAGTCCCTCGAGGCCGCGCGGCACCGGACCGCCATACGCCCAATCGAGCAATTCTACGGTGTGCACCACGGGAACGTCGACCTGACCGGTCAACTGCGTGATGCAGCCGATGTTGCCTGCGGCAACGAGGTCCGGCTTGACCCGCTTGATGTTCTTCGCCTTCCGGTCGCGCAGTTCGCCGGCGATCTCAGGCTGCATGATGTTATAGGTTCCGGCAGAGCCGCAGCAGATGTGCGACTCTGGAATGTCGACGACGCTGTATCCGGCTTTGGAAAGCAGCTCGCGTGGTTGTTCCTTGATCCTTTGACCGTGCTGCAGCGAACAGGCGGGGTGATAGGCGATGCGCAACGACGACCAGCGCTTCGGCGCCCCCAGCTCGTACTCGCCCAGAAACTCCGACACGTCCCGTGCCAGCGAAGCGATGCGGGCGGCGCGCGCGGCATATTCCGGCTCGCGCTTCAGCAGATGTCCGTAGTCCTTCAGCATCGTTCCGCAGCCGGAGGCGTTGGAGATGATGGCGTCCACCGGGCCCTTTTCGAGTTCCTTCGACCACGCATCGACGTTGCGCTTTGCAAACGCGACGGCGCTGGCTTCGTCACCGAGATGGTAGGTAAGCGCACCGCAGCAGCCCGAGCCGGCCGACACGGTGACGTCCACGCCACGGCGCGCCAGAAGCCGGATCGTCGAATCGTTGATGCCGGGCCGCAGCACCTGCTGCGCGCAACCCGCGAGCATAATGACACGCGCGCGCCGTTCGTCCTCGGTCGCCGCCGTGCCGGGCCCTTCGAATTTGGGCGACGGAGGCAGCACCGGCGGCGCCAGCTCGATCATGGCGGCGAGCTGCTTTAGGCCAAACCGGCGCAGCATGTTGAGCCACGGCCTCCCCAGCGGCGCCAGCCGCACCGCCAAACGGAACCGCTCGGGATATGGCAGCACGCGCGCCAGAAGCTGCCGCACGAACCGCTCCTTGAACGGGCGCGGCGCCGTCTGTTCCACATATCCACGCGCCAGGTCGATCAGGTGCATGTAGTCGACGCCGCTCGGGCACGTGGTCATGCAGGAAAGGCACGACAGGCAGCGGTCGAGATGATGCTGCACCTCGGGACTGGCAGGCGCGTTGTCCTCCAGCATGTCCTTGATGAGATAGATGCGGCCGCGCGGGCTGTCGCGTTCGTCGCCGAGCAGCACGTAGGTCGGGCACGTCGCCGTGCACAGTCCGCAATGCACGCAGCGGCGCAGGATCGCGTCGGCTTCCGCAACGCGCGGGTTCTGCAGCTGCTCGGGCGTGAAGTTGGTCTGCATTGCCCTTGCCTTACAGGTTGGCGTACATCCGGCCGGGATTCAGGATACCAGCCGGATCGAACGCGGCTTTGAGACCACGGGTAAGCCGTTCGAGCGGCGGGCTCAAGGGCTGGAACACCTCGACCGACGCGCGGACGGAAGGTTCTGCACGGATCAGCATGGCGTGGCCGCCGTGAATGGCCGTGACACGCCGTATCTCCGCCGTGCCGGCATCGGCGGTCGCCGGAACCTCCAGCCAGATCAGCGAGCCACCCCAGTCGTAGAAGGCTTCGGCAGGCATGTACCGCTTGATGGCGGCGACGAGTTTGGGCGCCGTCGTTGGCTTGGTCGAAATCCGCCACAGCAGCGTCGGACGGTTCGGCATGACCGACAGCCGGCGGAGCTCGCCCCAGAATTCCAGCGTCTCGCGGTGGTCGAGCTCCAGCGCCTTGCCGTAAACCTTCAGCGCCTCTTTCAGTCGGTGCTTGCGACCGCTGACGGCTGACGAGAAATTCTCGAGCCGCAGCGCCGTGATCGATTTGTTGAGGGACCGCAGCCCCGGATGATTGAGCCGCTCCGCGACGGAAGCCTGCAGATGCACCGCGCCGGAAACTTCCACGGGCAATGCCATCGCAACCGACAGCAGCTCGAGCGCCAGATTGTCGGGCAGGCCCAGAAACACGATCGTCGCCGCCGTCTCGGGCCACGGGATGACCTTGAACGTCACCTCGGTGAGCACCGCCAGCGTGCCCCAGCTCCCGCTCAGGCCGCGCGCGACGTCATAACCGGTGACGTTTTTCATGACCCGGCCGCCGGCCTGGAACATCTCGGCGCGGCCGTTGACCCCCCTGACGCCGAGCAGGTGATCGCGCGCCGCGCCGTGCAGGATGCGCCGTGCGCCGGACATGTTGGTGGCGAAAACGGCGCCGATGGTCTGCGCGCCCTGCGGGCCGCCGGTCGCGGGACCAAGGTCGATCGGCTCGAACGGCAGCATCTGGCCGCGCGCTGCAAGCTCGGCTTCGATATGCGACAGCGTCGTGCCGGCGCGGGCCGACATAACGAGTTCGTTCGGCTCATAGAGCGAGATGCCGCGCAGCGACGTCGTCGTGACCGTCACCGTACCATCGACGGGACGCCCGATAGCGCGTTTGCTTCCCGACCCGATGATCTCGATCGGCACGCGCCTTTCGGCACATCCCGCGATGACAAACTGAAGCTCCCAGTCCGCGGCCGGGCGTTGCAGATCGCTCAATGCTCTCTCCTTAGGCCGCCTGGTCCGCCGCAGCACTCGCGCGGCTCGCTTCCAGCGCGCTTAGTGGGAAGACCTTGCCGGGGTTCAACTGCCAGTTGGGGTCGAACACGCTCTTGATGCGCATCTGCACGGCAAGGTCGGAGGGTGTGTATTGCACGTCCATGAGGTCGCGTTTCTCGATGCCGACCCCGTGCTCCCCGGTGAGACAGCCACCGACCGACACGCACAGCCTCAGGATCTCGGCGCCCGCCAATTCCGCGCGGCGCGCCTCGTCGGCATCGTTGGCATTGTAGAGGATCAAGGGGTGCAGGTTGCCATCGCCGGCATGGAAGACGTTCGCGACCTTCAATCGGTGCTCCGCGCAGATCTGCGCGATGCGGCTCAGCACTTCCGGCAGTCGCCCAAGCGGGATCGTCCCATCCATGCAATAGTAGTCCGAGATGCGCCCCATGGCGCCGAACGCGGCCTTGCGGCCTTTCCATATGCGCGCGCTGTGCTCGGGCGAGGTGCTGGCTTCGACCACTTTCGGATCGAACGATCGCGCAATGTCGACGATGTCGCGGAGTAGCCGCGTCGTCTCCTCCTCGTAGCCTTCGACTTCGACGATGAGCAGCGCTTCGACATCGAGCGGATAGCCGGCTTTGGCATAGGCTTCGCACACCGCGATCGCCGGCCTGTCCATGTATTCGATGGCAACCGGGATGATGCCGGAGCCGATGATGGCGGCGACACATTGTCCCGCCGCTTCGCATGACGAGAACCCGAGCATCACCGGGCGCGCGGATTCGGCGCGCGGCAGAATTCTCAAGGTCGCCTCGGTGACGATTCCGAACTGGCCTTCCGAGCCGACGATCAGCGCCAGGAAGTCGTAGCCCTCTGCATCCGGGTAGGCTCCCCCAACATCGACGATCTCGCCGTCGATGAGCACCATCTTGACGCCGAGAACGTTGTTCGTGGTGACGCCGTATTTCAGGCAGTGCGCACCACCAGAGTTCATGGCGAGGTTCCCGCCGACCGTGCATGCGAGCTGGCTCGACGGATCGGGCGCGTAGAAGAAGCCTTCCGCCGACACGGCGTCTGTGATGGCGAGATTGGTGATACCGCTCTCAACCGTAATCGTACGATTGACGAAGTCCGCGTCGAGAACGCGGTTCATTCGCGACATGCCGATGACGATCGAATCCGCCATGGGCAGAGCACCGCCGCACAGCGACGTCCCGGCGCCGCGCGGGACGACCTTGAGACCGTTCCGATGGCAGTACTTCAGGACTTTGGATACGTCCTCGGTGCTGCGCGGCAACACGACAACCATCGGCGCCTGCCGATACGCAGTGAGCGCGTCAGCCTCGAAAGCGCGGCGCCCTTCCTCTTCGGAGATGACACCGTCAACACCGATCAGTGCCTCAAGGTCCTTGATGATGGCACTGCTCCGGTCGAGTACGGCCTGGTCAGGTTCCGGCATCCTCGACAGCGTCATGCAATTCTCCAGCTTGATTCAGGAGCTGCGACCGACTCACAGAATTTGAGTATCGCACTTTGGCTCACTCCTGCCATACTGCAGGCGTTAGACGACAGTACAGCTTTTCGGCCTTTCAACCGATACCTTATTGTTCCTGCAGTTCATATTTTTGGCGTTGTACGCCGCCCGACAGCTTGGCCTCGGCGCCAGGACTCCACCACGTAGGATGGGGGAATAAAGTGCTTTCAATTGGTGATTTAGAGATTTTTGCACGCGTCGCCCGCACCGGCAACATGTCCGCCGCGGGTAGGGAAATGGGGCTTGCACCTGCCGTCATATCGAAGCGGATCAGCCACCTCGAGACCAAGCTCGGGACGCGGCTTTTTCAGCGCACGACCCGGCAGCTCACGTTGACGGAAACGGGCTCGGGCTACTTCAAGCGCGTGCTCGACATCCTCAATCTGTGCGAGGAAGCCGAAGACTTCATCAGCCGCGGCAATGTCACGCCACGCGGCGTGTTGAAGGTGAGCGTGCCGACGACGTTCTCCCGTCTTCACGTTGCGCCGCACATGTATGCCTTCCTCGCGCGGTACCCGGAAATTAGGCTCGATTTTCAGGTCGGCGACGCCGATGTCGACATCATCCGCGACGGCTTCGACCTCGCCATTCGCATTGGCGAATTGCAGGATTCAACTTTGGTGGCGCGCCGCCTCGCGCCGGACACGCGGTTCATGTGCGCGACGCCGGCATACCTTGCGACATTCGGAACGCCTCACGATCTCGCCGACCTGGAGCAGCACAACTGCCTCGCGTCTGCCACCGACGAGATATGGAAGCTGCAGGGTCCGAAGGGCGAGCACCACGTCCGGCCGCAAGGTAAGGTGCGCAGCAACTCGTCGGATTTCGTTGGTGGGCTTATTCTGTCGGGCGCGGGCATCGGGATGCTGTCGACCTGGGACGCCGGCCCGGCCCTGCGCGACGGTCGCCTTCGGACGGTGCTGCCGGAATACGCGGGTGTAAAAAGCAGGGCGGTCTACGCTGTTTACCCGAGCCGCGAATTCGTCCCGGCGAAGGTCGGCATTTTCATCGACTTCCTCACCCAGCTCTATGGCCCTGATCCCTATTGGGAAAGGGATCTGAACTTATCCTCGGACCACGCAACGCGGGGAAAGGCGCGCAGGCGCCGAGGTGCTGTCCTCGCAAGCCCCCTGGTGCGCGCGCAATCTGCTGGGCGACGTTGATCTGCCTTGATCGACGGCTAGGCTTTTGCTGATGTGCCGTGGACAGGGGAGGACCACATGAAGCCCAGAGTGTATCTCGCGACCGCGGCGTTGCTGATGCTGTCGGGGGCGCCACTGGCCGCTCAAGATGCCTCGAAGGGAGAAGCTGTATTCAAGCGTTGCCGCGCCTGCCATGCGATCGGCCCGGGCGCCGCCAACAAGGCGGGCCCAGCTTTGACCGGCATCGTCGGCCGCAAGGCTGGCACCGTCCCTGGCTTCAACTACTCCGACGCCATGAAGGCTGCCGGAGCTGGCGGCCTCACCTGGACCGACGACAAGCTGGCACAATTCCTCGAGGCGCCTGATACGACCATCCCTGGCAACGTCATGGCGTCGGCCGGTATCAAGAATCCGACCGACCGCGCCGATCTTATCGCTTTCCTCAAGCTGCACAGGTAGACCGCTACAGCGCGGCGAAAACGACGGCCGCATAGCTCCAGGCGCGCGACCGATGACCGATGGTTATGCAAGACGGCCCCGTGTCGGACTCTTCGTCACCTGCCTTGTCGACTTGATGCGCCCATCCGTCGGCTTTGCGGCGGCGCGCCTTCTGCATGAGGCGGGCTGCGAGGTCGTCGTTCCACGTGCACAGACGTGCTGCGGACAACCCGCCTACAACAGCGGCGACCGTGAGAGTGCCAAGACGCTGGCGCTCGCCACCATCGCAGCGTTCGAGGGGCTGGACTACGTCGTCGCGCCGTCCGGTTCCTGCGCCGCCATGCTCAAGCTGCACTACCCGCGCTTGATGTCGGGCGACGACGATTCAGAGCGGCGTGCGCGAGGCTTTGCCGAACGCGTGCACGAACTCCTGTCGTTCCTCGTCGATGTGCGCGGCCTGGCGTCGGTGCCTGGCAATTACGCGGGCAAAGTCACCTATCACGACGGGTGCTCGGGCCTGCGCGAGTTGAAGGTCAGCGGGCAGCCGCGCCAGCTGCTTGCGATGATGCCGGAAATCGAGCTGATCGAGATGCCGGCGACGCAAGCCTGCTGCGGTTTCGGCGGCCTCTTCTCGATCAAGTTTCCGGACATCTCCAACGCCATGGTCAGCGCCAAGACGGCCAGCATCGATCAGGTCGCGCCGGAGCTGGTTTTGGCGGGAGACCTCGGCTGCCTGATGAACATTGCCGGCAAGCTGTCCCGGCAGGGTTCGAAGATCGGATGCCGGCACGTCGCGGAGGTGCTGGCAGGTGAGACCGCGGACCCGCCAATCGCGCACCCGCGAGCCGCGTCGTGACTAAAACCGCCGCCTTTGAAGCCGGCGTATCCGCTGCGCTCGCCAACGAGGCATTGCAGCACGCCTTGGCCGACGTTCCGGCTGGTTTCGTTGCCGGCCGTGCCCGCCAGAAGGCGGCACTTCCCGAGTTCGAGGGACTGCGCCGCACCGCGCGCGATATCCGCGATCATACGCTGGCGCACCTTGACGCCTATCTTGAGGAGTTCGAGCGCAACGCCGTCAGCGCCGGCAGCACGGTGCACTGGGCAGCGACGGCGGACGAGGCGCGCGAAGTCGTCCTTTCAATCTGCCGCGCCGCGGGCGCGCGCACCATCGCCAAGAGTAAGTCGATGGTCTCCGAGGAGATCGCGCTCAACGCGGCTCTCGAGGCGCAGGCGATGGAGGTCGTCGAGACCGACCTCGGCGAGTACCTCATTCAACTTCGAGGCGAGCGCCCCAGCCACATCATTGCGCCGGCGATCCATCTGCGCGCCGGCGATGTTGCGGACGAGTTCCGACTTCGCCACGACCACCTCGACGCCAGCCGCGATCTGGCGACGCCGGAGGTCATGGTCGCAGAGGCGCGCAGCGTGCTGCGCGAGAAGTTCCTCGCCGCCGACGTCGGCATTACCGGAGCAAATTTTCTGGTGGCTGAGACCGGGTCGGCCATCATCGTCACCAACGAGGGCAATGCCGACCTGACGATGTCGCTGCCGAAGGTGCACATCGTGCTGACGACGATCGACAAGCTGGTCCCGACGCTCGCCGACGCCTGGCCGCTGCTGCGCCTGCTCGCGCGGTCCGCGACCGGACAGGCGTTCACCGCCTATACGACCATCGTCACGGGTCCGCGCCGCCCTGAAGACGATGCCGGGCCGCAGAGCTGTCATGTCATCCTCTTGGACAATGGACGCTCGGAGCTTTTGCAGAGCGAGTTTCGCCCCATCTTGCGCTGCATACGCTGCGGCGCCTGTATGAACCACTGCCCGGTCTATTGCGCCATCGGTGGCCACGCATACGACTCCGTCTATCCGGGGCCGATCGGGGCCGTGCTGACACCGGCGCTCGCTGGCGTCGGCGAGGCCGGCCATCTCGCCCAGGCATCGACATTCTGCGGTCGCTGCGAGGAGGTTTGCCCTGTCGAGATCCCCCTCGTCTCGATGCTGCGTGGCTGGCGCGAGCAGGCGTTTGCGGCATCCGATGACTGGCGCAGCCGGACGTTTTTGCGAGCCTGGGTGCAACTCGCCAAGCGTCCACGCGCCTACGGGCTTGCGGCCCGTATCGCCGCGGCAATTCTGTCCGCCTTGGCGGGCGCCAAGGGCATCCTCCGTCGGCTCCCGTTCGGCGAGCGCTGGACGCGGCAGCGCGACTTCCCCGCACCGCAGGGCACAACTTTCCAGGATCTCTGGAAGCGGCGCGAGCGGGATGAAGGGCCGGCGCCATGAGCCGCAACCGCATCCTAAGCGCCGTCCGCGGGGCACTCGATCCGTCGCATGCTCCAGCGCGCCGCAGCGCGGCGTCCGCGCGGATCGCCTCGGCGCCGAAGCATCCAAGGCCGAACATCGCAAAGCTTGAAGGCGACGAACGAATAGCCCGCTTTGCGGAATGCCTCGCCGCGTTGGGTGTCGACCGCATCGAGGTGCAGGCCGCTGACGAAGTCCCCGCGGCAATCGCAACTTACCTTTCAGCGCGCGGGCTGCCGCTGCGTCTGCGGCGCGGCGAGGATAATATTCTCGCTTCGCTGCCGTGGCATCACGCATCCGATCTCGTCGTCGACATCGGTCCGGCGCAAGCTGATGACGCCGTCGGCCTTTCGCGTGCCCTCGCCGGCGCCGCCGAAACGGGCACGCTCGCGCTCGCTTCGGGTCCGGGCAACCCAGTGACGTTAAGCTTCTTGCCGGACACGCACGTCGTCGTGCTGTGCGAGCAGGCAATCGTAGCCAGTTACGAGGACGCGATCGCCCGTGTCCTGGCCGAGAATGGAGGGGTCGTGCCCCGCACCATCAATCTCGTGACCGGTGCGTCGCGAACCGGCGATATTGGCGGGAAGATCGTCATGGGCGCGCACGGACCGCGGCGGCTCGCTGTGATTTTGATCCGCGACGGCGCTCAACGGACGTGAGCTGACGTGTCTGTGCTACTTGCGAATGCAGCTCTGCATGCAGCGCGTGAACGCGATTTCGCAGCTGCCGGCGCCCTTTGTATTGATGCGGCACTGATTGTATTCGTTCTTGCAGCTTGAGCCGCAGGAGCCCGCCACCACTCGATCGCCCGACGCCAAGCCGATGGCCACGAGCGCGGCGATGACCGCAACGCCGCACATCAAAGCCCAGTTCAATTTGCGTCCGAGCACGCTTGTTTCTCCCGCCGTTTGCATCCGTTCCGGCCACGGAAACGGACGCCATGAGAATAGCCCATAGTGCCCCAGGGCCAGTAAACGGTGCCTAGGATGAACACAACCTGAACCGTCGCGCCAGCCGTTTAGAAGGCATATTCCTCAAAGACATGATCGATCTGGCGGTCCCAAGGGCCCTCGTACAGCGCGATCAACCGATCCGCTAAGGTCTGCCCCGAGTGCGCCACCTCGTCGAGGAGCTCCAGATAAATGGACTCGTCCTGGCTGGCGGCATTGATGCGTTGGCGCGCGCGCAGCCCCCTATGCGAAATGCGCAGAACTTCGCGGGCGAGCTGCTGCACGGTGGTCGAGCGGAATGGGGTCTGCAGCCCGTCTTTCGGCACCGTATTGCGCAGCGTCTCGCGCTCTTCCTCGGTCCAGTCCTTGACGAGGTTCCAGGCGGCATCGAGCGCTTGTTCGTCGTACAACAGGCCCACCCAAAAGGCGGGCAGTGCGCAGATGCGCTGCCAGGGTCCGCTGTCGGCGCCGCGCATCTCCAGGAACCGCTTCAGGCGAACCTCCGGGAACAGCGTCGTCAGGTGGTCCGACCAGTCATCGAGCGTCGGCCGCTCGCCCGGCAGTTGCGGCAGCTTGCCATCGAGGAACTCCTGGAACGAAGCGCCGGAAGCGTCGATGTAACGGCCGCCCCGATAGATGAAATACATCGGCACCTGAAGCGCGTAGTCGACGTAGCGCTCGTAGCCCATGCCGGGCTCGAACGCGAAGGGCAGCATGCCGGTGCGCCGCTTGTCGGTATCGCGCCAGACTTCGCTGCGCATGGACTTGAAGCCGTTGAGCTTCCCGTCCGTGAACGGCGAGGAGGCAAACAGGGCCGTCGCGATCGGCTGCAGCGCCAGCGAGACACGCAGCTTTTTGACCATGTCGGCTTCGTTTGCGAAGTCGAGGTTCACCTGGATCGTCGCCGTGCGGTACATCATGTCGAGCCCGCGCGACCCCACGGTCGGCATGTAGCGCTTCATGATCGCATAGCGTTGCTTGGGCATATGGGGTGTCTCGGCGAGCGTCCACTTCGGCGAGAACCCGAGTCCGATGAACCCGATGCCGAGTTGCTCGCCGACGCTCAGCACCTGCCGCAGGTGTCCGCGCGTCTCGGCGGCGGTCTGATGCAGGGTCTCGACGGCCCCTCCCGAAAGCTCGAACTGGCCGCCCGGCTCCAGGCTGATGTTGCCGCAGATCTCGCACCCCTCGCGCTTGAGGGCGATGATGGTGTCACCCTCGAGGATCGGATCCCAGCCGAACCGGGTGATCAGCGATTTCATGAGAGCCGAGATACTGCGCTCGCCCTCGTAGGGTACCGGCGTCAGGGTATCAGTATGGAAGACGAACTTCTCGTGCTCGGTGCCGATGCGCCAAGCGTCTTTTGGCTTCTCTCCGGCCGCAATCCACGCCACGAGGTCATCGCGCGAGCGGACGGCCGGGCTTGGCGCACCATCTTGGCGGGTGGACATCGAGGGAGCCTTCAGGGTTCGACGAAGTCTTTTGAGATCCGGTGGTTGGCTGGTCGCGAGGGGCTCGCCGGCAGCCACTGTAGCGCTGAGAGGTTGCGGTATTCGATAGGCCGAGCCTCTAAGGCCTCGTGCCTGCAAGTGCAACCCGGGCCGCTGCGGCGGCGGCAAAGGGACCACATGCAGCTACCACAAAAAAACACTATTGCCCGCCAGGAATCCCCTGCCGGATTGTCCTGCCGTCGCGACGGCTTTTACCGCTCGCCGTCGTTGGAGGATTTGGATATGCATCGACGAGTCGCAAAGCCGTCTCATGCCAATCGCCGCCTGCGCGTTATTCGCTCGTAACTCTATGGGAGAAGACAATGAAAAAGTTCCTGGCCGCCTTTGCCCTCTGCGGCCTCGTTTCCTCGCCGGTTCTGGCCGCTAACGCCGCGGTCGAATCGGCGGTAAAGACCTTCGACGCGGTCGCCAATGACGCGGCCAAGCTCAAGGTCTATTGCGAAATGAGCAAGGTCATGTCGTCCGCCGATGCCGAGGATGACAGCAAGGCGGAAGAGCTCGACAAGCAGATGGACGGCTTCATGAAGCAGCTCGGTCCGGAGTTCCAGACAGCCTTCGAGGCTGGCGCCGACCTCGACCCGGAATCTGAGGACGGCAAGGTCTACGACGCTGCGATGGACAAGCTCGACGACAAGTGCGGCAAGTAGGCCCGCGCGTCTGATGCAATGCAATCGAGGTCGCCTCCCCGGCGGCCTCGTTTCTTTTGGCGAAGCCTAACGCCAATCGCCGAGGGCCGCATTGACCAGCGCGAGCGCGGCAACAGCGGCCGTGTCGGCCCGCATGATCCGCGGCCCGAGTGAGATGGCCGTCGTAAATGGCTTCTCCAGCAGCATCGCCCGCTCGCTGGCATCGAACCCGCCTTCCGGGCCGATCAGGACGCCGAGTGGGCCGGCCGCAACGGCGCCGAGCGCGGCAAGCGGACTGGTAATCTCCGCGGCTTCGTCACAGAAGATGAGGTGCCGCGATGCGTCCCAGTTCGCAAGCAGCGTGTCGAGCTTCATCGGTTCCCCGACGCGCGGCACACGAAGCACGCCGCATTGCTCCGCCGCCTCGATGGCGTTCGCCCGCATGCGGTCGAGGTTGACGCGCGCGGCGACCGTACGTCGCGTCAGCACGGGCTGCAGGTGGGCAACGCCGAGTTCCGCTGCCTTCTGCACCATGTAGTCCAGCCGCGCGTGCTTCAGCGGCGCGAAACAATAGTGCACGTCGGGGCCGTCGAGCTGCGGGCGCACCTGTTTGACGCCGGTGAGGGTGCAGCGCCGCTTGCCGGCCTCAGCGACGCGGGCGAGCCATTCGCCGTCGCGCCCGTTGAAGATCAGAATTTCGGCCCCAGACCCCAGCCGCAGCACGTTCACAAGATAGTTCGCCTGCTCGGGCGTGCACGCGATCACCGCGCCGCCCGACAGCGGAACATCGACGAACAGCCTGACGCCGGGGAGATGATCGGTGTCCATGGCGCTATTAGCGGGGAAGCGCAGCGCCGTGCAACCAGGTTGAGACGACGGTTTTGAGCGCCGGCGATGCCGCCGTCACAGCTCCACCGCGCCCTTCGGCTTCGCCTTGTATTCCGGCTCGACGTGAATGACGACGTCCGTATTGGCGAGTTCCCGCTCGAGGGCGTCCTCGATCCGGTCGCATATCGCGTGGGCCATCTGCACCGTCATCCCGCCCGGCACGACCAGATGAAACTCGATGAACGTCTGCGGCCCCGCGGTACGGGTTCTGATGTCGTGCGCCTGCAAAGCGCCTTCCCCGTTGGCGCGGATCGCCTCGCGAATGCGTGCCTCGATGTCCGGCGAGGCCGCCTGATCCATGAGCTGGCTTAACGACGACACTGCCAGGCCATAGCCGATGCGCAGGATGTTGACGGCGACGACAGCGGCGATCAGCGGATCGAGCACGCTCCACCCCGTAACGGTCGCCAGGATCAGTCCGACGATGACGCCCACGGACGTGATCACGTCGCTGAGCAGATGCTTTCCGTCGCCCTCCATGGCCGGCGAGCTCAACGCCCGTCCACGTCGAATGAGCACCGCAGCCCACGCCGCGTTGATGGCAGTCGCAACGCCGCTGACGATCAGGCCGGCCACCGGCTGGTCGAGCGCCCGCGGTGTGAGGAGTGCGTCTATCGCTTCTTTAAAGATCAGACCGGCCGCGACGATGATCAGCGCGCCTTCGAGAACGGCTGCGAAATACTCGGCCTTGTGGTGGCCGAATGGATGCCCGTGGTCTGGCGGCTGGGAGCCGATGCGGATCGCGATGAGCGCTGCGATCGCCGTCACCACGTTGACGATGCTTTCCATGGCATCAGAAAGCAGCGCCACGCTTCCCGTCATCAGGAAGGCGAAATACTTGATGCCCAGCACCAGAAGCGCGACGGCAATGCTCGCGCCGGCGATGAATTGGTGGCGACTGCGATCTGGCTCAGCGAGAGATTTCATCGGCGCCATTAAAGGGTTATGGCATCGAAGGGCAAGCCCCAAGGCCATGCGTCCTATCGCGTTGCCGTCCTTCGTTTTCCACATACATCACACGCTCCTCTCTCCCCGGCCGCGCGAGAATCTGATGGGGACTGTGACGAGCGGCCGAATGGCTGCGGTGGGAGAGTGGAGGGCACGTCCATGGCAAACTTCCCGACGCATATCGTGGTCGGAACGATCGTCGCAGGCACGCTGGCCACGCTGACCCTGGCAGCAGATGTGATCGCCCCGGAAAACCTCGTGGCCGTGACGCTTGCCGGGTCGCTCGGCTCGGTCCTGCCCGATATCGATCTGAAAGATTCGCGCCCCAGTCGCGCGCTGTTCGCAGGGCTCGCGGTCTTCTTTTCCTTCGCGCTGCTATTCCACTTTGCGCCTCGGCTATCCATCGCCGAGATGTGGATCCTGTGGCTCGGTTCGCTCCTGTTCGTCCGCTATGGTCTGCACCAGACATTCCACCGGCTGACCAACCATCGCGGCGTCTGGCATTCGTGGATCGCCGGATTGGCTTCCGCGTTCGCGACCGTCCTCATCTTCTACTATGTCTTTGATCGTCCCGACGGCGTTGCGTGGCTGGCTGGTGGCTTCCTGTTCATCGGCTTCCTCACGCACCTCATTCTCGACGAGATCTATTCCGTCGACGTGCTCGGGAACCACATCAAGAAATCGTTCGGAACCGCCTTCAAGCCCTTCGACAACCGCAACAAGCTGGGCTCGGCGTTGATGGGGGCGGCCGCCGTGGCGCTCCTGATCGTCACGCCGCCGATGACGACATTCTTCGGCGGGCTCACGTCGCGCCCGATGTGGACTGCACTGAATGACCGGCTGCTGCCGAAGGACATCTGGTTTGCGGGCATGGTGCCCCACCGCGCGATCGCAGCGACGCCGTCAGCCGCGGGCACGCCCTCGGCAACCGGCTCGCTCCCTTCCGCGACCGAGGCACCAGCCACTGCAACCCAAACGCCCGCCACGCCCTGAGCAATCAGGAGCGGGCGGGGGCACCGTCGTGCTGGTGCGCTGACTGAAGACCAGCAACGTAGTTGTGCACGAGGTCGTCGAGCAGGGCCCGCGCAGAATGTGCCGTAACGTGCGAGAGCTTGTCCGCAGTCGATAACGACGTCATCCCGTGCACGCTTGCCCAAAGGGTACGCGCATGTCGTCGCCGGGTACCCGGATCGCTCGCGGTGATCAGTGGCGCCAGCGCCTCTTCGAGTACCGCGAGCAACTTGTCGAGCTTCTCCTGGTACCACTCTGGAACCGCGCGGCCCGCCGGCATGCGATGCTCGTTCAGCAGGTTCCAGAGTTTGGGGCGCTCCTGCGTGAACGTGAAATAAGTGCCGACGATGCGCCGCAGACGATCCGATGGAGTGCCTGCAGCGTCGGTGCTCGCTAGTCGATCCGCAAGATCGTCGAGCAGTCGCGCCTCGATGATCAGGAGAAGGTCGTCCAGGTTTTCAAAGACGTTGTAGAGCGTGCCCGGCGAATAGCCGATGCGCTTGGCAATCTCCCGCGCAGACAGCCCTTCGAGGCCGCCTTGCTCGACGATGGACGTCGTGGCTTCTATTATTAATTCGCGCAATTCTTCCGGAGTATGGATTGATCGTCGTCCCATGTGCTCATTATCCGACGCTAAGTCGTTTGTAGACTGACGATCTTATAGCATATGCCGCGAAAGGTCACTGGCAAGACCAATAGAGCATGCGCTGCTGGCCCAGGTCAGCACTTGTCCAGACAATTATCGCCCGAGACATAGTCAACGCAGGAGTTGCGCGGGATGTGGAAGGACTTTTCCTTCCACGTCATACTTGGAGTCATGCCCGGTACGTAGCTACCGAAAAGAGATTTGAAGTTATAGGTCGCGTCCACAACGATAACGCTGCCACCTTTAACCGCGATATCCTTTGGAAGGCTGTAGTCCGAGCACTCCGCCGGCACCGGCATGTTGTTGTACGAGTATCTCCACTGCACTTTTGCCTTGTTGGCATCGGTACTGGAGACCTTCACCGAGTAGACCGCAAGCTTAAGCGTCGAGGCATCATACGGCTGCATGAGATGCTTTATCGAAAGCATCATGTTGTTGAGGTTTGACGTAGCGCCGCTCTCACTCTTGCCGAGATACTCCTCGCGCGCCACGAGATCGCCGGTCGATGAGACCGCCTGCGTGAAATGACGGTCGGTATTGATGGCGCGCCCGAGCTCGATGGTTCCGAGCAGCATCAGCATGAGCAGAGGAGCGAGAAAGGCGAACTCCACCGCGGCGACGCCATCGACGTTGCGCCACAAGCCGCGCCAAGTCCGAGCGTTCAAAAGCGTACGCATCACAATCTTCGCCTCGTGCTTCAGTTATAAGGTTCGCTTTTGAAGGCAGTCGCCGCCTGGATGATGGCCGGCCCCGCGCCGCCGTTGCTGCCGAGCTTCAGAAAGCTGAAGGCCGTGGCGAGATCCCACTGGTAGCAGACCGTCACCAGCACGACTTCGCTCGCGCCTCCAGCGTAGTTCGCAAGGCTCTCGCCGGTTTGACCCGTGGAATCGTTCATCGAGCCGGTGGCGTTGACACAGGCCTGGGGAAAGATGCTGCTCCAGTTCTCACCGTGCTGAACGTGAACCCGCATCTTGCTGCAGTCGATGACAGGCTTTGACGCGTTGCAGACAAGCGTGCGGAATTCTCCGACTGTCATCGCTTTGCCGTTCGCCCCGCCGCTGGCGACTTCGCCGGTGCGAATTTTGCGCGCAGCCGATTCAACGCCGTGCTCGAGGTAGGTGGAGGTAAGGAAGTAGAGCCCATACCCGATGATGCCGAATACGAACATGAAGAACGGCAGGGCGATCAGCGCGAACTCGACGGCCGTCGCGCCGTCCTCGTTGGACGCGAAGTGATTACTGGTCCGCGCTGCTTGGCCCGCGCGGCGCTTGGTCGGCAAAGTCATGTACGGTCCTCGGCAGACATTGCCGGGACGGTAACTTTTGGTTCCTGAAGTATATGTTACTTCGTCTGAAATTCGCCGGACATTAGTTGCTGAGATGTTAACGCGGCGCCCCAGGACTGGTCTCAGCGGAAGCTTACTCGGGAGACTGCTGCCGAGCTGGGGTCGAGCCGCCCCGTTTGGCCTGCGCGGCCTTGTTGAGGTCGTCGAATACCTTAAGGTCGTCGCCGATGATCAGCGCCGGCGAGCAGTTTGGTGCGCAGGTATACGTCTGGCGCAGCGAGCCGCGATAGAGCGCGACCGTGCGCCGATCGTCCTGGTCGACAATCACGCGCTGGTCCTGGATGACGTTTCTGTCCGCGTCGAGCGCAATGATATTCGTGACGCCGAAAGACTTGCCGGTGATGACGAGCAGATTGCCGCCCTGAACGGCCACATCCGCAATCGAAGGATTGCCGATGATCACCTCGGCGACCGGACGCGGCAGCCGTAGCAACTGCGATTGGTCGAAAGCG
>JASBSU010000017.1 GCA_030148725.1 Hyphomicrobium sp.
CCGATCAGTATCCGCCCGTTCTGGGCGAAGAAGCGCGGGTCGGCAGCAGGATTTTCGGCCGCTGCGGACTTGTGCTTATCGGGCATGTGCGGGGCTCCAATCAGGCTTCGAGACGCCGGTGCATTAAGCGACTCGGCACGAGCATGCCTGTTTTTCTTGGCATGCGACCAAACCCATTGCAAACATCGGTTGCATGAGGGACTTGGGGCTTCCACGGCGCTGCACACCGATGCGACGCGGGAGGCTTTGACGCCTGCTTTGTCGCGTGCGAACACGCTCCTGATACACCTATAGAAGAGACGGCTGCCTCGCGCGGCGACTGATCCAGAACAACGAGACCGATCTGCCCATGACCGACACCGCCGAACTGCCGCTCGCTTCCGGCTTTGCTCCCGCCGACTACGACAAGTGGCGGCAGCTCGTCGACAAGGCGCTGAAGGGCGCTGACTTCGACAAGAAGCTTGTCGCCAAGACGGCGGACGGGCTGCGCATCGAGCCGCTCTATACGCGAGGCGATACTCTGCCAGGATCGGCGAGCGCTGTGCCCGGCTCGGCGCCGTTCACGCGCGGCGCGCAAGCTACGGCGGAAGGACATGGCTGGCAGATCCATCAACGCGTGATCGAGGCGGACCCTTCTGCAGCGAACAAGGTGATCCTCGACGAACTGGAAGGCGGCGCCAATGGCGCTGTGCTCCAGATCGCAGGCCCCGGGCAGATCGGCATCAAGATCACCAACGCCGACGATGCGGCAGCGACGCTGACGGGCGTCTATGTGGACTATGCGCCGATCCAGCTTGCAGGCGGCATCGCCGGACTGGAAGCGGCGCGGCATTACCTCAGAGCGCTCGCATCGCTGAAGCCCGAGGCGGGCGGCACGGCCGTCTCGCGCCTCAACGTCGATCCGATCGGAACGTTCGCCCGCTTCGGCGCGACCTGGACATCGATCGACAAGGCCATCGCGGAGGCGGTCCAGCTTGCGGGCGAAGCGAAGGGCGCGGGGCGTCCGCTGACATCGGTCCTCATCGATGCCAGCATCCCGCACGAGGCCGGCGCCAGCGAAGCTCAGGAACTCGCGTTCCTCGCCGCCGCGCTGGTCGCCTATCTGCGTGCATTCGAGGCGGCGGGCATCGCGCCGAAGGATGCGTTCGCGCAACTGGCGTTCGCGGTGGCGGTGGATACCGATCTCTTTCTCAACGCAGCAAAGGTTCGCGCAGCGCGCACCATCATCGCGCGCATCGCCGAGGCATCGGGCGCGCCCGCCAACGACATGCACATCAGTGCGATCACTTCGGCGCGCATGATGGCGAAGCGCGATCCGTGGACGAACATGCTGCGCACGACGACGGCGTGCGCGGGGGCGGCCTTCGGCGGCGCCAATGCGATCACCGTGCTGCCCTTCACATGGGCGCTCGGCGTGCCCGATCGCTTCGCGCGGCGCATCGCGCGCAACACGCAGCTGGTGCTGCAGGAAGAATCCCAGCTCGGCCGCGTCGTCGATCCGATCGGTGGCTCCTGGTATGTGGAAAAGCTGACCAGCGATCTCGCCAAAAAGGCCTGGGAGCTGTTCCAGGGCATCGAAAGCAAGGGCGGTTTGATCGCCGCGCTGACGAGCGGCGCGATCCAAGATGATATCGCGAAGGTCGCCGAGACGCGCGCCAAGTCCGTTGCCACCGGCCGCACCGAACTCACCGGCGTGTCGGTGTTTCCGTTTCTCGGCGATGACGGGGTCAAGATCACGCCCTACGCGCCACCGGCCGCGGCACCTGCGGCCGCTATCCGTCCGCTGATGCCGCACCGCGTTGCGGAGGCGTTCGAAGCATTGCGCGACGCGGGCGACGCTTTCCTCGCCAAGACGGGCAAGCGCAAGACGATCTTCATGGCGAACCTTGGCGACATCGTCGATCACAACCGCCGCTCGCAGTGGATCTGGAACTACTTCGCGGCCGGTGGCATCGAAGGGCTCACCAGCGACGGCTACAAGACCGCGGCCGAAGCGGCTGATGCGTTCAAGGCGTCCGGCGCAAAAATCGCCTGCATTGCATCGTCTGACGAAGTTTACGCGCGCGATGCGGAGGCGACTGCGAAGGCGCTCAAGGCTGCAGGCGCCGAGCGCGTGTTGCTCGCGGGTCGTCCGGGCGAAGCGGAGGCCGCGCTGCGCGCTGCGGGCGTCGATGGCTTTATCTACGCCGGCCAGGATGCCGTGGCGACGCTGAGCGATCTGCATGTTTCTCTTGAGTGACGCGAGTTGAGAGAAGCTTTGTTTGCGGCGGGCGTCGCGCAAGTTGAGAGCCGGCGCTCGCGCCGGGGGCCCTTGGCCCCTTGCCGCTGCGCGGCTAAGTGAAGTGACGCGCACCGGATAGTCGTTGCGTTTAAGCGGGTTCGCCCTGCGGAGAGGCGCGGCGCAGCGATTTGTGCTAGTCAGGCGTCTCACACAGACCCGACGGAGGAATATCCGTGGCCAGCTTGCGCTTCCTTGCCAGCGTGTTCGCGCTGATTGCGGTCATCGCGCTCGTCGCCGATGCGACGCCGGCGCTCAATGGGACGGGGCACTTCCAGGCGCACAGCGTCATCAACTATTGGGCCGAGCTGGCACCCGCCTCGCTCGTGGCGACGCGCGCCAACATCATTGCCACAACGCATGAGCTGGTCTGGAATCCGATACTGCTGAGCGTGCTCAGTGCACCGATGTCGGTCCTGTTTGGGACGCTGGCTCTCGTCTGCGGCTATTTCGGTCGGCGCCGCCAGCAGATGAAAGTGCACGTGAACTGACACGCACCTTCCGTTGCGTCACTTCTTCTTCTCGGGCTGCTTGGCGGCAGGCGCCGTGGTCATCGTTCCCTGCGTGACCGCTTTCGTAATGCTCGTCAGAGCGGGCGGGAGGCCGCTGCTGGGCGGAAAGGCGATATCTAGCGCGATACCGCCGATCACCATCACAACGAGCAGCGTGATGAGGCGCATCACCCAGCCGCGATGGCTCTTGTTGAGCGCCGCGATCTCGGCCTCCTCGACGGTGCCGTCCCCAGGCGTGAGGAAGCCCTGCTTCATACCGAGATACTTCTTCTGCACTGAGCGGCGCACATTGCCCTTATGCTCGACGGTCAGGCCGGCGCGCTCGGCGATCTTCTGCGCGATCTCCGGGTAGGGGAAACACGGATCGGAGTTGGCCTCGCTGACGTAGCCGAGCTTGACCGCAGTGTCGTCCTTCAAGATCAGGCGCGCGCCCTGCAGAAGGACCGGCGCAACCGATCCGCCGTAGATCTCGCGGCGCGTCTCGACAGCCTTGATCTGATCGTAGGGGATGTCATGTGTGCGGTAGCGCACGATCGGCGTCGGCCCGCGTCCCGAGGGCAGCGTCATCTTCACGGATTTCTCGCCGAGTTCGATACGCGCCAGCAGCGAGTGCATCAGCTCGACGACGACCAGGAACATGATGAAGGTGAAGGCGATCGCCAGGACGATGAGGCCCGGTGTACCGTTCCAGTGTCCCTGCGAGATGCGCCAGAACAGCATCGGAGGCAGGCTGATGAAGAAGGGGAGCAGCAGCAGGAAAACGAAGGAGAACGCGAGCTTGCGGCCACCGCCAGCAGCGTACACGGTGCGCGGGCTGGAGCTGGGAGCCGGCGCGGGCATCACGGCTTCGCTCGCTGCAACGTCGGCCATCGTTCACTTCCCCCTAATCGTCACGGCCCCACGTCGTTATCGGGCCCCTAAACGTTACCGGGCACTCTGCGCAGATTACATCACGATAACATGACCCTAATGGGATCTGCCGCAGCGGCCGCCGAGACACTATATCAGGCGAAATCGCAATCAAATCCGGGTTGAGCCATGCTTTTCCGTAAGAACAAGTCGCTCATGCCAACGGCCGAAACGGCCCTGCCGGGGCGTTCGACGCCCATCCCGACCGCAGATGAGCACGACATCTTCTCGCGGCCGCTGAAGGGACCCTATCCTGCCGGTCTCGAGGTCGCGATGTTCGGCCTTGGATGCTTCTGGGGCGCGGAACGCAAGTTCTGGAACATCGGTAACGGCATCTGGATCACAGCGGTCGGCTATGCCGGCGGCTTCACGCAGAACCCGACCTACCAGGAAGTGTGCACGGGGCAGACCGGGCACAATGAGGTGGTGCTGGTGGTCTACGATCCAAAACAACTCAGCTACGCCGAACTTTTGAAGACGTTCTGGGAGAGCCATGACCCGACGCAGGGTATGCGTCAGGGTAACGACATGGGGACGCAATATCGCTCGGGCATCTATTACTTCAATGACGCCCAGCGCGTTGCCGCCGAAGCTTCCAAGGCGGAATATCAGAAGGCGCTGACGGCGAATGGTCTCGGTCAGATCACGACCGAAGTTCTGCCGGCGCCTGAGTTCTTCTTCGCGGAGGACTACCATCAGCAGTACCTGTCGAAGGTACCGCATGGGTACTGCGGTCTTGGCGGCACCGGCGTTTCTTGTCCGGCGCCGACCGGCGTAGCGGCCGAATAAGCGGCCGCTGGCTACTTCTTGGTCGCGGCGGTTGGCGTCGCGGCCATCGCCTCGTCTGCCGGCGGGGGCACGGAGGGGCTGCTCAGCACGACTTTGCACTCGGCGGGCAGCTGATCCATCGTGATCTGCCGCTTGGCGCTCGGCGCCACGTAAGGCACCTCGGGACCGGGCGGCTTGGGCTTCGGCTTCAGCGATGCCTCGATGTCCTTCAGCCAGCTTTTGAGCTCCGATCCGCACCCGTCTTCGCCCTTGACGGCGGGCTGCGTCTCGCAGCCTCCGTTCGGGCAGCCAATGCGAATATGGAAGTGGTAGAAGTGCCCCCAGATGGGGCGCACCTTATAAAGCCAGGAACGGTCCTTGCCGGGCGCTTCGCACAGCGCTTTCTTGATCGCAGGATGCACGAAGACGCGCTCGACCTGCGGGTATGACGCGGCGCGCTTGATCAGGGCAACATGGGCGGGCGTGAAGACCTTCGGGTCGACGGACAGGCTCGTCTTGTCGAGCATAGATGTCGCGTTGATGTCCTCGCGCTCGCGACGCGTCAGCACGCGATTGGGCATCGGCGTCAGCCAGATGTCGGCGTCGAGGCCGACCTGGTGGCTGGCATGTCCGGTCAACATCGGCCCGCCGCGCGGTTGAGAAATGTCACCGACGAGCAGCCCTGGCCAGCCGTCCTGCTTGGCCTCCGACGCCAGGCGCTTCAACAATGCGATGAGCTTGGGATGGCCCCAGGCGCGGTTGCGCGAGGGGCGCATCGTCTGCCAATCAGGACCGGCGTCGGCGAGATGCACGCCGCCGGCGAGGCATCCTTTCGCGTACCAGCCGATCGAGCGCGGTGTCAGGTCAGCGGCGCTCTTGGCCTTGCCAAACAGATCTCGGGCCAGGATCTTCGGTTTCTTGTCCTTGGCGTCCTTGGTGTCGGCGTGCTTTTTATCGCCCGTCTTCGCGGTGGCTGGCGCGGCGGCATTCGACTTCGGCTCAGGCGCCGGCACCGGTGCGCGTGTCGCTGCCACGGGGGCTGGGACTTTGACCGTGGTGCCCGAAGAGGGCTCGGCTGCGTTTGCCGCAGAGACCGCTAATAGCGATCCGGCGAGTATGAATGTTCGGGTGCGTTGCATAGCTCCCCCAATAGCAATGTCGTGGCCATACTAGTCGGCTACGGCCAAAAAGCGACCTACCGCAGCAGTGAGAAGTTAATCACGAACCCGACCGAGGCACCCTTCGACGTGACCGATTTTATAACGAGCGGCCCCAATTCATCAAAACACCACCTGTTGCTTGCTCATGGCGCAGGCGCGGCGATGACGAGCCCGTTCCTCGAAAAGATGACATTACTGCTCAACGAGCGCGGGATCGAGGTATCGCGATTCGAGTTCGACTATATGGCGGCGCGGCGGCATGGCGGCAAACGGCGGCCGCCGCCGCGTGCCGAGACGCTGGTGAGCGAATATCGCGAGGCCGTGGAAGAACTTCGAACGGCAATCGCCGGCCGCCGGCAGAAACTTTTCATCGGCGGCAAATCGATGGGCGGCCGGGTTGCGAGTTTGATCGCAGGGGAGTTGTTCAAGGCCGGCGAGATCGCGGGGCTGGTGTGCCTCGGCTACCCGTTCCACCCTCCCGGCAAACCTGAAAACCTGCGCACCGCGCACCTGGAAGTGCTGGACTGCCCGACACTGATCGTGCAGGGCGAGCGCGATCCGTTCGGCGGGAAGGGCCAGGTCGAAAGCTATGAACTCTCGAAGTCGATCCGGTTCGCCTGGGCGAGCGATGGCGACCACGATCTCGGCCCGCGCGGCGGCAGTGGCTTCACGCGGTCGGGCAATCTGGCTCTAGCTGCCGACGCCATCGACGCTTTCGTCAACGGCGCCGGCGAAGCCGAAGGCTGAGATCAGTCGTCTTTCTTCTTTTTCTTCTTCTCGACGACCTTGTCACCGAGCTTGCCCTTGATGCTCTCGATGCCGTCTTTGAAGATGCCGTCGATGGTCTTGCGCGCCTCGGCGTCTTCCTTGCCGTCAGCGGCATCGTAGGTGGCTGCCCAAACGATATTGACCTCGTCGAGATCGTCGTCATCGGGCGTGACCGTGAACTGCGCTTCGTAGTTCTTTACGGGCAGCGGGCTCTCGACGATCTCGTACTTGTAGCTGGCGTTGCCGCGCTCGAGCAGCTTCTCCTTGATCTTTCCGCCGTCCTGCAGGGTCAGCGTGCGGTACTCCGTATCGCCTTCCTTGGTCTCCTCGCAGGTCTTCACGGCAGGGTGCCATTCGGCAATGGCGCACCAGCCGCCGAACTGACCCCACAGAGCCTTCTTTTCATCCTCGACCTTCGCCTCGTCGACGCGGATCTCGATTTTCTTGCCTGAGGTCAGACTGGCGGCGTTTGCGCCGGCGACGGCCAATGGCAGCATGGCTGCGCCAAGCACAGCCGCAGTGATCGGAAACTTCATCGTTTTCTCCCAAATCGGGGCTGTTGCCCGCGCTTATTGGTGCGCCATCACCGAGACGGCGAAGTGCAATATTGTAACATTCAGATGGAAACAGTTCGAGCGTTTTCTGCCAGATCAGGCAGCCGGGCCTGGTCGCGACCGTCGTGGCCCAAGCACGCGATGAATGCCGCCAGCGTCATCGGCGCGCCGGTGTAGTAGCCTTGTACCGCGTCACAGCCCTCCCCGCGGACGGCCGCAAGCTGCTCATCCGTCTCGACGCCTTCGGCGGTCACCTCAAGACCGAGACTGTGAGCCAGCATTACAATGGCGCGGACGATTTTGAGTGATCCCTGATCGCGCACGATATCGCGTACGAACGAGTGGTCCATCTTCACGCGATTGAATTTGAACCGGTGCAGGTAGCTCAGCGAGGAGTACCCCGTACCGAAGTCATCGAGTGCGATGGCGATGCCCATTCCGGAGAGCGCGGACAGGAGCGCAGCGTTGACCGGGCTGTCATTGAGCAAGACGGATTCCGTCACTTCCAACTCCAGCCGCGGCGGCTCCAATCCAGACATCGCGAGTGCCGAAGCTATGATTTTTGCGAGATCGGGATTGTCGAACTGGCGTGGGGAGAGGTTGATGGCGATGGAGACTGAGACCGGCCATTTGGAAGCTGCCATGCAAGCCTCGCGGATGACCCACGTACCGATCTCCTCAATGAGCCCAGACTGTTCCGCGATCGGGATGAATTCCGAGGGTCGAATCGTGCCCCATTCGGGGTGCAGCCATCGCAACAGCGCCTCGCCAGCCTCGATCGCGCCAGTCTGAAGGTTGTAGATCGGCTGGAAATGCAGCTCGAACTGGCGAAGCGCCAGGGCACCGCGCAAATCCGACTCGACCAGACGCTGCCGCTGCATGCGGTCGTTGAGGTCTTTTTCGTAAAAGATATAGGACCCGCGCCCGAGTTCCTTCACGCGACGCATGGCGAGGGCGGCGTCATGGATCAAATCGTGAGCGCTGTTTGCGTCATCGGGTCCAATCGCAATCCCGATGCTGGTTCCGAGGTGGAGTTGCCTATTCGCGGCACTATATGGCGCGCCCAACACATCAACGATCTTTCGTGCGCGGTTAGCAATATCCTCGTCCTTGAGATTGCCAGTCTGGATCAGCGCGAATTCGCCGCCGCCGATGCGGGTGGCGGTTTCGTGCGTCTTGGCGATGCTGACGAGGCGATTGGCGACGCTCTTCAGAAGCTCGTCACCGGCCTCATAGCCGAGCGTCTCGTTGATGGCACGGAAGCCGTCCAGGCCGATGTAGTGTACGGCGACCCGCTGCCGGCTGTCGCATGCCATGGCCAGGCACTCGCCGAGCCGCTCCTGAAAGCGGTTTCGATTGGCGAGGCGTGTCAACGGGTCAGTGAATGACAACTCAAAGGCCCGCGCCCTCGTCTCCTCGTGCTCCAGCGCGATCATGCACAGGTGCAAACACGTCGCGACGATCTGGCGTTCAAGCCGGGTCGGGCCGCGCGGGCGAAGATAATAGAAAGCGAAGGCACCGAGAACGCGTCCATCCGAACCTTTGATGGGGCTGGACCAGCACGCACGCATGCCGAGCGGGAGGACCAGGTGGCGGTAATCCTCCCAAAGCGGATCGGTGGCGATTTCTGTGACTTCAACAGCTTCACCAAGGTAGATCGCGGTGCCGCACGACCCGACTTTGGGGCCAGCGGTTACGCCATCCACGCAATGCGCATAGTGCGCTGGAAGGCTGGGGCTCGCGACGTGGAACATGCGCTGGTGGCGGTCGACCTGCAGCACCGAGCAAACCACCGAGGGGGCCATCTCCTCGACCTTGAGGCAGAGCCGATCCATGATGCTCTTCAATGGCGCGCCGCTCGCCATTGCCTCGAGTATGTCCTGCTGCATCAAATGCAGGCGCCAAGCTGCCGAGCGCCGCAGCTCGACCTTTGCAAAGTAGCTGCCGTCACACACGAAGCGGTCGATCTCGAGTTCGACCGTGTCACCTTTCGCGGCACCATGCTCCTCGACATGGACGACAAGCGCCGATTCTCCCTGCTGGATGCGGCGCCACAGGGCCGCCCAGCGTTCCGCGTCGAGCTCAGGCCAGAAATATGAGATTGGTTTGCCGCGTATCTCGTGGCCCTTCAGCCCGTGGACATCGGCAAAAACGGACGACCAGCCGTGCAGGCAGCCTCGCTCGTCGACGAGAGCTGTTGGCGTATGCGGCGCGACATCGAGAGCGAGGGCAAGATCTTCGCGCGCATGCATCGTTGTAAGACCTTGCTTCAGGGCGGGCGACCACTCCTAAAACTATTGAATTACCAACGCTGCTAAAGAATATCTTACGAATGCAAAGCCTTTATGCACAAAAATAGCATTTATTGAAATACTGCTCGCGACGGGCGGCGCCCGTTCAATGCGCAGTTCAGAGCGCCCTATGGCGGACGTGGGCGGAGCGCGCCAAGGCGGCACGCACGAGCTCGTCCAGCTGCAGTGCGTCGGCCAGCAGCGCGAGATAGTTGCGCTCGTCGTCCTTGAGCGCGAGGTCGCTGGCGGCAACTTCGGCGGCCAGCACATAGGCGATCTCGCGGGCTTCGCCGACCAGCGCCTCTGAAACCAGACGGATCACTTTATTCATGCCATCGGGTTTTGCGAGCAGCCTTCCGCAATCCTGCGCTTCCTGGCTGAACCAGGCATCTTCCAGACCGCGCAGGGCCGGCAACTCCCGCACCATGGCGTGCATCCGGGCGATCTCCACATCGGAGATGGTCCTATCGCAGGCCGCGGCGGCGACCATCGCGTAGATCAGGGCTTCCTGCTGCGAAAGTGCTTGCTTTGCTTTTCGTTCGGCCTGCACGTATAGCCACTCCCCTGGCACGGCGGTCCCAATCAAAACCGTCATTGGAAAACCGCGTCATTGGCGCCCCGACGCAAGCAACGCGTTGACGCGCACACGGGCCGGAACTTAGGGTTCCGGCCGCCTAAATACCACTGCTTCACGCTCCAACCCATCCAGACACAGAAACAACTCGCGATGTCGTCCACCAACGCCGTTCCCTCGTCCGCAATTGCCGATGCGAAGGCCTGGCCCTTCGAGGAAGCCCGTCGCCTCATCAAGCGGCTCGAGAAACTGGAGGGGGGCGCTGAGAAGACGGTCATCTTCGAAACCGGTTACGGCCCGTCCGGCCTGCCACACATCGGCACCTTCGGAGAGGTGGCGCGCACGAGCATGGTGCGCCATGCCTTCGAGATCCTGACCGAAGGAAAGCGCAAGACGCGGCTCATCTGTTTCTCGGACGATATGGACGGCTTGCGGAAGGTTCCGTCGAACGTGCCGAACCAGGAGCTGCTGCACGCAGCTCTCGACAAGCCGCTGACGACGGTGCCCGATCCGTTCGGCAAGTTCGAGAGCTTCGCTCATCATAACAACGCGATGCTGCGCGCGTTTCTCGACCGGTTCGGCTTCTCCTACGAGTTCATGTCGGCGACGGAAGCCTACAAGTCGGGCCAGCTCGACGAGACGCTGCTGAAGATGCTGCGGGCGTACGACAAGGTCATGGACATCATCCTGCCGACGCTCGGACCGGAGCGCCGTGCCACGTACTCGCCATTCCTGCCGGTCTCACCGCGCACGGGCCGCGTGCTGCAGGTGCCGATGATCGAGCGCCACCCGCGCAAAGGCACGGTCGTCTATATCGATCCCGAGACGGGTGAGAAGGTCGAGACAACGGTTACTGGCGGCGCCGTGAAGTGCCAGTGGAAGGCCGACTGGGCGTTGCGCTGGACGGCACTTGGGGTCGACTACGAGATGGCGGGCAAGGACCTCATCGATTCCGTCCTGTTGTCATCGCGCATCTGCAAGGCGCTCGGCGGGACGCCCCCGGAAGGCTTCAACTATGAGCTGTTCCTCGACGACAGGGGCGAGAAGATCTCCAAGTCGAAGGGCAATGGCCTCACCATCGACGACTGGCTGAGCTACGCGAGCCCGGAAAGCCTGTCGCTGTTCATGTACCAGAAGCCGAAGACGGCGAAGCGCCTCTACTTTGATGTCATCCCGCGCGCGGTCGACGAGTATCTGCAGTTGCTCGGTGCGTATTCGCGCCAGGACGACAAGGGCAAACTGGACAACGCCGTCTGGCATATCCACGGCGGCCATCCTCCGGCGGCCAATGTGCCGATCACGTTCGCGCTGCTGCTCAATCTCGTGGCGGCCTCGAACGCGGACGAGAAAGACGTCCTTTGGGGCTTCATTCGCCGCCACGTGAAAGACGTCAGCCCCGAGACGCACCCGCTGCTGGACGAGATGGCGGGATACGCGGTGCGCTATTACACCGACTTCGTGAAGCCGCGGAAAAAGTACCGCGCCGCGGACGATGTGGAGATGGCGGCGCTGCGCGCGCTATCGGATGCCCTGGCCAAGGCCAATCCCGATGCGACGGCGGAGGAACTGCAGGCGTTGCTGTATGACGTCGGGCGCTCCGTGCCTCGCTATCAGGACTTCAACGCCAAGGGCGCGACGCCTGAGCGTCCCGGTGTCTCGAATGCGTGGTTCAACGCGATCTACGAGGTGCTGCTGGGCGAGGAGAAGGGTCCTCGATTTGGCAGCTTCATCGAGTTGTACGGCATCGATGAAACGCGTGCGCTGATCGACAAGGCGCTCAGCGGCAAGCTGATGGCTGCCTGAATTTTCCAAGTCCCACGCGTTGCTGAAGCTTCAACGCGGTAACTGTTGCGAGAGCCGATAGCCGGCTCTCGCGCGGCGCGCATTAGCGGCGGCGGCCGGGATTCCTCAGCTGTTGCCTTGGACCGTCCTAGGCGACGTCGCTGCGTGTGCCCTGCATTCCCGCGACCTCGATTTGCCAAGTCTCGCGGATCAGGCCGAGGAGCTTGGCCTCGCGGGCGCGGATTTCCTCGGCGCGCCAGACGTTCGCCTCAACAGCATCGCGGGTTATGGAGAGCACCGGCGGGTCGTCGACACCGCCGCGATAGATCTCCCGCTTGCGCGAAAATTCCTGGTTGCGGGCGCGGTCGTTCTGCTTTTGCGTAACGGCGACAAGATTTCCGAGGCTCTCGGTGCACATTTCGCGCTCCTCGCCGTCGGCGAACCATCGGCGCCACTCGCTTGAGGCCCCGGGACGCTGCGGTAGAACGTGCTCGACGCTGTAGTCCTTCGGATCCAGCACCGTGGTGCTACGCGACAGCTCGTCGTTGAGGCGCAGCAGGAGCTGTTTGCAGACCTGCGCGTCGCGCCGATACATCGATCGCAGGTGATAGCTGACATTGCGCACCTCATCGCGCGTCAGGGCGAAGGGCCCCTCGCCCGGCTGGACCGGCGCACGGGATTTGATGAGCTGAACAACGTCCGCCAGGCGGCGGTTGCGCTTACCCGCACCGATGCAAAGGATGCGCAGCAGATGCGCAAGGCGATCGATTTCCTTCAGCAACAACATAGCGCGCGCAGGATCGCTTTCGTACTGCTGCATCGCGAGGATTGCGGCAGGCGCCCAGTCGCCCTCGGGTAGGCGGCCAAGGTACACCAGATAGCGCCGCACGTCGGGATCGATATTCAGGTTGACGTCACCGGCACGCACGACCGCGTCGTACGCCTTCGACAGCGGCGCAACAATGTCGTTGAGGAACGCTTCCGGGCCGCCAACCTCGCGGATGGTGCGGCGAACGCCGGCAATGATCTTCGTGTCGCCGCGCCCATAGATTGAGAAGACGTGGCTGAAGAACGTCTCGAACCGTGGTCCGAGAAGCCTGGCTGCACTTTCCCATTTTTCGATCGCGCTCGGGCGCCGTTCCTCCGGGATGCCCTTCAGAACTTCAGCCTTCAAGATGTCGTTGCGCTGCAGCGAGCGGCCGCGCTCGTTGAGCACGGTGAAGAGGCGATGCGCGCGGTCGATCTCGCGCGTCAAGACGACGACAAAGTGGCACTGGTCACACAGGTAGTCGGTGAGACGGCGCCGTTCGGACTCCTCGAGTGCAGAGAGTTCCCGCACGAAGTGATCGCGGACCTTCATGAGCCGCTCTTCGGCCTCACCCAACGCTTCGACGTCAACGTTCGCGAGGCAAGCACCGCGGGTTTGAACGTAATTCTCCAGGAACGACTGCTCGCGCGCACTGACCTCGATGCGGAAGCGAGCGCCGTGTTGCTTTGCCGCGGTGGCGTCGGCCGCGACCAACTGCTCCAGGCGATTGCGTGCTCCCCAGCGCCAACGCTCTGTTCCGAGGTCGCGCAGAACGGCCGCCAGGATCGCCAGCGTTACCAGTCGCTGCTGGCCGTCGATGATCTCGAACATGCGCGGCTCACGGTCGCGCGCCTTGGGCAAATCGCCGCCGGTCCCGTCGAGAAGCAATATGGTTCCGAGGAAGTAGTCGGGCTCTTCGGCCTCGACTACACCGCTAAGGCCAGCTGCGGCCATGACATCTTCGAGCAACTGCCCGGCCTCGACCGTGGTCCACGAATACGGCCGCTGATAACACGGCACGGTGAAGTGGAAGGGCGACGAGAAAAGATGCGTTAGGGTCAGAGACGCTGTAGGGAGACCGGGGAACATCGTACTTCTTTTTTCTTCGGGCTCGTTCGCGTGCCGACCGGCACATGCCGAGCGCCACTCGTGAAGCGCCAAGTTGTTGACGGTATCATGACTGCACTCGCGGTGACAGATGCGATCTCAGAAAAGAAGATTTTCAAGACGCGACATGTCGAAGGTGTTGATCGAAAGCGACAGCCACCGACCGCTGCACTGCGCGTGCGCACATGCGTGCCGGTTGAAGAGGCGTTCAGCCACATAGTGCGCGCAGGGGCGCAGTGAAAATGTCGCGAGGTTTCGTCTACAAAGTCGCACCACGCGCAGACTGGGAAGCTGCATGTCGTCAAGGCGCATTTGGCGGATCACAGGATGATGTCCGTGACGGCTTCATACACCTGTCGCTTGCATCGCAGCTCGCGGGAACGCTGGCCAAGCACTTCCGTCACAAGCGAGATTTGGTGTTGGTGGAGTTTGAAGCGAAGATGCTCGGCGAAAAGCTTCGATGGGAGAAGTCGCGCGGCGGCGAGGAATTCCCTCATCTGTACGACACACTTCCGACTGCAATCGCGACGTCAGTGCACAACCTGCGCGTCGGACAAGACGGCGTGCCGGAGCTGCCGGAGGGGTTCGCTGGATGTTGAAAGCTCTGCTCGATCTTGCACCGCGCGCGTTGACACTTCTGCCTCCGGAGGAGGCGCACGAAGTAACGCTGCGCGCGCTCGAGCTTGGTGCATTTCCCGCGGCCGGCCGCGACGACGCGTCTCTCGCGGTTCGCTTTGCCGGCATGTCGCTTCCAAATCCCGTTGGAATAGCGGCAGGATTCGATAAGGACGGACGCGTTCCGGATGCGATCCTGCAACTTGGTTGCGGGTTTGCCGAGATCGGCACGGTGACGCCTGTACCGCAATCCGGCAATCCGAAACCGCGCGTGTTTCGCTTGGTCCGCGATCGTGCGGTGATCAACCGGCTGGGATTCAATAATGGCGGGCACGCAGCTGCGCTGCAGCGACTAAAGCGCCGGACGCGCTCCGGCGTTGTCGGCGTCAATATCGGGGCCAACAAAGACGCGACGGATCGGGTCGCCGACTACGCAAGCGGCGTCGACACATTTTACGACGTGGCGAGCTACTTCACCATCAATATATCGTCGCCCAACACGCCTGGGCTGCGCGACCTGCAGGACCCGGCTGCGCTGCGCGACCTGTTGGTTCGGATAACTGCAACGCGCGCCTCACAGATCGCACGCGGCAAGCCGAGGCGTCCGATTGTCGTGAAGATCGCGCCTGACATCGCCGAGGGGTCTCTCCAAGACGTACTGGCGGAACTCGTCTCACACGACATCGACGGCATCGCGGTGTCGAACACGACGTTGTCGCGACGCGGGGTCGATGACGAAAACGCAAAGCAGACCGGAGGGCTATCTGGTCGGCCGCTCTTCCATCGGTCCACAGTGATGCTGGCCCGCGTGCACGAGGCGGTGGGTGAGAGGCTGCCGTTGATCGGCATCGGCGGCATCGATAGCGGCGCTGCGGCGCTCGCGAAGATTGAGGCTGGCGCGACACTGGTGCAGCTTTATACCGGCCTCATCTACGAGGGCGCCGGGCTGATCGGCCGCATCAAACAGGAACTGGCTGCGGCTGTGCGCAGACACGGCGCCTCCTCGCTGGCCGATCTCGTCGGCCGGCGCGCCAAGGAATGGGCGGCGAAACCGCTCGAAAGCTAGCAGTTCTCAGCGCGGTGGGGGCGCGGCATCGTCGGGGCCGCGCATCGTCTTCAAGAGGCGGGAGATGAACCAGATCGGCACCACGACCATCGCGCCAAGGATGAAGTAGCCGAGAACCGACTCGACGGCGCCGAAGCCGAGGTCGTAAATCCGACGCAGCAGAACATTGATCTGGTAGAAGAAATTGTCCGGCGTTATGCCAAGCGCGGAAAGCACGATGCCGACCACGATCGACAGGATGGTGAGCCGGATGAGAACGCCGACGACGCTTCCGCCCAGGAAGGTGCTGCGGTCCATGCGAATGCTCTCCTTTGGCGAGTTGGCCGGCAAATGCCGTCAGCTGGTAAGTGGTCGGCGGCGCCGACATTGCGTGGCGTTGCCCCGCCATTAGCATAGTTGTTCGGCGCTTTCGACAACGGAGCGTTGCGTACTTAGGTTGAAAACGGCGAAACCAGTCTCGCGCACCAAGCGCCGCCCGAAGGTCGAGGTGCCGGCACAGGCCGAGCCGTCTCTGCCCGATCCATTCCGCGGGTGGTTCGAGGGTCGCGGGTGGCGTCCGCGGCCGCACCAGCTGGCGATGCTGGACGCTGCTCGTGAGCGCCGCTCTACTCTGCTCGTGGCACCCACAGGCGCCGGCAAGACGCTGGCCGGCTTCCTGCCGAGCCTCGTCGACCTGGCACAGCGTTCCCGTCCGGACCGGCGGCGTCGACTGCATACGCTTTACATCTCCCCGCTCAAGGCACTGGCGACCGACGTGGCGCGCAACCTGACGGTGCCCATTGAAGAGATGGGGCTGGCGATCCGGACCGAGACGCGCACGGGCGACACGTCGGTGGCGCAGCGTACACGCCAGCGCCGGTCGCCCCCGGACATCCTGATGACCACACCGGAGCAGATCGCGCTGCTGCTGAGCCATGCCGACAGCGCCGAGCTGTTCTCAGGGCTCGACACGATCATCCTCGATGAGTTGCACGCGCTCGCAGCAACGAAGCGCGGCGACCTCCTCGCCCTCGACATCGCGCGGCTGCGCAGCATCTCGCCCGGATTGCGAACCGTCGGCCTGTCGGCGACCGTGGCGCGACCGGCTGAGCTGCGCGCCTACCTTGTGGCACAGACCGATCCCGCGTCGCGCCTCGACATGGCGGACCTGGTGCAGATCAGTGGCGGCGCTAAGCCGCGCATCGACATTCTCGAGCTCGACGAGGCGATGCCGACCGTCGGGCATACGTCGCGCTATGCGATCGGCGAAATCTACGAGGCGGTTGCAGCGCACAGGCTGTGCCTATTGTTCGTCAACACGCGCATGCAGGCGGAACTGCTGTTCCAAGACCTCTGGCGTGTGAACGACCTCGGACTGCCGATCGGGCTGCACCACGGCTCACTCGACACCGCGCAGCGGCGCAAGGTCGAGGCGGCGATGGCGGCGGGCACGCTCCGGGCCGTGGTTGCCACGTCGACGCTCGACCTCGGCATCGACTGGGGCGACGTGGATCTCGTCATTCACGTCGGAGCGCCCAAAGGGGCGTCGCGTTTCATCCAGCGCATCGGACGCTCGAACCATCGCTTCGATGAGCCCTCGCAGGCGCTGCTCGTGCCGTCCAACCGCTTCGAGGTGCTGGAGTGCCGGGCGGCCGTCGATGCTGCAGAAGCCGGGGAGCAGGATGTCACGTTCTCTCGGCGCGGGTCGCTCGACGTGCTGGCGCAGCATGTTCTCTGCACAGCGTGCGCCGACGCGTTTCATCCCGATGCGCTGTTCGCGGAGGTGACATCCGCGTCTCCGTATGCCGAACTCAAGCGGGAAACGTTCGACCGTGTGCTCGGCTTCGTTGTCGACGGCGGCTATGCCCTCAAAAGCTACGAACGCTTTGCGAAGCTGAAGCCCGCCCAGGATGGAAAATTGCGGATCGCGCATCCGCGCTTTGCGCAAGCCTACCGCATGAATGCGGGCACCATCGTTGCCGCGCCGATGATCAAGGTTCGCCTCGTCGGGCGGCGCGGCGCATCGGTGCGGCGCGGGTTCGTCGGCGGCCGCGTGATGGGAGAGGTCGACGAATACTTCATCGAGCAGCTGCGACCAGGCGATGCTTTCGTGCTCGCCGGCGAGGTGCTGCGGTTCGAGGGGATGAGCGAGAACGAAGCCTTCGTGACGCGGGCCACAAGCCGCGATCCGATCATTCCGAGCTATAACAGCGGCAAGTTCCCGCTCTCGACGCACCTCGCGCAACGCGTGCGGGCGACGCTCGCCGACCCGGCGCAGTGGGATCGCCTGCCGCCATCGGTGGCGCACTGGCTGGAGCTGCAGCGCGACCGCTCGCAAATTCCCGGCCCCGACGAAGTGCTGATCGAGACGTTCGCGCGGCGGACCCTGCATTACCTCGTCGCGTATCCCTTCGAAGGCCGACTCGCGCACCAGACCCTCGGGATGCTGCTGACGAAGCGACTGGATCGGATCGGGGCAGGCCCACTCGGATTCGTCGCCAACGACTACGGCATGGCGCTGTGGGGGCTCGGCGACATTTCCGCGCTCATTGCATCGGGCAAACTCAGTCTCGCTGATCTCTTCTCGCAGGATATGCTGGGAGACGATCTCGACGCGTGGCTCGCCGAATCCAACATGATGAAGCGCACCTTCCGGCAAGTCGCCGTGATCGCGGGCCTCGTGGAGCGGCGGCATCCGGGGCGTGAAAAAACGGGCCGGCAGGTCGCGATCTCGACCAACCTCATCTACGACGTGCTGCGGCGGCACGATGCGCATCACATCCTGCTCGAAGCCGCTTGGGCCGATGCTGCCACAGGACTGCTGGACATCGCGCGCCTGGGAGATTTTCTGCGCCGAATCGAAGGTAGAATCAGGCATCAACCTCTGGCCCGGGTTTCGCCGCTTTCGGTGCCGATCCTTCTGGAAATCGGCAAGGAGGCCGTGGCCGGCTTCGCACGCGAGGACCTACTGCGCGAGGCGGCAGCGCTGTCGCTGGCAAGCGAGTCTTTAGAGGAGACGCAATGCTCGAGCTGAAACCTGAGCGCCTCGACTACAACGACTTCCAAGACCAGGAAATCTCGGTCTGCGGGAAACTGTTCCGCGCCGATATGTCGGGGGCGCTCTACTGGCCGAGCGAGGACGCGCTCATCGTGGCCGATCTTCACCTCGAGAAAGGCTCGGCGTTCGCCGGCCGCGGGCAGCTCGTGCCGCCGTATGACACGCGCGAGACGCTCAACAAGCTCGCAGCCGCCATCGATCGCTGCGACGCGGCCACCGTGATCGCGCTCGGCGACAGCCTGCATGACGTCGATGCCTCCGCGCGCATTGGGCTGGAAGAAATCGAGATCCTGCAGATACTGCAGGAGGAGCGCGAATGGATCTGGGTGACGGGCAACCACGACCCAAGCATCGGCGAGCGTCTCGGGGGCACCGTCGTCAACGAGATCGAGGTTGAAGGCATCGTGCTGCGGCATGAGCCCCGCCCCGGGCACGTGACGCACGAGATCGCGGGTCATCTGCATCCGGCCGCGAAACTGTCGATGCACGGCTACACATTGCGGCGTCCCTGCTTCGTCGGCAACGGCCTGCGCCTCGTGATGCCCGCGTTCGGCACCTACACCGGGGGCCTCAACATTCTCGAGGACGCTTTCGAGCCGCTGTTCGGCAGCGACGGGATGCACGTGTGGATGCTCGGACAGGAAGGGCTCTACCCGGTCGCGACGCGTCTTCTCAGGGAAGACTGAGCTAGCCCGGCTGGCGACGGAAGTATGCCGAGGCGGCGAGGCCGGCTGCTACCGCAAGCAGCACGGCGATGATGCCGTAGCTCGCGGGGTAAACGAACGCGAAGTTGTGCACCAGCCGCTCGATGCCTGCGCGATGCAGCGTGACGCGGGCGATGTGCGCGCTTGCGACCTGCCCGTCGCGAAAGAGGTACGTGCGGGCCACCAGCGGCCCCACCGGCACGTTGGCGGGCAAGGGGATCGAGGCACGGAAAAGGCTGCGCCCCACGAACGTGACGCCATCCTTGGGCTCGGTCACGTACAGCTTTTGCTTCTTCTTCAGCCGGATGACTGCTTCGCGGAAAGCCGCGAGCTCGTAATCCTTGAGTGTACCCTTGTAGCTTGGGCCGGGCGTCATCTTGATGTGGCGGAAGCCGATGGCGTGACGTTCCAGAACCGGCGGGCCTGCGATCTCTTCGATGGGTCGCGTGGAGGCGATCGCATAGTAGCTCGGCACCGAGGCGAACGTTACCGAGGACGTGTTGATCCACACGCCTCCGACGTCACTCTTGCGGCGAACAACGAGCGGGAAGGGGGTGCCTTCGACGACGACGACGACGTCGTAGTAATGGTTGTCGCCGATGGGGGCGCGGCTGTTGTCGATGGCGCCGAAGACGACGATCTCGTGGCCGGTGAAGCCGGTCGTTACCTCAAGCGTGCGCGTCGAGACGTCCGCCTCGACGGTTGGAGCGGGATCATCGGACGGGCTGGCGTCGATGCCCTGGGCAATCGCCACAGCCGGGATTACCAGAAGCGACGCTAGCAGGCAAAGCACCTTTTTCCTCATCGGCTCAGCCTCCAATCGTCGGGCCAATGGAGAAGATCTCGGTCGGCGTGACCATGAGATCCCAGCCAATGCGCATGCAGACGAGGAGGACGAGGCCGGCGAGGAGAAACCGCAGCTGCTCGCCCTTGAGACGAGCGCCAGCGGCGGCGCCGAACTGCGCACCGACCACGCCACCGACGATGAGGATAAGCGCAAGGACGATATCGACCGCCTTGTTCTCCATCGCCTGCAGCATCGTCGTGGCAGCCATCACGAACACGATCTGGAAGAGCGAGGTGCCGATCACCACACTGGTCGGGACGCGCAGCAGATAGATCAGAGCCGGAACCATGACGAAGCCACCGCCGACGCCCATGATCGCCGCCATGAAGCCGACGAAAGCGCCGATCATCGCGGGCGGAACCGCGCTGATGTAGAGCTTGGAGCGCTGGAAGCGCATCTTGAAGGGCAATCCGTGCACCCAGTTGTGCTGGCCGGTCTTGCGTGAGGACGGCTGGCCGGCTTGCGTCTTGCGCATTGCGCCCACGCTCTCGATCATCATCAGCGCGCCGACGGCGCCGAGGAAGGTGACGTAGCAGAGGGACACGAACAGCTCGAACTGTCCCATCTGGCGCAGGATCTTCATCAGCGACACGCCGACGACAGAGCCGACGATGCCGCCGGCAACAAGGACGACACCCAATTTGATGTCGACGTTGCGGCGCTGGTACTGGGCGATGGCGCCCGAAACGGAAGACGCCAGAATCTGCATGGAGCCGGTGCCGACCGCGACGGCCGTCGGGACGCCCATGAAGATCAGCAGGGGTGTGAGAAGAAATCCTCCGCCGACGCCAAACATGCCGGAGAGGAAGCCGATGGCCCAGCCCATGCCGAGAAGAAGCGCAGCGTTCACTGACATCTCGGCTATCGGCAGGTAGATGTTCATCAGCTCAACTGCGCAAACTCTTGCGGCTCGACCCAGCGATCAGGCGACATGCCGCCTGATGCGCCCTCTAGATGCGCCGTGTCAAGGCGGGAGGCGCCATCCTGCTATAGCGTAGCCTGCGTAAGTAAACATACGCATCTCAACGCAAATGCGCCGCCCAAAAGGCGGCGCATTGAAGATCTTGGAAAACACTCGGCGATCAGCTGCGGCCGTTGGCGCCTCTCCATGCCTGGCCGGCGAGACGGGCGTCGTTGGCCATGCCGGTGATCGGCTTGGCGCGCCAGTCCGCGACCTCGGCCGTCGCAGCCGAAACCTGCTCGGCGCTCAGCTTGGCTTTGAGCGCGTCGCGGCGGGCGGCGGCATCCTTGTCGCCGGACTTGGCGGCGAGGATGAGCCACTTATAAGCCTGCTGAGGGTTCTTCTCGACGCCCATGCCATTCTCATAAAGCATGGCCAGATTGTACTGGCTGTCGGCAAGACCGAAGTTGGCGGCAGTGGTGAACCAGCGAACGGCAGCCTCGTAGTCGGCCTTACCGGCGCGAGAGGCAATGAGAACCGCCAGGTTGTGCATGGCCTTGACGTTGCCCTGCGCGGCGGCGCGCTCGTACCACACCTGCGCACGCTGAGCGTCGGGCTTTACACCGAGCCCACGCTCATAAAGCGTTCCAAGGCGGAACTGAGCCAGTGCGAAGCCCTGAGAGGCTGAGCGCTGATACCACTGCGCAGCTTCGGCGAGATCCTGGTCGGTGCCTTTGCCTTCGGCGAGGCGAGAGGCAACCTCGAACTGGGCCGAGGCGTCGCCCTGGGCTGCGGCGAGGCGCATCGAATAGGGGCCGACCATCGCGGGCGGCAGTTTCGCCTGTCCATTGGCAGCATCCGCAGCCGGGACGCCGCTTTCGCGCAGGAGCTGCTGCTCCATCAGCGAGGCGGGCGTCGCCTTGGCGGCGGCAATGCCAAGCTGTCCGGAAAGATAGGCCATGTGTGCCTGGTCGCTCATCTGCGCGACCTGGGCGCCCGTGGCGACCGCGGGCTGCATCATAATGCCGTCCGGGAGCGAAGCAGTGTCAATCTGGGCACCGGCGCTGCTTGCGTCCTCAAACTCGCCCTTACCGCGCGGCTCAACCGCGGGACCCTCCTGGCGTGTCTGTTTGGACGGCGCGTTGAGCGGCGGCACGATGGCCGGTGCACGCGGCACGGCAGGTGCCATCGGCTCTGCCTCCGAGGGCTCGGCGGGCAGCGCATCGGTCGAGACCTTGGCCGGATGCGTGATGGCAGCCGGCGCTGGCACGTCGATGCGCGCCACTTCGGTGCGCGGCATGAAGAAGATCGCCGCCGGGACGGCTGCCAACAGGATCAGCAGGCTCATCGCGACGCGCTGCGAGCGAAAGGAGAAGATCGAGCGGCGGCGTGGCTTAGCGGTTTCGCGAGGTCCGACCGACAGTTCACCGGCGCGCATGTCGCTGTCGGCGGCCAGGTCGGGCTTGCTGGCAGCCTTCAGCTTGGCGCGGTGGGCGTCAGCGATGAAGTCGTGGCGCAGCACCTCCATCGAGCGCTTGTCGGGCTGTGGCTCACCAAAGCTCGGGGCCTCGGCGTCGCGTGCGCTGGAGAATGCCTCGTCGAGATTGAAGCTCGACGTCGTGTAGACCGGAATGCGCGGCGGCTGCTCGGCGGCGATGTCCCGATGGAAGGCCTGCAGGTCGGCGTCGGCCTCCGTCTCGAGCGGCGGCAGGAAATCCGATGCTTCACCGATCTCGGCGCTCGGCATCTCGGCATAAACGGTCGCCGTTGCCGGGATAAGGTCGTCATAGGTCGCTGCCGAAATCCGCGAAGACAACGACGGGGCCGGGCTCGCGGGAGGAGCGGCTTGCGCCATCGGGGCGGGGTTCATCGGCTGCATCGGGGGCATGACCGGCGCAGGCTGCTCATAAGATGCGGCAGGAGCCTGATGATAAACAGGTGCCGGCTCGACGGCGGGCTGCTGCGCGATCTCGATCGAGTCGATGCGATCGAGGACGCGAATGAGCGCCTGCTGCATCGTCTCCAGCATGCTGGCGTTATTCTCGTCGTGATGACGGCGCTCGTTGATCAGGTTCTCGAGCATGCCGCGCACCTCGCCGATGTCGCGGGCGTGGCTGTCGCGGCCTTGGTTCTGGCTGATGCTTGCGGCCATCACGCGCTGCGCGGCGTAGTGAGCGACCTCCTCGTAGTCGACGTCACGAGACGCCGAGCGGCTCACGAGACCGGACAGGCGCTCGTCCGAGAGCTGCACGGCGATCATGCGGAGCTGGGCGTCGATGGCATCGAGGCGGCCAATATCGGCGCTGATGTGGACGCCCTCGTTGAAGATGCGGCGCAGGCGCTCATCCGACAGGTGCTCGGTCAGCGTGCCGAGGTGCGCGTCGATCATGTCGAGGCGCGCCATCTGGCGGCGGAACTGATCGAGCTGGCTGGCGATCTCGTCGATCTGGTCCTCAGCGAGCCGCAGCTCCTTCAGATCCGCGCGGGTCGCCATCTGGCTGACGATGGCGGTGATCTGGGCCTCGAGCTGGTCGAAGCGCGAGCCGATGGTGTTCAGTGCCACCTCGGGACGAATTTGCGAGAGCGACTGCTCGATGCGGGCAGCGATTTCTGCAAAGCGGCGGTCGAGGACGCCTTCGTCCATGGCGCAGGCGCGCTGGCCCTGCTGCGCGGTGGACATCGCCCCAGACGACGAACCGGTCGTCGCAGCGTACATCGGTCTCTCGGTCGTGCGGCTGGCGACGGCGCGCGGGCTCGGGCGGACGCTGGCGGCCATGCTCGTCTCGTGGCGCGCGTAGCTGCTGCCGTAGGCTTCGCCGGACTCATAGAGGCTGACGAGCGCGCTGGCGGCTGCTTCGTCCCAGGAATTGGCATCCTGCGCCGGGTCGGCACGGCGGACACCCAAAGGCGAGCCGAGCGGAATTATCTGATCGGGGCGCGCGCGGCCGACGCGGACGTCGTCCTCGGTGACGTAGCGGACCTCTTTGACACGACGCTCGCTGGCGCGCTGCATCACATCGTATGGCACGAGGGCGCCACGGCTGAGGTCCGAGAGGCGCTCGCCTAAACGTTGCATCTGCTGCTGAATGCGCTCGACGTCGGGCTCGTACTGCTGGGGCATCTGCGCCCGGATCGTACGCGCCTCGTCGCTGAGTGAATTCAGGCGGTCGCGCATCTGATCGAGCATCGAGGCCGCGGACGGCTCGCCCGAAGCCATGGTGGCGCCTTCGGGGCGCGATCCATAGATCTCGTTGTAGGCTTGGTTCGACATCTCAATCCCTTGGCGCTTTCGGGAGCCCTGCGTGCAGAGCTGTTGAATGGGTCGGCTGCAGTTGCCGAATCGGGACGCGCAAACGAGATTCCGCTCGTCCCCAGGCTCCGCGAGTCTCGGTAAACGTCAGGTTAAGCAGCGGGTAAAAATCGTACGGAGCCGGCCAAACGGCGAAAAAATCCGGGCCTTCCGCCAGCATCGGAGGCGTCGGCACCACGGAGGAGGTGGAGGCGTGAGCATCTCGCAGGCGTTCGAAACGCTGGCTGTGGAGACGCGCGGTCCGGGTTTTTGGGATCAGACCAGCGCGGTTGGCCGCTGGCTCGCGCAGATCAAAGCCCGTGACGGGCTGCTGACGCTGTTCATCCGCCACACCTCGGCGTCGTTACTCATCCAGGAGAACGCCGATCCCGACGTGCACACCGATCTTCTCGATGCGCTGGAACAGATCGCGCCGCGGAAGCGGGCTTACGTGCATGACACCGAGGGCCCCGACGATATGCCGGCGCATATCAAATCGGCGGTGACGCAGACATCGCTGTCGATACCCGTAAAGGGCGGGCGGATGGTGCTCGGGACGTGGCAGGGCATCTACCTCGCCGAGCACCGCGACCGCCCGCACCGGCGCGAGATCGTGCTGCATTTCCTCGGCACGTTCGCCGGCTAGGGCCATCGGCAGGCTCTAGGTTGCAGCAGCTCCGCGGCGGAAGCGACGCGTTGCAGCTACCAGCTCGTGCGTGATGCCCGGCTCGCTCATCGCATGGCCGGCGTCGGCGACAATCCGGAGTTCGGCGCCGGGCCAAGCATTCTTCAGGTCCCAGGCATTCTTCATCGGCGTCACCACGTCGTAGCGGCCATGCACGATGATTCCCGGTATGCCCGCCAAGCGGCCGGCGTCGGCCAGAAGCTGGTCATCGGTGTCAAAGAAGCCGCCGTTGACGAAGTAGTGGCATTCGATGCGCGCGAACGCGATTGCATAGGCATCTGCGCCGAATTGGCGGATACGCTCAGAATCTTGGAGCAATGACAGCGTCGAGCCTTCCCAGACGCTCCACGCTTTTGCCGCCGCAACCCGCACGTGTGGATCCGGGTCGGTGAGGCGCCGGTAGTAGGCGGCGATCATGTCACCGCGCTCGTCGGCCGGGATCGTCGCCTCGAAGGCTGCGAACGCGTCGGGATAAATCCAGCTGCAGCCCTCTTGGTAGAACCATTCGAGTTCGGCGCGCCGCACCAGAAAGATGCCACGCAGAATGAGGTTCTCAACCCGCTCGGGGTGAGCCTGCGCATACGCGAGTGCCAGCGTCGATCCCCACGACCCACCGAACAGCTGCCATCGCTCGATGCCGAGCGTTTCCCGCAGCCGCTCCATGTCGGCGACAAGGTGCCAGGTGGTGTTCGCCTCCAGCGAGGCGTTCGGCGTCGAGCGGCCGCAACCGCGCTGGTCGAACAGGATGATGCGGTAGTGGCTCGGGTCGTGGAAGCGGCGCATGGTCGGATTGGAGCCGCCACCGGGGCCGCCGTGCACGAGCAGCGTCGGCTGGCCGTTGGGATTGCCGCATTCTTCAAAATAGATCGTGTGACCGTCGCCGACATCGAGCGTGCCGACGCGAAAAGGCTCGATAGGCGGATACAAAGTGAGCCGCTCGTGCATGCTCATCGGCAGTTTCCAATCTCAGGTTAGGTCAGGCGCGCTCGCGGGACTTCAGGCGCAGCAGTCGCATCTCGCGATCGTAGATCACTTCTCCGCCGGGGATGCGGATTTCGCGCACGAGCTCCAGCACGCTGCGGCTCGGTTGGGGCGTCGCGAGGCTTGCCAGGATCGCACCCAGCGCACCAGCCGGCAAGCCGAGCATGGCCGCCAGGGGCCCATCGAGGCCAAGGATGTTCGCCTCGCCAGCCAGGATCGTCAGGACGGCAACCGCAAACCCGCAGCTCATGCCGGCGATGGCGCCGAAATCGTTCATGCGCTTCCACCAGATGGAAAGCACGAGCACGGGAAAGAACGTCGACCCGCTCAGCGCGAGCGACCACAGAAGCAATCGCAGCGGATCGGTGGGTGCGAGCAGCGCGACAACACCGCCCGCCACAGCGGTGCCCGCCATCGCGAGGCGTGCTGTGTGCAGGCGCCCCGCGCGCGGCAGCGGCTCCCAGGAGACACCGTTGACGACATCCTCGGCGACGACGTTACCAGCCGCGCTCGCCGTGGCGCTGGCGCCGACGAGCGCCGCCGCAACGATGCCGGCAGCGGCCAGATAGAGCACGACATTGGGCAGACCTGCCGCGACAGGCAAGGTCAGTAGCACGCTGTCGCGCGCAAAGGAAAAGCCCGTGTAGGTCATGGGCGCGGAAGGATCAAAGGTGGCGAAGCCGAGTTCGACGAGATGGCGCATCCATTCGGGCAGCGTTGCGCCGCCGCTCTTCACCAGATCCATCAGCATATCGCGCATGTAGACCGCTATCGCCGCGCAGGTGAGCATGATGAGCGCGAAATAGACGGTGGCCCAGCCGAGCGACTTGCGCGTCTCGTATACTCCGGGCGTCATCGCGACGCGCGGGATGAGCCAAGGGGAGGAAGCGACGCCCGCCAGGACCGTGAGCATGGCTATGACGAATGCCGTCGGGCCGATAGCGCCGAACGGGACCGTAAAGCGCTTGGTGATGTGCGCCATGCCTTCCCCCGGCAAACCGAACGCCAAGTCGGAGGCGTCGACGATCGGCAGGCTCTGAGCGACCTCGCTGTGCATCAGGGCTCGCAGCAAGGGACCATTGGTAAGCTGCGGCAGCGGGAAATTGGTGATCATCACGGCGACGATCGTGACCGGAACCAGAAGCGCCATGACGGCCGCGATCGCTTCCGCGCTGCCCGACCATGTCAGCGAACGCATGCCGCCTAGCACCGCCGTGAGGACGAAGGCGGCGGCGAGCGTTACGATCATGAACCCTTGAGCCTGTCCGACCAGCCAACCGGCCGCGAATGCGCCCATGCGCAGCTCGGCGGCGAGCATCAGCAAGGCCGGCACAGCCATGAGACCGGCCGAGAGAAGTCGCACCGTCCGGCTCTCGAAACGACGCCCCAGATAGCTGGGAACCGTGAAGGTGCCGAACTTGCGAAAGAACGGTGCCAGCATCACCGACATGACGACGAAGCCGGCCAGGCCGCCGATCAACAGAAACAGAGCATCGAAGCCAATGAGGAAGAAGACGCCGGTTGCGGCAACCATGCCGGTCGCACCCATCGCGGCGACGGCCATTCCGAGCCCGGTGTAACCGGCGGGAACGCGGCGTCCGGCGGCGAAGAACTCAATCGGCTCGTTGGTCGGCGCGCACAAGCCAATCCCCGCGTAGAGGATCAGCGGCCCGAGCAACATGCCCCAGCGCAAAATGGAATCCGACGTGCCGAGCTGCTCGAAGATGAGCAGCAGCATGACAAGCCCGGTCAGCGAGCTGGCAAAGATGCCGAAGTAGGTGCCGAGCCGCGGATTGACGAAGCGGGTGCGCGAGGTGACGGACATGTTCGATCGATCCGCGGGATGCGCTCAGTTGTCTTCGTGGGCGCCGTGCCAGTGGTCGATCGCATCCTGGCGGTTGACGAAGCTCGCGACGGTGAAGATGGCGATGATGGCGATGCCGTGAGCGCTGAGGAAGTATCCCAGCGGGAAGCCCAGGAAGCGCTCGCCGTTGAGGCTATCGGCATAGAGCGGGAGCACGATGATGAGCACCAGGAAGGGCACGACGCTCGCCAGCATCTGCCACTTGGTGTGCCGCCAATATGGCTTGCGCTCCTTGCGCTCCATCATGTCGATCCGCTCCCCTCGCGCCGCCACGGCGGGCCCCATTTCGGAGACTGCCCGGCCATTCTAGACCTACACGCCAATAGTTCGACGCATATATGGCGGGAGGCTTTGGGAACACCCTTAATGGGCGTTTTGCTGTGGCATTTGTTCGCTTAAGCTCGCAAAACGGGGCCGGGGCGATGGCCCAGGACGCAATGGAACGGAGGGAGAGGCCATGAAGACGGTGTGGGAAGAATTCAAGAACTTTGCGATGAAGGGCAACGTCATCGACCTTGCCATCGGCGTCATCATCGGTGCGGCCTTCACGCCGATCGTTTCGACCCTGGTCGCCAACATCATGATGCCGATCATCGGGTACGTGACGGCCGGGGTCGATTTCTCGGCGCTGGCCATCACCCCCATCGAGAACGTGGAGATCAAGTACGGCCTGTTCCTCAACGCCATCATCCAGTTTCTGATCACGGCCGTGGCGCTGTTCTTCCTGATCAAGGCGATCAATATGGTGCGCAAGCCGGCCGAGGCCGCCCCTCCCGGACCGAGCCAGTCGGAGATCTATCTGAAGGAAATCCGCGACGCTCTGGTCAAGGGCAAGGCTTGAGGACCAGGCCGGCGGCCTTCCGGGTCAAGCGGCCCTCCTGCCGGCTACGATCATCCACTTGGCGCGGGCGGGGATTACCCCGCCCAAGGGTTTTGCGGGGCACGACGCGCCGTGGTATGTGGCTGATCAACGCGGGCGTAGTTCAGTGGTAGAACGTCAGCTTCCCAAGCTGAATGTCGTCGGTTCGATCCCGATCGCCCGCTCCAATCCCAGCAAAATCACACCTGGAAACTGTTATGCTGCTACGATGAAGATGGTTGCAGCAGCGCGATCAACGTTGCCCGTCCAATCAAAAAGCCCCGCCGAAGCGGGGCTTTCTCATTTCACTTCCCTTTGCCTTTCGGCTTCGCTGCGGGACGTGTTTCTCGGATCGTCGTCGACTTGTGGGCGTCGGCGTAATCCTTCGTCACCTTCTGACCGGTCACGGCACTCCGATGGCTGACAATGACTTTCTTCGTCATGACCAGTCCGCCCGGCGCCAATAGCCCGGAACCCATTCGGTTCTGTATCCGAACGGGCCCATCGGCACCTGACGCCAGTAACCGGAGACCCACTCGGTCTTCGGCCGCCAGTCCAGCATCGCGTTGTACGGCTTAGGCTGTAGTGCGTTCGCGATGGTGAGCATCGCGTTTCGCGGCTTCGGCATAGGTGGAAGATCGAAGGGCGTGTTGCCCAAAAGACTCTTTGGCATCTTTCATCCTTGTGGATTGACGTCGCAGTGCTTGACGCAGCTGCCCGACACTCTGCACAAGGGAGCCGCGCCTTAGAGGGACTTAGGACGCGACCAAAGAACTTTACGCATGCCGGATTGCACCCGGTATTCGTCACCTAGCACAGCGGGTTGGGAACGCACAATTATGGTGCGTTCGCACCCGTTCTTTTTGCGTTTGTCTGTCGCTCGGAGGATACATACGCATTGGCAGGACGCCCCCCCATTCCGCCGTATTGGCGCAAGCTGACCGTTCTGGCTCGCGCCCTAGTGTGCGCGCATGGCGGCTGCCGTAGAGAGAGCCGTCGCGAGGGCGCTCTGGGCGCCGGTCAATAATATTTGGACGCCGATGCAGAGCAGCAGGAATGCCGACAGCCGTGTCAGCACGCGCGCTCTTGCCGGGCCAATCAAGGTGACGACGCGGTCGGCGGACGCGTAGCACACGCCGACGATGAGGGCGATGGTGACGGCGGCGCCCGACAGACCGAGAAAGTACGGCACGAGCTCGGCGGTGGTGGTGGGCCGGCTCGCGCTCAGAGCGATGGCGACCGAGATCGTCCCGGGGCCGGTCGTGAATGGCATGGTGAGCGGGAAAAACGCGGCGTCTGCGATCTCGGCGGCCGGTGCGGCCTGCTGCTGCTTTCGATCCTCGCTGACCTGCGAGTTGTAGAGCATCTCCCACCCGGCAGCGATGACGACCATGCCGCCGGCGATCCGTAGCGCCTCGATGCTCACGCCAAAAAAGCTCATGATCCAGGCGCCGATCCAGAGCGCCGTGAGCATGACGATGGCGGCATAGAGCGCCACGCGCCAAGCGAGCCGCGACCGCTCGGCGTAGCCACGGCCAACCGTCACCTCATGATAGATGAGCGCACCGCCAAGCGGATTGACGATCGAAAACAGCGCCGGCAACGCCACGAGAAAACTGCTCGCCAATGCCGCCCAGAAAATCATCGCGGTCCTCTCTCGCTCGGCATGTCCATCAATCCGGAGTGCGCCGCGTTTAAGAAAGGCGGCGAGGTATATCAGGTGCCGCGCGGCTTGGCGCGGGCCGTCGGCGCGGCAGATGCCGGGTCGTCGGGCCAGGGATGGCGCGGGTAGCGGCCTTTCATATCGGCCTTGACCGCCGCCCACGATCCTTTCCAGAAGCCCGGAAGGTCGCGCGTGATCTGGATCGGCCGATGGGCCGGCGAAAGCAAATGCAGCGTCAGCGGCAACTTGCCGCCCGCTATGGCCGGGTGCTGCGTCAGCCCGAACAGTTCCTGGACGCGAATGTGGAGCGCCGGCGCGCCTGCGGTCTCATAGTCGATGGCGTGACGGTTGCCGGTCGGCGCCTCGAAGTGCGTCGGAGCCTCATCATCGAGGCGGCGCTTGAGGCTCCAGGGAAGAAGCGTATCGAGCGCCGTGCCGAGGTCGTCAGCGCCGATGTCGGACAGGCGGGTTTTGCCAACGAGGAACGGCGCGAGCCATTGGCCCGCGCCAGCCGCCAGCGCTGCATCGCTGAGGTCGGGCCACGCATCGTCGCCGGCCGCGCGCAGGAAGCCGACGCGATCGCGAAGCTGCATCTGCGCCTTGGTCCACGGCAAACGACCGATGCCGAGCTTTGCAACGCCTTCTGCGAGCGCTGTTGCCGATTGCTCTGTAGGTGCGACGGCGCGCGGCTCACTCGCAAGGACGATCGCATCGAGCCGGCGCACCGTCCTCGCGCGGAGTGCACCCGAGGCGACATCGAATTCAATTTCGTCAGTGGTGCGTATGCGGCTGCCGGCCGCGGCGATGACCTCGTTCTCGTCGGCTGCGACCGCGAGCAGGATGCGTGTCGACGCCGCCGAGCCCGAGAGTTCGGCTGCGACGATGTAAGGCGAGCGCGCGAGGGGATGCGTCGGATCAAGGTTGGCGCCGCGGCCATTGGCGAGCAGGAACTGTCCCGGTGCTCCGCGCGCCTTTCCGATGCGACCGGGGAACGCGAGTGCAAGGAGCTGTGCGGTGGAAAGCTCGCCGCGTGACTGTGAGGTGTTGGCGCTCCCAGTCGCACGGGCCCAGCCGGCCGCCAGCCTGCGCATGTCGGATGCGCGCGCCGAGCGATCGCGCCGGAAGCCTTCGAGGCGGGATGCGAGATCAGTATCGTTGCCACCGATGCCTCGTTCGACGATTACCGCGGCGATGTCGGCAGCTTGCTGCGCGTAGCCGAGCTCGGCGGCGGCGATGATCATCCGCGCGAGGCACGGGGGCAACGGCAGCGATCTCAGCCTGCGGCCCAGCGGCGTCACTTGTCCCAGCGCGTCGATCGCCTGCAGCTCCGCGAGTTCAGCACGCGCGGCATCGATCGCCGATTGCGGGGGCGGATCGATCCAGCGCAGCGTCCCCGGATCGACGGCTCCCCATTCGGCGCAATCGAGCAGCAAAGGCGCCAGATCCGCGGAACGGATTTCGGGCTCTGCATAAGCCGGAAGGCTTTGGGTTTGCGGCTCGTCCCACAGGCGATAGCAGATGCCCGGCTCGGTACGGCCAGCGCGACCGCGCCTCTGGTCTGCGGCGGCCCGGGACACGCGCACCGTTTCGAGCCGCGTCACGCCGACGTTCGGCTCGTAGCGCGGCACACGGGCGAGGCCACTGTCGATGACCACACGCACGCCCTCGATGGTGATCGAGGTTTCAGCGATCGACGTTGCGAGCACGATCTTGCGCTTACCCGCCGGTGCCGGCTCCAGCGCAAGGTCCTGCGCTTTGATGTCCATCGCTCCGTAGAGCGGCGCAATGGCTACGGCCGGGTCGGTGATGCGCTCCCGCAATCGTTCCTCGACGCGGCGGATCTCGCCCTGTCCGGGAAGGAACGCCAGGATCGATCCCGGTTCTGCACGCAGCGCGCGCATCACCGCATCTGTCACCTGATCCTCGATGCGGGCGTTGGCGTCGCGGCCGAGGTAGCGCGTGTCGACCGGGTAGGCGCGCCCCTCGCTGGCGATGACGGACACGGAGCCCAAAACCTCAGCGACGCGAGCGCCGTCGAGCGTCGCAGACATCGGCAGAATGCGCAGATCGTTGCGCAGTCCCTGCTGGCAGTCGATGGCCAGCGCCAGGCCGAGATCGGCGTCGAGCGAGCGTTCGTGGAACTCGTCGAATAGTACCGCACCAACGCCCGACAGCTCGGGATCGTCGATGATCATGCGCGTAAAGATGCCTTCCGTGATCACCTCGATGCGCGTCCGCGGACCGCTTTTCGACAGCATGCGGGTGCGCAGGCCGATGGTCTCGCCGAGGCTTTCGGACAGGGTCTTCGCCATGCGCTCGGCTGCGGCTCGCGCGGCAATGCGGCGTGGCTCGAGGACGAGGATTTTGCGGCCGGCCAGCCAGTCCTCGCTCATCAGCGCGAGAGGAACGCGGGTTGTTTTGCCGGCGCCGGGCGGCGCCACGAGCACAGCCGCGGGGCGCGTTGCCAACGCGATGCGCAGGTCGTCCAGAACCGCGTCGATGGGCAAGGGCGTGTCAAACTTCATGGCGGTTGTATCGAGGAAGGCGGGCAGCTTCGCAACTCCAGACTGCAAAGCGCGGCGTGCGCGGCCTGGCCCGCAAATAACGCCGTCCGGGCGAAGAGGCATTCAACGACCGTTGCCGATGCGCTATAGCACTGCTCCCGCCGCTATCGCAGGAAAGCAACCGATGTCACGCCCGCCGCTCCCGCCGTTCACCGAGGCCACCGCCATCGAAAAGGTGCGCCTTGCCGAGGATGGCTGGAACACGCGCGATCCAAAGAAGGTGTCCCTCGCCTATACGCCCGACAGCAAGTGGCGCAATCGGGCCGAGTTCATCACGGGTCGCGAGGCCATCGAAGCCTTCCTGACACGCAAGTGGAACCGCGAGCTTGATTACCGCCTGATCAAAGAACTGTGGGCCTTCACGGGCGATCGCATCGCCGTGCGCTTTGCGTACGAGTACCACGATGACAGCGGCCAGTGGTTCCGCGCGTACGGCAATGAGAACTGGGAGTTCGATCCTGACGGACTGATGCGCCGCAGGATCGCGAGCATCAACGAGCACCCAATCAAAGAAGAAGATCGCAAGTTCCATTGGCCGCTCGGGCGACGTCCTGACGACTATCCGGGGCTCAGCAGCTTCGGATTCTGATTGAGACGTCAGCCGCCGTAGCGCTCAGTGCGAATGCGATCGCGCGGAATGCCTGCCGCCAGAGCGGCATCGGCCGCACCATTTGCAAACGCGTTGGAGCCGCAGACAAAGACAATTTGGGGTGCGGCAGGCAGCAGCGCGATCACATCGCGCAGCATCTCCGCATCGACGCGGCGCGCGTAGTCGTGCGAACGCTGCGGGTTAGCGCGCGTCAGGGCAAAGCGGACAGCAAAACCGTTGTTGCGCTCGGCGAAGCCGATCAGCTCGTCGCGGTAGAGCGCTTCCGACCAGGTGCGAGCCGACAGCAAGAGAGCCATGGGAGATGGGGTCGCCGCCTGCTGATTGGCGCGCGCCATCGACATGAGAGGCACCAGGCCCGAACCTCCGCCGAGAAGCAGAACCGGGGAAGCATCGCCTGGGCTCCAGACGAAATGGCCGCCGAGCGGTCCGCGCAGCTCGATCTCATCTCCGATGGCCGCGACCTCATGGAAGAATGGCGAAACCTCGCCGGTTTTCAGAAGGTCGATCGCGATCTCGATCGCCGCGCCCGGCGATGGCGCGGAGGCGATCGAATAGCTGCGCATGGCGCGGTAGCCGTCGGGCGCCGTCAGGCGTACGTCGACATGCTGCCCCGGCCGAAAGACGAAGGGCTCCGGCAGCGCCAGGAAGAAGCTCTTGATGTGTGGCGTGCGTTCGACGATGTCGACGATGCGGGCGTTCTGCCATCGCGCCGCCGGCTTGGCGGGGGCGACCTCAGTCGGTGTCATATCGCTGCTCGCGCCAGGGGTCGCCGTACATGTGATAGCCGCGCAGCTCCCAGAACCCGGCCGTGTCGCGATCTGTGAACTGCAGCCCGTTGAGCCATTTCGCGGACTTCCAGAAATAGAGGTGCGGCACCAGCAGGCGGGCGGGGCCTCCGTGGTCAGCTTCGATGGGTTCGCCGTTGTACCGGAGCGCGACCATCGCCCGGCCGGCGAGCAGATCTTTCGTCGGAACGTTGGTCGAGTAGCCATCGAACGAGTGGGCGAGCGTGAAGTCGGTCGGCGCATCCAATCCGGCTGCGCTCAGGACGTCGTCGATCAGGACGCCTTCCCAGCGCGTATCCAATTTCGACCAGGTCGTGACGCAGTGGATGTCGCGCGTGAGTTGTGTCTGCGGCAGGGCATTGAACTCATCCCAGTTCCAACGCTTGATCGGCTTTGGACCGACTTTCAGCGTGAAGCTCCATTGATCGGTCGCGATGTGCGGCGTCGGGCCGGCCGACAGGACTGGGAAGTCGTCGACGAGATGCTGGCCCGGCGGCACGCGGCCATCGTTGCCACCTGCCGCGCCTCTGCCGGTAAATCCGCGTGTGACCATGATCGTACACTCCAAAGCCCGAGCCGACGGCACACCCGACACCAACAGCAGCGCCGCGGTCAACAGGGCAGCGTGATGCGACTGCGCGAACTCTTGCCTAAGCCGCAGGCAAACGCGGATGACGATGCGCTTCCGGCCCATCACAAGACTGCGACGGTCTGTCGATTGTTTGTGACAGGCGGGTTGGCGAGTTTGGGTCGTCGGCGGACCCTACCCGTCGATTTCCTTCCCGACCGCGTTGGCCGCGGTCGGGAATTTTTTTAAGCAATCGTTATCGACAAATCGCAGTCGAGGCAGGCCGCGGGCCAGCAGCTGGCGCGTTGTGCCGGCGACTTTCCGAATATCAATGCATCGTAAGTTGACCGGAAGCGCTCGACTTCTAGTCTCCAGCCGCTTCGTTGACGCGGGCTCTGTAAGCTCCCGCGAAAGGCCGACATAATATTCTCGGTCACCCCGCGTCCTGCCGACGATCTGCACCGGAGGCGACATGCCAAAGAGCCGTCGTGAAGTTCTGATACATATTGGTCTTGCGGGCGCCGCGTCGGCGCTTGGCGCGATGCCGTCCTCAGCCGCCGATCCGGCGCCGAGCCGGCCTGCCAAGCCTGACGCCGGGCGCGTCGGCGGCATGCCGATGCCGCTCGATGGCACGCGCATCCCAGACCCCGAACTGGTTCGGCGCATCAAGGCCATCTCCAACGTGTTCGAGGTCGGCGACGTCGAGCCCGACTATGGCTACGTGGAAAACCTCGGCGACGGCCGCGGCTACCCCGTCACGCAATACGGCTTCTGCACCTACAATAGCGAAGTGACGCAGGTCATCGAGCGCTATCTGGCGCACGCGCCCAAAACGCCCTTGAAGCGCTTCCTGCCTGAGCTGCCGCCGATCAAATGGACGGAGCAGAAACTCGACGGCTTTGCGCACGTGTGGCGCCGCGAGATCCAAGCTTCCAAGTTTCTTGGTGAGGCCTGCGATGAGGAGGCAAACGTCCTCTTCTTCTCGCCAGCCATTCACTCAGCGACGGCGGTTGGCGTCAAGTCGCCGATCGGCATGGCAATTTTCTACGACACTCTGCTGCAGCATGGGGCCGGAACCGACGCAGATTCGCTTCCGAGCATCCTGAAGCGCGCGCTGGAAGAGAACGGCAGCGTTGCAGCCACGTCCGAGCCGGAGTTCCTCAAAGCGTTTCTCGACGTGCGCAAGTCAGTGCTGGAGAACTCGACCAACCACGAGACGCGGCACGTGTGGCGCGCTTCGGCGCGGCGGGTCGATGCGCTCGGCAAGCTTCTCAAAGACAATCCGAACCTCGTGCCCCCGATCGAGGTCGCGAATGCGGATATCGAGGCAACCGTACTGTGAGCCCGACCGAATAGGCCGACAGCGCACCCATCAGGATCCCTTGTTGGGCGCGCTCTCCAGATTGACGGTAGCCTTGCGCTCGAGTTTGCCCCAGCCGACGAAGTGGCCGAGCGCTGCGCTGCTCACGGACTTCGCCAACACGTAGTAGAGCAGCTGCCGGTAGCCGAAACGCTGCAGCACAAGCCACCACAGCAGCCGCCAGTTCTCGCGCTTCTCGAACATGAAGGCGACGACTGCCGTCGCAAGGTCCACCACCACGAATATCGCGTAGTAGAACAATGTCAGCTTCAGGTGGCTCGGGTCGAACTGATCGCCGTGCTGCAGATAGTCGGACCAGACGGCAACGAGCTGAATGAGCAGCAGCAGATCGACGAACGGCGAGACGAGACCGAGCAGTATCTGGAACAGCCAGGCCTGCGGCAGCGCCACCATTCCGAGCGCGCCATAGCGGGGCCGCAGCGTCACATCAGCGTGCTTCCATAGGCACTGCAGCGTACCAAACGACCAGCGGAAGCGCTGCTTGGCGAGGCCCGCGACCGAATCCGGCGCCTCCGTCCATGCCACCGCGTCGGCATCAAAGACGGCTCGGTAACCCGCCTTTTGGATGGCGATCGTGAGGTCCTGGTCCTCGGCGAGCGTATCGGTCGGGAAACCGCCCAGGGCCATCAACGCCGAGCGGCGCCAAGCACCGACAGCGCCTGGCACCACCGTAATGCAGCCAAGAGCCGCGAGTGCGCGCCGCTCTAGGTTCTGCGCGGTGATGTATTCCAGTGCCTGCCAGCGCGTGATCAGATTGATGCGATTGCCGACCTTTGCGTTGCCGGCGACGGCGCCAACCTTCTCATCGGCAAACCAGCGCGCGAGGCGGGCGATGGTGTCGGGCTCGAAGTGCGTATCGGCATCGAGGGCGACGACAACCTCGCCATGCGCCACAGCAAGACCGGCGTTGATGGCGCGCGCCTTGCCACCGTTCGGCAGCGTCAAAAGCGTGACGCGGGGATCGGAGGCGAAGTTCTCGCGCACGATGTCGCTCGTGCCGTCGGTCGAACCGTCGTCGATGACGATCACTTCCAGCGTCGCGTTCGTGCTCTCGAGAATGCGGCTCACAGAGCCCGCGATCACCTTTGCCTCGTTGAAGGCCGGAATGAGCACCGAAACAATTGCGGCATCGCTGGCCGCTAGCGGCGGCATCGACTGGCCTCGATAACGCCCCCAGATGGCGAGACCGCACAACGCCACGAGCCGCGCGAGGCCGAGGCCGATGGCGAGCAGGAACAGCACATGCATCGTCGCCTGCAGCCAGCTCGCCGTGAGGAACACGTACCAGTTGACCATACCGGAGCGATCCTCGGCAGGCACAGGCGGCATCACCTGATCGTAACTCCAGCCCGCGAGTTGCGAGACCGGGACGATCTCAAGGCCCTTGGCGCGCAATTCGTCAATGATGCGCGGCAGCGCCTTTACGGTCTGCGAGCGATCGCCTCCGGCGTCGTGCAGCAGCACGATCTGACCGCGCGTCTCGGGGTTCGTGTCGCTGACACGCTCCATGATGCGATTGACGATGGTGTCCGCTGAGGGGCCGGCCCAATCGTCGGGATCAATGCGCAGCCCGACCGTCGCGTAGCCGAGTGACTGGGCGAGCTTCACGGCCTTTATTTCATCTGGCGTCGAGGGCTCGGCGTCGCCGAAGAACGGCGGCCGGAACAGACGTATCGAGCGTCCGGTCAACGCCTGCACCAGGCGCTGCGTGGCATTCAGCTCGAGCCGGGCGCCTTCGGCTGAGGCCTGCGCGATGTTCGGGTGCGTGAAGGTGTGGTTGCCGATCTCGTGCCCTTCGGCGAGGAGGCGCTGTACGAGGCGCGGATTTGCCTCGCCGTTCGAGCCGATGACGAAGAAGGTCGCCTTGACGTTCTTTTGCTTAAGGACGTCGAGAACCTTCGGCGTCCATTCGGGGCTCGGGCCATCGTCGAAGGTCAGAGCGATCTTGCCGGGCTGCCAGCCGGAGCGACGGATGATGTACGAGGTCGGGATCTTCGTGAACGTCTCGGACGTGATGATCCGATGTGCTTTGTCGAACTGCAGTGTGCGTGCGCCGTCGGTCGGCTCGGCCGCGATGGTCAGGATTTCTCCGTCACCCTCGAAATCGACCCCGCTTGCCGGAACCATGGTCGACAGAGCTTCGGGGCTCGGGGAATCATAAGGGCGGCCGAAAAGCGACCAGATCGACGGATCCTCGGAGCCGAGGCGCCAGAGGGCGTAACCCTTGGGCCGGAACACGTCGGCGGCGCGCATCTGGTTCTGGGCGGTTACGGCATCGAGGAACCAGACCTGATGCGTCGCGCCGTCGTCCTCGCGATACTCGAAATGCGGGTTGAGAGTCTGAGGGTCGAAGTCGATCTTGGCGTCCGATTCCTTGGAGGCGAGCATGCTCTCCTGGAACGTCATGTCGACGGCGCCCTTGCCGCCGGACCAGTCGTAGGCGTAGTTGCCGATCGCGATGATCGTCTTTGCCGGGTCAAGCTCGCGCATACGCTGGCTCAGCTTGTCGACGAACCAAGGCTGCGAGGCGATGGCGCCGGGGGTGCCTTCCTCATAGTGCTCATCGTAGGCCATCAGGATCTGGTAGTCGGCCGCCGATGCGTAGCTGCGATACGGCCAATCCGGGTTGTCGAACGGCGCAGCGACGGCGACGATCCAGCCGTACGGAGCGAAGGCCGCGCGCAGCTCGCGCAGAAATGCAAGGTTGTTGCGCTGCGCGTCTTTCGGGATCTCCTCGAAGTCGACGACGACGCCCTGCGCGTTATTCTCCTTCAGGAAGGCAACGAGACTGTCGATGCGATCCTTGCGAACGGCAGGGTCGGCAAGCATGCGAGCAAGACCGGCGCCATCCCAAGTTCCGTCGGTCGCGTTCTGCAGCATTGGAAGAAGGCTCGGACGAACCTTCTGCTTCGCCAGGAGCGCCACCGAGCGCGCATCGACACCGGGCTTGAGATGCATGTCCGAGCCGGTTAGTTCCAGCCAGCTCGGGACGACCCAATCAAGCTTCGATATGGCGGTCTCCAACGAGGCGAAGCTGGAGTCGTCCCAGGTGACGTAAAAACCGATGGCGAGCGCGCGGCTATCGGTACGCTCGTAAGCTGCCAGCAGCTGCTTGCCGGTGACTTTCGGCATCGTCGCGTTCTGCAACGACGCTTTCGTCACGCGCGAGCGCGCGGCATCGGCGAGGCGTCGCGCGGCCGGCAAAAGCTCACGCCGCTGTGCGATCTCACTAGCTGAGGAAATCGCAGCACGCTTATGCGGCGGATCGAGCGGGAGCACGGCATCACTGCGCAGAAAAAGAATGCTCGCGACGAACAACCCGAGCACGATCGTGCTGACGACGGAGAACGTCCATCCCAATACGCTGAGCACGCGAGAGCGGCGGCGTGTCGGGTCGAAGAAAATATGGTGATGGCCCACGTGTCGTGACCTGATGGATTGCGAATGGCGCGCGCCGCAACCTGCGGAACAGCAGCGCGAGGCAGCCATAACAAGTGCTACGACCGCTCAAAACATACGTTTCGGTAAGCTGCTCCAAAGCCGCCATCGGTCGTAAGCTACTGTTCAGCCGTTGTTAATTTTCGTCGCCGGGGGCGTACGCAGGGCTTGCACAGCACACCGCCCAACTGGTCGCCACAGCGGCGCCTCGACGCAGGGGGCGGTACAATGTGCAGTTCGTCGCTATTTGTCGGGAACGAGCTTTGTTCAAATCCCGTTGTGCACCTCATGCATAAGCAGTCCACAGTTCCGGCCGCAGTCCTCGTCGTTGAAGACGAGCCACTGGTGCGCCTCTATGTGTCCGACATTCTCGGACAGTCGGGGTTCGATGTCGTCGCGGCCGCCACGGGGGAGGAAGCATTGTCTCGCGTTGCGGAAGGCGGTGTGTGCGCCGTCGTTAGCGATGTCGCGATGCCCGGAGACGTCAACGGTTTCGAGTTGGCGCGTCGCGTGCGCGCGGAATTTCCGGACACGGGCGTGGTGCTGTTGTCCGGCGTTCTCGAACCGCAGACGCACCTGCCGATGGGCGTCCGGTTCATATCCAAGCCGGTCAAGGCTTCGACACTGTTGCGCCTCGTCCGCGAAGTTGCTGATCCGCGTGTCGATCTGCCGGAACCGCGCCTCGCTGCGCTCCCTTAAGCCGCCTTTTACCGCACCCGGGCAGACTGGTCCGTCAGTCTTGGGCGAAGATCCCGGTAACACGAGGCGCATTCCGAGGGCTTAGCGCGAATGGCACGCAGACAGCCCCGCTCTTTAGCCCTCTCATCCGGCCCGAGACGCTCAACCTCCCGTTCGACGGACGCATTACCCCAGTTCATTGCGCCGCAACTTGCAACGCTGGCAACTGATCCACCGCAGGGGCCGGATTGGCTGCACGAGATCAAGTACGACGGCTATCGCGCCATTGCCGCTGTAAGCTCCGATCGATGCCGCATCTACACGCGTTCGGGGCAGGATTGGACCGACAAATTTGCGCCCGTCGCCGACGCCCTTCGACAGCTCAAGATTAAGAGCGCGGTGCTCGATGGCGAAATCGTCGTGCTCGACGAGCATGGCCGTTCCAGTTTCCAGCTCCTGCAACGCAGCCTCAAAGATGGCAGCGGGCCGCTCACCTACTTCGTGTTCGACATATTGGAGCTCGACGGTCGCGATCTGCGCGATCAGCCGCTGAAGCGCCGGAAGGAGATCCTGCGCAAGGTCCTCAAGGCGCCATACGATGTCATCCGATACAGCGAGGACGTCACCGGCCACGGAGAGCGTGTATTCGCGCAAGCCTGTAGGCTTGGGCTCGAGGGGATTGTCTCGAAGGAGAGCGACAAGCCCTACCAATCACGCCGGACGAAATCGTGGTTGAAGGTCAAGTGTACTGGCGAAGAAGAGTTCGTCATCGGCGGATTCAGACGCTCCGACAAGTCAGGGCGACCTTTCGCATCCCTCCTCCTCGGAGAGTTCGTCGGGAAAGAGCTGCATTATCGCGGGCGTGTTGGAACCGGCTTCGACGCCGCGACATTGGATGATTTGAGCGCACGTTTTGCAAAACTGGCCCGCAAGACGAGCCCGTTCGTTGATGCTCCGCGTGCGATCAGTCGCGATGCGGGCTGGGTAGAGCCGCGGCTTGTCGCGCAGATTGCATTTACCGAGCGCACCCGCGACGGGATCTTGCGGCACCCTGCATACCTCGGGCTGCGCGATGACAAACCGGCACGTGAGGTGCAGGCTCAGGCGGTGGTGACCATGCCCAAGGTTGCAGAACGAGATGAGCTGGATGGTGTGCGGCTCACCAATCCGGAGCGCGTGCTTTTCAGCGGCGCGAAACTGACGAAGCTTGATCTCGCGGAATACTTCGTCGCCGTGAGCAGCCAGATGCTGCCGTATTGCGGCGACCGCCCGATCAGCCTCGTACGCTGTCCCAACGGTGAGCAGGGTGAGCGCTTCTTCCAGAAGCACTACAAGAAGGGTACGCCGCCAGGTTTGAAGCCCGTAGCGATCGTTGAGAATGACGGCGATAAATCCGACTACCTCATGGTCGACGATGCGACGGGGCTGGTCGCAGTGGCGCAGATCGCTGGCCTCGAAATCCATCCATGGGGTGCGCGGGTCGGCAACCTGGATAATCCCGAGCGGCTGATCTTCGACCTCGACCCCGACACGAGCCTGACATTCGCCGACGTGCGCGAGGCCGCCCGCGACGTGAAGCGGCTGCTCAAAACCGCTGGCCTCGAGAGCTTTGCACTGGTCACAGGCGGCAAGGGGATTCACGTCATCGCGCCGTTGAGCGCGAAGCAGGACTGGGAGACCGTCAAGGGTTTTGCTCGCGGCGTTGCGGAAAAGCTCGCGGAGACGGAGCCCGAACGCTTCGTCGCGACGATGTCGAAAGCAAAGCGGCGCGGGCGCATCTTCATAGACTGGCTGCGGAACGAGCGTGGCGCCACGGCCATCGCGCCCTACTCGCCGCGAGCCAAACCGGAGGCGAGCGTCGCGACGCCGGTGACGTGGGCGGAGCTGTCGCGCATCGAAGCGGCGAACGCCTTCACCATCCCGACCGTGCTGCAGCGCATCAAGCGCAAGACCGATCCGTGGGCCGGCTACGCCAAGACGCGCCAGAAAATCTCACGCGAGGCGTTGCGTTTCTTCGCGTGATGGCGTGTTCGGCAGGCGCGTACCGGAGCGGCCCGTGTGCTCCGTTTTTTCCCAATGAAACGGGGCAGTGATCAACTCCCACAGAGCACGATAGGCAGCGTAGGAGATCGCGAGCCAGTAGAGCGGCATCATCAGTGCGTGCACGGCGAGGCGGGAGCGTCCACGACGTGCAGCGGCCACTGTGCCCAGACCTATGGCGCTGACGTAGCCGGCGATAAGGTTGATGATGCCGATGACGAGCAGCCATTGGCCGAACACGCCCGCTGGAAGCGCGAGGAGGCGTCCCTGCCAGGCGTCATAAGCGATGATGGCGTAGAACCAAGGATGCACGAGCGAGGATAGGATCATCCCTCCCATCAGCACTTGGAAGCCGACGAAGCGACGCGCGCCAAGCTCCCTCCAAAGCGTCACCGGGCGGCGCATGTGGACGAGATAGGTCTGCATCCAACCCTTCAGCCAGCGGGTCCGCTGGCCCTTCCACACGCGGAAAGTGGGCGGTGCTTCTTCCCATGTCGTGGACCTGAGCACGCCGACATGCCAACCGCGACGGGCGAGACGGATGCCAAGGTCGGCGTCCTCGGTGACGTTGTAGGGATCCCAGCCCCCGACGCCCTCCAGCACCTCGCGGCGGAAATGGTTCGATGTGCCGCCGAGCGGCACGGGCAATTGAAGACGCTCCAGAACGGGCAGAAGGCAGTCGAACAGCACCGTGTATTCGACGGTGAACTGGCGCGTGAACCAGGACGCATCCGAGTTGTAGATGTTGAGTTGTGCCTGAAGGCAGCCCATGCGTGGACCGCCGGCTTCGAGCGCGGCAAGTGCGCGGCGCAATTGATCGGGTTCGGGCGCGTCCTCGGCATCGAAAACGACCACGTAGTCGCCGCGGGCGAGTTGCAGGGCATATTGGATGGCACGCGGTTTGGTTCGCGGCTGCCCGTCGGGAACCACGATCACCTGCATGTGCGCATCCAATTCGGCACGGCTCAGGACATCGCGGGTGTGATGATCAATGACCTCGACTATGAGCATGATCTCCAACCGCGAAGTCGGATAGTCGAGGGCACGCAGCGAGGACAGCAGTTCGCGCACCACGCCCGCCTCTCTGTAGAGGGGAACGAGCACGGTGTAGATCGGCAGCTGGTCGTCGTTGCGGGGCTCGCCGCGGGGGGACGGGGGCTCCGGGGCTCGGAGTTGCCATAAGGCGATCGTGCGCAGCAGCACCACGCACAGGAACGGAAAGGCCATCAGAGCCAGAAGCGCGATCAAGGCCGTGTCCGGCGCCAGCAAAAGGGCGACCACGAGAATAAGGAGAAACGCCGTCAGCGCGCGCCGCTGCCAGGGCCACAGACCCGTTGCCGCCGAAAGCTCAGGCGCTCGGGTGCGAAGGCCGTTCACGGCCTCCGCCAGATATCGGGCGCTTTTCTGGCTTTCGACGCCAGGTTGCCACCCTGGCGGCAGGCCCGATACGCGCCCGGACGTCTCTCGTTTGGCTTTCAGATCACTCGGCACGCTGGCCCTCCCCCCGGTGGGCCGACGATCATCTTGCCATAGTGTTGCGTTTCACCATAGTGGCGCCTTCAGTTCACCGCTTCGCGGATTCGGCCGGCCATGAGCCTCCATCGCTCCGATAAACAAGCCTTCCTGCTGTCAGCCCGGCGGTGGGCCGCAGCCCTTCTGATGTCTTTGGCAGCCATTGCGCTCGCGCCTTGCGCGTCGGTGGCGCAGCAGCGCGGTGAGGAGGACGTTCCGACCCAGGCGCAGGCCGATGCAGAGGAGCCGACGCGCCGCGTCGTCGTCAGGTTTCTGACGGAGGCCGACTTTCCGCCGTTCAACTTCTACGACGAGGATGGCACGCTGGTTGGCCTCAACGTCGATCTCGCACGCGCGATCTGCGCGGAACTCAATACCGCGTGCGATATCAAAGTGCGTCCGTGGGGCGAGCTCCTGCTGGCCCTGCGTCGTGGCGAGGCCGATGCGGTGATCGCGGCGCATGCGGTGACGCCTCAGTCTCTGTCGGAAGTCGATTTCACGGACCGCTATTTCCAGACGCCGGGACGTTTCGCCGGCAAGCGCGACGGCGAGCAGGTCGAGATCAATCCGGAGACGCTGGAGAGCAAGCGCATCGGCGTTGCCAAGGGCTCGCCGCACGAGGCGTTTCTGCGCACCTTCTTCCGCTCCAGCGCCATCCAGGCATACGAGAGCCCCGACTTGGCGCGCGACGCCCTGATCCAGGGGCAGGTGGACTACATCTTCGACGACGGGATCGGGCTCGTCTTCTGGCTGCACGGCACCGCATCGAAGCGCTGCTGCGAGCTGAAGGGCGGCGCATACCTCGAGCCGAAGTACTTCGGCGACGGCATCGCGATCGCGGTGCCAAAGACGGACTCGCAGATCCGGACGCTGATCAACAGTGCACTGGCAAAGCTGCGCGCGAACGGGCGGCTTGATGAGCTGGTCGAGCGCTATTTTCCGGTCAAAGTCTATTAATCGGGCAGCTGAGGCCCGCCAGCGTCACCGAAGCGCACCCGTTAAGGATGATTACGGGGCCTTGCGCGTCGCTTGTCACAATACTGCAAACTGAATCCGGTCATTGGTGCCCAATCCAATTGATGAGGAACCTTTTGTCCTCAAAGGGATGGGCATGGTCCACTACCGCACGCTTTTCATCTCCGACGTCCACCTCGGAACGAGAGCTTCGCAAGCCGAGCGGCTCATCGATTTCCTGAGAGAGGCAGAAGCCGACACCATCTATCTGGTCGGCGACATCATCGACTTCTGGCGCATACGCCGCGGCGCGATCTGGCCGCAAGCGCACAACGACGTTCTGCAGAAACTGCTGCGCAAAGCGCGCAAGGGGACGCGGATCATCTTCATCCCCGGCAACCACGATGAAGGCCTGCGCCAGTACTGCGGCCAGCATTTCGGCGCCGTGGAGATCGAACATCAGGCGGTTCACACGACGGCGGACGGCAAACGCTATCTCGTCATTCACGGGGACGAGTTCGACGTCGTCGTCCGGTATGCGCGCTGGCTGGCGTTTCTGGGCGACCGCGGTTACGAGCTGGCGCTTTGGATGAACCACCCACTGAACTTCATCCGCCGCCGCTTCGGTCTCGGCTACTGGTCGTTGTCAGCGCACTTGAAGCTGCGTGTGAAAACGGCCGTCAATTTCATCGGCGAATTCGAAAAGTCGCTGTCGGATGAAGCGCGCCGTAACGAAGTCGACGGCGTGATCTGTGGGCATATCCACCACGCCGCGTCGCGGCACATGGACGGCGTGCATTACCTAAACTGCGGCGACTGGGTCGAAAGCTGCACAGCGATCGGCGAACATGCTGACGGATCGTTCGAGCTCATCCGCTGGCATGATGTCGCCAAGGAGCGCGAGGAGCAGGTCGCCGCGAAGCTGGCCGAGGCACTGCAGGTCGCATGATGCGCATCCTCGTCGCGTCCGACGCCTGGAACCCACAGGTGAACGGCGTCGTACGGACGTACGAGCGGATTTCCGTCGAGCTAACGAAGCTCGGCGTCGACGTGACTGTGCTGGCGCCGCACGAGTTCTCCACGCTGCCGTGCCCAACGTATCCTGAGATCCGGCTGGCACTGCCCGGATTTCGCCGCATCGCCGCGTGCTTTCAATCCGTGAAGCCGGATGCGGTTCACATCGCGACCGAGGGGCCGATCGGCTGGATGACGCGCCGGTATTGCCGCGCCCGCGGCATCCGGTTCACGACCAGCTTCCACACGCGCTTTCCAGACTACCTCAACCAGCGCTTTGCGATTCCGACGGGGTGGACAGTCGCCATGCTGCGGCGTTTCCATAATGCCGGAGCAGGGCTGATGGTCGCTACGCCGTCGCTCGGACGCGAACTGGAGGAGCTGGGCTTCGAGCGCGTGCTGCCGTGGACGCGCGGCATCGACACGGAGCTGTTTCATCCCAGACCGGTGCGATTGTTCGGCGAGGGGCCGGTGTTTCTCTACGTCGGGCGCATTGCGTCAGAGAAGAACATCGAGTCGTTCCTCGATCTCGACCTGCCGGGGCGCAAAGTCGTGGTCGGCGCCGGGCCGCTGCTCGATGCGCTGCGAGCGGCTTATCCGGACGTCCTATTCGTCGGCAAGAAGACGGGCGTCGAACTTGCCGAGTGCTATGCCTCTGCGGACGTCTTCGTCTTCCCGAGCCGCACGGACACCTTCGGCATGGTGCTGCTGGAGGCCATGGCATCAGGGGTGCCGGTTGCCGCGCTGCCGGTTTGCGGACCGCAGGACATCATCGCGGATGGGGTGACGGGTGTTCTGTCCAACGATCTGGGCCGCGCGGCTATGGAAGCGCTGGCGCTCGACCGGTCGCGGATCAGCGAAATGGCAGGTGCGTATAGCTGGGAGTACGCGGCGCGGCTGTTTCTCGCCAACATCACGGGGGCTTGCCTTGCCGGGCCGCAACGGACGCAGGCAGCGCGCAAGGTTTCTCTCGCGAATGCCGCGCGGCGGCCGCGGGCCGGGATTTAAGATTTCAAGATTTGCCCGCAGCGCGCTCGTTGCCCGCCGGCGTGTAGGCCGGGGGTACGTAGAAATTCAGTGTCTTCAGATTGCTGCGACCGGTGTTGCGGATCTCATGCTTCTCACCACGCTCGATCAGCAACAGCGCGCCACGCGCGAGCTGCAGCTTGCGGCGACCGATGGTTGCCTCGCCGCGTCCTGACACGACGAACATCCATTGGTCGGCGCCGCGGTGACGGTTGTCCGGACCGCCTTCTTTTCCGCCCGGCGGGATGGTCATCTCAGCCGCCTGGGCACGCTCGTCGTCGATGGCGACGCGAAACCCGCGCGGGAAATTGAGCTGCTTGCGTTTCATCTTGCTCCCACGAGCCTTCGACTGTGGGAGCGGAAACGCTGCCTTGAGCCTTACTGTTCCGCTTCGCGCTTCTCAGCGGCGAACTCGGCCTCGAGGGCTTTTTCCATGGCCACGAGGTCTTGCGGCAGCGGCATGCCGAACGCCTTCAGCTCGTTGAGCTTCTCCATCAGCTGCAGATAGAGCTCGTGCTTGTCGGTCGGCTCGTTCTGCATGCGCGTGAAAAGGATGCCGAGCTCTGCCTTAAGGTCGTCGAATGCCATATGCGGTTCCTCGCTTGTCGCGCCTGCGCGGGTTGCCCCTGAAGGTATATGGGGAGTGGTTACCGACTACTCCACAGGGAAGTCGAAGTAGGTTTCGGGGTAAGGCTCGCCGCGCAGCGTGTAGTGCCACCACTCGCTGGGATTGTTGTAGAAGCCGCAGCCGCGCATGGCGCCGCGTAGAATCGCCCTATTGGAGCGCTGCGGTTCACCAACCCTGGCCGTGAGCGTGTGGGACAGCGTCGAGAAGCAGTCGAAGCCTGTTCCCATGTCGGCACTGCCGTCGTCGGTGCGGGAGCCGGCCGTGGAATCGCAGGCGCGCAGCTCGACGGCGGACGGATCGAACGATGCATCCTTTTTCGCGACGGGGACGATCGTCAGGTCGACCGTGCTGCCGCGGCTGTGGCCCGATCGGGAGGCGATGTAATTGCTTGTAAAGAGATTGCGCTTGTCAACCTCGGGGTAGAATTCCGACTTCATCTTCTGATCGCGGAGGTCGCGGCCCCAGCGGACGAACGCATTCACCGCCTGCTGCGGGCGATAGCAGTCATACACTTTCACGACGAAGCCCTGGGGGACCAACGCATCGGCCGCGCATTTCAGTGCGGTCGCCGCCGGGCGCGTCAACAGGCAACGGGGCGCCTTGTATCCTGGTATGGGACGGCCGACGAAGTTCTTCGCCGTCGTGTAGCGCATCTCGACGATGAGATCGGGAACGACCGTCTTGGCATCGACGAAGCCGCGCGGCGGATCTGCGGCGTGTGTGGGTGCCAGCCCTCCGAGCATCAAGCTCAGAGCTCCGAGGATGATGCGCCGCATGGAGGGCTTTCTCAGCTTTTCTGGTAGGTGCCGATGATCTGCGCCTCGGCGATGACGTGACCTTGCATGGCGGCCAGCACGTCGTCCTTCGTTGGGTTGTCGAGCCCGTCGAGCTTGGTATCCAGAGCGTACAGCTTGAAGAAGTAGCGATGGCGGCCGATGGGCGGGCAAGGTCCCCCGTAGCGGGTGCGCTTGAAGTCGTTGATGCCTCCCTTCGCCCCGGCCGGCAGCGTCTTCATGCCTTCCGGAAAACCGCTCGTGTCGGGCGGTAGATCGTAGATCACCCAATGCACGTAGGTCATCTTGGGTGCCGCAGGATCAGGGGCGTCCGGATCATCGACGATCAGAACGAGGCTCTGAGCCTCGGCCGGCACACCCGAGAACGCGAGCGGCGGTGAGACGTCGGTTCCCTGACAGGTGAACCTCGCGGGGATCTCTCCGCCATCCTCGAACACCGACGATGAAATCTTCAGCGCCATAGGCAGTCTCCGGCCTCGGGAGCGGCTTCTAGAACAGCTTCAATCCGGGAGGAAGCGGGATGCCTCCGGCCATGTCCTGCATTTTCGATTGCAGCGTGGCGTCGAGCTTGCCCTTGGCGTCTGCCGCAGCGGCGACGATGAGATCCTCCAGAATCTCGACCTAGTCGGCTTTGGCGAGGCTCGGGTCGATGCGGACCTTCTTGAGGTCGCCCTTGCCGGAAAGCGTGACCCTGACGAGGCCACCACCCGACTGGCCATCGATCTCCAGGGCGGCGAGCTCCTCCTGCATCTGCTGCACGCGGGCCTGCATCTGGCCCACCTGCTTCATCATGCCCATCACGTCTTTCATACGCTCGTGCCTCCAGGGGTTGCGTCAGCCAGTGCCCGTCTCGTCGCGCGGGGGTGCGATCAGCGGGTGGATATCGATCTTTGCGTCGGGGAATTGCTCGAGGATGGCACGGACGGCGGGGTGCGCCTTCATGGCCTCGCGCTCGGCTGCCTCCTTCTCGCGCCGGACTTCGCCGCGCGGGCGCTCACCAGCCGACTTCGAGAGCACGACGACCCACTTGCGACCGGTCCACTTGTTCAGCTTCTCGCGCAGCTCGTTGGCGATGTGGGGTGGAGCGCCCGGCAGAAGATAAAGATCGATGGACCCAGCTGCGGCATCGAACTTCACGAGGCTGACGCGGTCCTCCAGATGCACCTTCATCAGCATGTCGCGGCGCTCGCTGGCGATCGCGATCACGTCGTCGAAGGAGCGCGGATCGGCCAGTGAGGGTGCAACACCGGCAAGCTCGTCGAGCGAAGCCTCGTAATCAGCGTCGAAAATCGCGTCGTCATCGGCGTCGACAGAACCGGAGGCAAAAGGAATGGGTGCATTGCTCGCCGCTGCGGACATCGCCGGCGCTCTGGAAGCGGGCGCGGCAGATGCGGGCGCGGGTTCGCGTTCGATGGGGTCGGCACTGTTGAGCGGAGCATTGCGGCTCGCGGTATCCCCGGCAGGCGCGGGCTTGCCGCTGCGGGCGAGTGCGCCCTCGCCGCCGAGCATGCGAATGAGTTCGTCCGGGGAAGGAAGGTCGGCCGTGTGCGCGAGGCGGATCAGAACCATCTCGGCGGCAGCGCGCGGGTTTGCAGCCTTGCCCGTCTCCTCGCCGCCCTTCAGCAGCATCTGCCAAGCGCGCGAGAGCAGCGGAATGGACAGTCGCGCGGCGAGGGCCGAGGCGCGCCGCTTTTCTTCGGCGCTCAATCCTTCGCTGCCAGCGTCCGCGCCGACCGTCTTGACGCGCGTTGCGGCATGCACGGCTTCGGCGAGGTCCGCCAGAAGTTGCACGGGCTCGGCGCCATCGCGGTGCAATTCTTCCAGCGAAATCAGGGCTGCCTTGGCGTCGCCGCGGAATACGTGCTCGAGGAGATCGAAGATGCGTCCGCGATCGGCGAGGCCAAGCATGGAGCGAACCGTCTCGGCGCGCACCGCGCCTTCGCCCATCGCGATCGCCTGATCGAGCAGTGACAGCCCGTCGCGAACGGATCCTTCGGCAGCGCGGGCGATGAGGGCCAGCGCATCCGCCTCGGCCGTAGCGCTCTCCTTGTCGACGATGCGCGCAAAATGAGCGCTCAGCTCCGGCACGTCGACGCGCCGCAAATCGAAGCGCTGTGTGCGCGACAGCACCGTCACCGGCACCTTGCGGATTTCAGTGGTCGCGAAAATGAATTTGACGTGCTCGGGCGGCTCCTCGAGCGTCTTCAGAAGGGCGTTGAACGCGCCCTTCGAGAGCATGTGAACCTCGTCGATGATGAAGACCTTGAAGCGGGCGACGATCGGCTTGTAGCGCGCGCTCTCGATCAACTCGCGTATGTTGTCGACACCTGTGTTGGAAGCGGCGTCCATCTCGATCACGTCGGGATGGCGGCTCTCCATGATCTCGGCGCAGTGTCTGCCCAGCGCGGGCATATCGAAGGTCGGCGCCTTCGCCGTATCGGTTTCGTAGTTGAGGGCGCGAGCAACGATGCGCGCCGTGGTCGTCTTGCCGACGCCGCGGACGCCGGTCAGCATGTAGCCCTGTGCGATGCGCCCGGAGGCAAATGCGTTGCGGAGGGTCCTGACCATGGCCTCCTGGCCGATCAGGTCATCAAAGCTCTGAGGACGATATTTGCGCGCGAGAACGACATAGGGTTTCTGCACAGCGCCTTCGGCAGCCTCGCTCATAACCGAACCACCGGATTGTTTCTTGGCCATAACCCTGCCTCAGGCCGCAGGGCTGAGAGCGCCCACTTCTGAGAGACGCCCCGTCACGCCGACGGCGACGCGAAGAGCGCCCGTGAGCGAATATAGGAGACTGACGGACGACCCGCGTCCTGATCGTTAGGGCTGCTTCCTTCCGGACCTGACCCGGTTGGCGAGGGATACGTCCGCCGCCAGTCTCCCGGCCTGATTATGGAGGCTTGCGCCGCGGGTTACAACCCTCCCCCGCCGGGCGACCAACACCTTCTGCATCCTTGTCATTTTTCCGCTCTACCTTCCCGCCACAAAGGCGCGCACGAAATTAGCGCGAAATTGACACTCCGCACGCGCTCCACATAGGCTCAGCGCGCATTCATTCCGGGGGGACCGACTGCACATGAGGCATTATGCGTCGCTGGCTGCTGCCGTCATGGCTCTGGCCGGTTTTGTTGCGTCGGCGTCGGCACAGGGCGCCTGTCCGGCGGGCGAGGATCTCGACATCCAGCTGCGCGACAAGGAGCTGCAGCGCCACCTGATCCTCTCGGGGGTGCTGGGCGCAGAGATAGGCCGTGCAAACGAGAAACTGCTACGGGCCGCCGTCCTCGATTTCAGGGCTGCCAACAGCCTGCCGGGTACGGACCAGGACGTCCTGACCGAGCCTGAGTGCGCGATCCTCAAACACAACAACGACGAGGTCTACAAGTTCATCGGCTTCAAGCAGGTGATCAACCCCGTCAACAATCTGAAGATGACGTTTCCGGCCGGCCTTCTGCCGCCGGAGGCGAAGCCATCGAATCTGAGCTGGCAGGAATATGACAACCCGACCGTCAGCCGGGTCGGCATCGACGTGTTCCGCGTGTCGGGGCGCGAATCCTCGACCAATTCTTTCGCGCTCGGATATCAGTCCTACAGCGCGCTGACGCTAAGCTACATCCACAACTCCGGGTCGGAGATGATCGCGGAGGGCGCCGGCAACCGCTGGGGCTCGCGCTACTACTTCCACAACATGAATTTCGAGTACCAGGGCGGGCAGCGCGGCATCTATATTCGCTTCGATATGCGCCCGCCGGCCAACTTCGCGCCACCGCCGGAAATCCTCCGGGCGGCGCGGCTCGAGAAGAACAAGAAGCTCGTCACGAAGCTGTTCACCGCCGGAATCGCGACAGCGACGCCGCCTACGGAAAACGAAATCGCCTGGGCTCTGATCGCCCGGGCGGTGTTCAACATCGTCGCCTCGGACTTCTACGACCAGAACGGTTGGCGCGAGCTGACGACGGAGAACTGCGTATTCGGATCGCAGCGGCGTGCGCGGCGCGGCGGCGTGCGCATTGTTTTCGCGACGACGCGGACGATGACTGATCCCGAAGGCGACATGACCACGATGTTCGGCAACGCGGCCAGCGACAAGATCACGTTCGGCTGCGTACAGGTCAATCCGCGCATGTCGATGATCGGACGGGGAGACAGCAGCTACCGCGGCGCCTGGAGAGGCGGCGCACGCGCGGCCAACTCGCGCATCAAGCTGCTCACCAACCCGATTGATCGCAACGCCGAAAACTACGTGCGCATCATCGACACGTCGGCATCGGAAGATGCCACCCATGCGCTCTTGGTGATCCACGGCTACAACAACTCCTTCCACGAGGCCATTCAGGCGGCGGCGCGGATCGCCGGCGGCGCCGACTATAAGGGCCGCGTCTACATGTTCTCGTGGCCGAGCGTGCGGATGTCGCTGCGCTACCTGCAGGACGCCGACAACGCCGAGGAGGCCGAGGGTGCGCTCCAGGCATTCCTCGCGGCCATCCTACGCGACAACAACGTGCGCACGCTCGACATCGTCGCCCACAGCATGGGCTCGCAGCAGCTGATGCGCGTGATGGGTTCGATCCGCGATATCCTCGACAACCGACGCCAGGGCGAAGGCATGCTGCGGCTCGGGCAGGTGGTGTTTGCGGCGCCCGACGTCTCAGCTTCGGTGTTCAACACCAAGATCCTCACCTGGGCGAAGCTTGCGCAGCGCGTGACGATCTATACGTCGGGCGGCGACTGGGTGCTCTGGCTGTCATCGTTCTTGCGCGGCTTCAACGATCGCGCCGGCGGACATACGCCGTGGGGTGATCCGCTGCATGTGAATGCCAGCAACGTCTTCGTCATCGACAAGACGCCGCCGGAATACGACTTCTGGAAGTTCTTCAAATACACGCACGCGGATTACGTCGACGATACGGTCATTCTCAACGACATCCAGACCGTGATCACCGGCAAGCCAGCGGGCGATCCCGGGATGCGGGACCCGGAGGGCAAGAAGTTCAAGGCGATGCCCTACAAGGGCATGAGCGACAAAAGGTTCTGGGCGACGCTGCCCGAGGGGCCGATTGCGGACGCCAAGGAAGCCATCAAGGAAGCCGTGAATCCGAGCGCAAAACCGGGCGCGCAGGCCGCGCCTTCGTCCGACCAGCCGATGGCGCAGCAGCCGGCCGCACCTGCCACGTCGCCTCCCACATCGACCGGCACCACGCCTTAAGAGAACGCAGGGCGGCCGGGCTTCGTCATGCCGTGAAGGTGGCCGTGACAAGATGGTTCGCGAGTGAAGTTCGCCGCTAAGTGCCGGCGCTCAGATGCAGCGTCCGCCGTCGACCTCGAGGGCGACGCCGGTGATGAACGATGATGCCGGGTCGGCAAGGAACAGCGCTGCATTGGCAATGTCCGGCGGCCGCGACAGCCGACCGAGCGGAATGCCGGCGAGGAACTTGGCGCGATTTTCCGGGGTATCCGACATACCCATGAACTGCGTGAGCATGCCCGTCTCGCCCATCACTGGGTTTATGGCGTTGACGCGGATGTTCTTGGAGGCGAGTTCAGCGGCCATGGATTTGGTCAGCGTGATCACCGCGCCCTTCGACCCATTGTACCAGGTCAAGCCAGGACGCGGACGCAGACCGGCAGTGGACGCGATATTGATGATCGAGCCGCCCCCGCGTTTTTCGATCTTCGGCACCGCGGCGATCGTCGACAGGTAGATCGACTTCACGTTCACCGCGTAGATGCGGTCGAACTCGCCTTCGCTGACCTCCATGAGAGATCGGTTGCGGTGCGTAATGCCGGCATTGTTCACGACAATGTCGAGGCCGCCAAAAGCTTCGATCGCGGTGCGAACCATGGCATCGACGTCGGCCTTCTGCGAGACGTCGGCGCGCACGGAGATCATGCGATCACCGTAGCCGGAGCTGAGAGCGCGGACACCTTCGCCGTTGATATCCGCTGCGACGACGCTTGCGCCCTGGAGCGCGAACAACTCGGCGATGCCGCGGCCAAAGCCTGAGGCCGCGCCCGTGACGATCGCGACCTTGCCGGAAAGCTTCATGCTCGCACTCACCTGATTGGCGTTTTCGTTTTTCTACAGGCGGCGCACAGGCATCTTGCCTTCCGCGGCGAGGCGCGCGGCTTCGGCTCGGTAGGGGCTGGCGCGATACGTACCCAACACCTTCTTCTCGGAGGAGAAGAAGGACAATTCCTCCAACGCCAGTCGCACCAACCGGTCGGCGGGATGGCCCTCGATGTCGGCATAGAACATCGTCGCGTTGAAGGTGCCTTCGAGCTGATAGCTCTCCAGCTTCGTCATGTTGACGCCATTGGTCGCGAAGCCGCCAAGCGCCTTATAGAGCGCGGCCGGGACGTTGCGGACGCGGAAAATGAAGGTGGTGACGACCGGGCCTTCATCGGGCTCGGCATCGTCGACCTCGGCGGAGAGCACCACGAAGCGCGTGGTGTTGTGGGCTTCGTCCTCGATGTCGTTGGCGAGAATTTCGAGACCGTAAATCTCGGCCGCAAGCGATGAAGCGATGGCGGCGAGCGCCGGATCCTTGGCTTCCGAAACGATGCGTGCAGACCCGGCTGTGTCCGCTTCAGGCACCGGCTTCAGTCCGAGCTGGATGAGCTTGCGGCGACACTGGCCCAGAGCCTGCGTGTGGCTCAAGACGCGCTTGACGGTGTCGAGGGTGGCGCCTTTCGCAGCCAGCAGCTGGTGGCGTACGCGCAAGAAGTGCTCGCCAACGATGTAGAGATCGGCGTCCGGCAGCAGGTGGTGGATGTCGGCGACGCGTCCGGCGACCGAATTCTCGATCGGGATCATCGCGAGGCGCGCCTCGCCAGCCTTCACGGCCTGCAATGCGTCCTCGAAGGTCGGGCAGGCCACGGCCTCCATGTCGGGGAACGCCTCGCGGCAGGCGAGATGCGAGTTCGCGCCGGGCTCGCCCTGGTAGACGATGCGCTCGCTGGCGGGTCTCGAAGAGGCGGTATCAGCCGCGGAGGTCGGGCCGGAGGAGTTCGACATGAGGTGCTAGCGTAATAAAGGAGCCTTGCCTCTGCGCGATGGGTGGCGCGCGGCGGCTCGCTCGGCGTTCAGGTGGCCCCCAGAAGGCGCCGGGCCCGCTCGAGGTCGGCCGGAGTATCGACACCGAGTGGAACAGTGTCAACGACGGTCACGTCGATGCGCATGCCGGCTTCAAGGGCCCGCAACTGCTCCAGTTTTTCCCGCTTTTCGAGTGGCGAAGGTTGCAGCGACACGAAGCGCCCCAGGGCTTCGCGGCGATACGCGTAGATGCCGATGTGGTGGTAGAGGGGGCCGTCGCCGTAAGGCGCCGTGGCGCGCGTGAAGTAGAGGGCGCGCAGGCGTCCCGTCTGGGGAAGAGGCGAGCCGACCACCTTCACGACGTTGGGGTTGGTCTTTTCCTCCTCGACGTCGATCTCGGCGGCAAGGGTTGCGATGTCCGGCCCGGGTTCGGAGAGGGGCGCCGCGCACGCTTCGATGAGCCGGGGCTCGAGCGTCGGCAGGTCGCCCTGCAGGTTGACAATGATGCTCGCGCGGGCGCCCGGATCGATGGCCTCGATCGCCTCGAAAATGCGATCGGAGCCGGAGGCATGATCGTCGCGGGTCATCACGGCTTCGCCACCGACGGCTGTCACGGCCGCAACCACATCGCTCGAATCGGTTGCAACAACGACCCGGCCGAGGTTGGCAGCCGCAGCCCGGCGCCAGACCTGGACGATCATCGGTTCGCCCGCGATGTCGAGCATCGGCTTGCCCGGCAGGCGCGTCGCCTGCATCCGTGCGGGGATCACGATCAGCGTATTGGGCACTGGAGCACCTTTTGAGGGTCGCGGGCGAGGCAATTGGTCCCGGGCCGACGCACATAGAACGCAGCCTGGCTCGGTTGCAAGCCAATGCGGAGTTTCTATAGTCGCCCGCAACTGTTCGGCCTGGGCCGGACCAATAATTCGGAGCAGCGGGATGCAACTTGATTCCTTCGAGCTATCGAAGATCGCGGGCGGCGTGTTGTGCGCACTTCTGGTGATCGTGGGCTTCCGCACGGCTCTCGAAATTGCGTCGCACGGCAAGCCACACGAGAAGCCGGGTTACGTTCTGCCGCTGCCCGAGGCTGCCGCGCCGGCTGGTGGCGCTGCCCCGGCTGCCGCTGAGCCCGCCGGTCCCGCGTTCGATGCCAAGGCCGTCGGCGAAGCTTCCGCATCGGCCGATGTCGCTGCTGGACAAAAGGTTTTCACAAAGTGCGCCGCCTGCCATTCGATCGAGCCCGGCGGCCCGAACAAGGTTGGTCCCAACCTCGCAGGCGTCGTCGGGCGGGCCAAGGCAAGCCATGCCGGCTTTAACTATTCGGATGCAATGAAGGCCAAGGGCTCAGAGCAGTGGACGCCCGAGAACCTCGCCGGCTTCATCCATAACCCCAAGGGATATCTGCCGGGCACGAAGATGCTGTTCCCGGGCATCACCGATTCCGGCGACCTGAGCAACCTCATTGCCTACCTCGGCTCGGTTAAGTAAGCGACGCGGGCACCGCCCGGGTTTAAAATGACAGCAAGTTAACTCGCCCCGAGGTCCAGATTTTGCGAGGCTCGGGGCGTTGTCATGTCTTGAAGGTCATGGCGGTGCGCGGT
>JASBSU010000022.1 GCA_030148725.1 Hyphomicrobium sp.
TTGGTGGAGCCAAGCGGGATCGAACCGCTGACCTCTTGCATGCCATGCAAGCGCTCTCCCAGCTGAGCTATGGCCCCGACCGTTGGGAATTCGAGGGCGTCTGGCGCCCCCGAACGAGTTGGCCTCTCTAGTGCCTTCCCCGCAAAACTGCAAGGGCGAAATTGGCGCTGCGCGAGCGGGCGCTCTAGAGCTCGACGTCAATCGTCACGACGAGGAATTACGGCTCCTCTTCGCCCTCGACCGGGCCGCCGACGATGTCGGAAACGTTGCCGTCGTCCTCTTCCTCTTCGAGGAAGGTCTCGTCGGCGTCATCGGTGGCCGCCTCTGCGTCATCGGCCTCGACATCCGCCAGCGCGTCCTCGGCCTCGGGCTCGACTGCCTCGGCCTCGAACTCAGGCTTCTTCACCTTGCGCGGGACCTTCTCCTCGGCAGCGATCGGCACGGGCGAATGCGCGATCGCGTACTTCGAACCGCAGATCGGGCAGATGATCGGATTGCGCATGAGGTCGTAGAAGCGGGCACCGCAATCGCCGTTTTGGCAGGTGCGCTTTGTCCCGCGGTCTTTATTGGTCGCCATAGAGCCAACCTTGCTTCGTCAATAAGGGGATTTGGCGCGGCATGCCACATGGCCCGGGGCTTGTCAAAAACAAACCTGAGCGGCGCGGCGTGGCGTTGACACGGAGACGGCCCGTCGGCTCTATCGCACGCGCATCAGCGGCCTTAAATGCCCGCCAAATCTGCCAGCTGAGGAGTTTTCCCGACTTGTCCGCCGACACCGTCAATGCCACTAGGCCACTGGCCGCGCTCACTTCCGGCCCGCTTCAGGGGCGCGTCCGCGTACCGGGGGACAAGTCCATATCCCACCGCGCCCTGATGTTTGGCGCGCTATCGACGGGCACGACGCGCCTCAAAGGGCTGCTCGAGGCAGAAGACGTCATCAATACCGCGAAGGCGCTGACGGCGCTCGGAGCGCCGATCGAGAAGATCGGATCCGAATGGCACGTCAAAGGGCGCGGGGTCGGCGGATTGCGCCAGCCTGACGGGCCGCTCGATTTCGGCAACTCGGGAACCGGCACGCGGCTGATGCTCGGGATCATCGCCGGACACGATATGACGGTCGAACTCACGGGCGATGCTTCGCTCAGCCGGCGCCCGATGGGACGCGTGCTCACGCCGCTTCAAAAGATGGGGCTCGAGATCGAGGGCGCGCGCGATCGCCTGCCGCTCGTGGCTCGCGGATCGGCGAGCCTTGTTCCGATCGTCTACGAACTGCCTGTTCCTTCGGCGCAGGTGAAGAGCGCGGTGCTGCTTGCGGGTTTGCATGCCGCAGGCGAGACGAGCGTGATCGAGAGCGAAGCGACGCGCGATCATACCGAGCGCATGCTGCGCCATTTCGGCGCCGAGGTTCGCGTCGCGGCGGAGGGTGGCAAGACGCGTATCACGGTTGTGGGTGACGCAGAGCTCACCGGATGCGATGTCGTGGTGCCTGCCGATCCGAGCTCGGCGGCGTTCATTGCTGCCGCAGCAGCGCTGGTGCCGGGATCGGATGTTACCGTCGAAGGCGTTCTTATCAATCCGACGCGCATCGGCTTCTATGAAGTGCTGCGCGAGATGGGGTGCGAAGTCGATTTCCTCGATGCGCGCGATGAAGGCGGCGAACCGGTCGCCGATATCCGTGTGCGCCATGCCCCGCTGAAGGGTGTGCACGTCGCGGCTCACCGCGCACCGAGCATGATCGATGAATACCCAATCCTCGCGGTCGTATCGGCGTTTGCTGCCGGCGAAACGCGCATGGACGGTCTCGCTGAGCTGAAGGTGAAGGAGAGCGACAGGCTGGCCGCTACGGTTGCCGGGCTGCACGCCAATGGCGTCGATGCGAAGGCTGATGGAGATACGCTGTTCGTCAACGGCGGGCGGCAGGTGCGCGGTGGCGGCACGGTCGCGACGCATCTCGATCACCGCATCGCCATGTCGTTCCTCACGATGGGGCTGGCCAGCCAAGAGCCCGTGACCGTCGATGATACATCGATGGTGGCGACGAGCTTTCCGGAATTCCTGTCGCTGATGCAGAGCCTCGGGGCTCGCTTCGGCACCAGCGCGGGACAGGCATGATGATCATTGCCATCGATGGTCCGGCGGCGTCCGGCAAGGGGACGCTCGCCAAACGCATCGCCGACCTGTGGGGGCTGCCGTGCCTCGATACGGGCCTCTTGTACCGGGCCGTCGCGCGGAATGTCGGTGCGCGCGGATTCAAGCTGAACGATGTGTGGGCAGCGCTCGCGGCGGCGCGCAGCCTCGATCCGTCCGAGCTTTGCGATCCGGCACTGCGGGGCCCGAAGGCCGGCGACGGGGCTTCGATCGTAGCCCGCATCCCGGAGGTTCGGGCGGCCCTGCTGGCCTACCAGCGGGCATTCGCCGGTCAGCCGGGCGGGGCGGTTCTCGATGGCCGGGATATCGGGACGGTAGTTTGCCCGGCCGCCGATGCCAAAATTTATGTCACCGCTAGGCCGGATGTGCGCGCCAAGCGCCGATACAACGAATATATCGCTCGTTCAGAGCCCGTAACCTATGAGGTCATCCTGCACGACATCCTGAAACGTGACGAACGCGACGCCTCGCGCGAAAGTGCGCCGATGCGGCCGGCGCAAGACGCGTGCTTGCTCGACACCTCCGACTTGGATATAGAGGCCGCATTCGACGCTGCTGTCGGATTGATCAAGAGGAAGATCGGCCAATAGGGGCCCGAAACGGGTACCCAATTCTTGTTGGCAGGGCAGTAGGCCCATCACAGCGGCTCAGGAAACTCAACACACCGCCGGCAGGAGACTGTCCGCCCACGTGCGATCGTGGCTGGGGCTTCGCCGCAATCCGCAATCCATGGGCCGCTCGCCGGCCCGCGACAACGATTTGAGGAGCACTGGAAGTATATGCCCGATACCGGCCTATCCAAAGAGTTCACCCCGACGCGCGATGAATTCGCCGCGCTGCTCGCCGAGAGCCTTGCGAAAGAGGACCTGTTCGAAGGCAGTGTCGTCAAAGGCAAGATCGTCGGCATCGAGAAGGACCTCGCCGTCATCGACGTCGGCCTGAAGACCGAAGGCCGCGTGGCGCTGCGCGAGTTCGCGGTTGGCGGCAAGGCCGACCTGAAGATCGGCGATGAGGTCGAAGTTTACCTGGAGCGCGTCGAGAACGCGCTCGGTGAGGCTGTCTTGTCGCGCGACAAGGCTCGCCGCGAGGAGAGCTGGACCCGTCTCGAGAAGCAGTTCGAGAAGGGCGAGAAGGTGACGGGCGTCATCTTCAACAAGGTCAAGGGCGGCTTCACGGTCGACCTCGACGGCGCCGTGGCGTTCCTGCCCGGCTCGCAGGTCGACATCCGTCCGGTGCGCGACATCGGTCCGCTGATGCATCAGCCGCAGCAGTTCCAGATCCTCAAGATGGATCGCCGTCGCGGCAACATCGTCGTGTCGCGCCGCTCGGTGCTGGAAGAGACGCGTGCAGAGCAGCGCGCCGACATCGTGGCTCGCCTCGAGGAAGGCCAGGTCATCGACGGTCTGGTCAAGAACATCACCGATTACGGTGCGTTCATCGACCTCGGCGGCATCGACGGCCTGTTGCATGTCACCGACATGGCCTGGCGCCGCGTCAATCATCCTTCCGAGATTCTCAACGTCGGCGACACGGTGAAGGTGCAGATCATCCGCATCAACCCCGAGACGCAGCGCATCTCGCTCGGCATGAAGCAGCTGCAGTCGGATCCGTGGCAGTCGATCGAGGCGAAGTACCCGGTTGGCGCACGCGTCAAGGGCACTGTGACCAACATCGCCGACTACGGTGCGTTCGTTGAGCTGGAGCCGGGCGTCGAAGGCCTCATCCACGTTTCGGAGATGAGCTGGACGAAGAAGAACATCCACCCAGGCAAGATCGTCTCCACCAGCCAGCAGGTCGAAGTGCAGGTGCTTGAGGTCGACGCCAACAAGCGCCGCATCTCGCTGGGCCTCAAGCAGACCCAGGACAATCCGTGGGAGTCGTTCCTCGCCGTGCATCCGAAGGGTTCGGAGGTCGAGGGACCGATCCGCAACATCACCGAGTTCGGTCTGTTCATTGGCCTCGATGGCGGTGTGGACGGCATGGTCCATCTGTCGGACCTCGACTGGTCGAAGCCCGGCGACGAGGTGATCAAGGACTACAAGAAGGGCGACACCGTCAAAGCGATCGTGCTCGACGTGGACAGCTCGAAGGAGCGCATCTCGCTGGGCATCAAGCAGCTCGGCGGCGATCCGATCGACTCGCTGGCGAAGTACAAGAAGGGCGACACCGTCACCTGCAACGTCATTGCTGTTCAGGAGAACGGCATCGAGGTGAAGACCGCCGATGGCGAGCTGACGGCGTTCATCAAGCGCTCCGACCTGTCCCGCGACCGCTCCGAGCAGCGTCCTGAGCGCTTCAACGTCGGCGACAAGGTCGATGCGTTCGTCATCTCTGCCGACAAGGCCGCACGCCGTCTGGCGCTGTCGATCAAGGCGCTCGAGATCGCCGAAGAGAAGCAGGCCGTGGCGCAGTACGGTTCGTCCGACTCGGGTGCTTCGCTGGGCGACATCTTCAAGGCCGCCATCCGCAAGCGCGATGAAGGCGAGGACGACAAGGAGTAAGCCAGCCAGAAGGCTGGTGGTTACAACAACTCAAGCGCGGCGGGGGGCAACTCCCGCCGCGCTAGTATATTGGCAAGGCTGTCGGTGCCGCTTGTCTTGTCGGCAACCAATTCCTTGCCTAACGTCGCGGCGCCCGGACCCACGCAGTGGGACGCCGAGCTGAGGTCGGAGCTTTTGAATGACTGCTGAGATCGACACCGTGCTCGAGAGACGCCGTATCCGGCGTCGTCTGACCGTCTGGCGCTCTTTGGCCATTGCTGCGGGCGTCATCGCATTGTTCGCGCTCGGCACCAGCAGCCAGGACTGGTCCGGCATCGGGTCGAAGCAGATCGCGCGCGTTTCGATTTCAGGAACGATCACCGAGGACCGCGATCAGCTCGAGCTCCTGAAGAAGATTGCCGATTCCGACAGGGCTGCGGCACTGTTGGTGTACGTCAACAGCCCGGGTGGCACGACGACGGGCGGCGAGGCGCTGTTCGCCGCGCTGCGCGAGGTGGCCAAGAAGAAGCCGGTCGTCGCGCAGTTCGGTACCGTTGCGGCGTCGGCCGGCTACATCGTGGGGCTGGGCGCGGACCATATCGTGACACGCCAGAATACGATCACGGGTTCGGTCGGCGTGCTCATCCAGTGGCCCGAAGTCAGTCAGATGCTCGACAAGATCGGCATCAAATTCAACGAGATAAAGAGTGGCGACCTTAAGGCGGTGCCGTCTCCCTTCGAGCCGCTCAACGCGGAAGGCCAGAAGGTTACGCAGTCGATGATCGATGAGGGATTTCGCTGGTTCCTCGGCCTCGTGGAGCAGCGTCGAGGCATCAAGGCGGATGAGATCCCTGGGCTCAAGCAGGGCCGTGTCTTCACCGGACGCGAGGCGGTTGCGCTGAAGCTCGCCGACTCCATCGGCGGCGAGGAAGAGGCCGTCGCATGGCTGCAGAAGGAGCGAAAGGTCGATACGAGCCTCAAGGTCGTCGAGTGGAAGACGCAGGCGGCGAGCTCATTTGGGCTCTTCAGTTCGCTCGGGTCCGCGGCAGCGAGCTTTTTCAACCACACCTATTTGGGACAAATGCTGGCACGGGACCCTTCGGTAGCGGGTCTTGGCCTTGACGGGTTCATTTCCGTTTGGCACCCTTCGGAAAAGTAATAAATTACAGTAATTTGCGGGCGGGACGCGGATGATAAAGTCAGAGTTGATACATCGAATTGCCAGCACGAACCCTCATCTTTACCATCGCGACGTCGAGCGGATCGTGAAAGTTGTGTTCGACGAGATCGTTGATGCATTGTCACGCGGCGACCGGGTCGAGCTGCGCGGTTTCGGCGCCTTCACCGTCAAACATCGCGCGGCGCGCCAGGGTCGGAACCCGCGCACCGGCAAGTCGGTTTCGGTGGCAGAGAAATTCGTGCCGTTCTTCAAGACCGGTAAAGAGCTGCGCGATAGGCTGAACAACGGCAAAGAAAGCCACTAGCAACTCGAGGCGTGCATCGTGCTGAGGCGGATCGTCTGGCTGCTCATCGCAATCCCCGCCGGGCTTTTGCTCGTTACGCTTGCCGTTGCCAATCGCCATGAGGTTCGTCTGGTGCTGGATCCGTTCCGGCCCGAGAACCCGGCGATCTCGCTCGCGATGCCGCTCTACGCCTACATCTTCATCGCGCTGGTCGCCGGCGTGCTGCTCGGCGGCACGGCGACGTGGCTGAGCCAGGCGCGATGGCGCCGGGGTGCCCGTGAGCAGGGGCGCGCGGCAGCCCGATGGCATGCCGAGGCTGATCGCCTGACGCGCGAGCGCGATGCCGCCGCAGCAACCAAAACCGCGAGCAATCGTCCGCGGCTTGCAGCGACCGGCTCCTAAAGCGAACTTGCCCGTCCGGCGCGTCGTCATCGGTCGCATCATGGATGCGGTCGGTGCCAATCTTCATTCAAAAAACGCGAGGCGGCTCGTCCGCTCAATCCATGACAACCGAAGTCAAAATCTGCGGGCTGCGTGACGACACCGCGCTTCAGGCTGCACTGGATGCGGGGGCCGACTATGTGGGCTTCGTGTTCTTCGCGCGCAGTCCGCGCAACGTCACCCCGGCTGTGGCACGCGGTCTCGCCGAAAAAGCGCGCGGGCATGCGAAGGTCGTGGCGCTGCTGGTCGATCCGGACGATGCGCTGATCGAGGACGTCGTTACCGCCGTCGATCCCGACATCATCCAGTTGCACGGCGCAGAGACGCCCGAGCGGGTCCGGGAGATTGCAGGTCGCTTCGGCCGCCCGATCATGAAAGCTGTCGCGGTGACCGACGCTGCCGATGTCGAAGCGGCGCTTGCCTACGCGGGAGCGGCCGACCGCATCCTGTTCGACGCCAAGGCTCTGCCCTCAGAAGGCAGTGCGCTGCCCGGCGGCAACGGCGTCGCGTTCGACTGGCGGGCCCTTGCCGGCGTCAATGGACGTATCGATTTCATGCTGGCGGGCGGTTTGAACCCCGGGAACGTCGCCGAGGCGGTGCGATTGACCGGAGCCCGCGCCGTTGACGTTTCGTCCGGGGTGGAAACCAAGCCGGGCGAGAAGGATGCCGATCTCATCCGCCGCTTTATCAGTGCGGCAAAGACGGCTAAGCAGACCCCTGAACGGCGGCCCTCTTCGGGCGCAAAGGATCAGTAATGGCGACGTCCAGCGATAAATCCAAAGACGCCAAACTCAACACGTTCCGCGGCGGGCCCGATGAACGCGGGCACTTCGGCATTTTCGGCGGCCGCTTTGTCGCCGAAACGCTGATGCCGCTGATCCTCGATCTGGAGAAGGCGTACAACGAGGCGAAGGCCGATCCGGCGTTCAAGGCGCAGCTCGATTACCTCAACACGTACTACTCCGGACGTCCGAGCCCCCTGTATTTCGCCGAGCGTCTCACCGAGCACCTCGGCGGCGCGAAGATCTACCTGAAGCGCGACGAGCTCAATCACACCGGCAGTCACAAGATCAACAACTGCCTCGGCCAGATCCTGCTCGCCAAGCGCATGGGCAAGACGCGCATCATCGCCGAGACCGGTGCGGGCCAGCACGGTGTCGCGGTGGCGACGGTCTGTGCGCGCTTCGGCCTGCCGTGCGAGATTTTCATGGGCGCCACGGACGTGCAGCGCCAGAAGCCGAACGTCGCCCGCATGCATATGCTGAAGGCGAAGGTGAACCCGGTGACGAGCGGCGCCGGGACGCTGAAGGACGCCATGAACGAGGCGCTGCGCGATTGGGTCACCAACGTGCACGATACCTATTACATCATCGGCACGGCCGCAGGACCGCATCCCTATCCGGAGCTGGTGCGGGATTTCCAATCGATCATCGGCAAAGAAGTGCGCGAGCAGATGCAGGCCGCCGAAGGGCGCCTGCCCGATACGCTGGTTGCGTGCATCGGTGGCGGCTCGAATGCGATCGGGCTGTTTCACCCGTTCCTCGATGACGAGAGCGTGAAGATCTACGGCGTCGAAGCCGGCGGCCACGGGATCGATGTCGAGAACGGGCACGCGGCGTCGATGACCGGCGGTCGTCCGGGCGTTCTGCATGGCAATCGCACCTATCTGCTGCAGGATGCCGAAGGGCAGATCCTCGAAGGGCATTCGATCTCGGCGGGCCTCGATTACCCCGGTGTTGGGCCGGAGCACTCGTGGCTGCGCGATACCGGCCGAGTGACCTACGTGCCGGCGACGGATAAGGAAGCACTCGACGCATTCCAGCTCTGCGCGCAGCTCGAGGGCATCATCCCGGCGCTTGAGCCGGCGCACGCGCTGGCGTTCGTGACGAAGCTCGCACCGACGCTGCCGAAGGACAATCTCCTCGTCATGAACATGTGCGGCCGCGGCGACAAAGACGTGTTCGCGGTCGCCGGCTACCTCGGCATGGACATCTGAAACATATGACCAAAGAGACGCGCATCGACCGCCGCTTCGCGAAGCTGAAGCGTGAGGGGCGCAAGGGCCTCGTCACCTTCATCACAGCCGGCGATCCCGACCTCGAAACGTCGAAGAAGCTGCTGCTCGGCTTGCCGAAAGCCGGTGCCGATGTGATCGAGCTCGGGATGCCGTTTTCCGATCCGATGGCCGACGGGCCCGCGATCCAGGCGTCTTCGCTGAGAGCCCTCAAGGCTGGACAAAAGATGCGCGACACGCTCGCGATGGTCGCGGAGTTCCGCAAGCAGGACGACGACACCCCCATCGTGCTGATGGGGTATTACAACCCGATCTACGTCTATCCGAATGCACAGTTCATCACCGATGCTGTGGCGGCTGGCGTCGATGGCCTGATCGTCGTCGATCTGCCGCCCGAGGCGGACGATGAGCTGTGCGTGCCCGCGACGGCGGCGGGGCTCAACTTCATCCGCCTGACGACGCCGACCACCGACAGCAAGCGGTTGCCGGCGGTGCTCTCCAATACGTCAGGGTTCCTCTATTACGTTTCGATCACCGGCATCACCGGTACCGCAGCGCCCGACGTTAACAATGTTCAAAAACACGTTCAGCGCATCAAAGCGGCGACGACGCTTCCCGTGGCGGTCGGTTTCGGCGTAAAAACCCCCGACCAAGCAAAGGCCCTCGGGCAGGTCGCTGATGCGGTGGTGGTTGGATCGGCCTTGGTCGGCGCGCTCGAAAAGAGCCTCGATTCGGACGGCCGCTCCACTAGCAAGACGGTCCCGGCTGTCCTAGATTTGGTTGGCTCTTTGGCGGCCGCGTTGCGCGCTGCCTGAGCCGAGCCGAAGCTGCCGGTTAACTGCTTTTATTGCCGCAGTGCAGTGCAAAGCCTATAAGCGCCATAATTAGAAGGGTATTGCAGCCTGCCGTGTAGGCTGAAGCCCTTGAAAAACAAGGCAGACACCGCCGCGATAGTCCGGCCATGGCGAGAGGCCAAAGAGCGTGAACTGGATTAACAACGTCGTCCGGCCCAAGATCCGCAGCTTCCTCACCACGAAGCGCGAGGTTCCGGACAACCTTTGGATCAAATGTCCCGAGACCGGGCAGATGGTCTTTTACAAGGACCTGGAGGCGAATCAGTTCGTCGTTCCCGGGTCCGACTTCCATATGCGCATGGCCTCGGACGTGCGCCTGCAGCATCTGTTCGACGGTGGCAACTTCACGCGTGTTCCGGTGCCGTCGGTGCCGCTCGATCCGCTGAAGTTCCGCGACGGCAAGAAGCGCTACACGGAACGGCTGCGCGACGCCAAAGCCGAGACGAGCCTGGAAGACGCCGTGCTGATCGGCGAGGGCAAGCTCGACGGCATGGAGATCGTCGCCGCGGCGCAGGACTTCCGCTTCATGGCGGGTTCGCTCGGTATGGCAGCCGGCGAAGGCGTGATCGCGGGCATGATGCGTGCGGTCGAGAAGAAGACACCTTTCATCCTGTTCGCTGCATCGGGCGGCGCGCGTATGCAGGAAGGTATCCTGTCGCTGATGCAGATGCCGCGCACGACCATTGCTGTGCAGCGCCTGCGTGAAGCCAAGCTTCCCTACATCGTCGTGATGACAGATCCGACGACGGGCGGCGTTACTGCGTCCTATGCGATGCTCGGGGACATTCACATTGCCGAGCCCGGCGCGCTCATCTGCTTCGCGGGACCGCGCGTGATCCAGCAGACGATCCGCGAGAACCTGCCGGAAGGATTCCAACGCGCCGAGTATCTGCTCGAGCACGGCATGATCGACATGGTGGTGCACCGCCATCAGATGCGCGAGACCCTGAGCCGGCTTTGCCATCTTCTGATGGGCGAGCAGCCGGCAAAGCACGGCGACAAGAAGAAGCTCAACGGCAAGACGCATACGAACGGCAGCACGATCGAGGCGCATCTCATCAATACGAGCAGCGGCTCGGCGCCGGCCATCGAGCCTGAGATCCTGGGGCCTGAGGAGCGTTTCGATCCGGCGCGCATCGAGCACCGTGAGGCTTCCGACGACGAGCACAAACCGACGACGCGGGCGCTCCCCAAAGACAGACAACATTAATGCGCATCGCATTCCCGCTTCGGTTCTCTACCGTTCGTCCCGGTGGCAGCATTGCGCTCACGCTTCCGCTGGCCGCGGACGACGCGTAACGGAGTGGGCCGTATGCCGACGAGCGGAAAGCTCCTCGCCGAAATGAAGCTTCTGCATCCGCTGCTGATCGATCTTTCGCTCGGCCGGGTGGAACGGCTGCTGGGCAAGCTCGGCGATCCGCACAAGAAGCTGCCGCCGGCGGTGCACATCGCCGGCACCAACGGCAAGGGCTCGGTCACCGCCTACCTCAAGGCGATGCTGGAAGCGGCCGGCGCGCGCGTGCATGTCTATACGTCGCCGCATCTCGTACGCTTCCACGAACGTATCGAGCTGGCGGGGCCTGACGGGAAAGCTGCGCCGATCGGGGAGGAGGCTCTGGTCGACGTGCTGACGCGCGCGCAGGCGATCAATGGTGCCGACGACGTTACGCAGTTCGAGATCACGACCGCTGCAGCGTTCCTCGCATTCTCCGAGCAGCCGGCCGATGTGCTCTTGCTGGAAGTCGGGCTCGGGGGCCGGCTCGACGCGACGAATGTCGTCGAGCGTCCGGTGCTGGACGTCATCACGCCGATCTCGCTCGATCACGCCGAGAAGCTCGGCGCCACGATTGCCAAGATCGCCTACGAGAAGGCCGGTATCCTGCGGCGCGGCGTTCCAGCCGTGATCTCGCAGCAGGAGCCTGAGGCCGAGGATGTGATCCGTGCCGAAGCGCTGAAAGTCGGTGCGCCGCTGATCGTGTGGGGCGAGCATTTCGACGCCTACGAGCAGCGCGGCCGCCTGGTGGTGCAATTGGAGGATCTGCTGCTCGACCTGCCACTGCCGTCACTCGTCGGTCGGCATCAAATCATCAATGCGGGCACTGCGGTGTCGGCAGCACTGCGGCTCGCTGCGGCGCTGCCGAGCCTTGGGATCGGCGAGCGCGCCATCGAGCAAGGTTTGACGAGCGCGCGTTGGTCAGCACGCATGCAACGGCTCGATGCCGGACCGTTGCCGTCGCTGCTGCGGCCCGGTGCAGAACTGTGGCTCGACGGTGGGCATAATCCGGCGGCGGGAAGCGCGCTCGCGCAGACCTTGGCGGACCTTGAAGAGCGGTCGCCGAAGCCGCTGCATCTCATCGTCGGCATGATGGGACTGAAGGATGCGGCCGGATTCCTGGCGCCGTTCCGCGGGCTCGCGAGCCACGTGGTGACGGTGCCCATTCCAGGCGCGCACGAAGCGCCGCACGCGCCGGAGACGCTCGCTGAGACGGCTCGCGAGGTTGGGCTCAAGGCGGAAAGTGCGGCCGACGTGATCTCCGCTTTGAAGCGGACCGACGCCTATGAGCCGGGACCCAAGCGCGTGCTCATCTGCGGCTCGCTGTACCTCGCCGGGCACGTGCTCGGCCTGCAGGAAGGCGTCGAGCCGCAGGCGAATTGAGTTCGGTGACACGGGCGGAGAGAGGCATTGTTTGCGGCTGGATGGTCGCAAGCTGATGGCCGGCGCTCGCGCCGGGCGCCCTTGGCGCCTGAGCATGGCACCTACGGCGCCATGCTGAAAAGGCAATCGGGCGCGGTCGTATCGACGACGCGTTTGTGGCTCGATTCATCGAACTCTATTGCGCTGTCCTGGAAGGTATTAGACGCGGAAAAAACCCCAGCCATCGGAGTGGCCTCGATGTAGTCGCGCCAAGGCGTCCAAACGCTCTTCAGTGTCGGTGATGTTCGCGCAGGTTGGTACCATTTCCTTAGACGCCGTGACGTCCCAGGTGGCTTCGCCATCAATCTCAGTGACGGTCGTCGAAAAGCCTTCGCGTTCAGCTTCGCGAGCAAAGGCCACTGCAGACGATTGATCGGGGAAGACGTGTGAGAAATCGATGGAGCGAGGTGGACCGAGATCGCTCCCGTTCGCCTCCATGTTTCCCAAAATGGCGGCGTTGTCCTCGAATAGCGACATTGGCGAACCATATGGCAAGCGGCTAAGCGCGGTCGACGAAACTATCGACGACGCGCTTGCGGCCGGCCTCGTCGAACTCGATGGTCAGCTTGTTACCGTCGACATCGGTGACGGTGCCGATGCCGAATTTCTGATGCACCACGCGCTCGCCGCGCTTGTAGGTCGCCGGCTCACTCGATGAGGCGACTAGTTCGCCCTCGATGGTGAGCGGACCGCGCTTCTTTCGGTGGTCGGCGGGGCTCCACTTTTTCGGCTGCTCGCGCGTGCGCTCCTGTGCCCGCTGCCAGCCGGGCGTGTCATACTGGCCTTCGAACGGTGCGGCTTCGTCGAAGCGGCTGCGACCATATCCGGAACGGCCGAAGGTGCCGCCGAAGTTCTGATAGGCGCCGCCGAAAGGCATCTTCGCCTCGGCAACTTCGACGTGCGCGTCGGGCAATTCGTCGACGAAACGGGACGGCAGCGCGGATTGATAAAGCCCACGATTGCGGCGGTTCTGCGCGAAGGAAATCTTGCCGATGCGCTTGGCGCGCGTGATGCCGACATAGGCGAGGCGGCGTTCTTCCTCGAGGCCGGCCTGCCCGCTTTCATCGAGCGAGCGCTGATGCGGGAAGAGACCCTCTTCCCAGCCGGGGAGGTAGACGACCTCGAACTCGAGACCTTTGGCGGCGTGCAGCGTCATGATGGAGACGCGGTCGCCGTCGCCGGCCTGATCGACATCCATGACGAGGCTAACGTGCTCGAGGAAGCCTTCGAGGGTTTCGAACTGGTGCATGAAGCGCACGAGCTCTTTCAAGTTTTCCAAGCGCGACTGCGCTTGCGGGCTCTTGTCGGCCTGCCACATGGCGGTGTAGCCGGATTCATCGAGGATCAGCTCGGCCAGTTCGGTGTGCTTGATGGTGCCGATCTGGCTGCGCCAGCGCTCGAAGCTGCGGATGAGGTCGGTGAGCGCCTTGCGCGCCTTGCCCGGCAGCTCCTCGGTTTCAACGATGATCTGCGCCGCCTGATACATTGGGATGGAGCGGGCGCGGGCCAGCTCGTGGACGCGCTTCACCGAGGTGTCGCCGAGGCCGCGCTTGGGCACGTTGACGATGCGTTCGAACTTCAGGTCGTTGGCCGGGTTGGCGGCGATTTCCAGATAGGCGATGGCGTCCTTGATTTCCTGGCGCTCGTAGAAGCGCGGGCCACCGATGACGCGATAAGGAAGTCCCATGGTCATGAAGCGGTCTTCGAAGGCGCGCATCTGGAACGAGGCGCGCACCAGAATCGCCACCTCGTTGAGCGGTTCGCCGGAGCGCTTGCGCATCGTTTCGATGTCATCGCCGATGGTGCGGGCTTCCTCCTCGTCATCCCAAACGGCAGTGACTGTGACGCGGGTGCCGAGGGCGCCGTCGGTGAAGAGCGTCTTGCCGAGGCGACCCTGATTGGCGGCAATGAGACCGGAAGCGGCACCGAGGATATGGCCCGTCGAGCGATAATTCCGTTCGAGGCGAATGACCGTGGCGCCGGGGAAGTCCTTGTCGAAGCGCAGGATATTGTCGACCTCGGCACCGCGCCAGCCGTAGATCGACTGATCGTCGTCGCCGACGCAGCATATGTTGGGCGAGCCTTGCGCGAGCAGGCGGAGCCAGAGGTACTGGGCGACGTTGGTGTCCTGGTACTCGTCGACGAGGATGTAGCGGAAGCGGCGCTGATAGTCCGCGAGCACGTCGGGATGCTGCGTGAAGAGGCGCAGGTTTTCCAGAAGCAGGTCGCCGAAGTCGCAGGCGTTGAGCTCCTTGAGGCGCTGTTGGTAGGCGGCGTAGAGCTTGGCGCCCTTGCCGGCACCGAAAGCAAAAGCTTCGCCGGACGGGATTCTGTCGGGTGTCAGGCCGCGGTTCTTCCAGCCGTCGATGTGGTTCGCCAACTGCCGCGCCGGCCAGCGATCCTTGTCGAGCCCCTCGGCTTCGATCACCTGCTTCAACAGGCGGATCTGGTCGTCCGTGTCGAGGATCGTGAATCCGGATTTGAGGCCGACGAGTTCGGCGTGGCGGCGCAGGATCTTGACGCCGATCGAGTGGAACGTGCCGAGCCAGGGCATGCCTTCGACGGCGCCACCGACGAGCAGACCGATACGCTCCTTCATCTCGCGCGCGGCTTTGTTGGTGAAGGTCACGGCCAGGACCTGACCGGGGAATGCGCGGCCTGTCGCCAGGATGTGGGCGATACGCGTGGTCAGCACACGGGTCTTGCCGGTGCCGGCGCCGGCGAGCACGAGCACAGGGCCATCGAGGGCTTCCACGGCGGCGCGCTGCTCAGGATTGAGGCCATCGAGGTACGGCGGGGCGGCAACCGGCGGGGCCGCGCCGTGAAGCGCGCGCGCCGAAATCGACTGGCGCGGCGGCTGTTGCGAGGGCGCGGCGGGAAGATCGAAGGGCGCATCGTTGGGATCGGCGGCCCGAGGAGAGGCTTGCGGCAGGTCGAAAGGCGGATCGTCGGCGTCTTCGGGGGGCGGTGCAGCATTTTCTTGCGGCGGCGCGGACGTTCTCGCCGGCGGCGCGGCCGGGAGATCGAACGGAAGCTCTTCAGACGCCTCCGACCTTGCTGCGTTCGCCAAATGTTTTCTGCTCTGCACCATGCTTCCGCACTATATCACCCGGCATTCTGGGGCAACGGCCGGCCTCGCGCCGCCCACACCAGATATGGGCAAGCTTTGGCTGGAATATGGGGATTGGCGCGCCAATGTACCCAACGCGACGACCGATTAACGCACATGCCGCAGTGCCATTTTTTTGTTGCCGGCCCGTGCCAAGAAGGTGGGGAACCCGGTCAAGACGTGGACGAGCGAATAAGCTAGAGTGCGCGCGACCATAGCGGGCGAAATTCCTCGAGCCGGGCTGCCCGCGGCGTGATTGGCTCGGACATTCTTGGGGACGACGGTTCAGCGGGGGTGCTGGGGCACCTCCAGCTGCGCAATGCTTGTGACGAGGGTCGATCATTGTCGGCCCCTGAAAGGTTAGATGAGCAACGGGCTTCTCTATATAGCGGGGCTGGTCTCACTCGCTCTCGCGGCGCTGTTTGCAGTTCCGTATTTCGTCGACTGGAACGGGTATCGCGGCGTCTTCGAGGAGGAGGCAACGCGTATTCTCGGGCGGGAAGTGCGGGTCGGCGGCAACGTCAACGTGCGCCTGCTGCCTTCGCCCTATGTCAGCTTCGAGAAGCTGCGCATTGCTGACCCGACCGGGGCAACGGGAGAGCCGTTCTTCCGCGCCGAGAGCTTCACGATGCGCCTGTCGGCGCCGCCGCTGCTCAAGGGGATCATCGAAGCCAACGAGATCGTGCTGGAAAAGCCGTTCGTGCGGCTGGCCGTCGATGCCAACGGCGACGGCAACTGGCGCAGCTTCCAGGTCGCTTCCGCGTCGCTGCCGTTCATCCCGGCGGGCGTGACGCTGCAGTCGGTGAAGATCAACGACGGGACAATCGCGCTGCACGGCCCGAAGGGTATCGGCTTTGCGCAGGTCGGGGGCCTCAACGGCGAGCTGAAGGCGGAATCGATCAACGGTCCGTTCTCGTTCAAGGGTGTTGCCGAGACGGCCGTCGGCGAGCGCGAGGTGCGGCTTGCGACGGGTCCGATGGAGGCCGATGGCGGCATCCGGTTCAAGGCCACGGCGCGAGGGACGGCGCATGACGCCAACACATACGCCATGGATGGTCGCCTCGCTGACCTCAAAGGTCGGCCGCGCGTCGACGGCGAACTGACCGCCAAGCTCATGCTGCCGGCCGATGCGGTGGTGCAGCCGACGGCGCCGGCAACGCCCGGCACCAAGCCCGAGACGCCGTCCATTGACTTCAAGGCCCGCGTTTCGGGCGACTCGCAAGGACTGCGCGTCGACGACATCGCGCTGGCGTTCGAGCACATCGGGCAGCCGCAACTCATCGCAGGTTCTGCCACGGCTTCGTGGACGGAAACCCTTACGATCGGGATGGACCTTTCCTCGCGCTGGCTCGACCTCGATCGCGTCGCGAAATCTTCGACCGAGGGTAGCGATCCGTTCAACACGGCGCGGAATTTCGTACTCGCCATGATGGAGGCGCTGCCGGAAAACGCCGACAGCAAGGTTGCCTTCGATCTCGACCAGGCGACGCTCGGTGGCGAGGCGGTCAATGGCGTGCGGCTGGAGGTTCGCCGGGCGCAAGGCGCCCTGCTGCTCAATACGCTGCGCGCGGGACTGCCCGGCGGCACACGCGTTGCGCTGGACGGATCGGTGGCCGGCGATGCAACGACCGGCCAGGCGTTCCGGGGAGAAATCACGCTTTACGGCTCCAGCCTGTCGCGCTTCCTCGACTGGGCGGCGAAGGACAAGCAGATCGCGTCGGCGGTGCGCAACGAGGGGCCGTTCTCGCTGCAGGGGCAGCTGGCGATGACCGGAACCAGCGTCGAGCTTACGGACGCGGGGGCGGAACTCGGCGGGCGTCCCATCAAGGGAGAGGTCCGCTACAGCACCAAAGCTGCGCGGCCGCGTCTGGCGATCGCCCTCGACAGCAATGAAATCGATGCCGGGGAGCTTTGGCCGGCGGGCGTTGCCGGGCTGAAGCGCGTGCTCGCGGGCAACGCAGCGGCAAGCGAGGCTCCGAAAGCGAAGTTCGCGTGGCTCGATCCATCGGTCACGGATTTGCAGCTGAAGCTGCGTGCGGGTGAGCTGCTGACCGGTCAGGGCCGGTTGCGCGATGTCGATATGGACATCGGGATCGATGACGGGCGGCTCGCCGTCCGCAGTTGCTCGTTTGCGTCGGCCGACGATCTCCACGTCGACCTTGAGGGCAACGTCGCAGACACGATGAAGACCCCTCGGGGTGCTTTGCACTGGATTGTCGCCGCGCCGAGCAAGGATGCATTTGCGAGCCTCGTGAAGCTGTTCGATCTGACGGACGATGTGCGTCAACAGGTGGATGCGCTCGCTTCATTCGCGCCGTTGCGGCTGGCGGGTGGTGTGCAACTGGGTATGCGGTCGGCGCAATCGGCGGACGTGTCCATCGACGGCAGCGTGCAGAACGGTGGCCGGCTCGTGATGTCGGCGCTGCTCGATGGCGGGCTCGACAACTGGCGCGCTGGCGCAGCCGACATCTCGGCGACCATCAACAGCTCGGACGTCGCGGCGGTCTGGCAGGGTGTCAGTGCGCACGGGTCTGCGCCGCCGTCGGCGGCTTCGCCGCACGCCGGCGAGATCTTCTTCAAGGCAGCGGGCACGCCGACGAAGGGCATGACGGCCACTGCGTCGGTGAAGGCGCCGGCTCTGTTCTTCGGGTATGACGGCCGCATCACGCTGCCGGATGACGGAAGCCGGGCCCTCGATGGCGAATTGCGCATTGCTGCGCGCGGCTTCGGCGATGCCATGGCGATTGCTGGCCTCGGTTCCGGGTCCGCGCTCCAGGATGCTCCGGTGTCGGGGACGCTGAAGGTCGTTTCGACGAACCACGCCACCGAGCTTAAGCCCGAAAATCTGACGATCGGCGGCAGCAAGGTAGGGGGCAGCATTGCGCTGTCGTATCCCACCGAGGGCGCCGCCATCGTTACGGGCGAAATCAACGTCGATGCGGCGACGATCCCGGGGCTGCTGGCGCTGGTGCTCGACAGGAAACAAATTGCAGAAGCGCCGGGGGCGGAGCCGCTCACGGCAGGCCGGACGCTGTGGCCGGAGCATTCGTTCGACTTTGCAGCGCTTGACGGTGTCGAGGGCAAACTGAGCGTCAGCTTCGGCAAGCTAACGCTCGCAGACGGCATGACCGTCGCGAAGGCGCGTGCTGGCGTCGAGTTCGCGCCAGGCAAGGTCGTCGTCAGCAATCTTGAGGGCAGGGTTCTCGGCGGCGATCTCGTGGCCAATGTTGCGATCGAGCGAGCTCCGGGCGGTGCGGATCTCAAGGCTGACATGCGTGTCGCGGACATGCTCGTTCGGCCGGGCAAGGATGAGAAGGCTTCGCTGTCGGTGGCGCTTTCTGGGCGCGCGTCGACGCCGGGTGCGCTCATTTCGGTGGCAACTGGTAAGGGTGAGCTGCAACTCGGTGCGCTCTCGGTGGCAGCACCGACGCCGCTCGCGGTGGTGCAGGCTTCCGAGGCTGTCCTCACCGGCGAAGCTGGCGGAAGTGGTGAACAGCTCGCCGCGGCGCTGCGCACGAAGATCGATGCCGGGCAGATTCCGGTCGGCCCTCGCTCGATCCCGATCGACATCGCAGACGGCGCCGCGAAGCTGCAGTCGTTCACGCTCGATTCCGAAGCGGGGGCAACAAAGGTCGAAACAACCGTCGATCTGGCGTCGCTCGTCGTCGACAGCGCCTGGGTCGTGCAGCCGCGCGGGCCCGATGTGGCGCAGGCCGAGAAGCCGCGTCATGGCGCGCTGCCGAGCGTGAGCGTCGTCTACACGGGGCCGCTCGCCAACGTCTGGATGTTGGAACAGCGCGTGGCCGTCGACCCGCTGGAGCGGGAACTCGCCATACGCAAGATGGAACTCGACGCCGATCAGCTCGAGAAGCTGCGCAAGGCCGATACGGATCGGGCGGCACGCGAGGAGGAACGGCGGCGGGCACTGGAATCCGATGAAGGCAGCACGCTGCCAGAGGATCCGGGTGCTGGGGCTGCCGGTTCGACGACCAATGGAACGGATGAGCCGAACGCCTCGCTCAATCCCGAAGGCGCTGCGCCAGACCATGCGGCAGTGCCTGCCATTCCTCCCAGCAGTGCCAGCGCGGCGGGCGTTTCGGTGACGCCGGCACCGGGCCAGGAAGGGCAGACATTCGGTGCGGTTGCGAACGGCGATGGGACTGGCGCCACTGGAGCGCCGACGGAGGCGGGGAGCATTACGCCCGCTGCGCCGTCGCCAGCCTATCGGCCGCGGAAACCGCAGCGTCAGGTGCGGCCGAATGAGCAGGTGCTGCGCAACCTCATGAATACGAACTGAGGTTGGCCGGCTAATGCCCGGTGCTGCGTGAGCGCCTAGTCTTACGGTGAGATGTTGCGTTGGCGGTAATAGTCGAGGATCCAGACCCGCACGGCGCTCGACAGACCGGCTTCCCCGCGCCCCTTGTCAATCAGGGCGATGAGGCCGGCGAGTGAGGTGTTCTCGCGTGCCGCTGCCTGCTGCAGGGCCTCCCAGAACGGTGTCTCCATCGAGATCGACGTGCGATGCCCCTTGATGGAGAACGAGCGCTTCTGCGGGCGCGCGGCGCCTTCGAGAGCAGAAGGCTTGTCGCCAGGGCCCATCTCAGGTCTCGGGTTTGTCGACGTCGCGGCGGAGGGCATCGAGACGGCGCTCGTCGAGGCTCTTACGAGCGCGCTCCGTCTCGCGCTCGTGCCGGGTGCGTCCGAACTTTATGCGGTTCTCGTCGGCCTCGTTCGCTGCAACCTGGCGCTGCTTGGCCTTTCGCGCACGGCGCAGGTTGATGATGTCAGCGGCCATGGCTCGCTCCGGCGTTTGCTCAGACCGCCCGGTTAGTCCGGCGCGATCATCTTGCGCGGGTCGACGATTTCGTCGAACTCCTGGTCGGTCACGTAACCGCCGCCGACCGCCTCATCGCGCAGGGTGGTGCCGTTCTTGTGGGCGGTCTTGGCGATTTTCGCAGCCGCATCGTAGCCGATTTTTGGCGCGAGTGCGGTGACGAGCATCAGTGAGCGCTCGAGGCCGGACTTGATGTTGTCGACGCGTGGCTTGATGCCGACGACGCAGTTGTCGGTGAAGGAGACGGCAGCGTCAGCCATGAGGCGGACCGATTGCAGGAAATTGTAGGCCATCACCGGGTTGTAGACATTGAGTTCGAAGTGACCCTGGCTACCGGCGAAGGTAATGGCGGCGTTGTTGCCGAAGATCTGCACGCAGACCTGGGTCAGCGCCTCGCACTGGGTGGGGTTCACCTTGCCGGGCATGATCGACGAGCCGGGCTCGTTCTCGGGCAGCGATAGCTCACCAAGGCCGGAGCGGGGGCCGGAGCCAAGCAGCCGAATGTCGTTGGCGATCTTGAAGAGGCCGGCGGCGAGGGTGTTGATGGCGCCGTGGGACATCACCATCGCGTCGTGGGCGGCGAGCGCCTCGAACTTGTTCGGTGCCGAGGTGAAAGGAAGCTGGGTGATTGCCGCGATTTTCTCGGCGATCTTCTCGGCAAACCCCTTGGGGGCGTTGAGACCGGTGCCGACCGCGGTGCCGCCTTGCGCCAGTTCCATCAGCGAGGGAAGCGTCTGCTCGATGCGCTTGATGCCGTTCTCGACCTGTTGAGTGTAGCCGGAGAACTCCTGACCGAGCGTCAGCGGCGTTGCGTCCTGCGTGTGGGTGCGGCCGATCTTGATGATGTCCTTCCACGCCTGCGCCTTGTCATTCAGCGCGTTGCGCAGCTTCTGCAGCGCCGGAATGAGCCGGTGGACGATCTCCTCGGCGCAGGCGATGTGCATGGCCGTCGGGTAGGTGTCGTTGGACGACTGGCTCATGTTGACGTGATCGTTGGGGTGCACTGGCTTCTTCGAGCCCTGCTCCCCGCCCAGCATCTCGATGGCGCGGTTCGAGATCACCTCGTTGGCATTCATGTTCGACTGGGTGCCGGAGCCAGTCTGCCAGACGGCGAGGGGGAAGTGCTGGTCGAGCTTGCCCTCGATCACCTCCTGAGCGGCCTTGACGATCGTCTCGGCGACCTTCGTGTCGAGACGTCCGAGTTCCATGTTGGTCTCGGCCGCCGCCCGCTTGACGATACCGAGGGCGCGCACGATCGGCTGCGGCTGCTTCTCCCAGCCGATTTTGAAGTTACCGAGCGAGCGCTGAGCCTGGGCGCCCCAGTATTTGTCAGCGGCAACCTCGATGGGGCCGAAGGTATCGGTTTCGGTGCGGGTCGGCTTGTTCGTCATGGGGCGGGTTCACCTAGCGTGAATGAAATCCACGCCGCCAATAGCACGCGGCGCGGCTCCGGACAGCAGGCATTCGGCTGCAGGGTATCCGGTGGGCGTCAGTCGGCGTCGCGCAGCATGGCGAGGGCGGAATTGCGCTCGGATGGCTTCAGCTTGAGGAACGCTGTGCGCGCCGCCTTGATGTCGCGTTCCAGGCCGCTGTCCGACGCGGTCTGCAGCGCGATGGTGGTCGGATGCTGGGGTCCGCAGATGAAGCCGAGCGCTTTTGCGAGCCGGCCCATGGCCGCGCGGTCGATGACGGGTTCTTGCATGGCATGCATTATAGAACGGGGCCAGCAACATGGATAGCTGGTGGACATCTGTGCCCACACGAAAGGCCGGACCGAATTGAGCTCAGCGCGCGGCCAGAACCCGACGCTGGGATCGACTACCCCGGCGTCCGCGATATGCTTGTGTCCAAGAGCTACGTTGCCGCCGGAATGGGATTGCAGCATGCCAGTCGAGTTGCCGGAAGGGTTAATCGAGGGCTTCACGCGGCGGCGTCTGCCGGGCGACGGGGTGATGATCGACGCACTCGTCGGCGGCTCCGGGCCTCCGCTGCTGTTGCTGCACGGCTATCCGCAGACCCGTGTGATGTGGCGGGCCGTGGCGCCGGATCTGGCGCGCCGGTTCACCGTCGTCATTCCCGATCTGCGTGGCTATGGCCGGTCGGACAAGCCGCCGGGCGACGATGAACACCTGACCTATTCGAAGCGCACGATGGCCAAGGACCAGATCGCGACCATGCGCGCGCTGGGGTTCGACCGGTTTTCAATTGCCGGCCACGATCGGGGTGGCAGGGTCGCCTATCGCCTGGCGTTCGATCATCCGGGGGCCGTCGCAGCGCTGGCCGTTTTCGATATCCTGCCGACAGCGGATGTGTGGGCGCGCATCGACGTCGATGGTGCCATGCGCATGTATCACTGGTTCTTTCTTGCGCGTCCTCGGCCGTTTCCGGAGACACTGATCGGCGGTGCGCCCGAGTTCTTTCTGCGCACCGTGTTAACCGACTGGGCGGCGCCTGGGTTCGCATTCGACCGCGAGAACTGGGCCGACTATGCCGCCTGCTTCTGCGATCCCGCAACGATCCATGCCTCGTGCGAGGACTACCGTGCCGGATGGGGTGTCGACCGGGCGCATGACGAGGCTGACCGGGGATCCAAGAGGATCGCAGCGCCGACACTGGCGATCTGGAGCGAGGGGTTCAGCGTCGCGCGGGGCGAGCCGCTGAAAACGTGGTCCAACTGGGCCGAAAACGTCGTTGGTCACGCCGTGCCCGGCGGGCATTTCGTATGCGAGGAGCAGCCGCAGAGGGTGGCCGCTCTGTTGCAGGATTTTCTGGCAATACAGGGCGTCTGATGGGCGCCAACCAGGCGCTGGCGACGCTCTGCGGGAGCAGTAAGGACAGCTCTGCAATGCGCCGTGAATGCCGCCGAGGGCTTCCGCGGCGCAGGACGTGTCGACGGACGGAGCCGCGGCGGGGGTGCTCGCTCAACGAGCGGCGCTGGGTCGGTTCGGTGAGCCAGTAACCATCACGCGCGAGTGACGAGCACTGGTATGCGCGCTGAGTGTCGGGATGATCGGGGCGCCGCAGCCGCACCACCTTCGACTGACAGCACCCCTTCGCCAAGCGGCAATAGGTGCGGTGCCGACGAAAACCGCTGCGGCGTCGGCGCGGTGTCGCGGCGTAGAGCATTTGCGGAGGCTGACCAGCTTCGGGCATGAACATCTCGATCGCCAATACAGATGTTGTAGCGAGTAATGTTGCGCTCGTCGATGCTTACGAACGTCGCGATGCGTGAGATCGTTTCGTAATTGTTGCGAGCGATGCGCGCTGAACATCTGCAAGCACGCAAACACATCATCGATGGTATGGAAGTTTGCGCATAGACGCTCTGCGAAGAAGAGCGGTCATGCATTCGGGAGACGTCGCTATGGGAAAGCTGGTGCTATCGATGTTCGTCAGTCTCGATGGGTACATCGAGAAGGTCTCCGGGTTCGCTCCGCCGCAATGGTCAGACGATCTGGCGGAGCACTGGTCCGGCCACGCCCTCGGCCGAGCCAAACACCTCGTCTACGGGCGGCGGAACTTCCTCTTCAACAAAGCTTTCTGGAGCGCGGCAGACACCGATCCGGAGAGCCCGGCGGCCTCGATCTCATACGCTGGGACGATGAACGGCCTACCGAAGACGGTGTTCTCCACCACGCTGACGGGCGATCCCGGCTGGAATGGAAAGCTTGCGGGCGGGGATGTTGCGAGGACCATCACTGATCTGAAGCAGAGCGTCGAAGGCGAGATCTTCTCTTTCGGCGGTGCAGGTATCGCCAACAGCCTCGTGCGGTACGACCTCGTCGATGAGTACAGGCTGATGATAACGCCGAACCTGTTCGGGGATGGTAAGCGGCTGTTCGAGCCCGGCGGACCGGAGATCAATTTGGAACTGATCGAGGCTCAGCCGCTCGATACCGGCGCGGTCATACTGCGCTACGCGCGCGTTGGTAGGTGACACCGATGACATTGCAACTCTATGCGCATCCGTTCTCGTCGTACTGCCAGAAGGTGTTGATGGCGCTGTACGAGAACGACACGCCCTTCGAGTGGCGTCTGCTGACGTTCGCCGAAGACGACATAAACACCACAGCTTTCGCGCAGATGTGGCCGGTGAAGCGCATGCCGCTGCTGGTCGACGACGGCGAGGTGGTGATGGAAAGCAGCACCATCATCGAGCACCTAGGACTGCGCCATCCCGGTCCGGTGGCGCTTTTGCCGGCCGACGCCAAAACAGCGCTCTCTGCGCGGCAGATGGATCGGATTTTTGACAATTACATCATGACGCCGATGCAGAAGGTCGTGTTCGATCGCATACGGCCGGAGAGCGACCGGGACGCCTACGGTGTCGGCGAAGCTCGCGCCAATCTGGAGCGGGCCTATGGATGGCTCGACGGCGTGATGGCGAGCCGACGCTGGGGCGTTGGCGATGATTTCACGCTGGCTGATTGCGCAGCTGCGCCATCGCTTTTTTATGCAGATTGGGTGCATCCCATTCCAGATCGCCTGTCCGCGTTGCGTGACTACCGAGCTCGGCTGCTTAGTCGGCCGAGCTTTGCGCGTGCGGTAGAGGAGGCACGGCCATACCGGCCGTTTTTCCCCGGCGGTGCTCCAGATCGCGATTGAGCCCGTCGCGAATAGATGTCACGCATCATAATTAGAGGGTGGCGCGTGTTCCGACGGCTGTCCTATAGTCGGTTCAGCCAAACTCACGCGAGGAGCCAGCCAGCATGATCAACCTCACCGTCAATGGGTCGAAGGTGTCCGTCCCTGTCGAGGGCGACACACCGCTGCTTTGGGTGATCCGCGATGTTCTCGGGATGACCGGCACCAAGTTCGGCTGCGGCATCGGACAGTGCGGTGCCTGCACCGTGCACGTCGATGGGTCGCCCGTCCGGTCCTGCCTGACGCAAGTCTCCGACGTCGCGGATCGGGAGGTGATGACGATCGAGGGGATCGGCGCCACCAAATCGGGCAAGGCGGTGCAGGATGCCTGGCTGGCGCTCGATGTCGTCCAATGCGGGTATTGTCAGTCGGGGCAGATCATGAGCGCAGCCGCACTAATAGAAATGACGCCCGAACCTACGGACACCGACATCGACCAGGGCATGACGGGCAACATCTGCCGCTGTGGCACGTACGTGCGCATTCGTGAGGCGATCAAGCAGGCGGCCAAAGCCGCCGCCGGAAAGTGAGGTCCGCGATGCTCTTCGATAAAATTGCCAAGACGACGGATGGCGTTTCGCGGCGCAGGTTTCTGCAGGCGGGCGCTGCGTTCGGCGGTGGCCTGATGATCGGCTGGGTCGATGTCGCGGATGCAGAACCCGGCAGCGCGCCCGTGGCCGCGTTCACGCCCAATGCCTTCATCAGCATAGACCGGGACGGCAAGGTGACGGTCATCTCGCCATCGATCGAGATGGGACAGGGCACTTACACCTCCCTGCCGATGCTGGTGGCGGAGGAACTCGATGTCGACATGAGCGCTGTCGGCGTCACGCATTCGCCGCCCAGCGACAAGCTCTACGGAAATCCGGCGCTCGGTGGCGCGCAGCTGACGGGCGGGTCAACGTCGATCCGGGGCTTTTATACGCCGCTTCGGGAAGCCGGCGCTGCCGCGCGCGAGATGCTGGTGTCGGCTGCCGCGGCGAAGCTCAACGTCGCCGCCTCCGAGCTGACGACCGCCGATGGTCAGGTCATCCATGCCAAGAGCGGGCAGAAGATCGGCTACGGCGCGCTCGTCGACGATGCGGCGAAGCTCCCGGTACCTGCGAAGCCAGCGCTCAAGTCGCCGGATCAGTTCAAGATCATCGGGACGCCGGTAAAGCGGCTCGATGGCCGGGAGAAGGTCGACGGGACGGCCAAGTTCGGCATCGACGCGCAAGTGCCCGGCATGAAGATCGCGGCCATCGCGATCTCGCCGGTGTTCGGCGGCAAGGTGAAGTCGGTCGACGAGGCGGCCGCGCTGGCGGTGCCCGGCGTCGTGCAGGTTGCGAAGATCGACGAGGCGGTGGCGGTCATCGCAGATCACTATTGGGCGGCCAAGAAGGGCCTCGAGGCGGCCGCGCCGCAGTTCGATGCCGGGCCGCACGCGTCTCTCAGCACGGCCGATGTCGTTGCGGCGCTGGCCAAAGCGTCGGAACGCGATGGCGCGGTTGCCAAGAAGGAAGGTGACGCGGCCGGTGCGCTCAGTGGCGCGGCGGTGAGGGTCGAGAGCGTCTATGAGAACCCCTTCCTGGCGCACGCCACGATGGAGCCTTTGAACTGCACGGTGCATGTGACCGACAGCGGCTGCGATATCTGGGTCGGGACGCAGATCCCGTCGAATGCGCAGCTCGCGGTGTCGGAGGCGCTGGGCATCGATCGCGATAAGGTGCGCATCCACAATCACCTGCTCGGTGGTGGGTTCGGGCGCCGGCTGGAGTTCGACTTCATCGTGCTGGCGGCGAAGATCGCCAAGCAGTCGAAGGATCCGGTCAAAGTCATCTGGAGCCGTGAGGAGGACATCCAGCACGACATGTACCGGCCGTACTACTACGACCGGATCAGCGCGGGGTTGGACGACAGCGGCAAGCTCGTCGCATGGAACCACCGCATCACTGGGTCGTCGATCATGGCGCGGTTCTTTCCGTCATCGTTCAAGGGCGGGCTCGATATCGATGCGGTCGACGGTGCAATAGAGCTGCCGTACGACATTCCAAATTTCCTCGTCGACTACGTGCGCGAGGAGCCGCCGGGAATTCCCACGGCGTTCTGGCGCGGCGTCGGGCCGACACGCAATGCGTACGTTGTCGAGAGCTTCATCGATGAACTGGCAGCGGCGGCGAAGAAAGATCCGGTCGATTTCCGGCGCCAGCTGACTGAGAAGAGCCCGCGTGCGCGTCACGTTCTGGAGCGCGCAGCGGAGATTTCGGGCTGGGGCACGCCGATGGGTGAGCGGCAGGGACGCGGCGTTGCTCTGCTCTATGCGTTCGGAACGTATCTGGCCGAAGTTGCGGAGGTGACGGTCGGCAAGGGTGGCGAAGTTCGCGTGGACCGCGTCGTTGCGGTGGTCGATTGCGGGCAAGTCGTAAACCCGGACACGGTCGCGGCGCAGCTGCAGAGCGGGATCATCTTCGGCATCAGCGCCGTGCTGTGGGGCGAGATCACGCTAAAGGATGGCCGCGTCGAACAGTCGAACTTCGACAACTATCGCGTGCTGCGCATCGATGAAGCGCCGAAGATCGAAATCGAGATCGTGAAGAGCGGCGAGAAGCCGGGCGGTCTTGGCGAGCCGGGTACATCGGCGCTGGCACCGGCAGTGCTGAATGCGGTCAACGCGGCGACCGGCGTGAGGCTGCGGAGACTGCCACTCGAAGCGGCGGCTCAGTCGCTGCGCTCGGCGTAGAAATCGAACCGGCGGCGGCGCTGTTGCCCCACCGCCGGTTCAAAGCGTCGGTGCCTCGTCAGTGCGTACCAGGCAGGTCACGCATTGCCTTGGTGGTGAGATTGCCATCCTCGGCGGCTGCTGTCGGCGCGCCCGTGCTGCCGCCCGACGTGCCGGGAAGATCCTTCATGGCCTTGGTTGTGAGATTTCCATCGCTGGCTTTCGCGGTGGGATTTGCGGTCGTACCACCCATCGTGCCCGGCTGGTCGCGCATCGCCTTCGAGGAGATGCTGCTATCCTCGACGGCAAAAGAAAGTGTGGTGGTGGCGGCGAGGAGGAGAGTGGCAAGAGTCAGCTTGTACATTTTTCAGCTCCGTTGGTTTGTGTCCCCTGCATCCACTACGGAGGACCGCTCGGAGCTGTTACGGAAGTATTTTTTCTGGACGCCGTGTAACAATTCATCCGCCAGCTGAATGTTGCGCCAACGTTGGCAATCCGCGAAAAAAAGCGGCGCTCTGGTGGGAGCGCCGCATGTCATTCGACTCGAAAGTTGAGCGTTATTTGCTCATCTTGTCGTCGCTTTTCATCATGCTGTCACCACTCATCGCCTTGTCGTCCGACTTCATGCTGTCGCCGGTGCCCATCTTGTCGTCGCTCATCTTGTGATCGCTCGACATTGCACCATCGCCTGATTTCGGCGTCATGGCTTCCATGCTCGTCGTGCCGCCCATAGCCGAATCTTTGCTCGGGGCATTTGGCTCGGCAGCGATGGCGAGCGTGGTCGACAGTGCGAGCGCGAGCGCGCACAGGATGGTCTTCTGCATCGGTATCTCCTCTAAGCGTTTTCCGTCCAATGGCGTCTACGTCCCGCGGCGCACGAGAGTTACGGCGAAATATTTTTCGAGTGCGACGTAACAAATCACGTCAGGTATACGGCGTCCGAGACCAGCTTCTGCAGACGCGGATCGGTCAGCTCAAAGAATGCGGCCTCAATACGCGGCACGACGCCCGGCCGTGCGAGGAACGCGCCTATCGCATCGGCCTCCTCGGGGTACTCGTCGAGGTAGGCGGAATGGAAGTAAGTGCGACCTGCTTCGTGGTGTAAGCGGTCGAGCAGGGCTGCCATATGAACCGAGGCGCCAGGGTCCGCCGCTGTTTCCCAAGTCGCGAGCACGCGATGTAGATCGCCATGCGCGGTCACGACGAGGGTCAGAATGTCAGCGATGTCGAACGCGAGGCGCCATCCCACCGGCCATTGAACAAGGTCGGTGCGCTCGAGCCCCTGCAGCAGGAGCTCGTCGAAGAACCTGTCGATGATCGCGCATTCCCGTTCGGGCCATTTTGCGCGCCAGTCAGCATACCGCAGGCGGCGCAGGCAAATATCCATTCCGCAGGTATCGGGTGGATCGTTGTCAGCCAGGAGCTCGAAATAGCGTGGCAGGAAGTAGCGCATTTCGCGGGCAACGGGACCGTCATCCCACGAATGAGCTGAATTCGTATATTCAGCCAGCAGCGTCGAAGGGATTTCTCTTAGCGGGGTCTTGATGAGCAGGTGTTCGTCCGCCTCTGTCACGCAGCAGCTGCAATGACAAACTGTCAGTGAGCGGCTTACGCGATAGGTCGCGAATTTTTCGTATGCCTCCTCGACGAGGCAGCGGAGCTCGGTGCGCATAGAGTGCTCGATCAGTCGCTAGATCGCAGCACGTTAGCATTGTGGGCGGCGGAGTTTGTTCCCGGCGTGACACCAGCGGCGTCAGCTGCGCAGCTTGGCCAAAGCATCGAGCAGCGTTGCCGCCTCGTAGGGCTTGCGTACGACGTTGTGCTGTTTGAGGTCCTGGGGGATCTGCGTGGAGTCGCCGTAGCCGGTTGCAAATGTGAAAGGTACCCCAAGGCGCACCAACTCATGCGCGACGGGTATCGAAGACCCGATGCCGAGATTGACGTCCAGAATTGCAAGGTCGGGGCGACCGTTGGCGAGGATGCGCATCGCTTCGGCTGCCGTCGCCGCGGTCATGACTGATGTCGCGCCGTTTTCGGCGAGGACGGCTTCAACCTCCAGCGCGATGATGAGCTGGTCTTCGACGAGCAGGATCTTCAGTCCGTCGAGTGCGCGATGTGCGTCAGGCGGCAGGGCCGGCCGGCCTTGCGCGCTTCGCTTCTGACCATCTCGCACGGACACAAATTTCGAGGGGATGACGAAGCGTGCGCGGACGCCGTGCGGATCGAAGTCCAACTCGCTTTCTCCGCCCAAGTCGTAAGGGAGGCTACGTTCGACCAGCACTGTGCCGAACCCGCGGTGGCGAGGCGGTGAAACGGGCGGGCCGCGCGTTTCACTCCAGCGCAGGTCGCAATCGCCATCGCTGGTCAGCTGCCAGCGCACTTCGACGATGCCGGAGTCGGCAGAGAGGGCGCCGTACTTGGCCGCGTTGGTCGCCATCTCGTGCAGCACGAGCGCCATGACGGAATAGGCGCGCGCGTCAAGGGCGATACTCGGCCCGTCCAGAGTGACGGTTCGCGCGGCGCCGCGGTAAGGACTGAGCTCGGCATCCAGCAGGCCGCGGAGGTCCCCGCCTCCGTCGCTCCGCACGACCTGGTCGTGGGCGAATGACAAGGCCATCACGCGACCCTTCAGCGAGGCCACATAGTCCTCAAGCGAACGGTCGCCGCCGCCAGTTTGCTTGATGAGAGACTTGATGAGCGCCAGGATGTTCTTGACGCGATGATTGAGCTCGTCGTTGAGAACTTTCTGGCGCACCTCTGCCTGTCGCCGCTCGCCTGCCAGAAGCTCGTTCTGGCGCATCAGAACTTCGAGCAGCGCTGTGCGTGCCGCGTCGGCGCTGTCGCGGTCGGCAGTCGACCACGGGATCGACTGGCGTTCGACCGTCTGCTTCCAGATCGCGAAACTGGAGCGGGGCGTGAGGCGATCACCCAACGGGCCATATTCGTAGCTCTTGTTGGGATCCCCCGCCCAATGGATCGTTTCGATCACCTCTTTGCGAAAGAAGAAGAGGTAATCGCGCGGCATCTGCGACAGAGGGACCGCAAGCAGGCCCGACACGTCGGCGGCGTATTCGGCGGCGGCAGGAATATGTGCGGAAAGCTGATGGGTTGCCCAAACGCGCCCTTCCGACAGCGAGGAAATGAGACGGGCAAGACCCGGGATAGCAGTGCGGGGCGGCACGCTGCCGTGTCCGTTCCATGTGCCGTTGAGCCAGATGCCTACGCCGTCGCAGGGCAGGAGCGCGCGGAATGTTTCAATCCTGTCGCTGAGGAACGCGGCGATATCGTCGCGGTAGGAGACCTCGAGCAGGATTTCGTCCAGCGTGCGGCGCGCTCGCAGCGATGCCTCCAGCCTTTCGCGCTGGTGCATTGCTTCAAGGTTGAGCGAGAAGTAATCGCCGAACATTTCCGCCGCGATGCGCTCGGGCATATTCAGAACGCGCGGAGAATAGTGATGGCAGGCGAGCAGGCCCCAGAGCTTGCCGCCGACGATGATCGATATCGACATCGATGCAGCAACGCCCATGTTGCGCAGATATTCGCAGTGGATTGGCGAGACGCTGCGCAAGTGGGCGAAGCTCAAGTCGAGCGGTTCACCCGATGCGTCGCGGACAGGCTCTATCGGAACGCGCGCGGCGTCGACATCGCCAATCAGGCGGATCGTATTTTTCAGGTAGAGATCTCGCGCCTGGCGGGGAATGTCGCTGGCCGGGAAGTGCTGGCCGAGAAAGCTCTCCAGATCCGGTCGCTTCGCCTCGGAGACCACCTGTCCCGAGCCATCGTGCGCGAAGCGGTAGATCATGACACGGTCGTAGTCGAGCAGCGAGCGGACGAGACGCGGTGTCTGATCCAACAGCGTCTTCGATGCGCTCAGATCCTTGAGACGGGAGACCAGCGTTCGCGACAAATGCAGAGGGCGGCCGGACTCCTCCTCGTCGGCGCGTTCGATCTCGATGATCGTCTCGCCCTTGCTGCGGTGTGCTGAGATGTCGAAGCGATCGTTGCCGATGCTGATCGATGTAATAAGCGCAGCGCGCGAGGGATGACGCCAGTGCATCAGGGCATTGCGAATGGCGTGAGCGGTTTCGTGACCCAGCACGTCGTCGACGCGGCATCCATTGAGATCATCCTTGCGGACGCCGAGGGTCGTGCGTGCGTTCGCGGAATGGCGCGTGATCGTCGTGAATGACGCATCACATGCCAGCAGGCAGCCGTGCGGTTGAATGCTGCCAGGGATGTGGATCGGCTCGCGATCGCAGTTGGTCAGCGTAACGTTTTCAAAGTCCTGCATGCAAACCTCAGAGCAGCCTAGCGGCTGGCCTAGATCGCCTGCGGGAGGCGTGGCGTCGCTGCGATGTTGAGGGATTGATGCACATGGCTACGGCATTCGGCTGGAACGTCCGACCGGGTCGGATCGAGGCTGCCGCTTTCCAAGGATTTGTTCTCACCCTGCACCAAACGCGCAAGGGATGGGTCTGGTTTCCTCGTTCAGAATGGCCGGATGTGCGGCGCACCAAGGCTGGCGTGCAGGCGAGCGCTCATGCGCGTGAGAATGCGTGGTGCCCGCTTCTCAAGCCGTCGATGCAACCTCAGGGCGTCAGGCGCCGCGGATTGATTCTATTTCTTGCGGAAAGCGTCGAGGCGGACGATCTGGGCGCCGCCGTTGTCCTGCTTCGGCTTGTCGTCGCTGGATTTGTCCTCGTTGCTCGTCGCTTGAGCGGCGGGAGCAGCAGGTTGCCGATTGGGCTTCAAAGGCGTCGGTTGAACCGGAATCGGTTGGACTGGAGTTGCCTGAACTGGGGCAGGTGCTGCCTTCGGTGAGGCGGGAGATATATCCTCGACCGTGTCGCTCTTTGCCTTGCGCGGCACGCGGGGCTTCTTCGGCGCGGTCGAGCGCAGGGTGGGCCGGCCGCCTGTGGCACGTTCCGGAGAACGCCCGGCCATGCGCTCGCTCAGGTCGGTCTGATCGGGTCCCGCTGCGTCGGGCTCGTCGAATTGCAGTCCATAGCGCACGCTCGGGTCGAAGAAGACGCGAATGGCAGCGAATGGAACGACCAGCCGCTCGGGTATGCCGTCGAAGGTCAGCTTCACCTCGAAGCCATCATCGGTGACGGCGAGGTCCCAGAAGCGATGTTGGAGAACAATCGTCATCTCAGAAGGATACTTGTCCTTCAATCGCTTCGAGAGCACGACGCCGGAGGCGCCGGTATCGAACGAGATATAGAAATGGTGATCGCCCGGCAGGCCCGACTTGGCCGCCTGCGTGAGCACAGTACGCACGACGCCTCGCATGGCGTCTTGCGTCAGGGCCTCGTAATCGATCGTCGGCTCGGCCGGCATCAGTCTCGCTTATTCGTCCCCGAGTGCACCCGAGCCTCAGGATCGTGGCTCGAGCTAAAGTGGAGGGCTTCTGTTGCCCGGTGCCCTCCGGACCGCGCCTTACCCGGCTAGGGGCAAGGGCTTCAAGTTCAGGCTTTTGGCACTGCGTTACGCAGCGACAGCAGCCTCAGCATAGTTGTCATTGGCAACTATTCTGAATGGCCCGATGACGGCGGAACCATGCCGAGCAAAAGCAAAGCCCTTTACACCTTCGTCGATCCTAGTTCGCCCCCATCAAATGCCGCCGCGGATGTTCTCCGCGACCAATCTTACGTGCCGGTCCGAGGCAACCAGTTGCTTCAGTCGGCGGCATTTGGTGGAGGCGCCGGGTACTGCCCCCGGGTCCGATCGGCTTATTACGACCGCGTTTATCGCCATAGTCGGACGAATCCGACACGCTCAATATAGAGGCAGACGCGCCAGAAAAAAAGCCTGTCTCATCCGCGACATGTCGAGATCTCTCAAACGCAGATGCGCGCAAGCCTCCGGTAAGCATGAAAGAGATTGCGACTGGCGAGCGAGCAAAATTATGGCTCGGTCGCCGAACGGGAATGCATGGTATAGGGCGAGGTCCCATCTCTTGCGCCGCCTGAGGCGCTCTTTGTTCGGAGCCGCACGCTGTCAGTTCCTCCCATCCAGGACCCGCCCGCCGGTCGCTATGCCTACGTTCCGCGCACCGGTTGGCCAGCGTGGGCCGTGCTGCCGGCCGCACTGCTGATTTTCGCGGGAGCCGCGGTGGTCGGCACGATCGCCTCGGCCGGTGTCGGGGCGTTGATGGGACAAGGTTCGGGCGGCGGACTGCCGGCGGACGCGGAACTCAAAATCGTCGTCGGCTGGCTTGCAGGGCTGCAGATCGGGCTTGTGGTTCTCACCATCATTGCTGCCGGCTTTTTCTCTTCCAACCGAATGGAGACCTTGGCGCTACGTTCGCCAGCCGGCGGGTGGGGCTTCATGGTTTGGGCGCTGGTGCCGATGTTCCTCGCAACCGGTGCGTGGACGGCTCTGCTGATCTGGTGGCAACCGGAGGTCGTGGTCGGCGATCTCAAGGTTTTCAAGCAGTTGCTCAGTGGCGAGACGGCGCTGATGGCGCTGCTCGTCATCGGTATCGGGGCGCCGCTGTCGGAGGAGTTGCTATTCCGAGGTTTCCTCTTTTCAGGGCTCGCGAAGTCGCGCCTCGGCCTCATCGGGACGAGCCTGCTGACAGCCACCCTGTGGACGGCGCTGCACTTTGGCTACTCGCTGTTCGGGCTCATCGAGGTGCTGGCGATCGGCCTCTATTTCTCTTGGCTGCTGATCAAGACCGGAAGCGTCTGGGTTACGATCTTCTGCCACGCGGTCTACAACACGGTGGTGGCTCTGGTGCTGTATTTCGTGAGTTTGCCAGCGGTGCCGGCCGTACCCGGCTGACGCGCGTGCGGGGAATCGCCTATATAGAAGGCGATGCAACAATACCTCGACCTGATGCGCCGGGTGCGTGACGACGGCGTCAAAAAGACGGACCGGACGGGTACCGGCACGCTGAGCGTGTTCGGGCACCAGATGCGCTTCGACCTCGCCGACGGGTTTCCGTTGGTGACGACGAAGAAGGTGCACCTGAAAAGCGTGATCCATGAGCTGATCTGGTTCCTGGCCGGCGAGACGAACACCGCCTACCTCAAGCAGAATGGCGTCAGCATCTGGGAAGAATGGGCGGACGAGAACGGCGATCTCGGGCCCGTCTACGGAAAGCAGTGGCGCTCGTGGGCGGCGCCGGACGGTCGCACCATCGACCAGATCACCGAGATCGTCGAAACGCTGAAGACGAACCCCGACAGTCGGCGCATGATCGTGTCGGCATGGAATCCGGCGGACATTCCCGACATGGCGCTGGCGCCATGCCATTGCCTGTTCCAGTTCTACGTGGCGGACGGGCGGCTGTCGTGTCAGCTCTACCAGCGCTCGGCCGACATCTTCCTGGGCGTGCCGTTCAACATCGCCAGCTATGCCTTGCTGACCATGATGATGGCGCAGGTGACAGGGCTCAAACCGGGCGAGTTCGTGCATACGTTCGGCGATGCGCACCTCTATCTCAACCACCTGGAACAGGCGGATGAGCAGTTGCGTCGGACGCCTCGAGCGTTGCCGCGCATGGAGATCAACCCGGCCGTGACGTCGATCTTCAAGTTCCGGTACGACGACTTCAAGCTCACCGGCTATGAGCCGCACCCGCACATCAAAGCCGACGTCGCGGTATAGGTGTCAGAAGAATGCGCATCTCGATCGTCGTCGCAGTGGCCGACAATGGTATCATCGGCCGCGATGGGGGGCTGCCGTGGCGGATTTCATCGGATCTGAAGACTTTTCGACGGCTCACGATGGGCAAGCCGCTCATCATGGGGCGGCGCACGTTTCAGTCACTCAAGAAGCCGCTGGATGGTCGCGACAACATCGTCGTGACGCGGAACCCTGACTACAAGCCAGACGGCGCGCTGGTCGCCCCGGACTTCGAGGCGGCGCTTGCCGTCGCGCGCACTTGTGCCGACCAGCGTGGCGTGGACGAGATCGCGATCATCGGGGGGACGGCGGTCTTTTCAGCCGCGCTGCCGATGGCGGATCGCATCTACAAGACGGAAGTGCACGGGGCGCCGGCCGGCGATGCGACATTCCCCGAGGTCGATTGGGGAGCTTGGCGCGAGGTTGCGCGCGAGCAGCTGCCGGAAGGCCCGAACGACGACTTCCGCGCGACGCTCGTGGTGCTCGACCGACGCTGACTTTTCCAGCGGTGAAACTTTGCGGGCTGCCTATTCCGATTTCGACGCAGGTCCACGCTTGAAGCTGCGCTCAGGGCACCAAATCTAACGTGCGTGTTTGCGCAGCGAGGATGCCCTGGCCTATAAGCGACTTCCGATCTCCCGATACGCACGTGAGAGAGGGTTTCCGGGCCATACGCTTGGCGCTCGGCAGGCTTAGCGTTACCCCACATAAAGCATTGAAGGATCTCTATAAATGCCCTGGAACAATCAAAGTGGCGGCGGCGGCTGGAAAAGCGGCGGCGGCAACGGTGGAGGTCCGTGGGGCCAGGGATCGGGTGGCGGTGGCGGTGGCCAGCCCCCTGATCTGGAAGAGATGCTAAAGCGCGGGCAGGACAAGGTTAAGCAGGTCATGCATGGGGGTGGCGTTCCGGGGCCGCTCCTTTTTCTGGTGGCGGTCATCGCGTGTGCCGTCGTCGCCTGGCAGGCCTTTACGTTCCGGGTCAATCCCGATGAGCTCGGCGTCGTAATGCGCTTCGGCAAGTTCGTCGGAAGTTATCCGCCGGGCCTGCACTTCCGCTTGCCCTATCCGATCGATGAGGTGCGCCTGCCGAAGGTGACGCGCCAGAACATCATCGAAGTCGGCCGCTCGTCGGCCGGGCGAGCTGCCGGTGGCACGCGCGACCAGCGGGCTGAAAGCCTGATGCTGACGGGTGACGAGAACATCGTCGATATCGATTTCGTCGTCTTTTGGCGCATCCGGAATGCCGAAGAGTATCTGTTCAATATCCAGAACCCCGACTCGACGGTGAAGGAAGTCGCCGAGAGCGCGATGCGCGAGGTGGTCGGGCAATCGAACATTCAGCCGATCCTGACCCAGGAACGGCAGAAGACCGAAGAGGCCGTGCAGGCGCTGATGCAGCGGATGCTGGATGGCTACGGAGCGGGCATTCAGATCGACCAGGTGCAGCTGCAGAAGGTCGATCCGCCGTCCGAGGTTATCGACGCTTTCCGCGACGTGCAGGCCGCACGCGCCGACAAGGAGCGTCTGCAGAACGAGGCTTATGGCTACTTCAATAAGGTCGTCCCTGAGGCGCGCGGTGAAGCCGAGCGCATTCTGCAGGCCGCCGAGGGCTATAAGCAGCAGGTCGTCAACGACGCCACCGGTCAGACGTCTCGTTTCACGCAGGTCTACGATCAGTACAAGAACGCGCCTGAAGTGACGCGGCAGCGCATGTTCCTCGAGACGATGGAGCGGGTGCTCGGCGGCACGGACAAGATCATCATGGACGGAAAGAGCAGCTCGGGTGTCATTCCTTACCTGCCGCTCGAGAAGCTGCAGAGCCGTACTCCTGCCAGCACTGAGGGAGCCAACTAATCATGCGCGCGTTTCTCGCACTGCTGGTCATCTGCGCCGGCCTCGCTGCCGTCGCCATCTACTCGTCAGCCTTTATCGTGCACCAGAACGAGCAGGCGCTCGTGCTGCGCTTCGGCGAGCCCAAGCGCGTGGTGACGGATCCCGGCCTCAATTGGAAGGTGCCGTTGGTCGATACGGTCGAGATCTACGACAAGCGTATTCTCGACCTCGACAGCCAGCCTCAGGAAGTGACTGCGTCCGACCAGAAGCGTCTCGTGGTCGACAGCTTTGCGCGGTACCGCATCGTCGATCCTCTGAAGTTCTACCAGACCCTGCGCTATGAGGATGCCGTGCGCTCGCGACTCGGGCCGATCATCGATTCCGCCATGCGGCGCGTTCTGGGTGCAAGCACGTTCCAGGACGTGGTGCGCGACAAGCGCGAGGATCTGATGAAGCGCATTCTCGCCCAAGTTAACAAAGAGGGCGACGACTTCGGACTGCAGGTCGTGGACGTTCGCATCAAGCGTGCCGACCTGCCCGAGCAGAACTCCAAGAGCGTGTTCGAGCGTATGCGCGCCGAGCGTCAGCGCGAAGCTGCCGAGTTCCGCGCGCAGGGCACCGCCGAAGCCAACCGTATTCGCGCCACGGCCGATCGCGAGGCTACCGTCATCGAGGCGGAAGCGACGCGCAAGGGTGAGGAACTGCGCGGTGCGGGCGACGCGGATCGCAACAAGATCTACGCCGAGGCCTACACCAAGGACCCCGAGTTCTTCCAGTTCTACCGCTCGATGCAGGCTTATGAGCGCGGGCTCAAGTCGGCCGACACACGCTTGCTGCTGTCGCCGGACAGTCCGTTCTTCAAATACTTCTCCGATCCGCACGGCTCGACCCCTGCCCCGCCGGCAGGGACGGGAGCCGCGCAGCGCTAAATGACCGATCTGGTCGTTGGTATCGGTCTCGTCCTGGTGATCGAGGGCCTCATTTGGGCCCTCGTTCCCGATCTTGGGGCGCGGTTGCTGCAGGCAATGGCCGCGGTGCCGCAAAGTACGGTGCGCTATTGCGGCTGGTCGTGCGTCGGCGTGGGGTTGCTGCTCGTCTGGCTGGTGCGGGGGTAAGGGCCGTCTATCGCCCGCTTGGCCGCGTTGACAGCCGACGCGGCTTGCCATCCACTTGCCGCGCCTCCTGGCTAAGAAGCACGGAAAAAGCGGCGCTTCGGGGAGTGGCCGGTCTGGACCGGCGGGAGAAACGAGGATGCTTGGGATGACGGCTCGCGGCTTGTGGCGGAGCGGCGCTTGGCGTGATGTGAGGCTGGTCCGGTGCTCCTTGGCAGTTCTGTTCTGCGGGATGCTGGTGGCCGTGCCTGCTTCGGCGCAAAAGCGCGGGCCGGAATCGGTGGCGCCGATCGCCGAAGGGCTGATCGAGGCGGTGGTCAACATCTCGACGAGCCAGGCCATCAAGGGACCGCAGGGGCTCCCGCTGCCGAGCGTGCCCAAAGGCTCGCCTTATCATGAATACTTCGAGGAGTTCTTCGACAATCGCAGCGGGCGCTCGCCGCAGGATCGCATGGTGTCGTCGCTCGGCTCGGGTTTCATCGTCGACGGCAAGCAAGGCATCATCGTCACCAACAACCACGTGATCGATGGCGCGGAAGAGATTCAGGTGAACCTGCACGACGGCTCGAAGCTGAAGGCCGAGCTGCTGGGCAAGGACACCAAGACGGATATCGCCATCCTCAAGGTGACGCCGAAGGCGCCTCTCAAGGAGGTGAAGTTCGGGTCCTCGCAGGCGATACGCGTCGGCGATTGGGTCATGGCGATCGGAAACCCATTCGGCCTCGGTGGCAGCGTGACGCTCGGCATCATCTCGGCGAAAGCGCGCAACATCAATTCGGGGCCCTACGACGACTACCTGCAGACGGACGCCTCGATCAACAAGGGCAACTCCGGCGGGCCGCTGTTCAACATGGACGGCGAGGTCGTGGGCGTGAACACGGCGATCATCTCGCCGACCGGGGGCTCGATCGGCATCGGCTTTGCCGTGCCGGCGGATACGGTCGGCCCGGTCGTGCAGCAGCTCACGCAGTTCCACGAAGTGCGGCGCGGATGGCTCGGCGTGAAGATCCAGTCCGTCTCGGAGGAGATTTCCGGTGCGCTGGGTCTTCCTGAAAATGCCGGCGCGCTCATTGCTGCGGTGACGCCGGACGGCCCGGCGGCCAAGGGCGGCATTGCTGCGGGCGACGTCATCACGAAATTCGACAACGAGGATGTGACCGCCATGCGCTCGCTGCCGCGTCTCGTTGCGCGCGCGCCGATCGACAAGCAGGTGCCGGTCGAGATCCTGCGCAAGGGCGAACGCAAGACGCTGCAGATCACGGTCGGGCGGCTTGCCGATGACGAAGAGAAAGCGCCCGGCGAGGGTGACAGCAAGGCGGCGCCCGCGAGCACCGACGTGCTCGGCTTGAAGCTTTCCGCGCTCACCGACGCACTGCGCTCCAAGTATGGGCTCGATGCGACGGTTAAAGGTGCACTGGTCGATGCCGTCGATCCGAAGAGCCCGGCGGCGGGAAGCATCAAGGCCGGTGACGTGATCGTGCAGGCAGCGAATGAGCCGGTTGCGAGCCCGCAAGATCTGACGCGGCGCATTGACAGCATCAAGAAGAGCAAACGCACGACCATGATGCTCGAGGTTGAAGATGCCAAGGGTGGGCATCGGTTCGTCTCGGTTCCGGTCGAATAACATCGCGACGGCTCGCTGCCGCTATCGGAGCGGCGGGCCAGTCCAAATTTGGGAGCACTCTCGTGTCGAACCGTCACGGCCTCGTCGATACCATCATCGACAGCCTCGCCCCCGTGCATCGGGACGGGCACAAGTTCATCGCCATCGCGGCCGGGCTGGCGCTGGTGTTCTTCCTTATCTGGCCGCCACTGGCCTGGGTATTCGTCATCGCGGCGCTCTATATCGCCTACTTCTTCCGCGATCCCGATCGCGTCACGCCGCTGCGTGACGGCCTGATCATTGCTCCGGCAGACGGACGGATCGCAGCCATCGAGACGGTGACGCCACCGGCAGAGATGGGCCTTGGTCCCGATCCCAGGGTGCGGATCTCGACGTTCCTCAGCGTGCTCGACGTCCACATCACGCGCTCGCCGGTCTCAGGCCGTCTGGTGCGGTCGGTTTACGTGCCCGGCGCCTTCCTAAACGCTGCGCTCGACAAGGCCAGCGAAGAGAACGAGCGGCGGGTGATGATCATCCAGAAGCCGGACGGGACGGAAATCGGCGTCGTTCAGATCGCCGGGCTGGTGGCGCGGCGCATCGTGCCGTTCGTCCATGAAGGTGATAACCTCGGCGTCGGTGAGCGGGTCGGCCTCATCCGCTTCGGGTCGCGAGTCGATGTCTACCTGCCGCCGGGCAAGCATGCACTGGTGGCTGTCGGGCAGCTCGCCAATGCGGGCGAGACCGTACTGGCCGATTTGCAGTCGCTTGAGCCGGAGCGTGTTTCGCGGCGGAGCTGAGCATGGTCAAGGTCAGGCACTGGCGCAGAGGTTTTCGGGATCAGAAGGTATCCGGCATGGATCCAGTACTCCCACGTCTGGAGCGCGAGACATGGCGTCGTCGCCGGGCGCCGATCTTCCGACACCAGCGCGTGCCGGTGCGGATGCTCGTCCCGAACTTCTTCACGCTCATCGGGCTTTGTGCCGGCCTGACGTCGATCCGCATGTCGATCGAGGGGCGCTATGAGCTGGCGCTCGCGGCCATCGTCTTCGCGGCGCTACTGGACGGAATCGATGGCCGGGTCGCGCGACTGCTCAAGGCCTCGTCGCGATTTGGCGCGGAGCTCGACAGCCTCGCAGACTTCGTCAACTTTGGCGTTGCTCCAGCGTTCTTGATCTTCACCTGGGGGCTTGGGGATCTCAAAAGCCTCGGTTGGATCTGCGTGATGATCTTCGCGCTCGCCTCGGCGCTAAGGCTTGCGCGCTTCAACGTGGCGCTCGATGACGACAAGCCGAAGTGGCAGACCGCCTACTTCAGCGGCATGCCGACGCCGGCAGCGGCGATCGTGGTGCTGCTACCGGTCTACATCGAGCATCTCGGGTTCACGCAGGTCCGTACATCGCCGCTGATGCTCGACGTGATCCTCGTCTATACGCTCGTCATTGCGTTCATGATGGTTTCGACCATTCCGACGTTCTCGGGGAAGCTGCTCGGCGAGCGCATCTCGCGCGAGTACGTGCTGCCGCTGTTCATGCTGGCTGTCGGGTTCGTGGCGCTGCTTGTGACGTACCCATTCGCGACGCTGAGCGGCGGCTGCCTCGTCTATCTCGCGATGATTCCAGTGAGCTGGGCGCGGTTCCGACAGATGCTGGCGGCCTCGCCGGCACCTGCGGGCGCCACACCGGCGGAGGGGCCTGAGGCCGCCACGACCGGTCCACGCCGTATCGTGGCGCTCCGCTCGGGCGAACCTCCGACGCGCTGAACGCGTGCGTCAGCGCTGCTGGCGTTGGATGAGCCGATCGCGCAGCGATTTGAGGGCGGACCCGGCCGCCAATTCCTTGTCTTCGATGCCTACTTCCGGCGCAGTTTCGCTGGATCGCGGCTGCGCCGTGTCACGGCGGGTCGCGCTGGCGCCGGCCGGGTTTGACCATGACGGTACTGTCGGCGGCGGTGTCGCCCCGCGCGGCGCGCCGTGGGCGGATGGCGGCGCTGGCGGGCGCATACCATCGGGTTCGCGGCGAGGGGGAGGCTGCGTCCTGGTGTCCGCACGCGGCGCCTCAGCGTTCGCACCAGGCTGCGACTGCTCGGGCCCATATGGCTCGGCGAGGAACGCCGGGTGCGGCCCGAGATCGAGACCGGATGCCATGTCCGAGGTGCGCCATCGCTCGACGACCTGCTCCAGGAAGCCCTCGTCGCCGACCGAGCGCTGCCAGTGCTCGGTGAAGCGCGCGGTCGTGGAGCGTGGCAGGCAGTGCATCGGCAGTTCGTCGAACTTTATGCGAACGGGGAGGGCGACGCCGTCGCCGAATGCGAGCGCCTCTCGCTGACCGAGCGAGGGGAGGAACTCGAGCAGGCCGGAGCCGGTGTCGGTGATGGCCGAGGTGACGATCTCCTGGTCGCGGTCATTCGACATGCGCAGCGCGAACACGGTGTTGCACTGAGAGAGGATGGTCGGGTCGACCTCGGCCGGGCGCTGGGACACGATGCAAAGCGCGACGCCGTACTTGCGCCCTTCCTTGGCGATCTTGGCGATGGCGCGCTTGCAGGGCTCGAAGCCCGCGTTGTCGGATGCGGGGACGTAGCGGTGGGCCTCCTCGCAGACGAGCGTGAGCGGCACCTTGCCGTCGCTCCAGTGCGCGAAGTCGAAGGTCATGCGGGCGAGGACGGAGACGACGACGTTGATGATCTCCGTAGGCAGGCCCGTCAGCTCGACGATGGTGATCGGCTTGTTGTTGACCGGGACGCGGAAGATGCGGCTGAGGACTTGCGTCATGCCGTCGTAGACGGTCAGCGAGCCGAACATGAACGCATAGCGGCCGTCCTGCGAGATCGCGTCGATGCGGGCGCGCAGATTGCGGTAGGGCGACAGATCGCGCTTGTTTTCGAGCTTGCCCATGCGCTCGTCGATCAATCCGGTGATGTCGGAGATGCGGTAGGGCACCGGCGTGTCGACGGTGTAGCGCGCTTGGTCCGGCATCACGGAACGGCGCATCACCTGATTGTCGCGCGCGCGGCCGGCGCTGTAACGCGCTTTGGCGATCGGGATCAGCTCCTGGAGGATCTCGATCTCGGCCTTGCGCGCGGGATCGGAGATGAGCACCTCGACCACCTCCTCGAAATTGAGGAGCCAGAAGGGAAGCTGCATGTTGCGCGGGCTGATGACCTCGGCCCACTCGCTGAACGCGGTGGCGTATTCGTTGTGCGGATCGAGCAGCACGATGTGCGCGGCTGGATTGCGCTCGAGGATCGAGCGGAGGATCAGCGCCGTGGTGCAAGATTTGCCGGTGCCGGTGGTGCCCAGAACCGCGAAGTGCTTTCCAAGCAGCTCGTCGACGCGGATCATGGCGGGGATGGTCGAATCCTGGCGGATGGTGCCGACCCGAACGGACCGTCCCGGCTCGCCGCAGAACGCTGCGCCGAGTTCGGCCTTGGAGGCGACGCGGACGCGGTTTCCGAGGGAGGGATACGCGGTGACGCCGCGCGCGAAGATGGTCGCGTGGCCGGCGTTATCGCGCCACAACTCACCGACGAGGCCCAGCTCGGCGATCCAGATCTCGCCTTCGTCGTCGCGATGGGCGGGCACCGGCACGCTGAGGGCTGAGACGATTGCGAGCACGACGGTATTGGGCGTGTCGATGGCGAGCAGGGTTCCCATGTCCGGGCGGTCGGGGCGCGCCGGCGTTCCTTTGGCGCTGTCGAGCAGAACGATGGCCTTAGAGCCGGTCACCGAGACGATGCGGCCGATGGAACGATCGGCAGGCGCGGCCTGTCGCGATGTCTGCGGCATTGAGAGCTGGAAATCTGCGGTTTCGCTCACGGCTCTGTTCCTGAATTAAAACGGCTCGGGATCGCCAGGACCGGCGATGGGAATATTCACCTCGACAAGCGTGCCTTCGCCCTTAGCGCTCTTGATGATGAGCGAGCCGCCATGCAGCTGCACGAGCGCGCGCGCAATCGGCAGGCCGAGCCCGGTTCCCTCGCGCCAGCGTGCGTGGGTCGCGTCGACCTGGCCGAAAGGTGTCAATGCGACGGCGACCTCTTCCGGTGTCATGCCGACGCCGGTGTCGCGGATGCTGACGAGGACCGATTCCGGCGCGCTTTCGGCGATGACGCTGATGGTGCCACCGCTGTGGGTGAATTTCAGCGCGTTCGAAATGAGGTTGGTGAAGACCTGGCGCAGGCGAACGCTGTCGCCGCGGATCGACGGCAGCTGCCGATTGATGCGCTCGTCGAGGCGCACGCCGGCGTTTTCAGCCATGAGGCGGAACGAGGATGCCGAGGCGCTCAGGACTTCGCTGAGGTTCACCTCGCGGGTGTCCATCGGGCACTTGCCACTCTGGATCTTCGAGATATCGAGGATGTTGTTGATCACCGCGAGCAGGTGGCCTGCCGCGTCATGTATGAGATTTGCGTAATCGGTGACCTGGGCGTCGGAGAGATGGCGCTGGTCCTGCTCAGACAACAATTTCGAGAAGCCGATGATGGCGTTGAGCGGCGTGCGCAGCTCATGGCTCATATTGGCGATGAACTCGGACTTGATGCGGCTGGCGAGCTCGGCCTCGACGCGCGCCGACCGCTCGGCAACGCGCGCGCGGTGGCGCAGTACGGCGTCGCCCAGGAGCGAGGCGTACTCGTTCATGAGAGAGGCGGGTTTTTGCCGTGAGAGCGGTCCGCTGAACATCGCCTAGACAAACTGTGGAAGTTTTGAGGCGACCGTAGCCGTCGAACCATAATGAGCAGTTAACCGGCGTCTTCGAGTGAGACGAATAAAGCGTTTAGCTGCGTGCCGCAGCGGAACGATAACTCAGCATTTCCGCGACTTTTGCTCAGCTCAGCGGGTCACGAAGCGGAAGGGGACCTGCATCTCCAGCGATCCGCCGGAAACCTCGCCGGGCAGAGGCGGGAAGGGTGCCGACCGGTCGAGCGAGGCCAGGGCGGCGTCGTCGAGCAACTTCGACCCGGAACTTTGCAGCACGGTGCGGGAAAGAATTTCGCCGCGCTTATCGACCGTGAAGCCGAGGACGACGGTGCCGGTCTGCGTGGAACGCGGGTTGACCTTGTTGCGGTGCAGCTTCTTGGCGATTTCGCCCATGTAGGCGCGACGCGCTGTAACGTCGCCGCCCGATAGCTTGGAGCCGACGTTCTGCTGTTCGGCAGCAACCATCGGTGCCACTTCCTGCATCGTTACCGGCTGCGGCTTCTCTTCTTCGATCGGCTTCGCCTCGACGATTTCGACAGGAGCCTCGGTCGTCGCTTCAGACGAGGTGATCAGGTCCTTGAGTTCCGGCTCCTTCGTCTCGACGGGGTCGGCGGCAGTCATCTGCTGAACCGGTGCGATATCGACCGCTTCCACGACTTCCTCGGCTCCGCCGAGCATGGCCGAACCGTCGAGCTGGATCGTCATCTCGTTGCTGAAGGCGTCGCCACCTGAGCCGTCATCGAAGGCCGTCAATGCTGGCTCCGACGTGATGAATGCCGTCGCGAGTGCGGCATGAACCGCAATCGAGGCAAGCACGGCGATCGGACGAAGAACCTGCATGGCGTTGGTAGCTAGCGATTGGCCGGCGGCGGTGAGCCGGGTTGTGCCTTGGCGAGAAGGGAGACACGGGCATATCCGCTCTCGCCGACGAGCGTGAGGATGTCCATGACATCGCCGTACGCTGATTTCGTGTCGCCCCGCACGTAGACTACGGCGTCGCCCTCGGCGGCGCGGATGTCGCGCAGGCGCGGCACCAATGTGCCCCGATCCACGAACTCGTCTCGGATCTGAAGCCGTCCGTCCTGAGTGAGCGTCACGACCATCGGCTTCTTGGATTGGCCAACGCGCGGCGCGGTGGTCTTCGGCAACTCGACAGGCACGCCGGCGACCATCAGCGGTGCGGCGACCATGAAGATGATGAGCAGCACCAGCATGACGTCGACCATCGGCGTGATGTTGATCTCGGCCATAGGCCGGTACGTCGCGCCGTCTTCGTCGTCGCCTGCCGGAAGATTTACCGATGCGCCCATCAGATGCTCTTCCCTGCGCGCATCGGGACAACGGTTTCGGAGGTCGGACGGGACATGATCTTGGCGATGGCCGTCAGCGCGTTGCCGGCGCGGGCTGCGAGGCGGCCAAGCGAAACGGAGACGGCGTTATAGGCCATGACCGCTGGAATGGCGGCAGCGAGGCCAAGGGCTGTTGCCAGGAGAGCCTCGGCGATGCCCGGGGCGACCGTGGCGAGGCTGGTGTCCTGCGCCATGCCGATGGCGGTGAAGCTGTTCATGATGCCCCAAACGGTGCCGAACAAGCCGATGAAGGGCGCGGCCGAACCAATGGTGGCGAGGAACGGCAGGCCGGCTTCCTGCCGCTGCAGCTCGCTCTTCAATGTGGTGCGCATCGCTCGCTCGATGCGGCTGCGGACCGCGCTGCGATCTTCGCCGCGCGACGCACCATCGACGAGTTCCTCTTCGCCAGAGCTGAGAAGCTTTCCGACCAAGCCGCGCTCGCTGCCGCTCGCCGTTCCGCTTTGCGCGACACGGTCCAGGCGGCGGATCTGACCGCGCAGCCATGATAGGCGGATCAGTTTTTCGAAGATGATGGCCCAGCAGGCTACCGAGGCGAGCACCAACCCGATCATCACGCTTTTGACGATCGGGTCTGCCTGCATGAACATGCCGTAGAACGAGTAGTCCGGCGCGCCCGCCGCGGCAGTCAGCAATGTCACTTTCGTACCCTTACTTCGAAATTTCGACCTTGGTCAGCGACTTCACTTTGAGGCGCGCGAGACAGTCCTGCGCCGGGGCGCCGTCGGCCCGGCATTCCATCACGTCGTTGACGAGGAACTTGCCAATGTTCTCGCAGTCCGTGCCATCGAGCTCGAAGAGCTTCACAGTGCTCTTGTCGGGCCGCACGGGCGCGAGATCGAGAGCGAACCGGCGCCCGATGATCCCGTCCGTCTGGAAGAGTACGAGATCGAGTTTGTAAGCATCGTAAGATGTTTGCGTTGGATTGCTCACAACCACGTAAGCGCGGCAGCCCTTCTCAGACTTCTCGAGCTTGTTGAGTTCGAGGGATACGGTCGGGGTATCCTGCGCTTTAACGAACGTCGTCAAAGTCGCGGTTGCCATCACGGCAGCTGCAAGCCGAGCAATTTTGGAGGTCATCGATGTCATCGGGCGTAACCAGTCCTGTTGATACGAGTGCATCGGACGCACGGTATAGGGTCCGCCTTTGTCAATGACTTGGCGTGGCATCATTCGTTGCCTGCAGAAATGGGCGTGCGTCGGTCGTTCTCGTGTCCTGGCTACGGTGTATAGAGCTTTCGCATTTCGTCCTTCTCCCCTCGGCCAATCGCTTGTCGTGTGCGTTCGGCTCTTTTTCTCGGCTTCACCAGGCCTGATTGACCACTTCCTCCAACCAGGGGATGGGTCATCTTCCCTATGTGTGCCGTTAAGTGAGGTAACACCGGCTGGATGACGCCTGTCAAACGCGGAAAATCGGGCACCTTGAGGCGGGAATTATTCCCGACATAGTCGGGAATTATTCCCGTATTTGATGCCCTTGGGCCACACACGCAGTCGGTTATATTGTTGCCACTTTGCGCAACCTTGACCGCGTGTACTGCCTCGATCTTCTCTACCTCAGTTAATTACGTCCGCTTTCAAAAAATATCCCGAGCAACGGGAAACTTTGGAAGTCGGGGAAGGCCGGAATGAACCCGCGAACCGTGGCAGTTCGCATCGAAGGTTCAGCCGGAATGTCGGTGAGTTCGTCACCTCGCGTACGTCTGGGGGAGTTGAGTAATGCGTTCTGCGTCTGCGTTCACGTCCGTATTGTGTCTTGTTCTTGGTTCCGCACCAGCCTTCGCGCAGGATGCTGCTGGAACCGCTCCGCCGCCCGCCACCGGCGGCGCTGTCGAGACGCTTCCCGAAGTGGAAGTCGTGCAGCAAACGCCGAGCCAAAAAGCGGCACGGGCGAAGAAAAAGGCTCCGGCCGTATCCCCCCTCAGCAGCGTGGGGACAGGCACGCCGGGCACGGCGCCGCAAAATGCCGCCGCTCAAGCAGCATCAGCCGCCATTTCCGCCGCCCCGCCCATTACTGTTCCGAGCGCAGTGACCAACGTCACCGATTCCGACATCGAGGCGGAAGGCACCGGCTCCATCCAGCAGACGCTGCAGCAGAAAGTTCCAGGCATCATCATTTCCGACGCGGCAGGCAATCCGCTGCGCGCCGAGCTTTCGTTCCGCGGCTTCGATGCCTCGCCCGTCAGCGGCCGGGCCCAGGGCCTTGCCGTCTACCAGAACGGCGTGCGCATCAACGAAGCGTTCGGCGACGTCGTCAACTGGGACGTGCTGCCGAGCAATGCCATTTCGTCGATGTCGGTCGTCAGCAACAATCCGTCGTTCGGATTGAACGCTCTCGGCGGCGCCGTCAGCATCGCGATGAAGGACGGTTTCAATTACCAGGGCGGCGAGCTGGACGTGATGTTCGGGTCGTTCGGTCGCCGGCAGGTCGGCGTCCAAGCCGGTGGCGCGAGCGGGAACGCTGCGTTCTATGTTGCGGCGGAGGGCATTCAGGAGGATAGCTTCCGCAACTACTCGGACAGCGAGATCAAGCGCTTCTATGGCGATCTCGGCCTCAAGGGCAGCTTCACCGAGGTGCACTTCAACCTGACGGCAGCCAGCAATCATTTCGGTGCCACGGCGGCTGCGCCGGTCGAGCTGCTCGCAGACGATTGGGCCAACACCTTCACATCGCCTCAGACGACGGATCTTGAAGTCTTCATGCCGTCGATCTCTGCGTCGGTGAAGGCGACGGATACGCTGACCTTCTCCGGCGTTGGCTACTATCGCCGATTTAAGAATCGGGTCGTCGACGGCAACTTGACGGAAGCGGACGAGTGTGACGCGGACGACGATTTCCTCTGCCTTGATGAAGGCGAGGGCGATCCGCTCCTTTACAACAGCGGGCCTAACGCAGGGCAGCCGATCAACGTTGAGGATCTGGGCCTTGAGGAGCCGTTCGGCTCGATCGAGCGGTTGGCGACCACGAGCAGCAGCTGGGGCGGCGTCATCGAGGCGCAGGAAAAGGCCAGGCTGTTCGGAATGCGCAATTTGTTCCTCGCCGGCGTTTCCTACGATCACGGCACTTCCAACTACAAGACGTCAAGCGAACTCGGGACCATCCAGCCGGGATATGTGGTGGACGGAACTGGGATCATTGTCACTGACGACGACTTTGAGACCGCTCCGCGGAACCTCGACGCCGAGAATACCTACTGGGGCGTCTACTTCTCTGACGCACTCGATCTGACAGACCGGCTCACGGTCACGGTTGGCGGTCGCTACAATTTCGCTCGCATCAAGCTGACTGATAACACCGGTCTGTTTGACGGGCTCAACGCGACCAACACGTATGAACGCTTCAACCCGATGGTCGGTGCCAATTACAAGCTATCGCGAGAGGTATCGGTCTACGGCGGCTACTCCGAGTCCAATCGTGCGCCGACGCCGGCCGAGCTTGGTTGCTCCGAAGAAGACAATCCCTGCCTTATCGAGAGCTTCCTGACCGACGACCCGCCGCTGAACCAGGTCGTCGGGCGTACGGGAGAAATCGGTCTGCGTGGCCAGGGCGTATGGAACGGAGGCCTTTACACCTGGGGTGCAGGCCTGTTCCGGACGCTGGCGTCCGACGACATCCTGCCGGTCACCCTTACGTCGGGAGGCGCATCGCGGATCTTCTTCAAGAATGCTGGCGACACTCTGCGCCAGGGTGTGGAGCTTTCGGGTACGTATGAGACGCGCCGCTGGAGCGTGTACGGATCGTACGCCTTCGTCGACGCCACCCTCGACAAGTGCACCGATCCCGGAGAAGACGGCTTGTGCGCGTTTCTCGGAGACGGCGATCGCTTGCCCGGCGTTCCGCGTCACCGCTTCAAGGCCGGCTTCGACTACGCTCTGACCAAGAAGTGGAAGTTTGGTGCGGATCTCGTTGCGGCAAGCAACTCTCCGTTGTTCCCGAACGAGGCGAAAGAGGACGCGGACGAGGACGGCATTTCGTCCATGCTCGGCGGCTACACTCGCGTCGATCTGCACACCTCGTATGACGTTACGCAGAACGTTCAGGTCTATGGCCTCGTCAAGAACCTGTTCGATCGCAGATACGGCCTCTATGGGACGTACTTCGAGGAGCCGGATGAGGTTCCTGTGTTCGGCCGGCCGCCGCTGAGCGATCCGCGCACCATCTCGCCGGCCATGCCGTTCGCAGCCTACGGTGGCGTCAAGATCAAGTACTGACGTCATCCTATCGGACCGAGCGGCCGGCCGCTCCGCTCACGAATGAGCCCTCCTCGCCCCCGTGAGGAGGGCTATTCGTTTGCGCGGTCCGATGGGCTGGCGTTGGCAACCTGTGCAACACGTGTGAGTTGCTCGCGCGCAACTTTTGCAACGCGATACACAGTTGCGTTGCCGCGACGCGCTTGACGCAGCCAGCTGCCAACCACCCAATTATTTTCGCTTCCACGTTGAGTCGTGCTGGAAGACAAGGGGAAAAATGGGAATTTTTCCCGGGTTAGAAGTGTTCAGTGTCCCGACCAAGTTTGTGGCGTCGAGAGGAGTAACAGCAGGCAAAACATTCCACGCTGGGGGGCGAAATGGACGGACGGGGATTGAAGCGGTTGGCGCGGGCAGCCGGAGTAACGGCCTTGCTTGTCGTCCCATCGGTAGCGCAGCAGCCGTCACCTGCCCCACAGGTCCCACAGTCCCCGCCACCAGCCGCTTCGCCGGCTCCGGCCGCGCCGGCACCGAATGCCAATACGCCTGCTGCTGCCCCCGGCGCGGCAGGACAGACGGCGCCAGCCGCTCAAGCTCCGACACCGGCGCCAGCCGCCAACCAGCTGCCGCCGGTCGACATCATCCAGAAGAAGGCCGAGCCGGCACCAAAGGCAGCCGCCAAGAAGCAGGCTCCAAAGAAGCAGGCCGTTTCGCCCCCGCCGGTTGCTCCCGCTGCCGCGACGCCGCCCCCGACGAGCACCGCGACGCCGACCTCGGCGCCAATGCTCGACACCCCCACGACCTATCAGCCCGGTGAGGGCGGCATCGACAGCGGCACGGTGATGATGTCGCCGGTCGAAGGCAGCGCGATCCCGATCGGCAAGTTCCCTGGCGGGGTGGGCCGTGCCAGCGACGCGGACATCGCGCGCACCGGCTACACGTATGTGCCTGAGGTACTGCAGCAGACGGTGCCCGGCGTCATTCTCGAGGACGCGCAGGGCAATGTGTTCCAGCGCAACCTGCAGTTCCGCGGCTATGAATCTTCGCCGGTCAACGGTGTGCCGCAGGGTCTCGCCGTTTATCAGAACGGCGTACGCATCAACGAGTCGTTCGGCGATATCGTCAACTACGACTTCCTGCCGGACAACGCCATCAGCGGCATGACGATCATCGGTGCCAACCCGGTGTTCGGCCTCAACGCTCTCGGTGGCGCGCTGACGATCATGATGCGCGACGGCTTCAACTACCAGGGCGCCGAACTCAACATCATGGGCGGCTCGTTCGGTCGCTATCAGGGTGGCCTCGCCGTCGGTGGAAACAGCGGGTCGTGGGGCGGGTTCATGGCCCTCGAAGGCATCCACGACAATGGCTATCGCGACTTCTCGGCGTCGCGCATCCGTCGCATGTACGCCGACATCGGCGCCAAAGGTGACGGCTCTGAGTTCCATTTGAACTTCACCGGCGCCGCGAACTACGTGGGTGTCACGGCAGCCGCACCGGTACAGCTTCTCGACCTCAGCTGGAGCAATACCTTCACGTCGCCGCAGACGACAAAGAACCAAGTGGCGATGATCTCGGCCAATGGCCAGATCGAAGTATCGCCCACGTGGTCATTGCAGGGCGTCGGCTATTACCGCTGGTTCAAGCAGTCGCACATCGACGGCAACATCTCCGAGGCCGAGGATTGCGGCGGAGCCGATGCTGGCCTGCTGTGTCTTGAAGGCGAGGTTGCTGAAGGTGTGGGCCCCGGCGTCAATCCGGATGGCACCATTCCATCCGACATCGCCGATCCGCTCGGCTCGCTCGATCAGACGTCGCAGCTGACGAACAGCTTCGGCTTCGCAGGCCAGGCGGTCAACAAGGACTACCTGTTCGGCTACAAGAACCAGTTCCTGATCGGCGCAAGCTACGACCAGGGCAACGTTGCCTACGGCGCGACGTCGACGCTCGGTTCGTTTGCCCCGCAGTTCGTGGTCAACAGCCTCGGCATTCTGCTCACCGAGCCGGACGATGTGTCGCCGCGCGATCTCTCGACGACGAATAACTACGTCGGCCTTTATTTCTCGGATACGGTCGACCTGACGAGCGAACTCGCCCTCACCGTCGGTGGCCGCTATAACTTCGCGCGGGTGATCATCGAGGACAATTCCGGCAATGCGCCGGAGCTCAACGGCAACAACTCGTTTCAGCGCTTCAACCCGATGGTGGGCGGCACCTACCTGCTGCATCCCGGCCTGACGCTCTTTGCAAGCTACGCGGAAGCCAACCGCGCGCCGACGCCGGCGGAGCTCGCCTGCGCCGATCCGAACTTCCCGTGCTTGCTGGAAAGCTTCCTCACCGCCGATCCGCCGCTCGAGCAGGTCGTCTCGCACACGTGGGAGCTTGGTCTGCGCGGTAACATGCAGGGCCACACCAACGAGCGGTTCGAGTGGTCGGCCGGTCTGTTCCGGGCGCTCAACAGCAACGACATCTACACGGTCGCGGCGCCCATCACCGGCCGCGGTTACTTTGACAACATCGGCGATACGCTGCGGCAGGGCATCGAAATCGGCGGCCGGTATACCGACCCGCGCTGGATGATCTACGCGAACTACGCGCTGGTGCACGCCACCTTCCAGTCGAGCTTCATTTTGCCGTCGCCGAACAACCCTGTGGCCTTCGAGTGCGGCGAGGATGATGGTGAGGAGCTGACCTGCGTGCAGGTCAACTCGGGCGATCGCATCCCAGGCATTCCGCTCAGCCGCTTCAAGGCAGGCTTCGACTACCTCATCACGCCGCAGTGGCGGTTCGGTGCGGATCTCGTTGCTGCCTCGAGCCAGATCTTCTTCGGAGACGAGGGTAACGATACGGCGCCGCTCGGCGGGTATGCCAAGGTCGACCTGCACACCTACTACGACCTGACCGAGAACGTGCAGCTCTACGGCTTGGTCTACAACCTCTTCAACTCGCACTACGGCCTGTTCGGCAACTACTTCAATCTGGAAGCTGCGAACGAGGCGTCGGAAGCCAACCCGGCGACGGGCGACAACTTCTTCACCAACCCGCGTACGATCACGCCGGCTCCGCCGCTGGTCGCGTACGGCGGTGTGAAGTTCCACTACTAAGGACTGGTCACACGTCTCCCGAGCGCCGGTGGCTGCAGAGCCGCCGGCGCTTTGCTTTTGCGCCTACATCTCGCTTACGTAGGCGCGCTCCTCGATCACGTCGTATCGGCAGACGGGCGCGTCGCTCCCGAGCGTCAGCACGAGATGGGGATGCTTGAAGCGCACCGGCCAGCGCTCGCTGGTGAGGTCCCAGATCCGGACGTCGACGTTGGAGCGGCCGATGACGAGGTCCATCGACGTCGGCCGTGTCCACAGTGGTACTGTGCCGGAGGCCGGGATGTGGGCGCTCTGGCAGGCCGCCATCGCGCGTTCGCGGTAGGCGCGGATCAGCGCTTCCTCCGCGCCGTCGCGGTAGAGGCGTTCCTGGGTGAAAATCTTCATGCCCGCCAGCACGGCGAGCGTGAGGACGAGGGCTCTCAACATGACTATCCGGCTCAATGGGCGGATCGCGGCCCGATGGCGGCTTGCCGCACCGCAGCACGCGCAGGGCGCCATCAGTTTCGCCCGGGTATGGTGAAGAAAGCGTTGCCGGACGTGTCGCCGCGCTTGTCAGCGCGCCATCATTGCGGCATGGATCGCGGCCATCGAAGTTCGAACCTTATTTAGAAGCCAAGTCCGAATACCCGGGGAAGGACACGTCCCATGAGCAAGAAGAAGATCCTCATCACCTGGCCTCTGCCGGAGGCCGTCATGGCTCGTGCCCGGGCCACATATGACGTCATCGCCCATGGCGACAATCCGAAGATCACCGTCGACGAGATGCTGGAGACCGCAAAGTCGGTCGACGCCATCCTGCTGACCCTCAACGAGAAGTGCCCCAAGGCGGTGATCGACAAGGTCCCCGAGAACATCAAGTGCATCTCGACGTTCTCGATCGGCTTCGATCACATCGACCTCGAAGCCTGCAAGGCGCGGGGGATCAAGGTCGGCAACGCGCCGCACGGCGTGACGGTCGCGACGGCCGAGATCGCCATGCTGCTGCTGCTTGGTTCGGCGCGTCGCGCCGCTGAGGGCGAGCACATGATCCGCACGCGCTCGTGGCCGGGCTGGCAGCCGCTGCAGCTCGTCGGTCAGCGCCTCGACAACAAGAAGCTCGGCATCTACGGGTTCGGCAAGATTGGCCAGGCGCTCGCACAGCGCGCCCGCGGCTTCGACATGGAAATCCACTACTACGACATCTATCGCGCCAAGCCCGAGGTCGAGGCGAAGTACAACGCCACGTATCACGACAGCCTCGACAGCCTTCTGAAGGTGTCGCAGTTCTTCTCGATCAACGCGCCTTCGACGCCGGAGACGCGCTACTTCTTCAACAAGGACGTGATCGAGAAGCTGCCGCAGGGCGCTATTGTCGTGAACACGGCGCGTGGCGATCTCGTCAAGGACGAGGACATGATCGCGGCGCTGAAGTCGGGCCGGCTGGCTTATGCGGGTCTCGACGTGTTCGCAGGAGAGCCGAAGATCAACGAAGGCTACTACGACCTGCCGAACACGTTCCTGTTCCCCCACCTTGGCTCCGCTGCCATCGAGGCGCGGAACCAGATGGGCTTCGAGGCGCTCGACAACATCGACGCGTTCTTCGCGGGCAAGGATATGCCGTTCAAGCTCGCCTGAGGCGGGCGATGATCCAGCTCGGCCGGATCATTCTTTACGTTCAGAACGTCGAGCGCCTGTCGGACTTCTACCGGCAGGCGTTCGCATTTCCGCTGGTTCAGCACATTCCTGACGAGTGGGCGGTGCTCAAGGCGGGTCACTGCGAGCTGGCGCTGCATCGCGTTGGGCGACCTTATCGCGGCGGAACGGCCCGACCGGGTGAGGGAAGCAACGCCAAGGTCGTGTTCCAAACAGACGCGCCGATCGGTGCGATGCGCGACATGCTGATCGCGCTCGGTGCGACCATGGGAGAGATCAAGCAATATCCGGGATTTACGAGCCAGCTATGCGATGGGCAGGACCCTGAGGGCAACGTGTTTCAGCTTGTCGAAGGTGTGAGCTGAGGGCTAATTCAAAGGTAATACCAAGGGGGGATGCTGAGGGGGAAGGTGTGAACACGCCGCCTTAGGCCCCATTGCGATCCTCGCGATCCGGGCGGGCGGCTCCAGAAGGAGCACTGCCATGGAATCTTTCGAGCAGAGCAGCACTTCGGTTCCGGAACAGCGCAAGTCCACGTTCGGCGACACGGCGATCTGGATGCGCGGCCTCTACATGCTGCTGCTGGCGCTGGCTTTCGGCGTGGCGCAGACGCTTCTCTGCATCACGGCCATCGCCCAGTTCTTGTGGCTGCTGTTTTCCGGCGCGCCGAACGGGCAGCTGACGCGGTTCGGCAGCTCGCTCGCGCGGTGGGTCGCGGAGACGGCGCGTTTTCTCACCCTCGCGAGCGAGGTCAAGCCGTTCCCATGGGCACCCTGGCCGCCGGCCGAGTAGTTCAGGCCATAAATTCCTCGGCAAGCCAACGCGCGGTGCGCAGAAGACGCGCATCGTCGTGGCGAAGGCCGACGAGTTGAACGCCGACAGGCAGGCCTTTGGCTTCGAGCAGCGGCAGCGAGACGGTGGGCATACCGAGGTAGGTCCACAGTCCGTTCATGATCGGGCTGCCGGTGGCGGCGAAGCCTTCGGGCGCCGGGCCGAGCGCTGCGGCGGTTAGAATAGCGCTGAAGCCGCGCATTCCAGCGGCGACTGCACGGTAGGCCGGCTCCCGCCCGGTGATAGCGCGCAGATACGCCTGAGCGTCGACAGCGCGGCCTTCTTCGAGGCGCTTTGTGAGTCCGGGGGAAATGTGCTCGGGCGCCTCGTCGAGAAGCGGACCGTAATAGAGAGCGTTCTCCGCAAGCTGCACGATGCGCTGGAATTCGATGACGTCGGCGAGCACCGGCATTTCGATTTCGATAGCGCGATCGCCGAGCTTTGCAACCAGCGCCTCAAGCGCCGCCTGCATGTCCTTGTCGGCGTCGATCCACGGTGGCGGTTTCACGAAGGCGAAGCGCGGTGGGACGGGCGGCCGAGCGCGGGTCGTGCCAAGGAGCGGTGGCCGGCTGCGGCGGAAGCTCACCACGTCGTCCGGATCGATCGCCGTCATGTAGTCAGTCACGAGCGCGAGGTCCTCGACGCAGCGACCGTAAAGGCCGACCGTGTCGAGCGTGTGCGATTGCATGAGCACGCCGCGCCGCGGCACGAGGCCGAGCGTCGGCTTGAAGCCGTAGACACCGCAGAATGATGCCGGACGAATGATCGAACCGGCGGTCTGGCTGCCGAGCGCGGCCGGCACCATGTGGTCGGCCACGGCGGCGGCGGAACCCGCCGACGAGCCGCCAGGCGTGTGTGCGAGATTGGCGGGATTGCGCGTGCGCGCGGGCGTGAGAAGCGCAAGCTCGGTCGTCACCGTCTTGCCGATAATGATCGCACCGGCGTTGCGAAGCGCGTCGACGCAGGTCGCATCGCGCTCGGGGCGTCTTCCAGCAAAAACGGGTGAGCCGTTTTCGGTGGGGAAATCACTCGTGTCGAAGATGTCCTTGGCGCCGACCGGCACGCCGTGGAGCGGGCCCACATCGTCGCCTCTGGCGAGCGCGCTATCGGCCTCGCGTGCCTCGGACAAGGCCAGCTCCGGATCGAGATGCGCCCATGCCTCGATCTCGGGCTCGCGTGCGTCGATACGGGCGAGGCAGGCGCCGACCAGTTCGACGGAGGAAATGACGCCTTCGCGGATGGCGCGCGCGGCTTCGTGTGCCGAAAGTGCGGTCAGGTCTTTGGGGCGCTGTCGGCTCATACTTTCGGCTGCTCCGGTGCGAGGATTCGACGCCCTGCGACCGTGTGGCCACGGCGGTGCGGGCACTCCGTTCCCTTAATCCGTGTCGAAGGTCGAGGCAAACTGCTCAATCCTGGCGCAGGTGGCTTGACGGCTCTTTGCTTTCGTACCTATAGCTGCTCCTTTCGCGGACAAAAGAAGGCTCCGAGGGGTGCCTCGTGCCCGGTTTCGACCGGGGTGGCGCCGCAAAGTCTTGCTGCGATACTTGAAGCATGCCGAGGGGAACGTTCATGGCCAATCAGACGGGCCGTCATTTCCTGCAGATTCCCGGACCGACGCCGGTTCCGGAGCGAATCCTCAATGCGATGTCGCGCCAGATGCTCGACCATCGCGGTCCGGCATTCGGCGAGTTCGGGCTGAAGCTGCTTGCCGACGTCAAGACGATCTTCAAGACGCAGCATCCCGTCATCATCTTCCCGTCGTCGGGCACCGGCGCGTGGGAGGCGGGCTTCGTCAATACGCTTTCGCCGGGCGATGAGATCCTGATCGTCGAGACCGGGCAGTTCGCCGTGCTGTGGCGGAACATGGCAGAGCGTCTGGGCCTCAAGCCGATCGTGATCGCCACCGACTGGCATTCGGGCGCCGACGCCAATGCCATCGAGGCGCATCTCAAGAAAGACAAGTCGCACGCGATCAAGGCCGTGTGCGTGGTGCACAACGAGACGTCTACGGGTGCGCGCACGTGGATCGACGAGGTCCGCAAGGCCGTCGACGCCGCCAAGCATCCGGCGCTGCTGTTCGTCGATGCCATCTCGTCGCTCGCGGCGATGGATTTCCGCTTCGACGAGTGGGGCGTCGACGTTGCGATCTCGGGCTCGCAGAAGGGCCTGATGCTGCCGCCCGGCATGTCGTTCACGGCGGTGAGCCCGAAGGCTATTGCCGCTTCGAAGAAGGCGACGCTGCCGCGCTCTTACTGGAACTGGGACGACCAGCTGGCAATCAATGCCGTGGGGACGTTCCCTTATACGCCGCCGGTCGGGCTTCTGTTCGGGCTCGCCGAGGCGATCGCGATGCTGCACGAGGAAGGCCTCGACAACGTCTTCGCGCGTCATGAGCGCCTTGCCGAGGCGACGCGTCGCGCGGTGCGTGGATGGGGTCTCGAAACATGGTGCCGTGATGCGCGTGCGCATTCTCCGGCCGTGACGGCTGTCGCCATTCCGGAGGGGCACAGCGCGGATGCTTTCCGCAAGGTGGTGCTCGAGAATTTCAATATGTCGCTGGGCACCGGCCTCAACAAATTGGCCGGCAAGGCATTCCGCATCGGGCATCTCGGCTACACGAACGAGCTGACGGTGCTGGGCGCCCTGTCAGGTGTCGAGATGGGGTTCGATCTGGCCGGCGTGCCGCACCAGAAGGGCGGCGTCGCGGCAGCGATGGCCTATCTTGCAGAGACGGCGCGGCCGGCGAAGGCAGCCAAGGCTGCCTGATCCCGCAAAGAGCTTTTGAAATTTGGAGCCGCTCACATCGTGGGCGGCTCTTTTCGTTCGGGCGTTGTTACTTCGCGGATGCCTCGAGCATCGCGCCGGTCTTGGCGGACTTGGGCACGTTCGACGGGCCGGAGTAACCAGCGAGCGCGAGCTGGGTTTTGCATCGCGTGCCAAGCTGCATGTAACGAGCGATGACGCAGCTCTTCACCTTTGCGTAGGTCGGCGAAGCTCCGAGGCAGCCGATCCGGCGCACATCGCCTTCGCAAGCAGCGCGCAGTGCCGGCGTGACTTCCGGTGGGAGCTTCAGCTCCTCGGCAGCGGCCAGGCTGCCGGGCACAGCAACGCACAATGCAACAACTCGAACAATCCGCATGACTTCCCCCTCACGAGTGGCAATGAGGAGATCATCACGCAGTGCGATGCAGCAAAATGTTGACGGCTGAACGCTGTGCGACAGAGGACCACACCTAAAACGCCGCATGGGATACAGGCAGAGCGGAGGAGACGCACTTCGCGGCAGAAAGACTGATCCATGTCGCGGCGCTGGTGTGGATGCATCTTAGCGCGCCACGCGTTCGCGCGAGGTCCAGAACGACGCGACGACGCCGTCAGACGGAAGCGGGGGCCAGGGCCGAGCGCTTGAATGCTGCGAGGCTGTCGGCGATGCGGCGCGATCTTCCATCGGTGCCGGCAGTGTGGGCGACGACCGCCGCGGCGACGCGCTCGATGGTGTGCGCAAGCTCGCCAGAGATCGGCCAAACGCGATCCGCAGCCGGCGCGCGATAAAGCATCGGTCGGTGAGCTTCCTCCTCGGCGAGCGAGAGCTGGAACTCCTGGGCTGCCGCGGCGGTGAGCATGGCCTGCTCGGCCGGGTGGAGGTGCTCCCACGTCGACAAGTGCACACCGAGGTAGATGGACGAGCCCTGCGCGTTGATGCTCGTGCCGGCGGAGTAAGGTGCCGCCATCAAGAGGCCGGCAGCATAGCTCGTGATGGCGCCGCCGCATTCGGCCACATCCACGTCGCCTTGCTGCATGGCGTGCGAGATTTTCTGGCCGGGCGCGAGCGATACCACGTCCATGCCGAGGCCGCGGGCGACGTCGCGGGCGAGACCGCCAACGCAGGCCTTCATTCCGGACAGCGCCGAGACCTGATCAACGTTGCGCGTCGAAAGAAGAAGGCTTAGCGCGCCCGTATGCGCGGCGAGCAGCGGCTTCAGATCGACATCGGCGGCTAGGTCGTCCCACAGGGCCTGACCGCCACCAACCGCGATCCACGATTGGAGATCGCGCGGCGACAGTCCGTGGCGTCCGGGCAATCCGGCGAAGAATGCGAAGCCGCGATGAATGTCCTGAAGTCCGTCGACCGTGTCGAAGCAGAGGTCGGCGTCGCCGTTGCGAACGGCAGCGGCGGCATCGCTCACGCCGAAGGTGGGTGTGACCTTGAAGCGGCCACCACTCATGTCCGTGATGTTGCGGGCGAGCCGGTGTGCCCAGTCAGCCGGGCCGGCAACGCCGTCCTGGTGCGTGACCGAGAGGCGAAGTTCGCGCAGTCCTTTGAGCGTGGCAGGCGCAGGGATCGCGGGCTCGGCGGCGGCGGTCGTGGTGGCCGCGACGGCGCTGGCTGCTGCCGCTGCACCCGTCGATCTCAGGAATTCACGCCGGTCCATCGTGGCATCCCCTCGCGCAAGCCAAGTCCGCCGCATCAAACCTCAACGCTTCGTCATTTACAACCGCAGCGGGGCGGCCGCTTATCGTGCGTCAAATATCTGACAGACCAAGCGTATCAAGTCTTGGCGCATTGCACGGTAACGGACCGGCTGCCGGTACCGATCGTCACTGAGCCGCCATCGCCCATGGGGCCTCCGGCGGTCGTGCCGGTGTCAGGGCTCGCCGCGCTGCCGTCCGCCGGAGCGGCCGCGCCATTGGGGGGCTGCTGCTGATCTTTGCCGAGGGCGTTGGCGAAGGCGTCGTTGAGCTTCTGCGAGTCTTCATCTTCCGGGGGCTCATGGATCGCAGCCTTGCAGGTCGCCGGCGCCTTGGCGCTCAGCTTCACCGGATCGGTTTCTGAATAGTCGAAGGCGATGAAGTAGCTCGAGTCGTAGACTGCGAAGCTGAAGCCTGGAGCGTCGGCGGCGACCGGCTGCTCGAGCGGAAGCGTGAAGTGCAGCGTGAGAATGCCCTTGTCGGTGTAGTCGAGCCAATAGTCGACCGGCGGCTTGAACTTCAGCGGCGTATTTCCGAGCTTGGCGAAGGTGAAGTATTCGAACTCCTTGAGGCCGTCGATGTTGACCTGGGCAAGCTCCTGAAGCTCCTGACGGTCGTACTTGCCATCGCCGTTCTTATCGAGGCCCTCGATGGCCTGCTGCGTATAGATCTCGTCGAAGGTCCACGCCTGCTGCAGCCCTGTGATGGAGTTGCCGTCATAGAGGACGGTTTCCTGCATCGTCACCCAGACATGCGGATGCGCTGATGCGCACGTTGCTGCGCAGACCAGCCCGAGAGAGGCAGACAGCGTGAGGAGGCGCATTCTCAAGGCGTGCACGTATCAGTCTCCGATCGCCGCAGATTGGGAACTCGCAATTGCCGCAACAAGGTGGCGGTTGCGTGGTGACGTCCGGTGCACTAGCTTGCACCGGATAATATCACATTCGAACTCCGGCTGGACTTATAGCATGATAGGCTGCCTTTGGGCGCTAACGGGTACTTATTGCTGCGCCGATGCCAGCCGATGGAGGGCGGTCCGGCGCGCGTTTGCCGCGGTCTTGCTGGCAATGTGGGGTTCTGTCGGCGCGCTGGCGGGCGATGCCGACGTGGTGGTGACGATCAAGCCCGTGCACTCGCTGGTTGCGCGTATCATGGACGGCGTCGGCACGCCGCTGCTGCTGGTCGATGGAAAGGCGTCTCCGCACAATTTCTCGCTACGTCCGTCGCAGGTTCAGGCCATCAGCAAGGCGGCCGTGTTCATTCGCGTCTCGGAGAGGCTGGAGCCGTTCACGGGCAAGCTTACGCGGGCGCTGCCAGCCGGTGTCGAAGTGGTGACGTTGGTCGACGCGCCGGGCGTCAAGTTGCGCGAACAGCGGTTGACCGGCACGTTCGAAGATCATGCCCACGCCGATCATGATGAACACGACGCCGGCCACCAGGCTTTCGACAGCCACATCTGGCTCGATCCGGACAACGCGAAAGTCATCAGCGCGCATATCGCCAAGGTTCTGGCGGCGCGGTTTCCGGAGCACGCGGCGCGCTTCCTCTCCAATGCCGAAGCGCTGAAGTCCGATATCGACGCTTTGACGCGCGAGCTCGCGGCGACGACAGCGCCATTGCATGGCAAGCCGTTCGTGGTGTTTCACGACGCTTACCAATATTTCGACCGGCGGTTCGGCCTCGATGCGGTCGGCTCGATCACGGTCAGCCCGGATGTGCAGCCGAGTGCGCGGCGTCTCATCGAATTGCGCCAGAAAATCCGCGAGCTCAAAGCCGTGTGCGTTTTTGCCGAACCGATGTTCCAGGGCAATTTGATCCTGGCGGTGACGGAGGGAACCGACGCACGCTCGGGGACGCTCGATCCGGAGGGGCTGGGGCTGGAGCCCGGACCACAACTCTACTTCGTTCTGATGCGCAATCTGGCCGGCAACCTCAAGGCGTGCCTGGCACCGTCCAGTTAGTGCGGGTGGCGGAGTGGGACGACACACCTTACCGAAAACAAAAAGGGCAGCGCCAAGCGCTGCCCTTTTTTGTTGTGCTCGATGAGCGACGACGACTTAGAGCGAGGCGCTCTTTCCGGCCTCGCCGGTCGTTGCGCGCTTGGCGTCCTCGGCCGCTTTCTTGGCGGCTTCAGCGGCAGCGCGGGCGCTCTCGGCTGCCTTGGCGGCTGCTGCGGCAGCCTTCTCGGCGGCGGAAGCTGCATCGTGCGTCGAGATTGTGTGTCCAGTGGCTGCAGGCGTCGTAGACATCGCCTTCTCCGCAGCTGGCTTCTTGTGCATCTCGGCCTTCTTCACCAGCTTCGGCTGCTCAAGCGGCTGCTCGGCGGCTGCTGCCAGCGTGGCGTCATCACCGCTCACGTCGACGGCACCGGTGTCGCCCGTGGCAGCAACGGCCTCTGCGGCGGCGGCGGGCGTCAGTGACCTGATGGGGCGCTGGGGCACCTTATAGGATACCGGCGAAGCAGCAGGGCTGAAGGACGGCGCAGCAGCGCTGACGCCAGGGCTGTCGTTCCCACCGTCCGTGCCGGACGCGATGACCTGCGAATTGAACTGCTGCCACGTCACCGTGACCTTGGTTCCGACCGGAACGCGCGGATAAAGGTCCAGAACGTCCTCGTTGAGCATGCGGATGCAGCCCTTCGAAACGGCCTGACCGATAGTCCAGGGCGCGTCGGTGCCGTGGATTCGATAGAGGCTCGAGCCGAGGTACATGGCGCGCACACCCAGCGGGTTCATGCGATGGCCGCCCGGCACCCACATCGGAAGCTTGGGGTTCTCGCGAAGCATGTCCGGCGTGGGACGCCAAGAGGGGTTCACCCGCTTGTCGGTGACGCTGGTGGTTCCCTGCCAGCGGCTCTGCTCGCGCGGCACGGCGATCGGATAGCTCAGCGCCGTTCCAGCCTTGGTGATGAGATAGAGGCGACGGTCGCCGAAGCTGACGATGATCTGGCCCGCGGTGTACTTGGGGTCAAACGAGACCGTCTGCTTGCTGCCGCCCCATTCCTGCCCGCCGCCCCAAAGGAACTCGAACAGTCCCTGTGCTTGGGCCTGCGGGGCCGCAACGAATGATGCGGTGGCAACGGCGGCTGCCAGGGCGAGAGAACTCATCAGACTGCGTGAGGGCATTACTGAATGGCTCCGGGGTTCTGATCGGCTCGCGGGGGAGCATGAGGCGATAAAGGTGAATGCTGGGTATATAACAGTCCCACTTTTTCGCGGCAGAGCATGGGGGCCACACCCTTGTTTGCATCGCACCTTTTCGTACCGATCGGGGCATTTTTGCCGGACCTGTTTCCGATGTGCACTGGCAAGGGCCTGATTTTGCGGCAGATCTGGGCTCAATAGTGCGGCATCCGTGTCGCGACGCGAATCGATTCGCCGGTGGGCAAGTGGACTCTTGTGGAAAAGGTGTTCTCTGCGCCTCGATGGCAATGCAACAACCATTGGCGCCTTTTGTTCCCCTTTTGGTCTTGACGAGCCGCGCTCGCGACTATAGAACAAAAAAAGAACGCGACGGCTTCGTGACGTCGTCGCCTCAGTTGGTGCGAGAGCGTTCCCGTGGATCAGGTTGCCCATCCCCCACCCCACCGTCCGGCAACCTGCCCTGGATCTCGCGGCCGGAGCCTAGCCCCCAGTGAGGACTCTGTGCGGGTCCGCGTCATGAGTTGCGTCGCGTTGGGCTTGGGTGCTCTAGCCCGAACCGGAACGGCGAGTCCCTCCTCGCCGTTCCGGGGGCTGGGCTCGCTGACATTAAATTTCCAAGCAAATTCAGATGGTGGACCCGTGTCCGGCGCGCTTAAGAGCGCGCGGCGGTTCTACCAGTGGTTTTCGTCACTGCCGTCAACCCGCTGGCGGCGGCGACGGGCGTGCGCGTCGGTCAGGCCCTCACCGATGCGTGCGCCATCTATCCGGCGTCTCGCAACTGGTCGAACGACGCTTAGTTTTCTGTGCGGGTATGGGGTTCAACGGTCAGCACAGTTCCTTTGCAGCCGGTGACACGAACTTTCGTGCCGGCATCAGCGTCCGCGCCTTCGGCAGGCCAAACGCTGTCGCCGAGGCGAATGCTGCCGCGCGTTCCGCCGGCAATGGGCTCGATCACTGTTGCGACCTCCCCGATGAGCTGTTCGCCGCGGCGGTTGAGGTCCGGCTCGCTCGATTGCATCCCGTAGGACCAGCGCTGATCTATGACGAGGTCGAGGATCAGGATGCCGATGCCGGCCGCCAACAGCAGCCATCCCCACGTCGTGCCGGAGAATGCGAGATAGGCCCCATAGAGGCCCGCGCCCACGCCGACGGCAGGCATCAGCAGGCTCAGCACCGCAAGGAACCAGACCGAGGCGCTCGGCCGCCGGGCGCCGTCAGGAGAGGGCATGTTCGACGACGAGACAGTTGCCGTTGGTTCCAGTGATCTTCACGCGGGCTCCTTGAGGCGCGTCGGAGCCGAGCGCGTTCCAAACGGTATCGCCAACCCGGACCTTGCCGCGTCCGTCCGCAATAGCTTCCTCAACGGTCACGACGCGCCCGACGTACTGCGTGGCGCGCGCGTTGAGGTCCGGCTCGTCGCTATGGGTGACGTCCGGCGATGCGTAACGGCGAGCGAGGAAGACGGTGACGCACGAGATGATCGCAAAGGCGACCAGCTGCCATTCCCAGGCGATGTCGATCGTGATGCCGAGGAACCCAACGATCACCGCCGCCAGGCCGAACCAGACGAAATGCACGCCCGGCACGACCGACTCGAGTGCCATCAGCGCCACGGCGACGATGAACCAGTTCCAAGCACCAAGGTTCCAGAAGAAGTCCGTCAGCCCCATGGCCTGAACTCACCCGTGGTCCGCAACTTCGACAACGCCATCATACTATCAGAAGCGCGCGTTCCGCCCACCATTATGAACGCGGAACGCTACCACGCGGCGGGGTGCTTTGAGCGGGTGCATTGCCGCCGAACGCTTCGCCGGTGATCTGCGCGAGACCGGCGAGGGAGCCGATCACCGAGGATGCTTCGAGAGGCATCAAGATGACCTTCTGGTTCGGTGCCTTCGCAAGCGCTTCCAACGCCTTCACGTAGTTGTTGGCGACGAAGTAGTTGATGGCCTGCACGTTGCCCTTGGAGATGGCGTCGGACACCATCTGCGTGGCCTTCGCTTCGGCTTCCGCCGATCGCTCGCGCGCTTCGGCATCGCGGAATGCGGCCTCGCGGCGACCTTCGGCCTCGAGCATGGCAGCCTGCTTCTCGCCTTCGGCGCGCAGGATCTCGGCGGCACGAGAGCCTTCGGCCTCGAGGATCTGGGCGCGCTTGTCGCGTTCGGCCTTCATCTGGCGCGCCATGCTGTCGACGAGGTCGCGCGGCGGGTCGATATCCTTGATCTCAATGCGGGTGACCTTGATGCCCCAGGCTTCTGTCGCCTGATCGACGACCTGCAGCAGGCGGGCGTTGATCTGGTCGCGGTTGGAGAGCAGTTCGTCGAGATCCATCGAGCCCATCACCGTGCGGATGTTGGTCATCGTCAGGTTGACGATCGAGGGCTCCAGCGCGTCGACCTCGTAGGCGCCGCGGGCTGCGTTGAGGACCTGGAAGAAGGTCACGCCGTTGACGCGCACCATCGCGTTGTCGCGCGTGATGACGTCCTGGCTGGGGATGTCGAGCACCTGCTCCTTCATGTTCATGCGATGGCCGACGCGCTCCATCACCGGGATGAGGATGTGCAACCCGGGCTGCAGGGTGCGCGTATAGCGACCGAAGTTCTCGACCGTATAATTGGTGCCCTGGGGGACGATCTTGACCGTCGACCACAGCACGACAATTGCCAGGACGACGAGCAGCACGCCGAAGACTTCGAAGCCGCCCGAGAACGGGCCGAGAAGCTCTTGTTCCATTGATCGACCTTAGTGGCTGGATACGAAAAGGCTCGCGCACGCTAGCGCGACGGGGAAAACATAAGGTTAAATAGTGGTTTGCACGCTGTTACTTATGGAACAGCGCGAGGGCAGAAATGCGGCCCTGGAGCAAATCCTAGTCGGTGGGTATAGCGTGCGCAGGTGCGGAGCTGACTCAGAGCCAGCCCTGCAGTTCACGCCGCACGACGGCCTCGATCGTCCGGATACCGTCGGCGCTGTCGTTCAGCGCCGGCAGGTAGGCGAACTTTTCACCGCCGCCGTCCTCGAAGTAGTGGCGGTTTTCGCCGTCGAGTTCTTCAAGCGTTTCGAGGCAGTCCGCCGAGAAGCCGGGCGCGACGAGTGCCAGACGTTTGACTCCTTCGGCGGCAAGTCGTTTCACCGTCTCGTCGGTGTAGGGCTGCAGCCAGGGGTCATTGCCGAAGCGCGATTGGAACGTCGTGAGCCACTTTTCCTCCGGCCATCCGAGCCTTGCACGCAACAGGCGCGAGGTCTTCTGGCACTGGCAGTAGTAGGGATCGCCGGCTTCCAGGTATGCCTGCGGCATGCCGTGGAACGTCGCGATAATGACTTCCGGCTCGAAGTCGAGCTTGGCCAGATCCTCGCGCATCGAGTTGGCGACAGCGTCGATGTAGACCGGATCATCGTGGTAGCTCGGCGCGACGCGTACGGCCGGCTGCCAGCGCATTTTCATCAGGGCGCGGAACGCCTGATCGGCGGCGGTCGCCGTCGTCGCTGCAGCGTACTGGGGATAGAGCGGCACCAGCAGGATGCGGTCGCATCCTTTGTCCATCAGCGCCTTCATGCGGCTCTCGGTGGTCGGGTTCGCGTAGCGCATCGCGAAATCGACCTCGATGCGCTCATCGTGGCCGAGGGCTTCGGCGAGCTTTTCGGCCTGGGCGCGCGTGATGGTCTTGAGCGGGCCCTCGTTGCGCTCGTTGTTCCAGATGGTCTCATAGTCCTTGCCTTTGCGCCCGGGGCGCACGGTCAGGATGATGAGATTGAGGATTGGCCACCACTTCCAGCGGGGCACCTCGATGACGCGCTCGTCGGACAGGAATTCCTTGAGATAGCGGCGCATCGACCAGTAGTCGGTGCCATCGGGCGTGCCGAGATTGAGCAGCAGCACGCCGATGCGTCCGCATTTGACCTTCGGATGGTCGGCTGGGCGGAACCGCGGGTCGGGCTGGAAGGTCGCGGCGGGCTTTATCTCGTTCACGGGGGGGGGTAACCTTGGCTATCTCGGTGCGAGCGGTACCATACCTAATATGGTCAGCCGAGGCTAAGCCTCAACTCAAGGCGAACGCCGCTAAAGCGCATTAAACTGCAAAGGTTGCTGGTTCAGGGCTTGGCCGGCGCCGAGCGGCTGCGACGACGCGGCGCGCCGGGCTTGCGGAGGGGCTTCGGCTTGGGCGGCGGGGGGGGAGGGTTTTCAAGGTCCTTCAACCGCAGTGCAGCCTCCCAATAGGCGGCGATGTCGTCTCTCAAGCGGCGAGGCTTTGCGGCGAAGAGCCGTTCGCCACGAGGTTTCGCGTGGAGGCGCAGTTGCTCCTGCTGGGCTCGTGCGGCGGTCTCGGCGACTGCCACAACTTCCTCGCTTATGCCGGCAGCGGCTCCGGAGTGCAGGAAGGCGACGAGCACCGCCAGATCGTGATCGTCGCCGAGAAGCTGAGACAGCTCGCGCGCCTCGCTGACGCGCGCTTCGAGACAAGCCGGCCACGCGCGCGACAGAAGCGCCATCTGCCGCCAGTGCCGCTGCGTTCCCTTGCGCCATTCGTGGAATGCTTCGTCCGAGGGCTCCTCGTATGCATGACGCATGGCTTTGCGTGCGCGGCGATAGGAATTCTCCAGCCCTTGGCCGATGACGTCGAAGCCGGCGCCTGCGACCGTCAACTCCGAAAGGCGTTTGCGGGCTGCAGCAAGTTGCTCCGTGGCGACTTTCAACGGCAGCGGTTCGCGCTTTCCGTTCGACGCGAGGATTGCCTCTTTGATCGTTTCGCCAACAGCGCGCCTGCCAGCGGTGTCGAGCTTCGCTGCCGTCGCCAGCAGCACGTCGCGATCGCGCGCGCCCGAGAGGCTCAAGCCGACGTCGCGGATGAGCGCATTCTCGCTCTTGAAGGTGTCGTTGCCGATGGCCGGACGCATGAGCTGCAGAAGGGCCCGCACGCGTTTCAGGCCCTTGCGCGTTTCGTGGATCGCGACGTCCTGCTTGTCGCCGTGCTGGAGTTGCGAGGATGCCCTGTCAACCTGTTCGAGGGCGATGCGCCGGAAACCGTCTTCGAAAGACTCGCCGAGTTTGAATCGAAATGCCATGCCCGTCCACGTCGTCGGTTCAACTCCGCGGGGGTGCCGCGCTCATGCATGTCGCGCCGTCATATGACGCGTACGCCGCGAGCGGTGCAAGATATGGCGGAAATCTAATTTTTCGCTGCGGGGCGTCGTCTGGCGGCCCACGCGAGCCAGGTTTCGACACGCGCTTCAGGATTTTGCGCTGTCATAAAGTCGGTGATGACAGCGACGCTGTCGGCGCCGGCTGCGACAACGTCATCGGCGCGCTCGGGCGTAATACCGCCGATGGCGATCAGCGGCTTTTCGCGAATGCGCTGTCTCCAGGTGCCGATGCGTCCAAGCCCCTGGGGGCTCCATTTCATCGCCTTGAGCTTGGTTTCGTAGATCGGGCCGAGCGCCACGTAGTCGGCATCGACGGCCAGTGCGATGCGCAGCTCTTCCTCGCTGTGGGTCGAGACGCCGAGCTTCAGCCCTGCAGCCTTGATCGCCTCGATGTCGGCTGCGGCGAGATCCTCCTGGCCGAGGTGGATGTAGTCCGCGCCGGCGTCGATCGCCTCGCGCCAGTAGTCGTTGACGATGATCTGGCAGCCGGTCGTGCGGGCCGCGTCGAGACTCTCGGTGATTTGCCGGCGCACCTCGTCAATGGGTGCGTCCTTCAACCTGAGCTGCAGTGTCCTGACACCAAGCGGGACAAGGCGTGCGACCCAGCTAGCGTTGGGCACGATCGGGTAGAACAGATCGGGAGCCGAGGCGCTGATCGACATCAGCGGTCGAGATCGAAGAACGGTGTGCCGGCAACCGGTGTCGATGGCTGGGCCATGTCGCGCTGACCCATCAGGCCGGATTCGAAAGCCGCGCGTCCGGCGTCGATGGCGCGGGCGAAAGCTTCCGCCATGCGGACGGGATCACCGGCCTTCGCAACGGCCGTGTTCAGCAGCACGCCGTCGAAGCCCATCTCCATCGCCTGCGCGGCGTGCGAGGGTGCGCCGATGCCGGCGTCGATGATCAGCGGCACGGAGGGAAAGTAGGCCCGCATGCTTGTCAGTGCGTATGGGTTTGCAAGCCCGCGTCCGGTTCCAATCGGGGCGCCCCACGGCATGAGCACTTGGCAGCCTGCCGAGAGGAGACGTTCGGCGACCGACAGGTCCTCTGTCGTATAGGGGAGCACCTTGAACCCTTCGGCGTTGAGGATTGCAGCTGCTTCGACCAAGCCGAATACGTCGGGCTGGAGTGTGTCGTCGTTGGCGATGACCTCCAGCTTCACCCAGTCGATGCCGAAGACCTCGCGCGCCATCTGCGCCGTCGTCACCGCTTCCTTCGCCGTGTGGCAGCCGGCGGTGTTCGGCAGCACAAGCACGCCGAGCTGAGAGATCAGCTCGAGGAAGCGCTCGCCGGTGCGTCCGCGCGCCTGCTCGCGGCGGAGCGACACGGTAACGATGCCGGCGCCTGAGGCTTCGACCGCCTTCGCGAGCACTTGCGGGGAAGGATACTGCGCCGTGCCGATGAGCATGCGCGAGGGAAGCGCGACGCCGTACAGCGTCAACGCGCTAGCTGTGTTGGCTGCAGGCTCGGGTGCGTTCATGGCTCAACCGCCGTGACGAGGTGAAAGGATCTCGATGCGGTCGCCGGGTTCGAGTACGGTCTCGGCGCGAAAGCGGGCAGGCACGAAATCACCGTTGCGGGCCGTTGCCACCGGAGCGCCGAGCAGACCGCGTTCGGCGACCAGCGCGTCGAGCGTCGCCGCCGATGTCGTCACGGTCTCGCCGTTGACGATGATGGCGCGTTCGCCTTCTGCTTCCGATGCTTGCCTGCCGGACAAATTCGAAGCTCCACACGACTGGGCTGCTGCCCGATCCTCTACTGCATACCGCGGCTGGCGCCAAATCAGCCGGCCTCTTCGATCAGAAGCTCGGAGCCGGCACCACCCTCTAGATAGTGTGCCACGCTGCGCGCCAACACCGGCGCCAAGAGAAAGCCGTGCCGGAAGGCGCCGTTAACGTGGATATATCGCCCGCCGTCCGTGACGATCGCGCGTGGTATGTTGTCCGGAAATGCCGGGCGCACGCCGGCGCCGAGGTCGAGGATTTCGGCTTCGGCAAAGGCCGGGTGGATGGCGTAGGCTCCGCCCAGCAGCTCCAAGGCCGATCGGACGCTCACCGGGCCGGCATCCTCGCTCTCGATCACCGTGGCGCCGACCATGAACAGGCCGTCGGCCCAAGGCACGATGTAGAGCGGAAGACGAGGGTGCAGGAGCTGGACGGCGCGACTGAGTGAGATGTCGCGGGTGCGTATCAGGGCGCGCTCGCCACGGACGCCGCGCAGGGTCGGCAGACGATCGCGGGCCGCGATGCCGCGGCAGTCCACGATTATGTCGGTCGCAGTATGTGGGGATGACTCGCCGAACAGGAGTTCGACGCCGGCCTCCTGCGCAAGCGTCAGCATATGCTGCATGGCGGCCGGTGCGGATACGTGAGCCTCGTCTGCGAAAAACAGCGCCGATGCGAAGCGTCCGGCGAGGTCGGGTTCGAGGCCGCCAACCTCATCGGCCGCCAGACGGCGGTGGCCTTCGGTGCGAGCGGCGAAGCGATCCAGCTCACCGACATCGCGGGCGGCTGCAACGACGAGGCCGCCGTTGCTTTCGAGCTGCGGGTAGAGGTCGCGCCACATGGTGAGGCCTTGCAGGCCGAGCTGCCGGATTTCTGGAGCGGTTTCGGCTTCGCGCTCGGGCGCCAGCATCACGCCGGCGTAGATGCTGGCGCTGTCTGCGAACGGCGCTGGGCTCGCCTCGACGAGGCGGACGCGATGGCCGGCGCGCGCCAAGGTCACGGCTTGCCATAGGCCGAGAATGCCGGCGCCGAGGATCGTGATGGAGCGCGTTTTCGTGGACATGGCCTGAGCCGGTGAAGATGGCGGTTGCGGGCTACCCCTCGCACGGGGCACCCCGCCGCTCAATCCCCAAGTGCCGCTCCCTCGCGACGAGAGTCAGCCGCGCCTTCGAGCTGGCCGTTGCGCCGCATGACGATGTGCACGCCGGAGTTCATCAAGGACGGGACGATCCGCTGGCCGATGGGTCTGAGGGTCAGAGCCAGCGGCACCGCCGACCATTCGGGTTCCATCTCGAGGCTGCGCCCCTGGCTGCCGAAGTTCATCAAGTCAGCGGCCTCTTGCGGATCGAGGCCCCAATCGATCAGCGCGATAAGCGTTTTCAGAACGTAGAGGATAATGCGGCTACCGCCCGGCGAGCCGAGCACCGCTTCGACGCGCCGCTGTGCATCGAACACGATGGTGGGCGCCATCGAGGAGCGCGGACGTTTTCCCGGCGCCACGGCGTTGGCGACCGGCTGGCCAGCGGCATCGACCGGCATGAAGGAGAAGTCGGTCAGCTCATTGTTGAGGAGGAAGCCCGCGGCCCAATGGTGCGAGCCGAAGGCGCCTTCGATGGTCGTCGTCATCGACAGCGCGTTGCCCGCATCGTCGATGATGGAGATGTGGCTGGTTCCCGCGCGCTCGATGGTGGCGTCGATGCCGAAGGATTGGCGCTTCAGTCCGGGGGGCTCGCCGGCGGGCGGTTTGTCCGCGGCGGCGTCGGAGCGGATGAGCGCGCGGCGCTGCGCGAGATAGGCATCGTCGAGCAGGCCGTCTGGCACGGTCACGAAATCTGGATCGCCGATGAAGCGGTTGCGGTCAGCGAAGGCGAGCTTTTCGGCCTCGGCGATGAGATGCACGGCGCGCGCATTGAGAACCGCTTGCGGGCCCTTTCCGATGTCCAGCGGCTCGATGAGCTTCAAGGTTTGCGCCACTGTCAGGGCACCCGATGACGGCGGTCCGATCCCGCATACTTCGTGGACGCGATAGGTGATGCAAAGCGTCTCACGTTCCTTGACGCGATAGTCTTTGAGGTCGTCGAGTGTCATGCCGCCGGGAGCGGTTGGGCCGGCATTGACGGCATCGACAATCGCCTGCGCGATTGGGCCTTCATAGAAGGCGGCGGCGCCGCGTTCGGCGATGGCGCGCAGCGTTGCGGCAAACTTGGGGTTTTTGCGCTGATAGCCGACCGGTAGGGCGCTGCCGGTGCCGGTGTAGAAATAGGCGCGCGCTTCCGGCACGAAGTCTGCCGGGTCCTGCAGCCGAAGCAGCAGGTGCAGACGTTGCGATATCGGAAAGCCGTCCTCTGCAAGTCTGATCGCGGGCTCGAAAAGCTTGGCCCAGGGCAGCTTACCGTAGCGCTGATGCACGTCCTCCATGAGGCGGACAACCCCTGGAACGCCGATCGACAGTCCTGACAGGACGGCTTTGCCGAACGGCATCGGCTTGCCGTCGATGAGGAATCGATCCGGGCGTGCCGAGGCTGGAGCCGTCTCGCGGCCGTCGAAAGCCTTCAGCTCGGATTTTGCGTTGTCCCAAAAAACGATGAAGGCGCCGCCGCCGATGCCGCTCGATTGCGGCTCGACGATGTTGAGCACCAACTGCGTCGCGATGGCTGCGTCGACGGCCGAGCCGCCTGCGCGCAGCATCTCGCGTCCGGCGTCCGCAGCGAGAGCGTTGGCGGCCGAGACCATGTGGCGCTTGGCCGTTGCCAGCTCATGCGACTGCAGGCCGGTCGCGGCCTCGGGTGCGCTGCGCGGATCGAGCAGCTGTGCGCCCGCGGGAGTGGCCGAGAGGGCGGTCGCGAGAAGCAGCGCCGCGAGGCATTGAAACGTGCGAATGGCCATGAACACCGGGGGGCGAGAGTTGTTCACCAACTTCGGCCATCATGCCGCCGAGCACAATGGGCAGTTAGGGAGCCGCGCCATGCCGACTTCGAGAGGACAGATCGCAGCGCTGTGCGTGGCCGTCGCGGGCTTCGGCCTTCTCGCGTGGTCCGACCGCGGCCTGACACGCGATGCCGTGACGGGGCTGCTTGCCAGCGAAACGACGATCATCGGACAGCCCATTGCCTATCCGACAGGTGCGCCGGCAAAAATCACGTCGGCGATCGTGACGATGCTACCTGGCGAGGCGACAGGCTGGCACCAGCATGACGTTCCGATGTTCGGCTACATTCTGGAGGGCGAGGTCACGGTCGACTACGGAGCCAAGGGCACGCACGTCTACCGGCAAGGGGATGCTGTCATCGAAGCGGTCGACTGGCCGCACAACGGGCGCAATACTGGTACGGTGCCGGCGCGGATTCTGGCGGTGTTCATGGGCGCCAAGGGCATACCGAACACGGTGATGCTGCCGACGACGCCCTGAGCGATCGGCGGTCCCTGTTGCGTGATGTCAGGCGATGCCGGCGCGAAGCAGGTCGTGGACGTGGACGATTCCGACCGGCTTGCCGCGCTCGACCACGAACAGCGCCGTGATGCGCGATGCGTTGATCAGCTCCAGGGCCGCCGAGGCGAGCATACCGGGCTTCACCGTCTTGGGGGCGCGCGTCATGATGTCGACGGTGCGACGGGACACGAGTTCCTCGCCCATGTGACGACGCAAGTCACCGTCGGTGACGATGCCGATGAGCTTGCCCTTCGCATCGATGATACCGAGGCAGCCGAGGCTTTTCTGCGTCATGGTGACGAGGGCGGCGCTCATGTGGTCGGTGTCGCGGGCTATCGGCATGCGATCGCCGGAGTGCATGACGTCCGACACGTATTTCAGGCTGGCGCCCAGCGATCCGCCCGGATGGAAGATCTTGAACTCTTCGGGCGTGAAGCCCTTTGCTTCCAGCAGCGCCATGGCGAGGCAATCGCCGAGGGCCAGCTGCATAGTGGTCGATGTGGTGGGCGCGAGGCCGTGCGGGCAGGCTTCCTTGGTGCGCGGCAGCTCGAGCACGATGTCCGAGTGCTGGCCGAGCGCGGATTCGGCGCGCGAGGTGATGGCGATCAGCGGCACGTTGTGGCGCCGCGAATACGTGATGAGCGGCTTCAGTTCGACGGTCTCGCCCGACCAGGAAAGCGCGAGCAGCACGTCGTCGGCGGTGATCATGCCGAGGTCGCCGTGCGAGGCTTCCGTCGGGTGAACGAAGAATGCGGGGCGTCCTGTGGAAGCGAAGGTGGCGGCGATCTTCTGGCCGACGTGACCGCTTTTGCCGATGCCCGTGACGACGACGCGGCCGCGGGCCGAGCGGAGAATGCGCAGAGCGTCTGTGAAGGGGCGGCTCATCGGGCCGGTTAGGGCTTCGCGCAGGCGGCTCAGGCCCTCGCATTCGAGGTCGAGCGTCCGCAATGCGGATGCGACCGGCAGGCGGCTGAGCTTCTTGCCGCCGTCCACCGTTCTCAATTTGCGCAAAGACCCTTCGGCGGCCGTCATCGCTTCATTCCCCCGATGCCCCTCGGAACGCCCTAAGTGTTAACAGTTTCTTACAAATCGGCCGGGCTGTCCAGCGGCCGACGAGCGATGTTCACCGCTCCCTACCCCATCCTAAACAGAGCGTTAACCGACGTTCTCTAGCGTTCGAATGCGTACAGCGTTCGCGTGACGAGTGATGACACCGCATGGGAGCGCTTTTGCAAGGCGACCGCAAGATCGTCCGGGTTTGTCGGGGCTTGGCTGCTTGGGCAGTCGTGGCGCTGGCATTTTTGTGCCTTCTGCAGGGAGATCCGGCAGACGCGCAGATCCTGGATGCGCCCGGGTCGCGGCTAGATGCGCCCCGGCGTCCCGTCCAGCTTCGCCCCAGCCTGCCTGATGATGCGTCGGCGATGACCGAGGAGGATCTGCAGGCGTTCGATTCCGGTGCGTTTGGCCCGGGTCAGTCGTCGCGCCGTGCGGCGGCGCCTCCGCCCGAAGATGGTGATCTGGAACCTGGCGACGTGCTCAGGCCGTCGATCGCGGACGAGACCTTGGCTGCGGGTGCGGACGCGGCGGATGCAGATCCAGGCGCAATCGCTGACAGCGATGCCGGTGAGGAGCAGACGCGGCGCCCCCGCATTCCGCAGGACGGCGACCCGGTGCCGGTGATCGAAGAGGTCGCGGTCCGCGACGGTATCGTCGATGCCGCCAATCCGTGGGCTGCGGAGGTGGAGGACACGACCGAAGCCGACATGCGCTCGCCCGACGACATCCGCGTGTTCAGCGAGCCGGCGGGTTTTGACCCGTTGCTCCTGCAAGCCGACGAGACCAATCCGCTGTTCCGTGCGAGCAATTTCATCGGTTTCTCACTCGATCCTTTCCCGCCCATCGGGACCAAGATCGGTAGCTTCCTGCTGTTTACGACGCTCGAGGCCGACTACGACTTCAACAACAACCTCTTCGCGGCACCCGATGCGCTGGGTGACAGCTCGCTGGAGCTGCGTCCGGCGGCGCGGCTCGCCTCCAATTGGAGTCGGCATGCGGTCGAGCTACGCGCCAGCGGCGACCTCAGCTACCACGACAAGTATCCTTCTGAGGACGATCGCGCGTACTTGCTCGAAGCCTTGGGGCGGCTCGACGTGACGAGCCGTACCAATTTGCAAGGCCTCTATGCGCACGAGTTTGCCCAGGAAGGCCGCTCGGCGATCAACGCGCTATCGATCGGTACGCGTCCGAATATCGAGGTCGACCGCGTGCGCGCGGCCTTCAATCACAGGTTCAACCGCCTGTCGGTGCAGTTGCGTGGCAACATCATCGACACCGCTTACAGCACCAACATCGTCGATGGGCAGGTGGTGAGCAACGCCGATCGCGACTACACGCTTTACGAGCAGGGCGTGCGGCCGAAGTGGGAATTCTCGCCCTACCTCTTCGCGTTCGCCGACATCTCATTCAACCAGCGCGACTACAACATCGCGGCGTACTCGGATGGAATCCTGCGCAGCTCGACCGGCGAACGTTACCGGTTCGGCCTGTCGTTCGGAGATGTCAGCCAAATCCTGCGCGGCAACATCAGTCTCGGATACGGTCGCCAGGATATCGACAACCACGAGCTGCCGGTCGTGGATGGATTCCTGATCGATGCCGACCTCGCATGGCAGATTTCCGCGATCACGCTGCTCTCATTCACAGCAACGAGCGATGTTGCCGAGACCACGACCGCCTATTCGCCGGGCGTTCTGGAGCGCAACTACGGCATCGAGGCGCGGCACGCCTTCACGCGATATCTCGTCGGCAGTACGGCGCTCGGATACATGACGCGCGATTTCATCAATACGGACATCACCAACGAGCAGTTCACGGCGGCGGTTGGGGCGGAATACTACGTCAATCCGTGGGCGGTGCTGTTCACGCGCTATGTGCATACGAACTTCTGGAGCTCGCAGCCCGACAACACGTACCAGGCTGAAGAGGTGCAGGTCGGCGTGCGCTTAAGGCACTAGGTTGTTTGGTGACGCGAGTGGAGAGAAGCTTGTGGTGCGGCTGGTGTTGCGCCAGTTGATGGCCGGCGCTCGCGCCGGGGCGCCTTGCGCCCTTGCCGCTGCGCGGCGACGCTCGTGTTAGCGACGCGAGTGGGACGAGACGCAAACTCAGCACGGCATGTGGCATGCCGTGCTGATTGGCGATCTATTAGGCGAGCTTGGCGATACCGGCTTTCAGAGCCGGGGCGAGGTCGGGGCGCTCGAGGCCGTAGGCGACGTTGGCGAGCAGGAAGCCGATCTTGGTGCCGGTGTCATAGATGGTGCCGTCGAAGCGGACGGCGTGAAACGGCTTGCCCGCCTGCTGCATGGCCAGCATCGCGTCGGTGAGCTGGATCTCGCCGCCGGCGCCGCGCTCCTGCGTTGCGAGGATGTCGAAGATCTCCGGCTGCAGGATATAGCGGCCGGTGATGTGGAGGTTCGAGGGGGCGGTGCCCTGCTTGGGCTTTTCCACCATCTGCGTGATGCGAGAGACCTTCGCGTCGCGATCCTCGACACCGACGATGCCGTATTGATGCGTCTCGCTTTCGGGCACTGGCGAGACAGCGATGTGATTGCCGCTGTGGGCCTCGTAAGCCTCGATCATCTCCCTGAGGCACGACTTGCCGTGGTGGAGCATGTCGGGTAGCAGCAACGCGAAGGGTTCTTCGCCGACGATATCGCGCGCACACCATACGGCGTTACCGAGACCCAACGGCGCCTGCTGGCGCGTAAAGCTGGTGCGGCCGGCTTCCGGCAGGTCCTTGGCAAGCTCTGCGAGCTCCTTGGTTTTTCCGCGCTCCGATAATGTCGTCTCGAGTTCGGGGGCGCGGTCGAAGTGTTCCTCGATGGATGGCTTGTTGCGCCCCGTGACGAACACGAAGTGCTCGATGCCGGCAGCGCGCGCCTCGTCGACGACGTGCTGGATCACAGGCCGGTCGACGACGGTGAGCATTTCTTTTGGGATAGCTTTGGTCGCCGGAAGGAATCGCGTCCCGAGCCCGGCCACCGGGAACACGGCTTTACGGATACGGGTCGAGGGGGAGGGCATGGAGAACTCCGAGCCTTGAATATGGTGTTGCTGCTGATAGGAGGGCGGTTGGTGCGGAACTTGAATATAGTCAGCGGACGTCGCCGCATCTGTGCTCAATGCATGGTTAACGTCCAGCAGTGGTAAGGTGCGGTCCCAAATCGATCATTCGGAAGGCACAGAACACCGATGACCATCCTCGTTACCGGCGGCGCCGGCTACATTGGAAGCCACATGGTGCTGGAACTCCTCGATAGCGGGGAAAGTGTCGTGGTGCTCGACAATTTGTCGACAGGGTTTCGATGGGCGGTGCCGTCCAACGCGACCCTGGTGGTCGGAGATATCGGAGACCAGGAACTCGTTCGCAGCATAGTGCGCAAGCACGGTGTCCAGTCGATCATTCATTTCGCCGGCTCGATCGTGGTGCCGGAGTCCGTCGCGGACCCGCTGGGCTACTATCATAACAATACAGTGAAGTCGCGCGCCCTCATGGAGGTCGCGGTCGAGATGGGAATCGAGAATTTCATCTTCTCATCGACAGCAGCCGTTTATGGCATGCCGAAGGAAATCCCGGTGCGCGAGGATGCCGCGCTGGCGCCGATGTCGCCTTATGGATCGTCCAAGCTGATGACGGAGATCATGCTGGCCGACACGGCGCGGGCGCACAACTTCCGGTACGTCGCCTTGAGATATTTCAATGTCGCCGGTGCCGATCCGAAGGGCCGGTCGGGACAGTCGACGCCGCATGCAACCCACCTCATCAAGGTCGCGTGCGAAACGGCGCTCGGCAAGCGTCCTTACATGCAGGTGTTCGGCACCGACTATGAAACGCCGGACGGTACCTGCATCCGCGACTACATCCACGTGACGGATCTCGTGCGCGCGCACATGGCGGCGCTGCGGCACCTGCGTGCGGGTGGTGAATCGGATGTGTTCAACTGCGGCTATTCGAGAGGGTTCTCGGTGCTGCAGGTGATCGACGCGGTCAAGCGGACCTCGGGGGCCGACTTCGAGGTGCGGCTGTCGGAGCGGCGCCCCGGCGATCCGGCGGCGATCGTCGCTGCGACCGATAAAATCAGAATGCGGCTCGGTTGGCGTCCGGAATTCGACAATTTGGAAACCATCACCGTGCAGGCTCTCGCCTGGGAAGCGCATCTGCAGCAGTTCAAGAACGCGAGCTGAGGCCGCGTTAGACTTATCCTGCGCCGACCGAGGCCATTGGGCCGTAAATTCGCCCGGATACTGGGGTGACGAGAAAACGTGCCGCAATGGCGCGGGTTCGCACGATCAGCATTGAGGAGGTCCAAGTGAGGCTTGGCGGCATGACGATTTGCTCGAACGACTTGGGCAGCTCGAAGGACACGCGGAGCGTGGCGGATCTCGTCCGGAGCTTCTTCGCAGCGGCCGCACTGGCGTTCGTCGCGGCGATGGCGACGAGCTTGCCTGCTGTTGCGGCCGATCCGTTCCAGGACTTCCTGCAGAGCCTGTGGCCGGAGGCGGAAGCGCAGGGCATTTCGCGCAAGACATTCGACGCCGCCTTCAAGGGTCTGACGCCCGACCTTTCGCTGCCGGATCTCGTCATTGCGGGACGCAAGCGCGACGACAGCGCCGGGCAGGCGGAGTTCACGAAGTCCGCGTTCGAATATCTCAATCCGAAGTATCTCTCGACGCTCGCGGTGCAGGGACGCAAGTTCCTCAAGGACCAGGAGAAGGACATCATCAACATCGAGAAGAAGACCGGCGTCGACCGCTACATCATGGTGGCGATCTGGGGTCGAGAGACGGCGTACGGCACGCACAAGCTGCCGCACGATGCCATCCGCGTGCTGGCGACGCAGGCCTATACCGGGCGCCGCAAGGATGAGTTCAAGCTGGAGCTGCTCGCAGCTCTGAAGATGCTGCAGTCGGGCGTGCCGCGCTCCAAGATGCGCGCCTCGTGGGCAGGCGCGGTGGGACTCACCCAGTTCATGCCCACGGAATACTTTCAGCACTTGGAGGACGGAGACGGCGACGGCCAGGTCGACATTTTTACGAGCGTGCCGGACGCGCTTGCGTCGGCGGCTCGTCAGCTCGCCAACAAGGGCTGGGTGCGTAGCCTCAAGTGGGGCTACGAAGTTCACATGCCGCAGGGCGGCGATTGTTCGCTCGAGGGGCCGCCGGGGGAGCGGACCATCGCGGAGTGGCGCAAGCTCGGCTTTGAACGCACCGGCGCGAAATTCAGCGCGAAGGACGATGCGACCAGGGCTTATCTGATGATGCCCTCGGGTGCCTATGGTCCTGGGTTCCTCGTTACGGAGAACTTCAAGGTCATTCGTCTCTACAACACGTCGGACCTCTACGCGCTGTTCGTTGGCGATCTTGCGGATCGCATTGCGGGGCAGGGCGGATTCCACGTTCCGGCGGCGCAGGTCGCGCAGCCGAAGACGGCGCAAGTGAAAGAGATCCAGGAGCTGCTGCAAAAGCTCGGCTATCCGATGGACAAGATCGACGGCAAGATCGGATCGAACACGCGCCGGCAGGTGGGTCTCTATCAGAAGTCCAACGGGCTGAAGATCGATTGCTGGCCGACCGAGGCGGTGCTCAAGAGCCTGCGCACCAACAAGCAGGCGAAGCAGTAACGGCCGTCAGTAGAAAAAAACGCTCCGCGTGCTATTGCGTTGGCTGCGGGTAAGGCAACGGCCTTGCTCCGCGCGAATGGAGGCGCACGATGGACCGCTGGATCGAGGAAACGTTTCATCCGCACTGGAGAGTGCGCCTCGAAGCCGACGAAGTGCTGCACGAGGTGAAGACCGATCACCAGCACCTCGTGATCTTCAAGAACCGCACGTGGGGCACCGTGCTCATGCTCGACGGCGTGTGCCAGCTCACGACGTCGGATGAATTCATCTATCACGAGATGATGGCGCACGTGCCGCTGATGGCACTCGACAAGCCGAAGCAGGTGCTTGTCGTCGGCGGCGGCGATGGCGGCGTGTTGCGCGAGGTGCTGAAGCATCCGAGCGTTGAAAGGGCCATGCTGTGCGAGATCGACCGTGAGGTGATCGACACGGCGCTCAAGTATTATCCGGAGATTCCCGGCAGCTCCTTCGATGACGAGCGGGCGGTGGTGGTGATCGCGGATGGCCGCAAGTTCGTCGCCGAAACGGATGAGCGGTTCGACGCGATCATTATCGATTCATCGGAGCCGATCGGCCCGTCTGCGGTGCTGCACACACCGGAGTTCTTCGCATCGTGCAGGCATGCTCTGAAGGACGACGGCATCCTCGTCACGCAGAACGGTTTGCCGTTCATGTTCCCGGATCATTTACGAGAGACGACGCGCGCTTTCGCAGCGCTGTTCGCACACGTGGCGCCATACATGTGCACGCAGCCCTGCTATTTCGGCGGTCCGTTCGCAATCAACTGGGCGTCGGACGAGGACGACCATCTCGATCTCACGATCAAGAAGCTGGAAAAGCGCCAGGAGAAGCGCGGCATCACGACGCGATACTGGACGCCGGCGGTGCATCTCGCCGCGTTTGCGCTCCCTCAGTACGCCGAGACGGTGGTGCGGGAAGCGATGGCGGAAGGCAGCCTGTCGTATGTCGGAAAGGGCGGGCGTGGCAAAGCCAAGCCGGTGAAGAAGCTTCGCGCCTGAGCGTTACGCAGGTACTGCGGGTGCTGCGAGCTTGGTGCCCAGCAACTCGTCGTAGACCTGCAGCGTCTGCTGCTTCATCTGCCGCAGCGAGAAGGATTCCAGCACGTGCGCGCGGGCGCGTTCGCCCATGCGCGTGCGATCGGTGCCGGGCATCGACAGCGCTTCCGCGATGGCGCCGGCAAGGCTTTGAGGGTCGTCGGGGGGAACCAGCCAGCCGGTGGCGCGCGTGGGCGGCACACCGGGGCGTCCGAGCACCGTCTCTGGCGGGGCACCGATATCGGTGGCGATGACGGGCGTTGCCATGACCTGTGCTTCCGTTGCGGCGCGGCCAAAAGCTTCGGGCTCAACCGAGGCCACGACGGCGACGTGCGACGCGCGGAATGCGGCCGCCATGTCGTCCTCATGGCCGACGAGACGCACGTGATCGGCGAGCCCAGCCTCTTCAGCCTGCTTCACAAGCGAGGCTCTGTAGGCGCTGCGGCCTTGCGCATCGCCGGCCAGAACGAAGATCACGTCGTCGAGTAGCTCGCGCTTTAGCAGGACTTCGGCGGCTGCGATAACGGACGGCTGGCCCTTCCATGGCGTCAGGCGGGCGGCATGAAGGACGACGCGCTGCTTGTCGGTGACGCCCCAACGCCGGCGGACGGCAGCGACGCGATCGGCTGCGACGTTGACAGGATCAAACAGGCGACCATCGACGCCACGGTAAATGACCCGCAGCTTGGCGCGTGGCGTTCCATAGCGCATGCGGATGAGGTCGGCGGTGTAGTGTGAGTTCGCGATCACCACGTCACCGCGCGCCATGATGCTGTTATAGGCGCGCTTCAAGTCGGACTTTTCCGAGTAGGCGCCGTGGTAGGTGGTGACAAAAGGAACGCCGGCGCGACGGGCTGCCAGCAGAGCGCTCCACGCCGGTGCTCTGGAGCGTGCGTGGATCAGGGAGACATGCTCACGACGCACGAGGCTTGCGATGCGCTGAGCGTTCCACAAAAGGCGCAGCGGGTTCTTGGTGGCGGCGGGGAAGAAATGGACCTCCGCGCCGGTGTCGCGCAAGCGCTGGACGAGGCGGCCGCCTTCGGTGAGGACGATGCAGCGGCCCCCGGCCGACTGTACGGCGTCGGCGATCTCGATGGTGGACAGCTCGGCTCCACCGGTATCAAGCTCGGGGATGATCTGAAGTATGGTCGGGAGCTTGTCGGCCATAAGCCATCCTCCGGCGTGCGAAAGGGTTGTTTAGAGTGAGTGTGAGCGAACCGCAATTCCTCGACGTTGCAAAGGGTAACTCGTCGCAACGGCGCATCGCGTACCAAATGGAACCGGCGCCGGACGGTGGCGTCGGGCTGTTCTGGCTTTCGGGCTACCGGTCCGACATGGCCAGCACCAAGGCGTCGGAGCTTGCCGTCTTCGCGCGGGAGAACGGCTATGGCTGCACGCGCTTCGACTATTCCGGCCATGGGGTATCGAGCGGTGATTTCGAAGAGGGCACGATCGGCACGTGGCTCGACGAGGCGGATGCGGTGTTCCGTCTTACCAGAGGCCCGCAGGTCGTCATCGGCTCCAGCATGGGCGGTTACATTGCGCTCCTGCTTCTGGGGCGCTTTCTCGAAAAAGCGCCCGAGGAGGCTCAGCGGATCCGTGGACTGGTCCTCATCGCGCCAGCCTGGGACATGACCGAGGAACTGATGTGGAAGCAGTTCGATGCCAAAGCGCGGCGTGCGCTGGAGGATACCGGCGTGTACCGTCAACCGTCGGAATATGGCGAGCCCTATGCCATCACGCGCGCTCTGATTGAGGAGGGGCGCGATCATCTTATGGCAAACAAACCGTTCGATCCGGGCCGTCCCATCGTGATCCTGCAAGGGCGTCTCGATACGGCGGTTCCGATCGCCCATGCACGGGCACTCCTCGGCCTCTTGAAGGGCCAGCAGACTGAATTGGTCGAGATCCCGGACGGCGAGCACCGGCTTTCGCGCCCGCAGGACTTGTCGTTGCTTTTCAATAAAATATCGGAAGTGGCGCAAGATCGTCAGCCGTAGCGCGAATGAGGCATCGACAGCGGCCTTCGTCCGTTGCAAGCTGCTCTTCGTAACTACAGAAGGGCGAGCTCCGCTATGATGCATAGGGGCTTTCGCGTCGCTGCCATCGCAATGCTGGCAGTTCTCTCCTCGGCCGGTGTTGCTGTGCGCGCCGAGGAACGAAATGGTGTCGAGATCGAGCGGCCGGCTGCTGCACCGACGCCTGAACCCGAGACCGGGTATCGCCCGCCTTGGGCTGATCCAAATGCAAAGCCGCCGATGCCGGGTATCGAGAACGATCCGACGCCGTTCAATCCGGCCGACGTCGACCAGAATACCGACACTCTCAACATCAACAATCTGGACCAATAGCCGCGCGTCGCGCGGCCGGCATCGGCGTGAACTCGCCGCAGCCGGGAGCGTTGGCAACCGAGGGAGGCGACGCCATCTCAACATTAGAGCCATCGTCTCATCGGCGCAGGCCGGCGCGCCTTGCGGGGCGTCAATTACCCCGATCCGCCATCGGTCGACCATGAGCGGGTGCTTCGAACAACGCACGATTACTTGACGGCACTGAACCGGAGAAAAAAATGGAAAGACCCCTCCAGATCGCATTCAAGAACGTCGAAAGCTCGGTTTCGTTGGAGGCGCTGATCCGTGATCGCGCGGAGCGGCTGCACCGGTTTCACCCGAACATCACGGGTGCGCGTGTTGTCGTCGAGATACCTCATCGCAGTCCGGAGGGTGCCAAGCCGCCACTCGCCATTGCCGTTGAAATCGATGTGCCGGGGCGCGGGCCGGTGGTGGCCAAGGGTGAGGAGGAGCGGCGTCAGGTGAATGGCGACCACTCGCCCATCGTCAACCGTGTATTCGAGGCGGCCGAACGGCAGCTAGAGCAGATCACTGCTATCCGCAAGGGCGAGGTGAAGGTGCACGGCTCGGCCGGCGACACCGGGGTGGTCGTGCGCTTCTTTCCCGATCAGAACTACGGTTTCATCGAGGTGAAAGACTCGCCCGATCTCTATTTCACTCGCGACGTCTGCGGCAACGGCACATTTGGGGATATCAAGATCGGCTCGATCGTCCACGTGACGCGGGCGTCGGCGGAAGGGCCGATGGGGCCGCAGGCAAGCTCAGTGAAGCTTTTGGGCGGCAGCAGCCCTTCATGATGTTGCCAACATGCATCCGTCGTCTTTCCCCGGCATGCTAAGGAGTTGCCAGAGTTAAGGGGGAGGGACGGATGCTGAATACCATGCCCCGGCATCGGCTGGAGGATGACCTCGCGGCCGTCGAAATGATCGCGACACGGCCGGCCGGCACCGCAAAGGAGCTGGCCGCCAATCTGACAGCGCTGTACGAGGCCGCGTTCAACGTCAGCCTCGATCGCTACGACGTACAGTCGTTGATGCACTCGGCGCCCGAGGTCGCGCAGTCGATCTTCAACATGCGCTTGCGGCTGCGCGATCAGATCGCCGATTGGCAGGCGCGCGGCTTTCTTACGCTGGCGGGACAGAAGTCGCTGCGCAATTCGCTGCGTATCGCGCGCTACGCCACCGACATGCTGGGTGAGCTGAACCTGCGCTACGCGCAGCTCGGTCCCGACGAGAAGACGCTGCGTGGGTTTTCGGGGCGGCAGCTCAATACGCTCGTCAACCCGGCATACGACAACGGGCGCGACATCGAGTTTCGGTCGGGCGACCTATTGTTGATGCGCGGCATGCATCACAACAGCGCGGCGATCGCACGCATCGGCGATGTCGACAGCCAGTTCAGCCATCTGGCGATCATTCACACCGACGAGACGGGCAAGCATTGGGTCGTCGAGGCGCTGATCGAAGAGGGCGCCGTCATCAACCCGCTGGCCTATACGTTACAGCATGGTCTTGGCCGCTGCGTGCTGTTCCGGCACAAGGATGCGCATGTCGCGGCGCGCGCGGCAGCACTCATCCACGACGTGGTCCGCCGGTCGCATCAGCGCGGCGGCAAACACATCTGGTACGACTTCACGATGGAGCTTACCGGCAACAAGGAGCTGTTCTGCTCTAAGCTGGTGCGCAAAGCGTTCGCAATGGCGACCGAACGTCAGGTGCTGCTGCCGACGTTCACGACGCGCTTCGATATGAAGAACCGCGATTTCGTGGATCGGATCGGCGTCACGGCGCGTGAAACGTTCGCTCCGGGCGACATCGAGCTGGAGCCTTCATTCGATCTCGTCGCCGAGTGGCAGGACTATCGCGTCACCTCGCGCCTCAGGCTGCAAGATCTGCTGATGGATCGGTTGTTCATTTGGATGGAGGAGCACGATTATCGCTTCCGCGAGGACCTGCCGATCAAGCTGATCGGAACGCTCGGGCTGATGTCGGGGCAGCTCTCGACGCGGGCGAAGGATCTCATCTCCGAGGTGGTGCCGAAGGTGCCGCCGAATATGCGCCGCTCGACGATCCAGGCAGTGGCGATGCTGCACAGGACGGCCGAGCCGCTTCTCGGCGAGCTGATCCGCCTGGAACGGCGCAGCATCGATCGCACCGGGCGACCGCTGCATGCGCGCGAGGTCCACGAATTCCTGGAAGCGAAGCGCCAGGAATCGAACGGCGAGATCGGCTATCTCGTCGGCAAAGCCTGAACCGACGGGTTCCAGCTGCCGTAGGTCGTCCCGCGGCTGCTCGGCAGATTGTCGGCTACGGCGCGTTCCATTGGGCCTGGGCCGGCAGCTTCGGCAACGGATTCGGGAACGATCCAGGCGCGATAGGTCTCGGTGTCGATCGCGCCGACGCAGGAGAGACGGCCGGAGCTGACTGCGCAGGTGGTGTCGGGCTCGACGGTGCGGATCTCGCGGCGTGCATGACGCAGGAAGCCCATGTCCACGGGCTGGATAGTCGACAGCGGCGCTGAGAGCGTCACGCCGCGGAACACGCATGTCGTGCGGTTGCGGCAGAGCCCGGCATTGCGGCCGATGGTGTTGCCCGGGCCGAGTGCCTGTCCGCGGCGCATGACGCTCGCGGCGCGGCCGGCGCCATTGCTGACGTAGCAGTCGTCACCGACGCACAGCACCGGGTTGGCGGTCATCTTCGATCCGGCAAAGCCGTGGCGACGCGGCTCCATGACGACGAGCACGGTGACGCGCTGCGGATAGGTGGCACGGGCAACGGGTGCCGGCTCGATGAAAGGCGAAGGTGCCGGCTCGGTTGGCAGCGGACCGCCGAGGCTGTTACGAGTTTCCTTGTTGCGCTCGCGGGCTTCGCGGGCGAGACGGAACTTCTCGGCGATGCGCTGGGCCTCGGCCTCACGCTGCGCTTCGAGGGCGGCGCGGTGCTCGGCGGTCTTTGTTTCCGCAATGCGGCGCTGCTCGGTGAGGCGCTGCTCCTCGGTACGACGCTTGGCCTCTGCTTCTTCAGCCTGCCGCTTCAGTTCGACGACGCGTGCTTCCTCCGCCCTGCGTTTCTGCTCGGCCTGCTGTGCCTTGAGCTTGATCTCTGCAACGCGCGCTTCCTCCACCTTGCGCTTTTCCTCAGCAGCGCGCGCGGCAGCCTCCCGGCGCTCGGCTTCGGCGTGCTCGGCGGCGACACGCTTCTCATCGGCGAGGCGCTTTTCCTCCGCCATCTTCTTTTCCTCGGCCTGACGCTTTTCGTCGACCTCGCGTGCAAGGCGTGCAGCCTCGATGCGACGCTGCTCCTCAGCGATGCGATCCTGCTCGATCTTCTTCTGACGCGCTTCCTCGGCGATACGCTCGGCCTGTGCTCTTGCGGCCTGGCGCTCGGTCTCGATGCGTGCGGCTTCGGTGGCCCGGGCGGTTTCGGCAGCGCGCGCAGCTTCCGCCTCGCGGGCGATAGCGGCCTCGGTGCGTGCCTTGTCGGCGATGCGGCGCGCCTCGGCTTCCTCCTTGGCGGTCCGCAGCATCTCGGCTTCGTAGGCCGCGCGCTGCGCTTCGGCGGCTTTGCGCTTTTCGGCCTCAGCCTTTTTCTTTGCCTGTGCCTCGATCTTCGCACGTGCTTGCGCTTCGCGTGCAGCTTCCGCGCGCTCGCTTTCCTCAGCGGCGGCGGAGAATTTCTGTGCGAGTGCGTGAGCATCGTCGCTGGCGGAGGCAGATACGGAAGTCCAGACCCAGCCCATCAACGCCACGGCGCACAGTGCGCCGCGACCGTGGCAACCCCTTGCCGACCGCATGACATCCTCGCCTAAATCATCCAAAGGAGCGGGCGCTCCTCGCCAGTCGCGGCAAAAGCGCGACCTGATTTGGCCACTAAAGCGATGCGCGGTTGAACGGCGGCTGAACGGCGCGGTTCAGATTGGCTCGCCTGTGGAGAGGCGCCGCAATCAGGCGGGCGGGGACTCGGCGAGGATGGCGCGCAGGCCCTCGCGGTAGGTGGGAAATTTCAGTTCAACGCCAAGCTCTTGATGCAGCCGCGCGTTGCTGATGCGTTTGTTGTCGGCATAGAAGCTTCGCGCCATCGGCGACAGATCGGCGTCGGCAAAGGCAACTTCGGGCGGTGGGGGTACGCCCATTAGCTCGGCTGCGTAGACGATGACGTCTTGGGGCGGCGCGGGCTCGTCGTCGGTGACGTTGAAGACGGCGCTCGGCGGATTGCCGGCGATGGCTGCGCAGACAACTTGAGCGATGTCGTCGACGTGGATGCGATTGAACACCTGCCCCGGCTTGATGATGCGATGGGCGGTTCCGTCACGCAGGCGATCGATCGCGCTGCGGCCCGGGCCATAGATACCGGCGAGACGGAATACGTGTGTTGGTATAGCTCGCGATTTTCCGAGGGCAAGCCAGGCATTTTCGGCGACGACGCGCTCGCGTCCGCGGAGCGACGTTGCATCGGTGTGCGACGTTTCGTCGACCCAGGCGCCTTGCCGGTCGCCATAGACGCCGACGGTCGAGAGGTAGCCGATCCAGCATAGCGCGTTGCTGGCGTGCAGATCACCTGCGTGGAGTTTCAGCGCAGGATCATCGTTGCCGGGCGGCACGGATACGAGCACGTGCGTTGCATTGGCGAGTGCCGCTGACACTGCGGGGCTCGGTGCCGTGCCGTCGAACACGATGGCGTCAAAACCCTCGCGCGCCAGCGCAGCAGCGCCTTGCTCAGAGCGCGCCGTGCCGGTCACGTGCCAGCCCTCGGACGCCAGCCGGCGCGCGATGCGCAATGCGCTGTAGCCGAGACCGAAACAGAAGAGCCGGTTCATGGTGTGCCCTGCCATTCAGCGCGCACATCCCCATCGGATTCGCGTGCCAGATATCTGTGGCGAACGTTGTCGCCGATGTCGTCAGCGGTCAGTTGGCGCATCGCCCACACGGCCATCGCGCGCACGAGAGGTGAATTGTCGGAAAGAAGTGCCTCGATGCGCGGCAGAAGGTTCTGGTTGCCGGAGTTCCCGGCTGCGATCAGGACGTTGCGCAAAAAGCGATCGCGGCCGGTGCGCTTGATAGGCGTGCCCGCGAACCGCGTGCGGAACGTGGCGTCGTCGAGCACGAGCAGTTCAGCGAGCGGTGGGTTGTCCGTCTCAATGCGCGCGGCGAAGCGGGTCTCGCGTGCGCGCTCGGCAAACTTGTTCCACGGGCATACGGCGAGGCAGTCGTCGCATCCGAATACGCGGTTGCCCATCGGACGGCGGAACTCGGCTGGGATGTGCCCCTTGTGCTCGATGGACAGGTAAGCGAGGCAACGGCGTGCGTCGAGCTGATAGGGGGCGGGAAAGGCTGAGGTCGGGCAGACAGCGAGGCAGCGGTGGCAGCTGCCGCAGTGATCGGTTTCAGGAGCATCGGGCGGCAACTCCGCCGATGTGAAGATTGCGCCGAGGAATAGCCACGAGCCGTGCTCGCGCGAGACCAGCATGGTGTTCTTGCCCTGCCAGCCGAGCCCAGCTGCGGCAGCGAGCGGCTTCTCCATCACCGGTGCGGTATCGACGAAAACCTTCACACCCTCGCCGCTCGTCGATGCCAGAGTGCCGGCAAGCTGCTTCAGCTTGCCCTTCAGAATGTCGTGATAGTCCTTGCCCTGCGCATAGACAGAGATCACCCCGCGCTGGGTTTCTTCGAGCGCGTCGAGCGGATTTTCATTCGGTGCGTAGCTCATGCCGAGCATGATGATGGAGCGGACGTCGGGCCACAGGTTCGTCGGGCTCTGGCGGCGCTCGGCGTTGGTGGCGAGCCACTCCATATCGCCGTGACGACCAGCGGCGAGAAATTCGGAAAGGCGCCCGCCGGCTCGGTCCGCCGCGTGCGGTGTCGTTACGCGCACGGCATCGAAGCCGAGCGTTGCAGCTTGCTTCTGGACCAGCGCTTTGAGTTCTGCGGTCACCAGCGATCCATCAGAAATCGAGATCGGGGTAGTGCGTGACAGGCAGTGCGCCGGGCACGCGGTCGGCGAGAATCGAACGGAATGCGCGGCGCGACTTCAGCCGCGCGTACCAGGTTTTTGCGACCGAGAATTCCTCCCACGGCACCTCGCCGAGATAGTCGGCGACGGACACGTGTGCCGCCGCGGCAAGATCGGCGAATGACAGTTCCTCTCCCGCGAGCCAGCGTCGCTGGTCGGCGAGGTAGTTGATGTAGCTCATATGGTATCGCAGGTTGGTCCGGATGGCGCGCAGGATGTCGACGTCAGGAGCGCTGACGGCGTCCGGCTGGAGGCGCGTGTAAACCCGCTCCTGCAGCAGCTCGCGGGTGACCTCGCGATTGACCTTGCCGTTGAACCAGTCGACGAGTCGACGGACCTCGGCGCGGACTGTCGCGTCGCCGGGGAACAGAGCCAGCGGCTGCTCGACCTCGGGATCAGGCGGGGGGCTTTCGGCGAGGTATTCGGAGATGGCGTAAATGCCGCACAATGGCGCCGCGCCGTCGGTCTGCAGGACCGGCAGCTCTCCCGCAGGGTTAAGGGCGAGAAACTCGGGCCGCCACTCCCATGGACGCTCCTCCACCAACTCGGTCTCGATGGACAGCTCGCCGAGCGCCAGCCGGGCGGCGCGCGAGAAGGGACAGAGCCGGAAGTGCGTCAGCGTGTGCATTGCTCAGCGTCGCTCATCGTTCTTATTTGGCACCGGCTTGGTCGTAGGGTGCGAGGCCCATTAAGACAATCGGGTGATGTGGCGCGGAAGTGGCACCGCGTTCCCGCAAATCCTGCTAATTCTCCCGCCGCACAACAGAATTTCGAGACGCGAGGCCGAAATGCCCATCTGGCAAGTGATCCTGCTCGGCCTCATCGAGGGATTGACGGAATTCCTGCCGGTATCGTCAACCGGGCACCTGCTGTTGACCGAGCACTTCCTGGGCATCTGCAATCCGGGCAAGACGTTCGAGGTCCTTATCCAGCTCGGGGCGATCCTCGCCATTCTCAGCGTCTACTTCGTGAAGCTGACGCGGGTAGCGATGGCCGTTCCCTACGATCCGGCGGCGCGTCGGTTCGTGCTCAGCGTGCTTCTGGCGTTCCTGCCGGCTGCGGTCATCGGCGTTGCAGCGCACGGGTTCATCAAGGGCGTGCTGTTCGAAACACCGATGCTCATCGCGATCATGCTGATCCTCGGTGGCATCGTGCTGCTATACGTCGACCGGATGCACCTGCCGGTGCGCTATACGAACGCGATGGATTTTCCGCCGTCGATGGCATTCAAGATCGGGCTTCTTCAGTGCCTGGCGATGATCCCCGGTGTGTCGCGCTCGGGTGCGACGATCGTCGGTGCGATGCTGCTGGGAACCGATAAGCGTTCGGCGGCAGAGTTCTCGTTCTTTCTGGCGATGCCGACGATGGCCGGCGCATTCGCCTACGACCTCTACAAGAACTGGTCGGTCCTGCAGGCGTCGGACGTCACGAACATCGCGGTGGGCTTCATCACAGCGTTCATCGCGGCGGTGTTCGTGGTGCGCTATCTGCTCGACTATGTCAGCCGGCACGGCTTTGCCGTGTTTGGCTGGTGGCGCATTATCGTTGGCGGAATGGCACTCGGCGCGATGCTGGTGCTGGGTCAGGGGCCTGGCTGCCCGGCGTGATCGCGCAGCGCTTCAACGAATTCAGACATCGCTGAAACAAAGAGGGAAGCAATCGTCGATTGCTTCCCGTCGCGTGTCCGCAAAAAGCGGAAAATACTAGGCGGCGTGCGAGGGCAGAGGGCGGGTCAGCGCACCGCGGATTGCGGCAGCGTCCGGCGCATTGCGCAACGCTTCGATGATGGACGGCTCGCGCACGACGCGCGAGATGCTCGCCAGCGCCTTGAGGTGATCGCCACCGGCGTGGTCGGGGGCGAGAAGCAGGAAGACGAGGTCGACCGGCTCGTTGTCGTGCGATTCATAGTCGATCGGATCTGCGAGACGCGCGAACAGGCACAGTATGCTGCGCATGCCCGCGAGCTTGACATGCGGCACGGCGATGCCGCGACCAAGTCCGGTGGAGCCGAGACGCTCACGCTGCAGCAGCGTGTTGAAAATTTCGTGCTGGTCGATGCCGGTTCGCTCCGCAGCGAGCGTCGCGAGTTCCTGTAATGCGTGCTTTTTGCTCGTGGCTTTCAGCGGAGCGATAATGCCGTCGGAAGCCAGCAGGTCGCAGAGATCCATCTTCAAATCCTGTTCCAACCTGATGCGACAATGGCCGGTTCGCGGGTCGCTATGACCTCAAGCGCGATGACCGGCGACTCTCGCAATCCTACCTTTATGCTCGTGCCCCCGCACGTATCCTCTGCGAACGTAGACGTCTGTATCCCCTTGCTAAGTTTGCCGTCCCGCTGAGATACCAAAAACATGGCGCTCGGATGGAAGGCTGCTCAAGAATGCAGCAGTCAGGGCGTCAAACGCGCTGGCTAGGACGTTGGTTCGCAGGGCTTATTCAGCTCCTGCACGCCCCAGAGCGTGGCGCCTCGTGAAATGTCCTCCAGGCTTGTGTTCGTTCGGGGGATTTCCCCACGCATCGAACTGCAAAATCGGGGCCATACCCCTGTCATGCGTCTGAAGTTTAGCGAGGGATCAGAGCTTTATGCCGGCAGCTCTGTGCCGTGGGGAGCCTATAGAGCAGTACCGGCCCGGGCACAAGCCCGGGGTGGGCGCCCTGTTATCGACCGGCAAAGCGCCAAGGAAAGGGTTCGGTCACAAAACTTAGACGGGGCCAACGCGCTCCGTCAGGCGCTTGTCGCGGCGCCGCTGGACGGATGAGGGAATGCGCATCGCCTCGCGATACTTGGCGACGGTGCGGCGCGCGATGTCGATGCCATCGCATTTCAGTTTTTCGACGATCTTGTCGTCGGAGAGCACGGTTGCCGGCGTCTCTCCATCGATCATCTGCTTGATGCGATGGCGTACGGCTTCGGATGAGTGGGATTCCCCGTCATCGTCGGCGGAGGCGATCGCGGAGGTGAAGAAATACTTCATCTCGAAGATGCCGCGCGGCGTCGCCATGTATTTGTTGGACGTGACGCGCGAGACGGTGGACTCGTGCATCGAGATGGCGTCTGCGACCGTGCGCAGGTTCAGCGGGCGCAAGTACTGGACGCCGTGCGTGAAGAAGGCGTCCTGCTGGCGCACGATCTCCTCGGCGACGCGCAGGATCGTGCGGGCGCGCTGATCGAGGCTTTTGACGAGCCAGTTGGCTGTCTGCAGACATTCCAGCAGATAGTTGCGGTCCGACGCCGAACCATTCGACTGCGATACGGTCGCCAGATAGCTGCGATTGACCAGCACGCGCGGCAGGGTTTCGGTGTTGAGTTCAATGATCCAAGTGCCGTTCGGGGAGGAACGGATCAGTACGTCTGGGACGATGGGCTGCAGCTGGACGGAGCCGAACTTCAAGCCGGGCTTGGGATTGAGCTTCTTGATCTCGGCAACCATTTCGAGGATCTCCTCCATCTCCACACCCACCGCCTTCCGGAGCGCGGCGAGGTTGTGGCTGGCGAGGAGATGCAGGTTCTCGAGAAACTTGCTGACGATCGGGTCGAAACGGTTCTGTTCTTTGAGCTGGATCGACAGGCATTCGGCGAGCGAGCGCGCGAACACGCCTGGAGGGTCGAGCGTCTGCAGACTTGCGAGCACTTTTTCTACCAGCTCGACCGGCGCGCCGAGCTTCTCGGCGATGGCGGCGAGATCAACGCTCGGCAAGTATCCAGCCTCGTCGATCATATCGACGAGGTACCGGCCGATCAGTCGCTCCACCGGGTCTTGCAGGACGAGCGGGATCTGGTCGCTCAGGTACTCGCGGAGTGAAACATCGTTGGTGAGAAAGGCTTCGATGTTGACGTCGTCGCTCGACACGGCGCCGCGCTGACGCAGCGATGCCCAGCCCGATGCCGCGTCGGCATCGCTCATCTGGTCGGAAGCGCCGGCGTCGGGGAATACGTTGTCGTACTCGGTATCGAAGGTCGTTTCGGGATCGGCGACGGGCTTTTCGAGATCGACCCAGTCGCTTTCGCTCGCCTGGGTCGTCGGCTCGTCCGATTTGTTGAACTCGTGGGTCTCGGTCTCGGAGCGCACGGGCGCTTCGATACCGTCGTCGGGTTCCAGCAGCGGATTACGCTCGAGCTCGCTTTCCACGTACTGGGTGAGCTCGATGTTCGACAGCTGAAGCAGACGAATGGCCTGCTGCAGTTGGGGTGTCATCACCAACTGCTGGCCTTGTCTCAGCTCTAGCTTTGTCGAAAGCGCCATGCGCTCGCCCGAATTCCTGTCTCCGCCCGAGTCCGTTTAGGTCAGCGCTCGTTAACAAACATGTCTCCGAGATACACACGCCGCACGTCGTCGTTCGCTATGATTTCCTCAGGCTTACCTTGCGTCAGGACCTGACCGTCGTAGATGATGTAGGCCCGGTCTATCATCCCTAGCGTTTCGCGGACGTTATGGTCGGTGATGAGAACGCCGATGCCCCGCTCGGTCAAGTGTCGCACAAGCTCCTGGATATCGCCCACGGCGATGGGATCGATACCCGCAAACGGCTCGTCCAGCAGCATAAAGGAGGGGCCGGAGGCGAGGGCGCGGGCGATCTCGCAGCGTCTGCGTTCACCACCCGACAAGGCGATTGACGGCGATTTGCGCAGCCGCGTGATGCGGAATTCCTCCAGCAGGCTGTCCAGTTTCTCGCGCCGCTTCTTTTTCGAGGGCTCGACGATTTCGAGCACTGCCATGATGTTCTGCTCTACCGTCAGCCCACGGAAGATGGATGCTTCCTGCGGCAGGTAGCCGATGCCGAGTCTGGCGCGCCGGTACATCGGCAGACGCGTGACGTCCATGCCGTCGATGGTGATGTTTCCGGCGTCGGCAGGCACGAGGCCGGTGATCATGTAGAAAACAGTGGTCTTTCCGGCGCCGTTGGGTCCGAGCAGGCCGACGGATTCACCACGTCGCACGGCGAGGCTGACGCCCCGCACGACCCGACGCTTCTTGTAGCTCTTCTGGACGTGGTGGACGGTGAGCCAGCCTTCGGCGCCGATCGGCTCTCCGCCAGCGGGCGTCTGGTCGGCATAGGCAGCCGGATCGTCGCCCCACTGGCCGTGGGCTTCAGCGGGCGCGCGTTTGGAGCCGAAGGGCAGGATTTTCAGCACAGCTCGCGAACCTCGTCTGCCCCTTTGGGCTCAGGTGCCTCGGGCGGCATGGTGCGCCGATCGGCCGTCCTGTCAATCGGCGCATTGGCCGCGTCGCGGACGGTCACTGGGACGACCACCCGCTCCCCGGATCGGCACCCTTACTAGCAGGCGCGGACGGCGCCTTTTCGGCAGGTTTTCTGTCCCGAGGGTAGAAAATAGCGCTTGGCCGCGAGGTTGCCCCAGGGGCGCCGGTGATGGTTTCGCCCTTCTTGCCGTCGGGTGCCGACGACGCCGACCACGCCCCGCTGTTGTCGCTGTCGATGATACTCTCGCCGGTAACCATGTCGATCGAGAGTTTGGTGCCGCGGACGACGTTCTTGCCCTGGCTCAGGACGACGTCGCCGCCGAGGATCACCTGGTTCTTCTTGACGTCGTAGTTCGCCCATTCCCCGGTAGCGTTCTGGCCGTTCTTGGATGTCACGATGACCTTGCCGCGCGCTTCGATGCGGCTGATCTGTGCGGCGGGCTGTTTCTGATCGGCTTGCTCTGTCAGCCCCGCAGAGCCGGAATAGAACGTGCGCAGTTCGGACGTGCGAACGACGAAGTCGCCCTGCACGACGCGTACGTCGCCCTTGAAGACGGCCTGCTTGGAGCGGTCATCCACGTCGAGGCGCGTCGCGTCGATGTCGATCGGCGCTGTGGGATCGGTCTTGAAGACGGGAACGGCACCGAGCGCTCCGGTTGCGTTCTGTGCAGCGCTGACGGCTTTGGCTTTGACGGACTGTGCGGCGTCCTGCTCGCCGCGGAAGAAGCGCGCCGCGATCCGACCTTGCTCGTCGTTGCTGCGGCCGGGCGACGTCAGCTGTGTGCGGCCCGACGCGCGCTCGACGAACAGACGCTCGCCCTTCAGCACGTTGCGGCTCTGGCGGACGACAACGCTTCCGTCGAGAAGAATGGTATCGGCGAGCTGATCGACGGTCGCCTTTTCGGCGACGGCCGTGCGATCGGAGCCGGATGCCATGCGAACGTCGCCGCTCACGACAGCGACCTGGCCAGCCGCGTCGTAATCGAGGCTGTTGCCGGTGACGCGATCCTGCGGCGCGCGCGTCATGACGACGGGAGATGTCGAGACGATGCGGCGTATCTTGCTGCCAGAGCCTGGGAGCGCAGCGTCGGCCGCATCGCCGCCTTCGTAAAAGACCTGCATTCCAGCCGTTTCGAGCGCGGCTTCGCCCTGCAGCGCCTTCACGTTCCCGGTGAAGGTGGCGGTCTTTCCGGTGTCGTCGATGTCGAGGCGGTTGGCGGTGATGTCGATCGGCCCGTCGCCGCCGCCTATCAAGGGTGCCGCCGATTTGGTGGTGGCTGCGACGGTCTCTTTCTTCTCGTCCTTGTTCGGCACGAGGTTGGCGACGACGTTGCCCATGAAGGCAATCTCGCGCGTCTTGTTGAGAATGCGCATCTCGTTGGAGCGGATGGTGCCGGATGGCATCTCCACCTGGACCGGCTCTTTCGAGAAGATGATGTTCTCGTTGGTCAGGATCGTCGCGCGGGAGAGGCGCGCTTTGAGGCCGCTTTCGGCCACGATATCGATGCCGCCCGAAAGCTCGAGCTCATTGGTCTTGGTGTTGAAATCGCCCTGAACGGCCTTGAGATTGGTCTTCGATTTCTTGGCGTCGGTGAGGTCACCGTTGATGCCGTTGAGGCGAACCCGCTCGGTGTTGACGAGATCCTGCAACGCGGTCTTCGCCGTCACGACGTATTTGCCGCCATCCTTGTTGAACCCCTCATAGTGCGGATTATCCATCGTGAGGTTTTCGGGGATGATGCGAGGCAGATCGAGGCGCGGGACGCCATCCACCAGGCCGGCGGTGTCGAGCACGATCGCCAGGTAGAGACCGAGGATGCCGATGGCGGCGCCGGGAAGGGTGAAGCGGAGAGCGCGCACGACCGCAGTGTGCCGGCGCGCCTGCACGAACGTGCGCGCGCGGTCAGCGGTGGACATTCCGATGAACGGGTTCTGGCCCGTCCATGACTGCCCGGGCGAAAGATTGCTCGTCGTTGCCATGCGCTCGATCGAAGCTGGTGGCCGCAGCCTGTCCCCGTAGATGTCGGTAGATTGGGGTTATATTGGGACTTGGCAGCCGCCAAGGCGCCCTACCCCCAACCCAAATGGTCAATCCCGTCGTATCCCCGGCTCAGTGGGAGAAAATGTCGTCATCCCCGAAGCCTGCGAGATCGAGGCGGGCGCGCGTGGGCAGGAAGCCGAAAGCCGCCTCGGCGAACGCGGTCCGGCCCTCCCGCTGCAGCATGAAGTCGAGCTTGGCCTTGAGCGCATGGAGGTGGAGCACGTCGGAGGCAGCATAGGCGAGCTGCTGCTGGGAGAGATCGCTGGATGCCCAATCGGAGCTCTGCTGCTGCTTCGAAAGCTCGACGCCGACGAGTTCACCCACGAGATCTTTCAGTCCGTGGCGATCGGTGTACGTGCGGACGAGCTTCGAGGCGATCTTGGTGCAATAGATCGGCGCGGTTACGACGCCGAGGTATTTCTCGAGAACCGCAATGTCGAAGCGCGCGTAATGGAAGATCTTCAGAACGTCTGGACTGGTGAGCAGCGCCTTGAGGTTGGGCGCATCGTAGTTGTGGCCGTCGAACTGCACGAGGTGTGCGCTGCCGTCGCCGGCTGAAAGCTGTACCAGGCAGAGGCGGTCGCGGCTGACGTTCAGCCCCAATGTCTCGGTATCGACGGCCACGCTCGGTCCGAACGACAGCCCTGAGGGGAGGTCATTCTTATGGAGGGTGATCGAGGTCTTGGCCATCGTGGCGGTACCTTTGCAGGTTGCGCCGGGCTGCGGCGTACAGCCGGCTCGGGTAAGTCTGACGTATTCAGGCCGGATTCACCTATCGAATTTGGACCGCGGAGCGCAAGTGCGCCGGGCGCCTGTTTGGCGGCATATGCATCTTATCGCATTGCTATCGCTTGTGAGATGCGGTGAAGGGGCCCGATAACCAAAGCCCGTTGCACAAGTGGCCGGCAGCCGTCCCGGCCTGATAGCAAGGGCTATCGGGCAATGAGGAAATGAGTGCCGTGGCAATCAGCAGCGTAAAGATTTTCGCCGTTACCTCCGCGATGATGATGGCTCAGGCCGGAGTCGCGGCAGCGCAGGATCTCGATGCGCTGTTCCTCGGCGGATACTGGTGCAACACGCGCACGAACGCCAAGTCCGAGAACATCCCGCGCAACCGCACGTTTCTTCTGAGCCGCCAGATCGAGGGCACCAGCACAGAGGATGCCTACACCGAGCGGTTGATCGACATCGTCGGGGATGTGCGCGGCCAGCGCATCGTCATCGCGCAGAAGTTGAAGAATGCCGATGGCACCGAGTGCAAGACGAATTGCATCATCGCCGAGCGTGTTGTGCACAAGGATCTGCTCGAGGTCGGCGACTGGAATTCGAGCACCGCTGTTTTCAAGTCCAATTCGCCGCGCGAATACATTTATCGCTGCGAAAAGTAAGCCACGCGATCCTGAACTGGCGTTGCTGTTCGTGAGATGACGCTTGCTCGCGTGCGCCTGGTGCTCGCGCACGTTCGTTATTTGAGCTTGTCAAGGAACCGGAAGCCTGCGATTCCGATTTGGAAACGCGCTAGAGTGCAGCGCGCGTGACACAAATCGGTGTTGGGAGGCGATGACGTCCTTCGAAACTCTGCCTCGGCTCGCCTTCGGTGACGGACGTGCCCTAAAGTTCAGCAGTGCCGAGCGCATGTCGGAGGCGCTGACACGGGCCGGCTCGGTTGAGATGAAGCATCGCTCCGCGGAGCCCGACGGCGCTTTCGGCGCGCATATGGCGGCCATCCAAACCCGCAGTTCGAGATTGGTGGCGCTCTCGTCTGCGGCGTTTCACGTCGAGGCGTCCGGGGCCCCCAGCGGTCTCCTCATGGTTCCCTTGCACGGGTCTACAATCACGCGGCGAGGCGCGCGTACCTACGAGTGGGGCAAGGATAGTGGTGCTCTATACCTGCCGCCGGGAGGCTGCACCGCCCAATCGACCGCCCGCTCAGTCATCGGCATAGATATCGATCCCGCCGACTTTCATCGTGTTACCGAAGTCATGCTTGGCAGGGCTCCCAAGGCGAGCTCGCGGTTTTCGTTTTCGCGGCCCTCATTTGTCGACACGCCCAGAAGCCGCTTCGATTTCGGCAGCGTTATCGAAGGCATTGCTGAGACCATGGATCGCCTCGGAGGCGATGCACGTCTGATCGAGAGAGCGGCTCTCGATGACGCACTGATCAGGGTTGTCGCGTTGCTCTTGAATTTTGAGGAATTTTCCGCGGACGAGCCTGAGACAAGTGTACCACCGGCAGTCGTTCGCTTGGCCTGCGAGTATATCGACGCCAATCTCACCAGCACGATCACGCTGACCGACCTTGAATCGATCACGGGTCTTTCGCGTAGAAGCTTGCAATATGCATTTCGCTCAGCTTTCAGCTGCACGCCGATGCAGTGGGTCGCGCAACGCCGGCTCGAAGCGGTTCGCAACCACATTCTGTCAGCGCGCCCTGGAGAGACGCTCACCGCGATCGTCGGCGCCTATTTCACCAATCTCGGCGAGTTCGCGCGCATGTACAAGCATCGGTATGGCGAGCTCCCATCGGCGACCTTGAAAGGTGTCTTAGCGAACCGGTTTCGCTCGTAGCCTCCAACGCTCGTCAGGTGGCGGCAACATGCGGATTGCCGCCGAATAACGTCTGCGCGCACACTCGGTGACGCACGGATTGTTGATCTTGCGCCGCACCTGACTGACCAGCGGTCATATCGTTTCGCGATCCCGACAGGGCTTGCGCTTGTACGATATCGCCCTCCCAGGAATCACTCCTTTTATCAACGGGTAGCAATCCTGTCCGTGGCGACGCACGGATGGCTGCTTCGTGCGGAGGATCGCAAGGGCGATCGCGATATCGCGTGGCTCTTTGCGTCTTCGTCGCGGAGCGCCGCGTCGATGGATGCCCCTGCCGAGTTTTCTCAAGTCTCTGATTTGCGTGTCACGCGTGATCTGCACGTCGCGTTCGAACACCTTTTTTGGGGACATGACATGTCGGCAAACTACCGCTCGCGCTCGTCGAGCTTCATCAGCATCAGTGCCTTCGCGCTCGCGGCGACGCTGGGAATGCCCGTCGCGCACGCTCAGACAGTCGTCAACAATCAGTCGGTCACGGTCCCGCCGTTCGTCATTCCAAATAATGACGACCTCATAATCGGCACGACCGGCACAGGTGCGGTCACGGTAACGAACGCTACTGTCATCGTAAATGATGCCATTCTCGGGCAATCAGCGTCAGGCAACGGTACCTTGACGCTTTCGGGCGGAACGGCCGCACTGAGTGTCGGCGGGGAATTCGAAATCGGTGACAATGGCACCGGCGTCTTCAACATCCTGGGTGGGGCAACCGCATTAACATCGTTCGCCACTGAGATTGGCGCTCAGGTCGGCAGTACCGGAACGGTCGTGCTCTCGGGCGCCGGGTCGGAATGGACTTCCTCCGCGCCTGTCTACGTTGGCTCCTTCGGCACCGGTTCTATGACCGTTTCGGACGGCGCGGTCTTCAACGGCAGCAACATATATGTGGGCTCATCCGACGGCTCGACCGGCACATTCACGCTCACCGGGCTCGGCTCTGCGGTCAATCTGAGCAGCAGCCTTTATGTAGGTGACGACGGAAACGGAACGTTCAACGTCACCAATGGCGCCACGCTCGATGTGGATGGGAGCCTCTACATCAGCTACTCGGAAGGCCAGGGCTTCTTCAATGTTTCGGGTGGTAGCACCGTCACGAGCGGCGACGTGGTGTTGGGCTACTACAGCGACAACGGCAAGGGAACGGCCAATATCTCGGGCGCTGGCACGACTTGGACTATCGACGGCGACCTGACGATTGGCGATGAGGGCGGCGCCGGTGAAGTGAATATCACCGGCGGGGCCGTGGTCTCGGTCACGGGCGACCTTGAGATGGGCGTCTATGACGAGGAGATCACGCGCGGCGACTTGCTCATTACGGGCGCCGGCTCCGAACTCACTGTCGCAGGTGCGGCCTACATCGGTTACGAGCGCCCTGCCATCGTGGTGGTGAGCAGCGGCGGCTATCTTCAAATCGACGGAGTCACCTACATTTCATCCGATGACACCGCACCGAGCTCCTTGACCGTGACCGGTGCTGGCTCGGAGTTCATTGCTGATGATGACATCATTATCGGCGATTCCAATGGCGCTGAAGGCACGATGACGGTTTCCAACGGCGCACATGCGGATACGGATGAAGTCTATGTCGGCCGAGCCGCGGGGGCGACGGGCACCCTAAACATCTCAGGGCCAACCACGATCTGGTCGGGCGGCCCTTCCCTTTACGCTGGTTACGACGGAAACGGCACGATCAACATTTTTGGCGGAATGAAATTCGACGAGAACGATAATCCGCTCAACTATTTGTATATTGGCGAGAACGCCAGCGGCGTCGGCACTGCCAACATTTCGGGGGCCGGTACTGAGGTGTTCGTCGACAACTATATCGAGTGGGGCGACGGCACTGGCGCTCTCAACATTACAGGCGGTGCCCACGTCACCGCTGACTACCTTTACGGCGGAGGCGCTGCCGGCGGAAGCACGATGCTGGTGAGCGGTGCTGGAACTCAGCTCAATATCTACTACGGCGCGTACATCGGAGATTCCGGCACGCTGAACGCCATCATCGAGAATGGCGCCCAGTTCAACGCAACAGACACAAGCGTGCAAATCAACCAGGACAGCGTGCTCCAAGTGCGCAACGGCGGGCAGGTAACTGCGTTTCAGGGCTTCATTATTGGTGGCAGCACCGACGGCACGATGATCCTGTCGACGGGAAGTACGGCTACCGCAACGAACGGCATTGTGCGGATCGCTCAGACAGGCGGGCACGGCACTCTCGTCTTTGGTGCGCAGGAAGGCGATGCCCCAGTCGCAGCTGGAACGCTTAATGCGACGCAAGTCACCTTTGGCAATACGTTCTCCGTCCCTTCGGTGTCAGGTGAGATTGTCTTCAATCATACCGGCGCGATGACGTTTGGCGCGGCATTGTCGGTCCTCAACGGTACGGGGCACGAACTCAAGGTTCTCGCAGGCACCACAACCTTCACCGGCAACTCCAGTGCATTCACTGGCGACATGACTGTGACTGGCGGCAAGGCTGTCGTGAACTCCAACTATTCGCAAACGGATGTCACGGTCAGCGGCACCGGTGTGGTCGGCGGCAATGGGACTGTCGGCAGCCTCGACGTGCAATCCGGCGGTACGGTAGCTCCCGGCAACTCGCCTGGAACGCTGAACGTCGTCGGAAACCTTTCGTTTGCTGCGGGCACGAACTACGCGGTGGAGGTTGCCGGTGCGCAGTCCGATCTTATCCTGGCCGGTGGCACTGCCGCCATCGCGGGGGGAACCGTGCAGGTTTCCGGGTCGCCGTCACTGATGCGCTACGCGATCATCACCTCGACAGGCGCGCGGACGGGCGAATTTGACGGCGTCGAGACGACATCGGCATTCATCCTCTACAGCCTCGATTACGATCCCAATAACGTCTACCTCGTGGTCGATGGCGTAAACTCGCTCACCATCGCGGCACGCACACCGAACCAGTACGCGGTCGCGAACGCGTTGGATCAGTTCCCGACGGACAACCCGCTGTACTCCGCGATCATCGGTGGCGGCATCGCGGGCGCGCAGCAGGCGTTCAATGCTCTATCCGGCGAGATCCACGGCAGCGTCGGCTCGGCGATGGCGGATGATACCCGCTACGTTCGCGAGGCGATCACGGGGCGCCTGATCCAGGCGTACTACGGCGGGGTCGGTGCGGGTGGCGGCACGCCCATAGTCATGGCTGCCGCAGCGCCGACCGATGTCGTCGAGATGGATACCTCTTCGCGCATGTCGCTGGGTGCCGGTTATGGCGCCTCGCGCGCTGCACCATCCTCCGGTCATGACCTCGCCTGGTGGAGCCGTGCCTTCGGTGCCTGGGGTCAGTATGACTCGAACGGCAACGCGGCGACGACCGATCGCAACCTCGGCGGCTTCGTCACCGGCGTCGACGGCAATGTCGGTAGCGGCTGGCGCGCGGGTCTGGCGACGGGCTACCTCAACACCAGCCTCTCGGCGGGTGGCGAGCGCTACAGCTCCGCCGACATCAACAGCTATGTTCTAGGTGCCTATGCCGGCGGCGGCATCGGTGAGTTCGCACTGCGCTCGGGCGGCACGTGGACCTGGAACAAGATCGACACCGACCGCTCGGTGGTGTTCCCCGGCTTCTTCGAAGGCGAGAGCGCCTCCTATAACGGTGATGTCGGACAGCTGTTCGCAGAACTCGCCTATCCGATCTTCACGCATGGCGGAGTGATCGAGCCGTTCGCGGGTCTGGCCTATGTGCACGTCGGGACGGACAGCTTCACGGAGAGCGGCCCGATTGCGGGTCTCACCAGCGGCGGGCTCAACATGAACCTCGGCTACGGCACGCTCGGTGCGCGTGCCGGCACGACGGTGGTGTGGGGCGGGACGACGGTGATCCCGCATGTGTCGGCGGCCTGGCAGTACGCGTTCGGCGACACGACGCCCGAGATCGCGATGGCCTTTGTATCGACGGGCATCGGGATGGGTATCGGCGGCATCCCGCTGGCGCAGAACAGCGCGCTGCTCGACATCGGCGCGGATGCGGTCATCGCGCCGGACATGACGCTCGGCATCTCCTACATGGGCCAGTACTCGGGTGACTTCACAGACAACGGTCTGCGCGGACGCTTCAACTGGAAGTTCTGAGAACGCTGCGACGGAAAGCTTGTTCTTCTAGAAGGCGGGCGCCAATCTCGGCTGGTGCCCGCCTCATGCTGGAGGCGCGCCGTGATCAGCGCCGGCGATGTAAGGGTCCCGTGCGATGCAGGGTCAAACGACGCCGAAGCCCAGTCGTTTGAGAGCCTCTCCCGCCAACTTGGCATCGTCGCCGCCCGCCAGCATGAGCTGATCGAGCCGGTGGACCAGCTTTCCGAGTTGGCACTTTTTCATTTCCGCGTAGAACACGCGCGGGATCTCGTCCGGCGGCAGCTCGAGTATCTCCGTGGCTGTCGCGCGCGCTTCGTTGATCTTGACGGACAACATCGAACACCTGCCGATTGGGGCCCTCGCCGCCCTATATGCGCCACTTCACTCTCAGCGTACAGCGGGAGATCGTCCGACGACGTCGCGCGGTTAAATTGCTCTTGATGGGAGACCCCGCAATTGCGGGTATCGAAATCGCCACGCCATGCAGTCGAGGCGCGCGTCCGGCAGCCCACGGCCGGCGACTAATTTTGCGTTTGCTTGCGTGGCGATACGGGGCGTGCCGTTACGCACATCGCCGTGCCGTGCTCAAGGCTGGCGAACAGTGTATCAATCTCGGATGGTCGGAAGTTACTCGCAATGTAGAGGGTGGCGGCGAACATTGCCATGGCGCCCGCCACGGCGAGCAAACCGCTCAGGCGAGCCACGCGCTTCGAGCCGTCCCGGTCGCCTATCGCATCGAGAGATCTGCGGAACGAGATCGCCGCCGGCCGAAGCATCGTCCCCCCCAATCCATTTGCATGGGCCATCGTCGCCATATCGGAGCGAGCATCAATGGCGTTCTCCATAGCGGGGGTTAGGCAAATTTCCCGACGTTAGCCCCGCCCCACTTCACAGCAGGGCATGCTGCTCCTAGCCTGCGGGTGGCTTTGGCGGCGAGGTAGCCTCATGGACCTCAAGTGGTTCCTGGTGAGAAGGATAACGTTGGTGGCATTAGCGTGTTTCGCCATGGGCGCCGCGCTGGCCATCTATGAAACAGCTCTGAAGGCCAAGCGCCAGAATGCGGAGCTTGCGGAAATGGCCGGCCGCCAGCTTGAGCTGCAACTCTCGCGTATTGGGAGGTCGACGGACACTCTGCAGCGGTTCCCCGATTGGGATCTCATCACCAGCTTGATCCTGCAGCCGGGCCAGTGCGTGGAGCTGCGCAATTCAGCGGGAGCTACCCAGAACCTCAACTGCGCCGGGCTCGATGCGACTGCGAACGGAACGCCGGGGTGGTTTCTCTGGGCCTACCGCGCGTTGATCAACGACCGCCTGACGGCTGTGCGCAGCGTCTCTTATCGCGGCGTGTCGCACGGGACGATCGTCGCGCAATACAATGCGGCTGCCACCGCCGGGCACACATGGGCGAGTGTCGGGCCGCTGCTCGGTTTTGCTGCGGCTTTGGTGGGCGTTCTATGTCTCGTCACGTATTTCGTCATCGACCGCGCCCTGAAGCCAACGAAGCAAATTCTGACCGGACTCAACCGATTGACCCGCGGTGATCTTGCAGCGCGTCTTCCAGCATTTCGACTGCGCGAACTCAACCGCATCAGCGAGGTTTTCAATGCGCTGTCCGCGGAGCTTGGCAGCGTGACGGAAGAGCGGACGGCTCTGGCGCGGCGTCTGGTCGACACGCAGGAAGAGGAACGGCGGCACATCGCGCGCGAGTTGCACGATGACGTGGCGCAGAAATTGAGCGCATTGTGCGCCAACGCGGCTTATCTGAGGACGCGCGTGCAAGGCGAGGCGCCGGCGCTCGCCGCGGAGGCACGTGACCTCGAACGTATTGCTTCGGAGGCGATGCTGACCCTGCGCCGGACCCTTACTTACTTGCGGCCGCAGGAGATCGATGATCTAGGTTTGGTGCAGAGCCTCGAAGCACTCGTTGCCCAGCACAACGCCAGTTCGCAAGGCCGCACCGAATATTCCATTGAAACCTCAGGCGCGGTCGAGAAGCTCAAGGCGGAAACGAGTGCGCACGTCTACAGGATCGTGCAGGAGGCGCTCACCAATGCGTCGAAGCATGCAAACGCCAGGTCGGTGCAAGTCATGCTGACGCAGAGCGGCGAGGCGGATGGTGCAAAGATCCACCTTTCCGTGGTCGACGACGGGGTCGGGCCGGGTGGCCAGTCTAACTCCAACGGCGGCGGCGCGGGTTTGATCGGAATGCGTGAGCGCGTCGTGGCGTTAAGCGGGAAAATTACTGCCGGGCCACTGCCGAGCGGCGGATTTGGGCTCGACGTGGAGTTTCCGACCTTGCAGCGGAGCGCATGATGAGCAACCGCATCAAGGTGCTTCTTGTCGACGATCATGCCGTGGTGCGGCAGGGGTATCGCAGGCTGATCGAAATGCACAGCGACATCGAAGTTGTTGCTGAAGCGGAGGACGCATCCTCCGGCTATCAGGCGTTCAAGCTCTGCAAGCCCGACGTCGTGGTCGTCGATGTTTCCATGCCGGGACGCGGCGGAATCGATCTCGTCCGCCAGATCCGCCAGCTTGATCCCGACGCGCGCGTTCTGATCTTCACCATGCACGCCAGCGCGACTTACGCGCAGCAGGCGTTTCGCGCCGGAGCGCGAGGCTACGTTACGAAGAGCAGCCCGCCCGATGTTCTCGTCAGCGCCATTCGCAGCGTTTTTGGCGGCCGGCCTGCGCTGTGCGCGGAGATCAACGAAGTGATCGCGACCAGCCGACTGTGCAGCGATCCATCGCCGGTCGAAGAGCTGTCGCCGCGCGAGTTCGAAGTTCTGCGGATGATCCTCGAGGCGAAAACGACCGATGAGATCGCGTCTTCGTTCAACCTCAGCCCAAAGACGGTTGCCAACTATCACTACGAGATCAAATCGAAGCTCGGGGTTCGCTCGGACATCGAGTTGGTTTATCTGTGCATGCGGCAGGGGCTGGTGCAGCCCGTCAGCGCCGACGCGTCCTAGGCGAAGCCAGAAAGATCTAATAGGTCAGTCTGGCAATGCCTTCGCAAGCTTGCGCATAGCCTTCTCGGCGTCTCCGGGCGGCAGCGCAGCGAACCCCATGAGCCAGCCTTTCCGCCCTTTCGGCCCCGCATAAAGTTGCCGCAAGGCCGGCAGCTCGATCGCGTGGCGCGCGGCGGCTGCCACCGATGCGGCTTCATCCAGCTCGTCGTTGAGAAGTGCCGTCAAGTGAAGTCCACCAGCTGGAAAGATCATCGAGGCGAAGCGCGAAAGATGCTTCTCGAATGCCTCGGCAAAGGCATCGCGACGCGCATGATAGATCTGTCGCATGCGCCGGATGTGGGTCGTGAAATGACCTTCGCGCATGAACTCGGCCAAAACGGCCTGGCTGATGACGGCCGTGTGCCCATCGACGAGGGTACGTGCGGATACGAAGGCCGGTACCAGTGAGGACGGCAAGACGAGATAGGCAAGGCGCAATCCGGGGAAGAGGACCTTGCTGAAGGTGCCGATATAGAGCACACGGCGCCCTGGTGCGAGGCTCTGAATGGCAGCGATCGGCCTTCCATCGTAGCGGAACTCACTGTCGTAGTCGTCCTCGATGATCCAACCTCGGGTTTGCTCGGCCCACCGCACGAGCGCCAGTCGACGCTGCAGAGACAGCGTCGCCCCGAGCGGGTACTGGTGCGAGGGTGTGACGTAGACGGCGCGGATATCGCTGCCGTGTTTTTCGACGCGATCGCTCGATATCCCGTCCACGTCGACGGGAATGCTTTCAAGCCTGAGGCCAGCGGCGCAAAACACCTGCCGAGCACCGTGAAAGCCGGGTTCTTCGAGGCCAACGCGTTCGCCCGGCTCCATGAGCAAGCTCGCGATCAGCCCCAACGCTTGCAGGGAGCTGTTGAGCACCACAATCTGTTCGGTCGAGGCCTCTACGCCGCGATGTGCGCTGAGATATCGCGCGATCTCCTCGCGCAGCGGCGGATAGCCCATCGGATCGGCATAGAGCAGCGTTTCGCGCTTGATGCCGCGTATGACCTTGGCGGTGAGCTTCAGCCACGTTTCCAGCGGGAACGACTGCACGTCCGGCAGCACCACGAAAGGTTTTGGGCACGGGTGGTCTGGAACCCCTCCCGAACGCGCAATCGCCTGTCCGCGCCGCGAGAGCTCGGTGGAGCCAGGGGCAGATCTTTCTGAGCGGGCTCGGCCAGTGCTCCTGCGATTGCCGATGAACCGATGCTCTGAGGCGGATACGAAGGTGCCGCTCCCCATGCGCCGCTCGAGAAAGCCTTCCATCTCCAGATGCTGATAGGCGTCCTCGACGGTATCGCGTGCCAGGCCGAGATCGCTCGCCATCATGCGCGTGGAGGGAAGGCGCTCCCCTTCGCTCAAATGACCGTCGATGATCAGCCGCCTGACGGCGTTCTGCAGCCGCAGCGTAAGCGGGATCCTCTGAGATCCCTCCTCCTCGAGCAGAGCTAGCAGGGCATTCGCAGATTTGGTGCGCATGACAAGTGGTCTGGTTGCCGTAGCAAAAGTGGAAGGTCTATACCAACCATTTTATCGATAGATTTCGCGCTTGCCCATAGTCTCTCTGGAGCGCGCTTAAATGAGCAAAGACACGATAAGGACGACGTGTCCCCGTGACTGCTATGACGCGTGCGGCATGACCGTTCTTGTCCGCGACGGTGCGGTTCGGAAGGTGATCGGCGATCGTATCCACCACGTGAGCCGCGGTGCGCTGTGCGGCAAGTGTGCCCTTGCCTACAACGGGGCGTTCATCGACCCAGAGCAGCGCTTGACGACGCCGCTGCGCAGAAGCGGCCCAAAGGGCAAGGCCGTCTTCGAGGCTATATCGTGGGAGGAGGCTCTCGCGGATATCGCCGCGCGCCTCAAAGCCATCGTTTCCACGCGCGATGCGCGCAGCATTCTTCACACGCATTACACGGGTACGGTGTCGATGCTGGCTGGATGGTTTCCCATGCGGTTCTTCAATCGCCTCGGCGCGACGGAGGTCGACCCGGACACGGTTTGCAACAAGGCCGGGCACGTGGTTCTTGCCGACATGTTCGGCACGTCGCTCACTGGCTTCGACCCTGATCAGCTCCCCAACGCCCGAACTCTGCTGATCTGGGGTGCCAATCCGTCTCACAGCGCGCCACACCTCCATGAGCACTGGGTGCGCTCGTCGAAAGCCCGCGTCATCGTCGTCGACCCGATCGCTCATGAGACGGCGCGCACTGCGGACATGCACCTGCAGCTGCGTCCTGGCTCCGACGCGGCGCTCGCCTTCGGCCTGCTCCATGTCATCAAGCGGTCCGGCTTGATCGATCGGAGTTTCATCGCAAGACATGTCGAAGGGTTCGACGCGGTCGAGCCGGCGATCGATGCGGCCTCGCCGCAGGTCACCGAGGCGCTCACCGGCGTGCCCGCCGATCTCATTGTCGAGGCGGGCCGTCAGTTCGCTTCCGGACCGGCGCTTCTGTGGCTGGGACAGGGCGTGCAGCGGCAGCCGCGGGGCGGGAATGCCTTTCGCGCGGCCGTACTGTTGAGCATCGCAACGGGCCATCTCGGCTCCCCAGGTCACGGGTTCTGCTACATGAACGGGCCGGAGACGCGGGGCGTCGACATCACGTTCCTGATGGCACCCGAACTCCGTCGCGACGGCGGCTCGTCCATCAGCCACATCGATCTGGCGGATGCGCTCGGTGATCCGGAGCGCTCAGCGGCGCTCTTCACCTGGAACAACAACATCCTTGCCTCCAGTCCATCGCAGTCGAAGTTGCGTGCGGCTCTCGCGCGTGAGGATCTCTTCACAGTGGTGAGCGACCTGTTCATGACCGATACGGCTGCGTATGCGGATTACGTCCTTCCCGCGGCGAGCTTTCTCGAGTTTGACGATCTCGTGCTTCCCTACTTCCACGACACGATTTCGGCGCAGGCACGGGCGACAGCGCCGCTCGGTCAATCACTGCCGAACCAGGACATCTTCAGGAAGCTCGCGGCAGCCATGGGTTTCTCAGAGCCGGCGCTCTACGAAAGCGATGCCAGCATGCTTCAGCAGCTCCTTGCGCAAACACGCTTCAAGGGCAGCTTCGAAGATCTCAAGGTGCTGGGAACGGTCGGCTTCGGAGCGACGGGACGGGTTCAGTTCGAAAATCTGACGTTTGCGACGCCGTCGGGCAAGATCGAGGTGAGTAGCAGCCGGCTCAAGGCAGAAGGGCACCCCGAGGCGCCGATCCCGCATGCCGACGCACCGCCTGCCGGCGGTTTGTTGCGGGTTCTCTCGCCGGCCTCTGCGTGGCTCATGAACTCGAGCTACGGCAATGATGCGAGAATCCTCCGGCAACTCAGCGAGCCGCAGGTGTACCTCAACGCGCGTGAGCTTGCTTCCCGTGGGATCAAGGACGGCGATCCGGTTCTGCTCAAGAACGGGACCGGTGCGCTTCAGTTGACGGCCACCGTTTCGGCAGACGTCCCAGACGGAGTGGCGCTCGTCTACAAGGGAAGATGGCCACGAACCGCCGGCGATGCGGCGAACGTCAACGTACTCAATCCAGGCCTCAGGACTGATATCGCCGATAGCTCGGCCGTACATGGGGTTACGGCGGAACTCGTCGCGCTATGAGCCAGAACGTGCAAACGGATGTCGCCATCATCGGTGCAGGACCGATCGGGCTATCGGCAATTTTCGCCTGCGGTCATCTCGGCATGCGCTGCCATGTGGTCGAGGCATTGAGCGATGTGGGCGGACAATGCACGGCGCTCTACCCCGAAAAGCCGATCTACGACATCCCGGGATTTCCGTCGATTACAGCCGCCGATCTCATCGCACGCCTAGTGGCGCAGGGCAGACCGTTTGCACCGCACTTCCATCTCGGGCGGCAGGCCGTGAAGCTCACGCGTGCTGGTGACGTCCTGTCGCTTGAACTCTCCGACGGCTCCACAATCACTGCGCGGGCCGTGATCATCGCTGCCGGAGGCGGCGCATTCGGGCCGAACCGGCCGCCGCTGGCCGACATCGAGCGCCTCGAAGGGACGAGCGTCCATTACTGGGTGAAGGATGCGGCGGTGTTCAGCGGCAAGCGGATCGTCATCGCCGGGGGCGGCGACAGCGCCGTCGATTGGGCGATAGCGCTCGCGCAGCACGCCCGCAGCGTCACTCTCGTTCACAGACGCGACAGATTTCGTTGTGCGCCGGCTTCTTTGCAGAAGCTCGACGCGTTGCGCCTGAGCGGACGCATCGCACTGAAGGTTCCCTACCAGCTCGCCGCGTTCCAAGCCGAGACGGGCAAACTCGAGGCTATCCAGATCAGTCACCTCGATGGCCAACGCGAGTGGCTGGAAGCCGATCATCTGCTGGCCTTCTTCGGCATTGTCTCGAACCTTGGGCCGCTGCGCGACTTTGATATCGACCTATCGGGTGAGCAGATCCTGGTCGATCCGCTCACGATGGAAACCTCCGAGAGGGCGGTATTCGCGGTCGGTGACGTTGCCCAATACAGCGGCAAGCAGCCGCTGATCGTCACCGGGTTCGCCGAGGCAGTCACCGCGGCCAGGGCCGCATACGACCGAGTCTTTCCGGGCCGTCCGTTCCACTTCCAGCATTCGACGGACCGCGGCGCGCCGCAGCTCAATGTGGAGGCATGCAAGGTCGACACGGCGCCGATAACGGCGGCGCGGACCGCAGCCTCGATCGAAACGTGATTTGCACGCTAATTGGAGCAGCTCACTTGATCTTTATTTTCGTCCTCGATGCAGATGGCACGTCTCACACGATAGACGCGGCATCGGGACTGACCGTGATGGAGGCGCTGCGCGCTGCCGGACTGCCGCTGAAGGCGGCGTGCGGCGGATCGCTCGCGTGCGCGACCTGCCACGTCATCGTTGCCGAGAAGGACTTCGACCGCGTCGGGCCCCCTTCGGAGGACGAGGAAGACATGCTGGATCAGGGCTTCGACGTGACCCGGACATCGCGCCTTGCTTGCCAGATCAGCGTCTGTGCGCAATTGGATGGGCTCTCGCTTCGCCTTACGAGGCGGAGATAGCAACGCCGCCGGCCGTTTCTCTGCTGGGCTGCGCAGGTTTGGGTTTGTCGGCCGCGTCCGTCCTTGCGCTCCCTGGCGGCAGGGTGGACGGACGGATTGTCGACGTAAATGCCGACGCCCTAGCCAACCCTTGCAAAAAATGCAGCGAGTATCAAAGGGTTGGCTGTCGGGATGGTGCCCAGAAGAGGACTCGAACCCTCCGCCAGCGCCGTGCGCAAATGTTTGATTTCCAAGGCAAAATCAGACGCTCTGGCTGCTAGGAATATC
>JASBSU010000030.1 GCA_030148725.1 Hyphomicrobium sp.
CCTCGATGGGATCGGGACGCCGCACATCCCCAAAGTCGCGCATCTGACGTTGCAGGTGAGTGGCGAGCTGTTTTTCATGCATGATGCTTGCCTCCGCTACGCCATGAGACTAGCGCCGCGAACGCCTGCAAATTAGGCAGACCCGAGTCTATCCACAGCTTGGACATGCTGCATTGCGATATCTGCTTGACAAGAGTTTGTGCGATGCGGCCGTCGCAGGACCAGATGCGCGCGCGCGACGCTCGAAAAGCGTGTGACGAAACAAACGGCTGAGCTCGCTCCAAGCAGGAAGGAACAATTTGCTGCGCCTGCGTTGGGAAGAATGCGCAAACCGCGACCGTCTGAGATTTGAGATCAGTACGCTTGATTGGATCTCAAGAGCCTCGCCGCGATAAACGACGAACCAACTGCTGAGCAGCATTGCCGCAGCCGGCTGATCGAAATGACCTTGGTCAGCGTTGGGCCTCTTCCGTCATCTGCCCGTCAGGCGCGGTATGGCTCGATGGCGTTCGAGCGGGAAGCTGGAGGAGGAACTCACATGATTAGGAATACGAGCGACAGTTGGGGGTGGCCGGCGGTCGTCATGCATTGGGTGGTCGCCGTGCTGATCTTGGGCACGTTCGGGCTGGGATTGGCGATGGACGAGGTGCCTCGCGCCGAGCAGCCGTTCTACATCACGGTGCACGCATCGCTCGGCGCGACCCTGCTCTTTCTTCTGGTTGTGCGCATCGCTTGGGCGTTGGCGAACCCGGCGCCCGCCGCTCCTGCCGGCACACCGCCTCTGCAGCAGAAAGCGGCGCGCTTTACGCATCTGGCGCTGTACATCCTCACTCTGACAACGGTGCTGTTCGGGTGGCTGCTCGCGAGCCTGCAGGATCCGCCCGTCGTGCCGCTCGCCTTCGGCATCGTGCCCCTGCCGTCACCTTGGACGCTGTCGCGCGCCAGCGAAGATTTCGTCGAGGAGGCGCACGAAATTGCCGCGTATCTGCTGATCGCGGTGGCCTGTCTGCACGTCGCGGCAGCGCTATGGCACCACTTCGTGCTGAAGGATGGGACTCTTCGGCGGATGAGCAGGCTGCGCAGCCTTAACGGACAGCCCGTATCATCTGGGCCGTCCGCTCGATAATCCTGCGCCGCTAAGGTCGCCTATTCTCCGGCGACCTTAGCGGGGCGCTTCACGGGATTGCGCAGGAAGGCTGGAATGTTGTCGGCAAAGCCCGACGAACGCTGCTGCTCGGGTTGGCGCTGCCGCTCCTGCCGCGGTGCCGGTGCATTGCGCGGCTCAGTCGAAGCGTTGCGCGGTTGGCGCGGGCCGTTGCCAGATGCCGTGACTTGCTGAGGGCGCGCCGAAGCCTGCTGCGCGCGGGGCTGGGCGTCGGGGGCAGCTTGCGGACGAGCTGCGCGCGGCGCGTCATGCTGCTCACGTCGAGGTGCGCGCTGCTCCGGTTGGCGCTGCTCGCGCTCGCGACGCTCGCCGCCTTCCTTCGGCTGGCCACCGCTGCGACGCTCGCCACCGCGCCGGCTCCGGCCTTCACCGCGTGCAGCATCGTCAACGCGCGCTTGCGATCCAGCCTCGGGACGGCTGCCGCGACCGCCACGCTGGGCGGCGCCCCGGCCACCGCGACCGCGGCGCTTCTTCTTGCCGGCTTCGGCGTAGTCTTCCTCGGTTGGACCTTCGCCGATCCACTCCACCGGTTGCCCAACCATCTTCTCGATGTCTTTGAGGTTCTTCAATTCGTCGATCGTGACGAGCGACGTTGAATGGCCTTCCTTGCCGGCGCGGCCAGTGCGGCCGATGCGGTGCACGTAATCGTCCGACTGCCAGGGCAGATCGAAATTGAAGACGTGGCTGACGTCGGGGATGTCCAGGCCGCGTGCGGCAACGTCGCTCGCAGCGAGCAGCTTCAACTCACCCGAGCGGAACTTGTCGAGCGTCTCCATGCGGCTCTTCTGGTCCATGTCGCCATGCAGCGCGCCGGCGGAGAAGCCATGCTTCAGAAGAGACTTGTTGAGAATCGCGACGTCGACCTTGCGGTTGCAGAAGATGATCGCGTTGCGGACGTTGGTCTCGCGGATCAGTTCGCGAAGCACCTCGCGCTTGGCCCAGTCCTCTCCGTTTGGGCAATACTGGAAGCGCTGCGTGATGGTCTTGGCGGTTGTCGCCGGCGGCGCGACTTCGACGCGCTCGGGATTGGTCAGGAACTGGCTGACGAGCCGGGTGATTTCCGGCGGCATCGTCGCCGAGAAGAAGAGCGTCTGGCGGCGCGGCGGCAGAAGCTTGCAGATCTTCTCGATGTCGGGAATGAAGCCCATGTCCAGCATGCGGTCGGCTTCGTCGATCACGAGGATCTCGACACCCATCAGCATCACACGGCCGCGCTGGAAATGGTCGAGGAGCCGGCCGGGTGTTGCGATCAGGACGTCGACACCACGGTCGAGCTTCTTGACCTGATCGTCCATCGAGACGCCGCCGATGAGCAGGGCCAGCGACAGCTTGTTGTTGATGCCGTATTTTTCGAAGCTCTGGGCCACCTGGGCGGCCAGCTCGCGCGTCGGTGCGAGGATCAGCGAGCGCGGCATCCGGGCTCGTGCACGCCCCGTTTCGAGGCGGGTAATCATCGGCAAAACGAAAGACGCCGTCTTGCCCGTTCCGGTCTGCGCAATGCCGAGTACATCTTGGCCCGTCACTGCGATTGGTATGGCGGCTGCCTGAATCGGAGTCGGCGCCGAGTAGCCGGCAGCAGTTATGGCCGCCTGCACCTTGGAGCTCAGCCCGAGCTCCGCGAAGGTCTTATTTTCCAAAAGTGAACTTCTCCGTCTGCGTTCCATGCGGGCCCGCGCCAACGCCTTTCATGGCGGCAGCGGGTGACGGAGCGCAGGGGGAATTGGAGTGCCTAAAGGGGCTAAGCGAATATCGCGGGGCTCGGAAAGGATCTAAATAAATAGCTTCCCCTGCGCTCGAGCCGTTTGTGTGCTGACACATGTTCGCCAAAAACGCAAGAAAAACCGCGGGATGTGGCGTCCAGCCGCGGTTTTTCCTCAGGTGTTTTCGTCACAAATCAGTCGGTATTGCCGACCAGCGCGCGCCCCAGAAGACCGCCGAGGACACCACCGAGGATCGGGGCCACCCAGAACAGCCAGACTTGAGCCAGCGGCTCACCCATGGCGATGACGGCCGTCGCAAGGCTGCGCGCTGGGTTGATCGACGCATTATCGACCGGAATCGCCATGAACTGCGTGGCCGCCAGCGCAAGGCCGATGGCGATGGCGGCGAAACCGGCCGGCGCCTTGCTCGACGTGACACCCATGATGATGAAGATGAAAAGTCCCGTCAGGACGACTTCGATCAGGAACGCGGAGAGCAGGGAATATCCCTCGCCGCCGTACATGTTCGAGGCAAAGTTGCCGACCTCGAACCCCCCGGATTTGCCGGATGCGATGATGTAGAACACCACCGCGGCTGCGATGCCGCCCAAGCATTGCGCGACGATGTAAGCGGGTGCATCGCCGGCTTTGAAGCGGCCACCTGCGACGAGCCCTAGGGTCACGGCTGGATTGAAATGCCCGCCCGAGATGTGCCCGACGGCAAAGATCATCGCCATGACGGTGAAGCCGAGCGAAAGAGCGACGCCCGTGATGCCCGAAACGGGGAACGAGAACAGGGCCGCCCCGAGGATTGAGGCAACGAGTGCGAATGTTCCGATGAATTCTGCCGCGAGCGCCTTGGTGCGCATTGTTTTCCCCTGATGTTGCTGTGTGGTTCCGCCGAGAACGCAAAACAACAACTCAAGCCGCCTCCAACGCTGGGATGCGGCCTCAACTTTCAGTTTACTAAGCTGGCGCCGCCGTAATGGGCAACGCAAATACCCTTTATTGCAACGGTGGCCGTAACTTCAGTGCAACGTCGCCGCAGCAATTCGTTTGCATTGGCTGGGCAATTCACTGTTTGCCAGAATACGTTGATCGGATTCGGCGCAGTTCAGAACTCCAATCGGGAACCGTACACATGACAGCTCAAGGAGCGACGGCCGGTATCGCTGCGCCGCGCTTGGCCCCCGACTCGGCGCGCTTACGCCCGAATCGGCAGGCGAGTGAGGAGGTGAAGACGCTCAAGGCGCGGGACAACGTCTCAAACTGGTGGCCGCTGGCACGTATCTATCTGGTCGTCGCAGTATCCGTCGTCGGCGCCGTATGGGTGTTTGAGGCCGCGCGCGCTGGCGAGATTTCGTGGTGGTGGGCGCTACCTTCCACGATTGCTGCCATCTTCGCCATCGGCGCCTCGCAGCATCAGTTCGGCGGTGTGATCCATGAGGGCACGCACTACATACTGTTCGCCAATCGCAAGCTCAACGAGCTGGCCTCCGACTGGCTCGGCGCCTTCCCGATCTTCACGACGACCTATCACTACCGGCTGCATCACCTGGCGCATCACCAGTTCGTCAACGACCCGGTGCGCGACCCCGACATCAGCCAGCTTCACGACAGCAATCACTGGCTCGACTTCCCGATCACGCATGTCGAGATCCTGTGGTCGCTGCTGAAGCAGCTCTGGCTGCCGAACCTTTTCCGCTACACGATCATCCGCGCCAAGTATTCTTCGTTGGGTGGCGGCGAGCACAATCCCTACAACGATCCCGATCGCCCCGGCTCCGCGTGGCCGCTGCGTGCCGGCATCCTGTTTGCCGTCGGCGCACCAGCGGCGATCATCCCGCTCATCGTCATGGGCAACTGGCTGGCCGTTGCGATCACTCTGCCGGCAATGTGGGCTGCCGTCGTCGGCTTGCTCTGGGTGCTGCCGGAATCCTCCTACCCGCGCACGCGCCTCGCACCCGTCATCCCGATGCGCATGATTGGCATCTATCGCGTCACGTATATGGCGCTGCTGTATGGCGCGATCTCCGCCGTGCAGTATGCGACGGGGGTTGATGCATGGACGTACTTCGGCCTGCTCTGGATCCTGCCGCTTTTCACGACCTTCCCGCTGTTCATGATCCTGCGGCAGTGGGTGCAGCACGGAAACGCCGACCGCGGCCGCTACACCAACACGCGCGTTTTCCTCGTTGGCCCGATCATGCGCTATGCCGTGTTCCCGTTCGGGATGGACTATCACCTCCCGCATCATCTCATGGCGTCCGTCCCGCACTACAACCTGAAGCGGCTGCATGAGCTGATGCTCGAGGACCCGGAGTACCGCGAGAAGGGCGTCATCGTCGAAGGTTACTTCGGCAGCGAAGAGAACGCCCACGGGCACCCGACCGCAATGGGCGTGCTCGGCGACAAGTACGCGCCCAAGCACGGCGAGGCAATCTACGTCGACAACGCCGCGATCGAATATGCCGACATCGCCGACGCCGCCGGCATCGCACGCGAGGTCGAGGCATCGCTGCGCAAGAACTGACCGCCCGACCGGCAGCCGAGGCGTGGCCGCAATGACGATCGTCGTTGCGGCCCGTCCCTTAAAAGCGATCGGCCGCTGGCACGTTAAAGACAGCCTCGCCTGACCGTCGCCAGGGCGCGCCTCGCTGGGCGCCGAATAAACGGGATTGACGGATTATTGCATTGCTCTTCAGGATTGCTTCTTTGCCGGGCCTCCTGCCCCAAAGTATCTCAAACGTGATGCGGACAACCGCACGTCCAGAAGGACCATCGTGCTGACGCGAATTTCGCCTTCTAAGGCCGAGTACACCGAATTTTCCACTCCGTCCGATCCCCAGCCCGCGTCGGTAGCGTCGCGGCTGATCGCCGTTTATCGGATCGCCTCCGATGCGAGCGCGATCGAAGGACGCGCCGAGGCGATCGCCCTGGAGCAGAGCGTCGAGCTTCCGCTGTCGGCCGTCGATAGCGATGTCGTTCTTCAGGACATCGTCGGCGAAGTGCGAGACGTCCGCGAGTTGCGAGCGGGTCTCTTCGAGGTACGCATCGGCCTGGCTGTTTCGACGACCGGCAGCGAGCCGGGCCAGCTGATGAACATGCTGTTTGGCAACGCCTCGATCCTCGAAGACGTGACGCTCGCCGATGTGGAGCTTCCTGCCGAAATGCTCACCCATTTCGGCGGCCCCAACCACGGCATCGACGGTCTCCGGGCGAGGGTCGGCGCCGGCAACCGCGCCCTGACGTGCAGCGCGCTGAAGCCTCAGGGCCTGCGGAACGATGATCTCGCACGTCTCGCTGGCCAGCTTGCCCGTGGCGGCATCGACTATGTGAAGGACGACCACGGCCTCGCCGATCAGGCCTACAGCCCGTTCGCCGCGCGCGTCGTGATGTGCGCGCGCGCCGTGTCCGAGGCGAACCGCGAGACGGGCGGAGCAACACGCTACGTGCCCAACATCACCGGCAACCTCGACACGCTACGCACGCAGCTTCGCGTCGTCGCCGATGAGGGGTTGGACACCGTTCTCGTCGAACCGATGATCTCCGGCCTGCCGGATTTCCACGCCATAACACGCGCCTTCCCGCACATCGCCTTCATTGCTCATCCTGCGATGTCGGGGGCTGCGCGCCTCGCGCCGCCGCTGCTGCTCGGCAAGCTTTTCCGGCTCCTTGGCGCCGACGCGACCATCTTCCCGAACCATGGCGGCCGCTTCAGCTATTCGCCCGAAACGTGCCGCACGCTCGCAAATGCCGCGCGCGACGCGTGGGGAGGGTTGAGGCCCTGCATGCCGGCGCCGGCGGGCGGCATGACGTTGCAGCGCGTGCCCGAGATACTGGACTTCTACGGCGATCGCACCATGTTGCTGGTTGGTGGCAGCCTCTTGGCAGCCAAGGAGCGCTTGACCGACGAGGCACGAGCGTTCGCAACGCGCGTAGCGGGATACTTCGAACCTCATGGTTGATCGGGAACACAAGCCGAAATCCTTCCGAGAATCGCAGCCCGGTTTTCGCTGGGACGAGGTCGATCTCCTTGCCTACAAGGAAGAGGGCGCCGCGCCGTTCAAATCCATCACGCGCCAGATCCTCTTCCAGCGCCCCGAGCTGGGCTGCGAGCTGCGCTATTTCGAGATCGATGCCGGCGGCTACTCGACGCTGGAGCGGCACGAGCATGTGCACGCAGTGATGATCCTGCGTGGATCGGGGCGTTGCCTCGTCGGCGAAGACCTACGCGCCGTTCGAGAGCGTGACCTCGTCTTCATCCCTCCGCTCACCTGGCACCAGTTCCGCGCCACGAACGACGAGCCGCTCGGCTTCCTCTGCATGGTCAATGCAGAGCGCGACAAGCCTCAGCTGCCGACCGCCGTCGATCTCCACGAACTGCAAAAATCACCCGCCGTCGCTGCCTTCCTTGGCGGCAGCGACGAGTAGTTGCGCTCAGCGCGCCTCATCTCGTTCGGACTGTTCATAGGTGACGCGCGTCGCCTCGTCCCGCCGCGCTTTTGCGGCGATCGGCTCCGGCTCCTCGGTTCGGCGCTGGCCGTAAAAAATGAAGTAGCCGAGCAGGGCCGCGCCTGCGGACACCACGAGAAGCCACATCCAGGCGGTCATGATTGCACCTCGCTATCTGCAATGAGTGACGGCACTCGGGGTCAACGGCGCCGGCCAGCATGTGTTCCAACGCCGCTTTCCGAACTCGCGGCGTGGCCCGGCGCTGCGCCTGAAAAGCGAAGAGGCCGCGGACATTGCCGCGGCCTCTGTTCATTCGCTGATGTGGCGCGAGCAACGCCCCGGCGAATTACCACCAGGGGAACTTGCCGCCGCCGAAGAATTGACCCTTCTTCTGCCTGCGGCGATCGTAGCCGTACTGCGGGCCGTAGCTGTAGCCACCATAGCCCCAGTAGTCGTCATAGAACTCCGGCTTCGGCTTCGGACGCAGGATGATGCCGCCCTGAGGCTCGCCGCTCAGCAGAACGATGAAGTCGGTCGCCTTGCCGGTTTCCTTGTGAGCGGCCTCGTCCGAGATGATGAGCGACGAGCCCGGAAGCACCAGCTCCGAGATCTGGTCCATCGTCTCCTTGGGAATCTCCACGCGGTCGAGCGCAGCAGTCGCCGCAACGAGATCGGTCGGGATCGGCGCGACATTGCCGCGGCCGACGCGGTTCATGCCGCTGCTCTTCTCCGGCTCGCCCGGCTGGCGTCCGGCGATCGAGACGACATTCCATTGCATGTCGCGTCCACCGGGCTTGTAGTCGACGGCCGTGTAGATATGCGTGCCGATGGGCTGTGTCGGGTCGTGGATCACCACGTCGCCTTCGTAGATCTGTTCGAAAGCCTGACGGATGTAGATCTTGCCGGTCTGCCGACTGATGAACACGGACACCGGCGAGAGCTTGCGTTCCGCAGCGCGCGCGGCATCGGAAACGGCAGCCTTTTCGGCCTCCGCCGCTTTGGCGATCTCGTCGGCGCGCTGTGCTTCTTCGAGAGCGGGCTTTGTCTTCGCCTGCACCTCTTCCAGCTTCGCCTTGGTTTCGGCCACCTTGGCCTCGGCCTTTGCCTTCTGGTCCTGGGCGCGCTTGATGGCCTTCTCCTTCGTTGCGCGCGACAGGATGCGCTCCGAATCGGCGAGCCATGAGGTGGCGCGCTTCAGGGCGTTTTCAGCGTTCTTCAGGTCGCGCGCAGCCTTCGCGCTCTCGCGCTGCTTCTGCTTGGCGAGCGCTCGCGCAGCATCCGCCTTCTTGCCGAGCTCGTCGGCTTCGGCGGACTTCGCCGCTGCGATGGCCTGCAGCGTCGCGGTGCGCGTGGCAAGTTCCGGAGGATCGTTCGGGCCGCCGTCGTAGCGCGTGCTCTTGCCCTCCGCCGCCGGCTGAGGAACGCTAATGGCTGCCGGCGTCAGAACGGCAACCTCGTTCCTGAATGGCTTCGGCTTGAACAGCGTCGGATGCGAGATCGCCACCGGCTCCATGTTGTTGCGCGACACGACAACCCGCATGCCGAGCTTCGTCATGTCGAAGAGCTGGCCGGCGAAGTCATGCCGCAGCCGCACGCAGCCGTGCGAAGCGGGATAACCGGGAAGCGCGCCAGCGTGAAGCGCGATACCCGTCCAGGTGATGCGCTGCATGAACGGCATTGCCGCGTCGTCATAGCGGTTCGAATAGTGTTCGCGGTTTTTCTGCAGGATCGCGTAGATGCCCGGCGGCGTGTCGTTGGGCGTCGCCCCGCTCGAGATCGGCCCATGCATGATGGCGCCGTCCTTATCGTAGATGGTCACCCGCTGGTCGCCGAGCGAGACCACCGCCAGCACCGGCTTCCCGGGCGTCCGGTTTGTCGCTTGGGCGGACTCGTCCTGGTCGCGATTGCTGCGAGCGGCGGCAGGCGCGGCAGCGCTCACGACCGCGACGGCGGCAAACGCGGCCATGGAGATGAGGGTGCGGCGGGAAAGCGCCGGGATCAAAAGCATGTCGGTAACCCTTAGGAATGCCTAACCGCTGATCTAACTAGAGATTTCCTAAACTCCGATTAGCGCAGTTGGATCCATTTATGTGGAAGTCGGCTTTCTGGCCGGAACGCAATAGAGGCTGCGTATACAATTTATGTCGACGGTCAAGCCGTTCAATTCACGACATTCCCTAGTCGTATCCGGCGATGCGGCTTTTTGCGGGAGCCGCTGCGGCTATTTCATGGGAGCCCCGTGATCGGGGCGCCGATCAACCCTGGCGTCTAGTTCGGCGGCGGCGGTGCTGTCGGAGGAAGTGCCGCCGGCTCGCCAGCCTCGGCGAGATACTGCGCCAAGCGCCAATCCCGGTAGTTCCAAGCCCGCCAGTCCTGCATCCTCATGAGGAGCTGCCCGGCCAGATGGTCTCGCCTTTGCCGAAAAGGATAGCTCAAGCCGGGCGATACGGGGACCTCCCCGACAGCGTCGGGATTTCGCGCGGCGAACCTGTCTGCCGCTGGGATTGCTTGGGCTCCCAATGAGTAAAGGTAGGCGCGATCGAGAGCCGGTCCGCCGCTGCCCATCTCGGCGCTGTGCGCGACGTTATAGGTCGCGATAATGCTGGCAAAGTTTGCGAGCGCGCAGACGTAGAGCACCAGAACGAGCGAGGCGAGGTTTGCACCGATCAGCCAGGCATTGGAGCGGCCGAGAACAATGCGTGTCAGGATCAGCGCGAGCCCGATCGCGACCAGCATCATCCAGATGAAGGCGGCGACACGCCAATAGGTGAGCGAATACGCAGCAACGTAGAGATCGAGCCGCAGGATGGACGATATGACGAGCCAGATGTTCTGCGCGATCCAAAGATAGACGAGACCTCGGATCAGCGGCGAGCGTTCGCCTTCGCCTCCCGGCCTCAAAGCAATGATGACGAAGCCCGCCGCGAGCAGCGCCGTTACGATGAGCGGATAGGCGCCACGGTGAGCGTATTCGGCGTGCGTCATGCCCTGCGGGAGCGCCACACCACCCCACAGGTAGAGCGCATCGAGCACCGTCTGCACGGCGAATAGCGTATTGAACACGATCAGCGACCGCAGGATTGCGGCCTCGCCGAGCATCGCCGGTGGTAGGCTCGCTTTGCCTGCAGACTCGCCGCTCTTTTGAGTCTGCGATGCGCGCCGCCGATAAGCGCGCACGAACAGCACCGGCCAGACGAGCATGATCACCATGAGCCAGAAGCCGATGCGCACGCCGTCGAACTCGTTCGCGAAGCGGTGCAGCAGGTCTGGCAGATCGATGAGCCGGATCCATGTCTCGAGCAGCGGATTGGCGCGGACGAACAGTGCGGCAAATACCGCGCCGAGCGTCACCGGCACGAACCACACGAGGAGCATTGCTGTGATGGATCTGGGACGCGGACGCCCGGCGCGCATCAAGCTGCCCCAAAGGTCTAGGGGCGCGCGGTGAATAGAGCTTAGCAGCATTCGCTGCGCTGCGGTGAGAACGTCCGCCATCAGCGGTTCGGGCCTGGCGAACAGCAGCGTCGCAAACAGCACGATCCCACCGACGGCGGAGAGAAACGAAAGAAGGCTGGGGTTGACCGCAAAGGGCACAAGGCCCGCGATCAGAACGCCCGCCGCGGCAACTGCAGCCTTGCGGCTCGTGTGAACCGAATTCGTCGCGAGGGCCGCTGCTGCGACCGCCGCGAGAAAAACCACCAGGCCGACGCCCGGCGCGCGCTTGAAAAGCAGGACATCGGCGAGCACCGTGACGGCGGCGACGACAGCGAGCCCGGTAATGCCGACGGTGGCCGATGGCGAAGCAGCCTCGACATTCTCTTCAGCGGGTACAGCGGGCACCGATGCTTCCCCGCTCATGGCTTCACCGCCGGCCCGCATCCGGGCACGAGCGAAAGCGTCGCACGGCGTTTCGGAGCCGGCAGGGCCGGAATGACCCACCATGCATCGTTGAGGAGCGCACGCGGCAGAGTGGCGACGCGCTCGGCGCGCTTCGCTGTCGCTGAGGGCTCCGCGCTGACCCGCGAGGGTCGTTCGAAGGTGATAACTTTCCCATCCCGTGTACTTTGCATTACAAAGTCTCCGAACAAATAAAAACGTCCAAATAAAAAGGCGCCTATGCCAGACGCAGCTTGGTCGAAATCTTGTCGCCGGCCGCCTTCGCGGCGTCGGCGGCATCACGCACCACCTGCTCGAGCACATCGAGGTACTGCATGTAGCGGCGCCGCCCCTCGGCCGTGATTTTGCATGCCGTCTTCGGGCGGTTATCCTCGAAGCTCTTCGCAATAGAGACGAAGCCCGCTTCCTCCAGCACTTCAAGGTGCCGGCTGAGATTGCCGTCCGTCAGCGCGCAAAGCTGCTTCAGGTCTCCGAACCGCAGCCCTTTCGGATGCGCGATCAGCGACGTGAGAATGCTGAGCCGTGCCTTCTCGTGAATGACCCGGTCGAGGTCATAGGCAAAGCGCCCACTCGCGCCGTCCTTCTTATTCGTCGCCATCGACCACTCCGTATTTGTGGATGAGACCGGCCGCCAGCAGTTGCCCGACGCCGAACGGAACGCCCATGGCCAAAGCCGACAGCGGAAAGTCATGGCCGACCGCGAGACAGACGAGGCCAGTCGCCAGATACCAGACGCCCAGCGACACCAGAGGCGCGGGAAGCGACCGGCAGGCCGCGAAGATGCCGAGACTGAGCATGACCTGCCACAGCCCCGGCAGCATCCAGGCCACCTCCGGCGCAAAGCGCAGGATCACGTAGGTGAGGAGCGCACCTGCAACGCCCGCCGGCAGCAGCTGCTCGAGCGCCGTGTAGATCATTTCGTTGGCGAGACCAAGATGCGCACGTCGAGAGCGGGCGATGACGTCGAGGCCGATGATCAGACCGGCGAGCATCGCCGTGATCACCCATAGGGCTACGAAGCTCTCGACGTCTCTATTAGGCTGCGGCAGCAGCCACGTCTGCACGCCGGCCGCCGCCATCGCAAGTATGCCTGTCGCGGCGAATGCGCTGGCGCTGTAGCCCCGAAACGGCGTACTTCGAGCCAACTGGCTGCGCAGCGTCTTGATATCGCTGAGCGCGTGTTCCAGATCCTGCATCGCGTGCCCCATACTTTGCAATGTAAAGTACATTGCAATGCAAGGTGGCGCAAGTGAGGCAATGCTCGAATGCCGCCGATGACGAACGTGAGACAAGCATGAACGCAGGCGAAAAGCCCCTGGTGATCGGCTCGCTGCTTTTCGACGGCGTCGACCAGATCGATTTCACCGGCCCCTTCGAGGTGCTCTCGCGGCTGCCTGGCGCCAAGTGCCTGGCGATCGCCAAGACCGCAGCGCCGGTCAGCGACGTCCGTGGTCTGCGCCTGACGCCCGACACAGTGCTGGCCGACGCTCCCCAACTCGACCTGCTGCACGTGCCGGGCGGCTTCGGTCAGCAGGCGCTGATGGAGGATGCTGAAACACTGGAGTGGATTGCGCGCCAGGCGGTGAGCGCGCGCTATGTGCTCTCGGTCTGCACGGGTGCGCTGATCTGCGGCGCTGCCGGGCTGCTCAAGGGCAAGCGCGCCACCACGCACTGGTCGGCGCATCATCTTCTGCCTTACTTTGGTGCCATCGCGGAGCCGCAGCGTGTTGTGATTGACGGAAAGCTCGTTTCCACCGCAGGCGTCACGGCCGGCATCGACGGCGCGCTGCGACTTGCCGCGATGCTGTGCGGCGACGATACCGCCCGCACGATCCAGCTCTACATGGAATACGCACCCGAGCCGCCGTTTGACAGCGGCACGCCAGAGACCGCGCCCACGGGCGTCCTGCAATCCGCGCGCAACGCATTCGCCGCAATCACCGAGCAGCGCGAAGCCACCGCCCGCCGCATAGCCCAACGGCTCGGCGTGGTCGTGGGACCGGCCACGAACTGAGCCGCCATCCAAACGCAAACGGGGGCCGAAGCCCCCGTCGAATTCTGATCTCGCGATCGTCCCTTCCGGGGACTCTTACTTGAGCGGAGCCGGCGCCCGATGCTCACCGAAGCGATAGCTCACGGCAGCCCGCACGACCTCGATGTCATGTTCCAGGGTTTTTGAGCCGAGCGCGAAGCCATTTGGGGAAGCACCAAGATCATACGCCTGCTTGTCGAAATCGTAGCGAAGATACTCGGCACGCAGCGACCAGTTCTCACTGAGCGCTGCTTCGACACCGCCGCCGTAGACATAGCCATCGACGGTTTGATCGTCCGTCTTGCTATACGTCCCGGCCCTGGCGGGTGAGCAATGCGTAGTGCCCGGCGCGCCCGCTCCACAGGATTGGTTGAAGCTTGTATCCGCCCATGCCCAGCCACCTGTCGCGTAGGGAAGGAAATTGCCGATCGCGAGGCCAAGGCGTCCGCGCAAGCTACCAAACCCATTGATCTCGTAGCTTTGCGTGATGAAGTTGCCGTCGCGTTCGGTAGCATCCATATTCGCGAACGACCAGTCGGCCTCTACGCCGAAGACCACGCTCTGATACTGGAAATTGTATCCGATCTGACCGCCGACTAAGCCGCCTTCCAAAGAAGGACGCGGAGGGCCGCTCGTCACGCCTGGCGGAATTGGAGTGGGAACGTAAGGGGGCGCGCCCGGATAATCGATGTCCGCCCAGCTGTAGCCGCCGTGGATACCTAAGTACGCGCCGCTCCAGTTGAAATCTCCGGCCATCGCTGGGCCGGCCATAAGAATGGCGCTGATCGCAGCACCCAATACGCCCGCACGCAACATACTCAACCCCCGATACGCAAACTTCAACGACACTACCGAAGTTTGGTACGTTCAGTAGAGGTGTACCTCAAGACAAAAAACAACGTCCACGGGCATGCGCCCATATCTGAGTGGCCAAATGAGCACACACCCACCGTGTCCGCGGCGAGTGGTTTGCTCCGGACCTCAGATTGCTATCGATCGCGTAACTGCTTATCTGGCCTCAAATATCCAGATCGTGCGCGAACGCGGCGCGTTCCTGGATGAACCGGAAGCGCGCCTCCGGCTTCGAGCCCATCAGCGCGTTGACCGCCTCGCCGATCGCCGACCTGTCGTCTTCGCCGATCTCGACCCGCAGCAGCGTGCGCTTCGTGGGGTCCATCGTCGTTTCTTTGAGCTGGCTGGCGTTCATCTCGCCCAAGCCTTTGAACCGCGACACCTCGATCTTGGCGTTAGGTTTGAACTCCTTGGCGATCAGCTCCGCGCGATGCTTCTCATTGCGGGCGTAGACCGATTTCGCGCCGTGCGTCAGCTTGAAGAGCGGTGGCACGGCAAGGAAAAGGTGCCCGTTCTCGATGAGCCCCGGCATCTCCTGATAGAAGAAGGTGATGAGCAGCGAGGCGATATGCGCGCCGTCGACGTCGGCGTCGGTCATGACGATGACGCGCTCATAACGCAGGTCTTCGTCGTTGTACTTCGAGCCGGTCCCGACGCCGAGCGCCAGGATGAGATCCGCCAGCAGCTGGTTCTGCGACAGCTTGGCCGATGACGCGTTCGCGACGTTCAGGATCTTGCCGCGCAGCGGCAACACCGCCTGCGTCTCGCGCATCCGGGCACTCTTCGCTGAGCCGCCGGCCGAATCGCCCTCGACGATGAAGATTTCGGTGCCGGAAGCGGCCTGAATAGTGCAGTCGGCGAGCTTGCCCGGCAGGCGTAGCTTGCGCGTTGCCGATTGGCGGCCGACTTCCTTCTCGCGCCGGCGCTTCAGCCGCTCCTCGGCCTGATCGATGGACCATTCGAGGAGACGCGTCGCCTGCTGCGGGCTTTCCGTCAGCCAATGGTCGAAAGCATCCTTCACCGTCGACTCGACGATGCGCGTCGCTTCCTGCGTCGCCAGCTTGTCCTTGGTCTGCCCCTGGAACTCCGGCTCGCGGATGAACACCGACAGCATCGACGCGGCAGTGCCCATCACGTCGTCTGCGGTGATCTGCGCTGCCTTGCGATTGCCGACGCGCTCACCGAACTCGCGCAGGCCCTTCGACAGTGCCGAGCGCAATCCGTTTTCGTGCGTGCCGCCCTCGCCGGTGGGAATGGTGTTGCAGTAGGAGCGTGAGAAGCCGTCGGCGTCCGCGACCCAGGCGACCGCCCACTCGACCGACCCGTGCTTGCCTTCGCGCTCGACGTTGCCCGCGAAGAGCTCCTTGGTAACGAGCGTCTGTCCGGCAATCTCCGACCCGAGATAGTCCTTGAGGCCGCCGGGAAAATGGAACTCGGCTTCGGGCAGCGTATCGTCCTTGATGAGTTCGGGGTCGCACTTCCAGCGGATCTTCACGCCGCCGAACAGGTACGCCTTGGAACGCGCCATCTTGAACAAGCGCGACGGCTTGAAGTGTGCGCCCTTGCCGAAGATCTTCTCGTCCGGATGGAACCGCACTTTGGTGCCGCGGCGGTTCATCACCGGGCCGAGCTTTTCCAGTTTGCCCTGCGGTACGCCGCGCGAGAACACCATGCGATAGAGCTGCTGGCTGCGCGCGACTTCCACTTCGCAGATATCCGACAGCGCGTTGACCACCGACACGCCGACGCCGTGCAGACCGCCAGAGGTGTTGTATGCCTTGCCCTCGAACTTGCCGCCCGCGTGCAGCGTGCACATGATGACTTCGAGCGCGCTCTTGTTCTTGAATTTCGGATGCGGATCGACCGGGATGCCACGACCGTTGTCCGTCACCGACAGGTAGCCTTCGTTGTCGAGTTCCACCTCGATCCAGGTGGCATGCCCGGCAACGGCCTCGTCCATCGAGTTATCGATCACCTCTGCGAACAGGTGATGCAGCGCCTTCTCGTCGGTGCCGCCGATATACATGCCGGGGCGCCGGCGCACAGGCTCGAGCCCTTCGAGGACTTCGATGTCCGCGGCTGTGTAGGCATCGGAGGCATCCGTCGCGCGGCGCGTCGCACGGGCAGTCTTGTCGTTCATGAAGCTTTCGATCGTTGCGAAGAGGTCGCGTACGACTCCGGCCATGTGTCTATCCCGTCGTTGCAACGTGCCGAGCACGGAACGCTTAGGACGAGGGGCCGATAGCGGCGAATCCCTGGTTGGTCGTTGCCGCAGAACTCGCACGCCGCGGCGCCCCTTGGCAAGCCTCCGCCCGGATCCGTGTTTTTTAAGCAACTCAACCGGCGTCTTAGCCTGTGGACGAAGCCCGGCCACGGCGGCTCTCGCCAGGAAGTCCAGCCTTGGACGGCGCCGACAATTTGCACGCTCCGGCCAAAGCAATCTTAGGGGTTGGCCGTGCCTCATCGCTCCCGGCAACACAACAAGGAGCAATGAACCATGGCATTGACAGGCGCGGACAGCACAGACGCTACGACCGAGACGAGCCGCGAGGCTTCTGCGGTTTTCACCTCGGCCGGGCAGCTTCAGTCGGCCGTCGATGCGCTCCTGGCAGCGGGGTTCACGCGCGACGACATATGCGTCCTCGGCAGCGAGGAGGCGTTGCGCGCGCAGTTCGGCGATCACATCCCCGATGCTGCGGAACTGGCCGACAACCCGAAAACTCCGCGCGGCACATTCGTATCGAGCGATTCGCGCAGCGAGGGCCTCGCCGCCCTGGCCGGCATTCCGGTCTACATTGGTGGCGCCGGTGCTGCGGCGATTGCAGGCGTCGGCGGAGCAGCTGTCCTCGCGACGGCTGGCGCTGCGCTCGGAGCAGGCCTCGCCGCGGGAGCGCTCGGGCTTTATTTCGCGAGGCGCATGGAGAAGCGTCACGCCGATCAGATCGACAAGCACCTCAAGCACGGTGGCCTCGTCCTCTGGGTGCGCACCGACGACAAGGAAAGCGAAGTCAAGGCGCTGGAGGTTCTGCGCGCCAAGGACGCGAGCGACCTGCGCGTGCACACCGTGAGCCTTCCCTCAGGGACCGACGCCGTGCCGTTCCACGACGCCCAGCCCGACCCATTCCTCTGGAAGTGAGATAAGCCCGGCAGTCATACGCGCGGCCGGGTTGGCCTCCCGGCCCGCCAGTGCCTATAAGCATGCGCGTTCGGGAAGGCGTGCTCGCGAGGACGCCTCCATTCTCGCGAGCGGCCGACAACAATGACAACCATGCCCCCCGCCGGACTAAAGCCGAAGCCGGCCGCAGGCAGACCCAGATCGTCCTTCGACCCCCGTCTGCTGATGCTCGTCCGCGGGCTCGTGTGGGCGGGCAACGCCATCGTCGCACGTGCGACCTCGGCCGAAGTGCCACCCATTGGACTCGCCTTCTGGCGCTGGGTGATTGCGGCCGCCGTCGTCGCGCCGTTTGCATTGAGGCACGTCCGCCGCGACGCACGCGCCATGCTGGACCGCTGGCCGATCATGCTGCTGCTCTCGGCGCTGGGGATCGCGTTCTTCAATGCCGCGCTCTACATCGCCGCGCACGAGACCACGGCGCTCAACATCGTGATGCTGCAGACCGCGCTGCCGGTACTCGTCGTTCTCGCGACGTACCTGCTGTTTCGCGACACCGTCACTGCGACCCAGGCTGTCGGCATTGCCTTGTCGCTTGCCGGTGCGTTGACGCTCATCTCGCACGGCGATGCCCACGTTCTGACGGAGCTGACGTTCAACGTCGGCGATCTGTGGATGCTTGCGGCATGCGTCGGTTACGCGCTCTACACGGCCTTGCTGCGCCTGCGCCCCGACGTTCACCCGCTGAGTTTTCTATGGGCGAGCTTCGTCGTCGGTGCCGGGCTCTTGCTGCCGTTCTACCTGTTTGAATCGGCGCACGGGTTTCCGATGCCGCTCAACGCGCATGCATTGCTGGCCATCGGGTACGTGGCAGTCTTTGCCTCCGCCATCGGCTACTTTGCCTACAACCGATGCGTGGAATTGCTGGGCGCGAACACAGCTGGGTTGGCGGTTTACCTCGTGCCGGTATTCGGGACGATCCTGGCCATCCTGCTGCTCGGCGAGCACCCGCAGGTCTACCATTTCGTCGGCATCGGCCTGATAGCCGCCGGCATCGTGCTCGCCACGCGCCGCAAGGCTTAGCCCGGCACGTTGTCGATCAGCCGCGTCTTTCCGAGCCACGCTGCAGCAAGCACGCGCAGCGGCTTCTCACCGACCTGCGACACGACTTTGAGCGTGTCGGCTTCACGGACGGTGATGTAATCGGTCTTGTTGAAGCCGGCATGCACCAGTTCGTTCGCGGCCGCTGAGCAGATGGCGGTCAGTTCCGGCAGCTCCAGATCTTGCGGCGGCGACATTGGATCGGCGAAAAGCGGCGTCGCCCGCGGCGCCCGCTTGGTGGCTTTGCCAGTTCCACTGACGATGGCGCGTGCTTTCTCCGCGACGTCGCGCAGCACACGGTTGAGCGCCGGCGCGATCGCGCGTTCCTCGGCCGAGAGGTAGAGATTGCGCGAGGAGAGCGCGAGGCCGTCGCCCTCCCGCTCCGTCTCGACGCCGACCACGGTCAGCGGCATGTCGAGGTCGCGCACCATCTGCTTGACGACGCAGAGCTGCTGATAGTCCTTCTCACCGAACACCGCGACGTTCGGCGTCACGGCGCCGAACAGCTTGGCGCAAACGGTCGTCACCCCGCCGAAGAAGTGCGGCCGGAAATCCGATTCCAGCCCCTGCGCCGCTCCCTGCGGCGTGATGCGCGTGGCAAACCCGTCCGGATACATGTCGGCGACTGTCGGAGCCCAGACGAGGTGGCACGTCGCGCCCGAAAGCTTGCCGAGGTCGCCAGCTTCGTCGCGCGGGTATCGGGCAAGGTCCTCGTGCGGCGCGAACTGGCCGGGATTGACGAAAATCGACACCACCGTGCGGTCGGCCAGTTCACCCGCCCGCCGCACCAGCTTCAAGTGCCCGGCATGCAGCGCGCCCATGGTCGGCACGAGCCCTACCGTGTGCCCCCGGCGTCGCCATTCAGCAACTACGGCGCGCAATTCGGGGATGCCGCGTACGATCTCAGGTTTGGTGGACACCGGTTTCAGCCTCGCGAACCCTTAAGCGCCGCAAGGTCTGGCGAGGCGCAAGCTCCGCGTCAAGTCCGCCCATGACGCATTCGGTGAAGCCGTTTTCTTGGGTTGCCGGGCGCGCGCCGGGCCGCGATTTGCTAGAGTGCGCCTCATCGAATCGCGCGCGGCATCATAAATCCCGAGGATGTAGATGGTGGCGGTCAATAACGCTGAAGGTCGTGAAGTCATCGAATGGGCGAAGCTCCCGCCGCGCGATGAAATCGCCGCGCACTACCTTCACGACGAGCAAAGGCTGCTCGACCGCCTCATAGAGCGTGCCGTTTTCTCCGAGGACGAGCGCCGCCGCACGTCCGATCTCGCCCGCCGCCTGGTACATGCCGTCCGCTCCGACCGCACCAAGCACGCCGGCGTCGACGCCTTCATGCGCGAATACGGCCTGTCGAGTGACGAGGGCGTCATCCTGATGTGCCTCGCCGAGGCGCTGCTGCGCATTCCCGACATTGACACGGCCGACGATCTCATCGCCGAGAAGCTATCGGGCGGCCAGTGGGAGAAGCATCTCGGCAACTCCGACAGCGTGTTCGTCAACGCCTCTACCTGGGCGCTGATGCTGACGGGGCGCATCGTGAAACTGCGTGACGCGCGCGGCTCAAATCCCTTCGACGCCTTGAAGCGTCTCGTCGCCCGCTCCGGCGAGCCTGTCATCCGCCAGGCCGTGCGTCAGGCGGTGAAGGTGCTGGGTGATCAGTTCGTGCTTGGCCGCAACATCCGCGAGGCGATCTCGCGGGCGCAGGACTATCAGGAGAAGGGCTATCTGTTCTCCTACGACATGCTGGGCGAGGCGGCTCGCACCGAGAAGGACGCGGAAGCCTATTTCGACCGCTACCTCGCTGCCATCGACGCCGTCGGCCAGGCAGCCGGGCCGTTCGGCATCCTGCATGCAGATGCGCTCAACGCGCGTCCTGGTCTCTCGGTGAAGCTGTCCGCGCTTCATCCGCGTTTCGAGCCCGGCAAGGAGGATCGCCTCTCTGCGGAACTGGCACCGCGCCTGTTTACGCTGGCGCGCACCGCCCGCGCCCGCGGCCTCTCGCTCACCATCGACGCCGAGGAGCAGGATCGCCTCGACATCACGCTCGACATGCTGGCGCGCATGATGACCAGCCCCGCGCTGGAGCACTGGAACGGCCTCGGCATCGTCGTGCAGGCCTACGGTAAGCGCGCCATACCGACGCTGCGCTGGCTGCGCCGCCTCGCTGAGAGCACGGGCAAGCGCATCCCAGTCCGCCTCGTCAAGGGTGCCTACTGGGACAGCGAGATCAAGTGGGCGCAGGAACGCGGGCTCGCCGATTATCCCGTCTTCACGCGCAAGATGCACACCGACGTCTCCTACCTCGCCTGCATGCGTCTGCTGCTCAGCGACCGCAAGTCCTTCTATCCGCAGATCGCCACGCACAACGCCTATTCGATCGCTGCCGCGCACGTCGCCGCCGGCCAGACGAAGTTCGAATACCAGCGCCTGCACGGCATGGGCGAAGCTATCTACGATCCGATCGTCGGCGAAACCGGCATGCTCAAGCGCAGCTGCCGCATCTACGCGCCGGTCGGAGGACACGAGAATCTGCTCGCCTATCTGGTGCGACGCCTGCTTGAGAATGGCGCCAACACCTCGTTCGTCAATCGGCTGGCCGATGAAGAATCCCCGATCGATGAGCTCATCCGCGATCCCGTGGCGACGGCCGAGGCGGAGCGCAGCGGTCAGGCGACGTCTCAGCCTCTGCTGACACGCCCGCGCGACATCTTCATGCCGGCGCGCCCCGCAGCGAGCGGCCTTGCTCTGTCGCAGTCAAACGTCCGCACCGCGCTCTTCGCGGAGATGGGTGACGCGCTGGACGATGTCTACGAAACCGGCCCGATCATCGGCGGCACGGATATGCTTACCGGCGAGGGCGCCAGCATCGTGACCTGCCCGCATGATCGGCGCGAGCGCATCGGCTCCGTCGAGGTGACGACGCCGGCGCAGGCAGAGACCGCCATCGCCCGCGCGACCCACGCCTCGCGCGACTGGAACAAGCTCGGCGGCGAAAAGCGTGCCAACATTCTCTCCGCCGCTGCCGACCTCTTCGAGCGCGACAAGCCGCGCCTCATGGCCGTCATCATGCGCGAGGGCGGCAAGACCCTGGAGGATGCCCAGGGCGATGTCCGCGAAGCGATCGACTTCCTGCGCTACTACGCTCTGGAAGCCCGGCGGCTCTTCTCCGGCTCGACCGTGCTTCCCGGCCCGACCGGCGAGCGCAATGTGCTGTCGCTGCACGGTCGCGGCGTGTTCGCCTGCATCTCGCCGTGGAACTTCCCGCTCGCGATCTTCACCGGCCAGGTGGCAGCCGCACTCGCTGCCGGAAACGCGGTGCTGGCCAAACCCGCCGAGCAGACACCCGTCACGGCCTTCATGGCGACCAAGCTGCTGCACGAGGCGGGTGTTCCGGGCGATGCGCTGCACCTGCTGCCGGGCAGCGGACGTCTCGGTGCCGCGCTCGTCAAGGATCCGCGCGTCAACGGCATCGCATTCACCGGCTCCAACGAGACCGCGTGGGCGATCCAGAAGGCGCTCGCCGATCGCCGCAGCGCCATCGTCCCCTTCATCGCCGAGACCGGCGGCATCAACGCCATGATCGCCGACTCGTCCGCGCTCCCCGAGCAGGTGGTGCGCGACGCCGTCCGCTCCGCCTTCAACAGCGCCGGCCAGCGTTGCTCTGCGGCGCGCGTGCTGTTCCTACAGGAGGATAGCGCCGAGACGACCATCGATATGCTGGTCGGGGCCATCGAGACGCTGGAGGTCGGCGATCCCTTTGAATACTCGACCGACATCGGCCCCGTTATCGACGAGGAGGCGCAGGACGACCTCGAAGGCCACAAGATCCGCATGCAGCGCGACGGACGCCAGCTCGTCGACCTGCTTCTCCCGGAAGGTTGCCGCGCCGGCAGCTTCGTGACGCCCGCCGCCTACGAGATCGACAGCCTCTCCGTGCTGACCCGCGAGACGTTCGGACCAATCCTGCATGTCGTCCGCTACGGACGCGGCTCGCTCGACAAGGTCGTCTCCGCCATCAACGCAAGCGGATACGGGCTGACGCTCGGACTGCACAGCCGCATCGAAGCCGTCGCCAACTATGTCTCCGAGCATGCGCGCGTCGGCAATATCTACGTCAATCGCAACCAGATCGGCGCCGTGGTCGGCGTCCAGCCATTTGGCGGCGAGGGACTTTCCGGCACCGGGCCGAAGGCTGGCGGACCCAACACTTTGTTCGCTTATGCCAGCGAGCGTGTCCGCTCGACCGACGTCACAGCAACCGGTGGCAACCTGGAGTTATTGAAGTCGCCGAATATCCCGCGTTGACCCACGCGGGCATATTGCGGGTAGGGTCGCCGATCGCCATGCTTAGCTTAGTGAGGAGCGCTCCGCTGGCTGGCGGGCGCTCTGATGCGACTGGCACCTTTGGGCAATCGAGATGACAACGCGTAAGCCGGCCGACACCACCGCGCCTCCGCTCTCCACGGCAGGCGATGACCGGCGCGCCATGACGGAGCGCGGCGGCACGTCGATGCCGGCGCAGCCCTCCTCCGACGCCGAGGTCGCCGACTTCATCGCCAAGATGAAAACCATCGCGCCGACTGCAACTGGGGACCGCGGTCGTCTCCTGTTCGCGATGGACGCCACCATGAGCCGCGCGCCGACTTGGGACATGGCCTTGAGCCTCCAGGGCGAGATGTTTGCGGCGGTGAAGGAGGTCGGTGGCCTCGACGTCCAGCTGCTCTATTTCCGTGGCACGGACGAGTGCCGCGCGTCGAAGTGGGTGTCGGACCCCGACGCCCTCGCGCGTCTCATGCGATCCGTAGCCTGCCAGGGCGGGCTGACGCAGATCGGCAAGGTGCTCTCCCATGCCCTTGAGGAAAGCGGTAGGCGCCGGATCAACGCCGTCGTCTACGTTGGCGACAGCATGGAAGAGAACGTCGATCATCTGTGCGCGCGAGCCGGTGAGCTGGCATTGCTCGGCGTGCCGGTTTTCGTGTTCCAGGAAGGCGGCGACGAGACCGCCGCGCGCGCCTTTCGCGAGATCGCTCGGCTGACGAAGGGCGCCTTCTGCCGCTTCGACCGTGGCTCGGCACGCCAGCTGCGCGATCTGTTGACGGCCGTGGCGACATTCGCCGCCGGCGGTCGCAAGGCGCTTCTGGCGCTCGGCAAAAAAGGTAACGGATCGGGCGCCCGTCTGCTGCTGGAGCAGCTCAGTCCCGGGGCGACGGGAGTCTGATGCTGTATCTCGTTCTCGGCCTCGTCACGCTCGCGCTCGGCCTCTTCGCCCTGCGGTCATTCGCTCAGGCGAACCCGGCCAGCGTCGCGCGCCGTCTGCGCATCGGAGGCGGCGTCGCATCGCTGCTGTTGGCGGGCGTGCTCTTCGTGCGCGGCTTCGGCGTCATCGCCGTGCCGCTCGGCATGTTCGGATCTTGGCTGATCTGGGGGCGCACCATGCCCCCCTGGCTCGGCGGCGGTGGCAATGCGCACCGCACGCCCGGGCAGTCTTCGCGCATCGTCACCGATCACCTGGAAATGGAACTCGACCACGATACCGGCGATATGCACGGCCGCGTACTGAAGGGCATGTTCGCCGGCCGCAACATCGCAACCCTCGGCCCCACCGACCTCGCTCTGCTCTGGCAGGATTGCCGCCACGTCGATCCGCAATCGGCGCAACTGCTGGAGGCGTACCTCGATCGTCTGCATCCGACCTGGCGCGAGGATATGGCGCGTGGCGAATCCGACATGAGCCGCGGTCCCGACGGCCGCATGACCGCTGATGAGGCGCTGGAGATCCTGGGTCTTGCCGATGGCGCTGACGAGGATGCCATCCGCCGCGCGCATCGCGAGCTGATGCTGAAGCTGCATCCCGATCGCGGCGGCTCGACCTATCTCGCCGCCAAGATCAACGAGGCCAAGGACGTCGCGCTGGACGCGCTGCGGCGCTGACGGCTATTCGGCCCGAACGACGAAGCAATCGATCTTCATGCCCTTGAGACGCGAGCACGTCTCGTTGGCAGCCGTCGCGTCGAAGCCGCGGAAGCGCGCGCGGTAGAGCTTTCCGCCCCCACTCTGCACCGGAATGGCGACCGTGTTATAGCCATCCAGCATGCCGCCTGCCTGCTGGCGCGCTGCCGACATGCGGCGCTCAGCTTCCGCTGCATCGCCATAGGCACCGATCTGAATCTCGAAGGCCCCGCGCGCCGAACGGCGCTTGGAAGCTGCCGGCGCAGCGGCCGGGCGCGAAGGAGCAACCGCTGCCACCTGCGTCGGCGGTGGCGTCGCGGCGACCGGCCCACGCTCGAGATGCGCGGCCTGTTCCTGCAAGGTTGAGGGTCGAAGCGCGCCGGTCTCCGGCACGAAGCGCGGGAATCCGAAATCGGCACTCGCACGCACCGGCTGCTGTGGCGCGATATCGGCGGCCGAGGCGACCGCGAACTGCGGCTGCGACGCGCTGGGCGGAACCTCCAAAGCTGGCGAGCGGCGGTTCGGGTCGTCGCCGATCCGCACCGATCGGACCTTTGCAACAGCAATTGCCGTATCCCGCTCCGGGGCCGCCGCGCGCGGCGCGGGTGCCGGCTCCGGCGGCGTCGAGGCACGCGGAGCAGCCTCTGCCACACGCGTGGGCCGGGGCGGCTTGGCGAGGACCGGTTGCGGTGCGCGCGCGACGAGCGCAGGCTTGCGCGTGACATTCGTCGACGCCTTCGCGAACGACGCGCTGAGCAGTGACTGCATCCGCGCATTGCGCTCGCGCGCCGTATCGCCGCCGAACACGGCCGCGACGAGATGCTTGCCGTCGCGTCGCACCGACGACACGAGGTTGAAGCCCGACGCGCGCGTGTAGCCGGTCTTGATGCCGTCCGTGCCCTGGTAGCGGGCGAGAAGCGTGTTGTGGTTGCGGTAGGTCTTGCCCGCGAAGGAGAACGAGCGGGTCGCGAACAGCCGATAATGGCGCGGGAAATCGTCCTGCAGTCTGAGGCCGAGCGTGACCATGTCGCGCGCCGTAGTCACCTGATCTGGATCAGGCAGGCCCGAGGCGTTCCGGAATGTCGTCTTGGCCATGCCGATCTCGCGCGCCTTCTTGGTCATCAGGCGGGCAAAGTTCGCTTCCGTTCCGCCAATGTGCATGGCGAGCGCGATGGCCACGTCATTTGCTGACTTGGTGACCAGAGCCTTGACGGCATCGAGAACGGTCAGTTCCCCGCCAGCGGCGAGCCCGAGCTTGGACGGCGCCGCGGCGGCGCCTTCCTCGGTCATCTTGATCCGCGAGGAGTAGTCGAGGCGCCCCAGCTCGATGAGCTCGAACGTCATATAGAGCGTCATCATCTTCGTGAGGGACGCCGGATAGACCGGATCGTCGGCGCCGCGATTGTGCAGCACAGCACCCGTATTGGCATCGACAACCAGCGACGCTGCCCGTGGATCGGCGGCTGCTCGGGCCGGATGCAGCAACAACAGGAACGCGAGTGATACGACGGCAAGCGAGGCGAGCTGTTGCAGCTTGCTGATCCGAGGGGACTGCGTTGCGCCGTACATTACCCGACCCATTTCACCGTCTGCGCGCGCCCGCCGATCGCCGAAACAGACGATGGCATAACGGGTTACGCTGAACACTAGAAACTCACCGTTGTGCCGGACGGTCTCCCAACGGAGCATCGTTTTAGGCCCTTTTTGGGGCGCCTCCGCGCACGCGCGATCGATGCATCGATGAGTCCTGTCCAGCGGGCACCATAACCCCGGGTCCGCTTCGGTCAGGTTAATCAGCCGACGGCTGGCGCTTATATTGCAGCGCAAAAAGAACTTGAAGATTTGTGCATTGCGGATAAAAATGGCCCTGGGTGAGGTCCTGTCGGGCCGGGGGCACTGCGCAATTTCGAGTATCTCTAGGATACGGATGGCACCATGATTAAAAACTTCGAAGACATGCAAAAGCTCAGTCAGACGAACGTCGACAGCGCCATGAAGATTTTCGGCGAGTGGAACAAGAGCTGGCAGGCTATCGCCGCTGAGATGAGCGACTACACGAAGCGCTCCTTCGAGGAGAGCACCTCGACCCTTGAGAAGCTGATGTCCTCCAAGTCGGTTGAGCAGGCCGTCGAGATCCAGACGAGCTACGCCAAGCGCGCCTACGACGACTATATGCAGCAGGTTTCCAAGATTGGCGGCATGTACGCCTCTCTGGCCAAGGAAGCCTACAAGCCGGTCGAAAAGATCCTTCAGAACGGCGCCTGATCTCCCGCCGGCAGGCGAGTGCGGCATCGACAACCAAGGCTCGGCTCGCGCCGGGCCTTTTTTGTGTCCCCTTGCATCCCCATCATAACGGATCCGGGCCGAGTGGCCGGGAGTTCTAGTCTGCGTCCACCGCCTGAAAGCGAGCTCTGGACGACGCGCGAGGGCAATTTGCAGCCGCGGGCGCCGTTGCGTATCGTGAGGGTTCGCGAGCCGCTTCGTTGCGGTAGGGAAGGATGGGCTGGTGCACATGCACGGCCCTTAGACGGACGTTGGCAAATAATGGCGAAGACGCTGACGCTGGGGCGCCCGGGCCTCGATTGGACGGGAGCCAAGAACGACCCGCCTGGACGTGAGCCGCCGGGGAGAGACGGCGGCAAAGAGGACGGTCGCACCGGCATTGCGACCAAGACCAGGCCGAAGACCAAGAAGCCGAGCCTCTACAAGGTTCTGCTGTTGAATGACGACTACACGCCGATGGAATTCGTCGTTCTGGTTCTGGAAAAGTACTTCGCCAAGGGACGCGATGAGGCGACGCGCATTATGCTTCATGTGCATCATAAGGGCGTCGGTATTTGTGGGGTGTACCCCTACGAGGTCGCGGAAACCAAAGTAACGCAAGTCATGGATTTTTCACGCCAGAACGGTCATCCTCTTCAGTGCACCATGGAGAAAGAGTAGGTAAGCCTTGCCGTCGTTCTCGAAGAGCCTGGAAAGCGCCCTGCATCGCGCGCTTGAAGCCGCCAACGAGCGCAGCCACGAATACGCGACGCTCGAACATCTGTTGCTAGCTCTTCTCGACGATCGAGACGCCGCCGCTGTAATGCGGGCCTGTACGGTTGATCTCGATACGCTGCGCTCGCGCGTGACGAACTACCTGGACAACGATCTCTCCGCGCTCGTCTCGAAAGAGGCGACCGAGGCCCAGCCGACGACGGGCTTCCAGCGTGTGATTCATCGCGCCGTCGTGCATGTACAGTCCTCCGGTCGCGAGGAGGTCACGGGCGCCAATGTGCTCGTTGCCATCTTTGCCGAACGCGAGAGCCATGCTGCGTACTTCCTGCAGGAGCAGGAGATGACGCGCTTCGATGCCGTTCAGTACATCAGCCATGGAATCGCCAAGCGTCCTGGCATGAACGAGCCGCGCAGCGTTCGTGGCGTCGATGAGGAGCAGCAGGAGGGGGAGGAGCGCAAGCCAGGTCAGGACGCGCTAAACACCTACTGCGTCAACCTCAATCGCAAGGCGCGCGACGGCAAGATCGATCCTCTGATCGGCCGCGAGCCTGAGGTGCTGCGCACCATTCAGGTTCTCTGCCGCCGCCAGAAGAACAACCCGCTGCTCGTCGGTGATCCCGGCGTCGGCAAGACGGCTATTGCCGAAGGTCTTGCCCGCAAGATCATCAAGGGCGAGGTGCCGGAAGTTCTGCAGGATGCCACGATCTTCGCGCTCGACATGGGCGCGCTGCTCGCCGGCACCCGCTATCGCGGCGACTTCGAGGAGCGTCTCAAGGCGGTGATGAAGGAGATCGAGAACTATCCGGGCTCGATCCTGTTCATCGACGAGATCCACACCGTCATCGGTGCGGGTGCGACGTCGGGCGGCGCCATGGACGCCTCCAACCTCCTGAAGCCGGCGCTTCAGTCGGGCAGCGTGCGCTGCATCGGCTCGACCACTTACAAGGAGTATCGCCAGCACTTCGAGAAAGATCGTGCGCTCGTCCGTCGCTTCCAGAAGATCGACGTGAAGGAGCCGACGGTCGAGGACTCGATCGCCATCCTGAAGGGCCTCAAGCCGTATTTCGAGAGCTTCCACAAGCTCAAGTACACCAACGAGGCGATCCGCACGGCGGTTGAGCTGTCGGCGAAGTACCTGCATGACCGCAAGCTGCCCGACAAGGCGATCGACGTGATCGACGAGACGGGCGCCTCGCAGATGCTGGTGCCGGAAGGCAAGCGCAAGAAGAAGATCACCGTGAAGGAGATCGAGGCGACGATCGCCACAATGGCGCGCATCCCTCCGAAGACCGTCACCAAGTCCGACGCCGAGGTTCTCATCAACCTCGAGAAGGATTTGAAGCGGGTCGTATTCGGACAGGACAAGGCGATCGAGGCGCTCTCCGCCGCGATCAAGCTGTCGCGCGCCGGCCTGCGCGAGCCCGAGAAGCCGATCGGCTGCTACCTCTTCTCCGGCCCGACGGGCGTCGGCAAGACCGAGGTTGCCAAGCAGCTCGCCGACCTCATGGGCATCGAGCTTCTGCGCTTCGACATGTCGGAATACATGGAGAAGCACACCGTGAGCCGCCTCATCGGCGCGCCTCCCGGCTACGTGGGCTTCGATCAAGGCGGCCTCCTGACCGATGGCGTCGATCAGCATCCGCATTGCGTGCTGCTGCTCGACGAGATCGAGAAGGCGCATCCCGACCTCTACAACATCCTTCTGCAGGTCATGGATCACGGCAAGCTGACGGACCACAACGGCAAGCAGGTAGACTTCCGCAACGTCGTCCTCATCATGACGACCAACGCGGGCGCCTCCGATCTTGCCAAGCCGCCGATGGGCTTCAACCGGGCCAAGCGTGAAGGCGAGGACAGCGAGGCGATCAATCGCATGTTCACGCCGGAGTTCCGCAACCGCCTCGATGCCGTGGTGCCGTTCGCCGGCCTGCCGCCGGAGGTCATCACCAAGGTCGTCGAGAAGTTCATCTTCCAGCTCGAGGCGCAGCTTGCAGATCGCGGCGTGCTCATCGAACTGGACGACGAGGCGACCCGCTGGCTGGTCGAGAAGGGCTACGACGAGAAGTTCGGCGCCCGCCCGCTGGCCCGCGTCATCCAGGAGTACATCAAGAAGCCGCTCGCTGATGAGCTGCTGTTCGGACGGCTCGAGCACGGTGGCACCGTCAAGGTGATCGTCGAAGGCAAGGGCGACGACCGCAAGCTCGGCTTCGAGTTCCTCGCGCCTGACCCCAGCAAGCGCCCGAAGGGCAAGGCTGCCGGTGAGGACGACGAGAGCGAAGATGAGGACGAGCCTCAGACGGTTCTGGTCGAGGCGGCGCCCCGCAAGGCGCTGCCGAGCCCCAAGGAGCGTAAGGAGCGGCCACCCAAATCGTCCGGCGGCACCGTTCCCAACGTGCCGCGCCGCAAGGACGAATAGTCCGCGCAGCTGCCGCACAACGCTCGCATGAAAAGAAGCGCCGGAGCCCCGCTCCGGCGCTTTTTCGTTGGCACGTTCAGCGCGAGGCCGTGTCGACCAGCGTCGACCGCCATTCCTTGCCCATGCGCCCCTGCCGGAATGCGTAGAGGAACAATGCCCGCATGTACGTGGCGTCGAACACCGACTGTGCTGGCTGAATGTTGAGGTTCGCCCGCGGCGACGCAATCACGATCCGCGCGCCTTTGAGTTGCGAAGCCGAGAACAATTCGTAGGCCGGCAGCAACCACATGTCGGAGTGCGCGGGATTGGGCTTGAGCGCCAGCTCAGCTGCGAACGCCTCTCCTTCGTCGGCAAACAGCACCCCGTTATGGATGAGGTAAGTCGCGATGGGCGAAGTCCTGAAGGCCGGCGCCGCGAGAAACGCCTCACCCGCTCCGGCGCGCCGGAAGGCCGGATTGCGGACGACGCTTTGTCCAGCGCTGACTGGCATCGCCTCAGGATCGACAAAGCTGATGAGGTCGACCGACGCCGTGAGGATGGCCGCGATCAGCGCATGGGCCTCGCGATGGCGGCTGGCCGCGATTGCGCCGATGTCCCATACCGTTTCGCGCCGCGCCGCCGATCCCGGGATCGCGACGAGCAGCCTCGCACCAGCCTCGTGGCGTTGCGCAATTCTCTCAATGGTATTGGGCGTCATGTAAGAGGCCGCGCGATCCGCCATGTCCTGCAGGCTGGCCACGTCACAGGTGATGAGATCCTCGAGGGCCGCGTCGCCGTCGTGGCCAAGAAAAGCGAAGGGCGCCAGTAGCGCGCTGGTGCCGACGGCCGTCACTACAGCAAACTCAGGGCGCCGGCCGGTTTCACCCCAGCCCACAAGCAGCCCCGCACTGTATGCGGCCTTGAGGCGCCCGTCTGAAAGCGCCAGCATCGCCGACGGCCGCTCGGCCGATATGCGCCGCGCCGCCTGCTTGTTCTGGGCAACGAGCAACGCTTCTTCGACGGTCCGCGGCTGCGGTGCCGTCCAGCACTGGCCGGCGCGTGTGTGATCGGTTCCGAACGCCAATGAGGCCAGCGCCACGAGCGCTATCGCCGCCGATTGCCTCAATGACCCACTCCATCATTGGCGCTTCCTGCCGAGCCTTGGCCCGACGGCGCCATCCCCAAGATCGCACTAGCGGCGCAAATGGGCGCGCTGATGTCCCGGTGCAAGCGCTTGACCACCGCAGCGACGGGGTGAGCCAACATGGCGGAGATGCGTGCTTTCCCGGCCGCTGCTCCTCCGAACATACGATTCGCCAGGCGCCTTTCCCCTCGCGTAGATTGCGGCAAAAGACGTTGCCGGGGGGAAAGCTATGGCAGTTGCAGGCGCGGGGGCGACCTCCGGCACGGACAAGGGCATCACGTCGGAAGAGCGCCGAGTCATCTTCGCGTCGTCGCTCGGAACAGTGTTCGAGTGGTACGACTTCTATCTCTACGCGACGCTGGCGCCGTTCTTCGCTGCACTGTTCTTCCCGCCCGGCAACGACACCGCGGCACTGCTGTCGGCCTTCGCGACATACGCGGCCGGCTTCATCGTGCGCCCCTTCGGCGCCATCGTGTTCGGTCGCATCGGCGACCTCGTCGGCCGCAAGTACACATTTCTCGTCACCATCGTCGTCATGGGCATCTCGACCTTTGCGGTCGGCCTGCTGCCGACGTTCTCCGATACGACGATCCTCGGATATGCCGTGCCTGGTATCGGCTGGGCGGCTCCGGTGCTGCTGGTGATCCTTCGTCTCCTGCAGGGTCTCGCGCTGGGCGGCGAGTACGGCGGCGCGGCAACATACGTGGCCGAGCATGCACGTCCCGGAAAGCGCGGCTTCGCGACGTCGTGGATTCAAACGACGGCAACGATTGGCTTCTTCCTCGCGCTGCTCGTTATCGGCGCCTGCCGCTTCTACTTCTTTGACAGCGCCACCTTTGCCGAGTGGGGCTGGCGCGTCGCGTTCCTTGTCTCGCTGCTGCTGCTGATTTTCTCCGTCTACATCCGGCTCATGCTGCAGGAGAGCCCGGTGTTCACCCGCATGAAGGCGGAGGGTAAGGGCTCCACGTCTCCGATCATCGACAGCTTCTTTCGCTACCCGAACAACAAGTACGTGCTGCTGGCATTGCTGGGCGCGACGGCTGGGCAGGGCGTCGTCTGGTACACCGGCCAGTTCTACGCTCTGTTCTTTCTCACCATCACCGCGAAGGTCGATCCGCTCTATGCCTACGCGTTGATCGCGTCTTCGCTCATCATCGGCACGCCGTTCTTCATCTTGTTCGGCTGGCTCAGCGACCGCATCGGACGCCTGAAGATCATCCTCGCCGGCTGTCTGATTGCAGCGCTGACGTACTTCCCCCTGTTCGCGATGCTCGCCAAGGCCGCCAACCCCGACCTCGTTGCCTTCCAGGAGAAGACGCGGCTGACGCTGACCGTCGATCCGGCACAATGCAACTTCCACATCTTCGTCGGCCCGTGGTCGAAGTTCACCGAGTGCGACAAGGCCAAGGATCACATCAGCAAGCTGGGCCTCTCATTCGAGACCCGCGACGGCGCCCCCGGTACGCCCGTCGTGCTCAGCATCAACGGCGCCGACGTGCAGCCATTCTCGCAAGACGCATACAACGAGGCGCTTCTGTCCGCCGGTTACCCGAACCTCAAGAAGGAGGTGAAGGACGGCAAGACTGTATTCACCCCCGTTCAGGCCGATCCCGCAAAGATCGCCTGGCCGCTCGTGCTGGGCATCCTTGTCGTGTTCCTGGTCTACGTCGCGATGGTCTACGGCCCGATCGCCGCCTACCTCGTCGAGCTGTTCCCGACCGCCATCCGCTACACGTCCATGTCGCTGCCCTACCACATCGGCAACGGATGGTTCGGCGGTATGCTCCCGCTGCTGGCGACCGCCATCGTCGCCTCGGCCGGCAATATCTACGCGGGCCTCTGGTATCCGGTCATCGTGGCGCTGGGGACGTTCGTCATCGGACTGCTGTTCCTGCGCGAGACCAAGGATCGCGACATCACCGACATCTGACGCCGTCTGACGGCCTGTCCGAACGGACCTGCCATAATGGCAGGTTCCTTTACCTTGCTGCGCGATAATCCAGGTTTCCGTGGCGACCGCCACCTGGAGCCACCGTGCTCCCGGCGGCATCGGCCTGATGGAGACGCGTCATGAAGCGAATTTCAGCCCAAGCCGGCCTTGCCATTGCTGCAGTGTGCGGCGGCCTCATAGCGCCGTTGATGAGCGCACCTGCAGAAGCCCGTGGCGCCAGCATTTGGGACGAACGTCCCTCGGCCCGTATCTCGGTCGGGCGCATCATTCGCGCACCGTCCTCACGTTATGACCGCGGCGTGCGCTTCTACAACAGCCCGCGCGCTTACCGCAGCGCCTGCGCGTACGGCGATTGCGCATGCCTGCACGCCATCGCCGAGCGTACCGGCAACCCGGTCTGGTGGGACAAGTATCAGGCCTGCAGCGGCAACTGATCGCGCTACTAGAGAGCTGCGCGGATCTTCTCGGCGTTCGCGGCGAGCACTTCGGCCTTTTCCATCTCGCGCCCGTGCGGCATCAGCGGCACGCCTTCATGGCGCGGGATGATGTGGAAGTGCAGATGGAACACCGTCTGCCCGCTCGCCGGCTCGTTGAACTGCACCAGCGTGACGCCATCGGCAGCGAACGCTTCCTTCACGGCGCGCGCCGTCCGCTGGACGACCGGCATGACCTTCGCGAGCACGGCAGGATCGGCGTCGAGGAGATTGCGCGACGGCGCCTTCGGCACGATCAGCGTATGACCGGCGGCCTGTGGCATGGCATCCATGAACACGAGGACGTCGGCGTCCTCGTAGACCTTGTGCGAAGGAATCTCCCCGCGCAGGATTTTGGCGAACACGTTGCTGTCGTCGTAGGACATGCGGGCCTCCCGGCTGTTCGCGCCTGTTAAACGGATCGCCAAGCGTCCCGTCAAGACGCAGCTCGCTTACGCGCCACGCCGGTAAGGACCGTAGGCGGCAAGCTCCTCGATCGCCTCCGCCACGGCGGCACGCTCGCTTTCGAGGTACCGCGCCACGGCACGCCGGAAACCGGGATCGGGGATGTAGTGCGCCGAGTAGGTCGGTGTCGGCATGTAACCGCGCGCCAGTTTGTGCTCGCCCTGCGCGCCGGCTTCGACGCGCGGCAGCCGATACGCGATGGCATAGTCAATGGCCTGGTAGTAGCAGAGTTCGAAGTGCAGGTAGGGGTGGTGCTCGTTCGAACCCCAATAGCGTCCGAACAGACAATCGCCGCCGATGAGATTCAAAGCGCCCGCGATGTAACGTGGTCCACGTCGCGCCATCACGAGCAGGCACCGCTCCGCCATCGTTTCTCCCACCAGCGAGAAGAACTGCCGGTTGAGATACGGCCGTCCCCATTTGCGGCTGCCGGTGTCCATGTAGAACTCGTAGAACGCATCCCAGTGCTTCTCGGCGATGTCTTTGCCGGAAAGCTGCTCGATGATCAGCCCGCCTTCGAGTGCCTCCGCGCGCTCCTTCCGCACCGCCTTGCGCTTGCGCGACGCAAGTGAGCCCAGGAAATCGTCGAACGTCGCGTACCCGTCGTTGCGCCAGTGGAACTGTTGATCGTTGCGTCGCAAATATCCTTGCGCACCAAGCAGCGCCCACTCGCGTTCCGTCAGAAACGTCGCGTGCACCGACGAGGCTCCGATGCGTTCCGCGAGCTGAACTGCTGCGGCGCCGAGCAGCCGCGAATAGTGGTCCGCCTCCGGTCCCGGCCGAACCAGCAGTCGGCGTCCCGGCACGGGCGTGAACGGAACCGCGATCTGCAGCTTCGGATAATAGCTGCCGCCGGCCTGCTGATACGCGGCCGCCCAAGAATGGTCGAAGACGTATTCGCCGCGGCTGTCGAGCTTCGCGTAGCACGGCGCGCAGGCGGCGATGTCGCCGCTATCGTCGGCGATGGCGATGTGCTGCGGTATCCAACCGGTGTGCGCTTCGCCAACGCAGCCCGCGTCTTCCAGCGCCTTGAGGAATGCGTGCGCGATGAACGGATTGTACGTCGCCGCATCCGGATTGGCGCACGCATCCCAGTCTTCGGGCGGGATATCGGCGATATGCGCAGCGATGGTCGCGACGCTGGTCCGTTGCTCGCCGGGCTCTACGCTCATGACAAACGCTTGCTCGCTCCCGGATCGGTCAGCCGTGCCTACGGCTCGTATCCCTCGAATATAGGTGCATCCGCCCATCGCGCGGCAGTGGCGCGTTGCTCCTCGCTGCGCACTGTCCACGTGAACAGCGGCAACCCCAAGACCTCGCGCGTGAACCGCGTGACGGCAGAGGGCAGCGCGTTGACGTCATAGGCGTAAAAATCGGGCGCTGCCGGCCCCGATTCAAGCAGGTGCGTCAGGTCGTAGGCGCGCTCCGGCCCGAGCTGGCCGCGCCACCAGCAGTCGCCGACGAATTGCCCCGAGACGATCCCGTGCGGCACGCCCGGCACCAGCCCGCGCATGGCCGCCATCACCGCCGGATCGAATGACATGAGCGCCAGGGGACCACGATAGCTGAGCGCTGTCGTCGCGATCGCTGAAAGAAAGCGCGGGTCGGGCACTTCCCACTCGCTCTTGAGTTCCACCAGAAGCGGCACGCGCCCGTCGACCAGCGCACACAGATCGGCGAGGTCGATCATGCTCCCGCCGACGTCCTTGTATCGTAGCCCTTTGAGCGCCGCCGCCGTGTGTTTGGCGATCGGCCCCTCGGCCTCGATCAGCCGCTCCAGCGTCAGGTCGTGGAACACCATGGGCGTCCCGCAGGCCGCCGGCCGCACATCGCATTCGATACCATAGCCGCGCGCGATGGCAGCCTCGAAGGCAGCGACGCTATTTTCGACGATGCCCTTGGCGAGATCGTGCAGCCCGCGATGGGCTATCGGCCTCAGGAAGGCGGCACGGTCGCGCATCGGGAGGCCTCAGTCGGCAACCATGATCACGGCATCGATCTCGACGGCGCAGCCGAGCGGCAGGCTCGACACGCCCACGGCGACGCGCGTGTGGCGCCCCTTATCACCCAGCACCTCGACCATCAGGTCCGAGGCACCGTTGACGACTTGCGGGTGGTCCGTGAACCCGGGCGCCGCACTCACGAACCCGTTGAGCCGCACCAGCTGCCCGATGCGGTCGAGGCTGCCCAGGGCCGCCCGCGCCTGCGCGAGGATGTTGAGGGCGCACAACCGAGCCGCGTTGCGCCCTTCTTCGACCGACAAACCGCCGCCGAGCTGTCCTTTGGTGATGCTTCCATCGGCCGCCTTGGAAATCTGCCCGGATATGAACAACAGGTTGCCGGCGCGGCTGGAGGGCACGTAATTCGCCACGGGATTGGGGGCATCGGGAAGCGCGATACCAAGCGTCGCAAGTCGCGCTTCTACAGTGTCGGTCATGCTAAGGTCTCTCTGCTATGCCGGGCATCAGCCCGGCGCCTCGGCAGCCTTTTTGACCTCCGCGCCCCGACTTGGCAATGGCCGTCGCGGCGCCGATATTCGCGGGCTTAACCTGTCCGCGGTAGGCTGCCGCGCGCTAAGACGAGAGGAAGAATGCGTCAGTTGTCGAAGGTTTTCGTTGCCGCGGTCCTGGCGACCGGACTGCTCACCGTGCCGATCCACACCTCCAGCGCGCAGGTTGCCGGCGGGGCGGTGCAGTTCCGTCCCCATCGTGCGGTGTATGACATCACCTTCGATCACGCGACGCCAGGTTCCGGCGTGGCCGACATGAGCGGCCGCATGGTCTACGAGATGACGGGAACGAGCTGCGGGGAATACGCGCAGAATATGCGTTTCGTCACCCGTATGACCAACCAGGATGGCGTTGCCCAGGTCAACGATCTGCGGACCTCGAGCTTCGAAGAGATCGCCGCGCACCGCCTGCGGTTCTCATCCAGCCAGTATGAGAATCAGAAGCTGGCCGAGGCCGCCCAAGGCAGCGCCGCGCCGGGCAACGGCTCCTCATTCGTGGAAGTGAAGCTTACGAAGCCCGCCAAGAAGACGGTTAAGCTTCCCTCCGACATCTATTTCCCGATCCAGCACTCGATTGCGCTGGTCGAAGCGGCGCGGGCCGGCCAGAGCCTCTTTACTGCCAACCTCTACGACGGCTCCGACAGGGGCGAGAAATTCTACGAGACGAGCGCCGTCATTGGCCCCCGCGCGACACCGGGCACCATCAAAATGCCGGCCAAGCTGGCGAACGGCGAGCAGCTCGATGCGCTGTCATCATGGCCGATCGCCATCGGTTATTTCGAGCCTGGGCCGGCCAGGCTCGATGCGCTGCCGACCTACGAGCTGTCGTTCCGCTTCTACGAGAACGGCGTGTCGACGCGCCTTTATATCGACTACGGCGACTTTGCCATCCGCGGCGAGCTGCGCGAGCTGACATTCCTCGAGGAAGGCAAGTGCGCGGGCCAGCCCACGACCGGCGCGCCCAACCCTAAGCGCTGAAAGCCCGGCCTAAATGCTGAATTCCGGATCGCCGATCTCGCCGGCCATTTCGGCGAGCACGCGTCGCGCCGGAGCCACATCGTTAGGCGGAATCCCCTCGGATGAGCAGAAAACGAGAAGCATGCTCTCGTCCTGAAGCATGTGGTCGAGGATAGCCGCCAGCATATGCGGCGATCGCGATTCGGCCTTGAGTTCATCCGGACCGACGCCCGTCAGCGTGAGGAAGCGCATTAGCCGCTCTTGATCGCCGGCGAGAAAGAGCAGTGCGGAAAATGCTATGGATTCGGCACGGTCGGTATGCATTCGCCTCAACCCTCAATTCACCTAAACGTTGAAAGACGACGCAATCGGCGCAGCGAGGGTGCCGGGACGCCGATTCATTAACTGTTGGTTACGCCTTCGACAGCACACTCGCACCCAGTCTGGCACCAAGAATCGGTGCAAAACAGTTTGGGGAGCGCGGGCTGAACCACCATGAATATTCAGGAGACCAGCACAGCAGGAGCTCGCGGGCGCATGCCGCGCGCTAGCGGCCAGACGGTCCTGATCGTGGAGGACAACGAGCTCAACATGAAGCTCTTCCACGACATCCTTGCAGCGCACGGCTACGCGACGATCCAAACCCGCAATGGCCTTGAGGCTCTGGAGCTCGCCCGGCGTCATCACCCGGCGCTGATCCTCATGGACATTCAGCTGCCTGAGATCTCCGGCCTCGAGGTCACGAAGTGGCTCAAGGAGGACGACGATCTGCGCCACATCCCCGTCATCGCCATCACGGCGTTCGCCATGAAAGGTGACGAGGAGAGAATAAGGTCCGGCGGCTGCGAAGCGTATATCTCAAAGCCGATTTCAGTCGGACATTTTCTCGAGACGGTGCAGCGCTTCGTCGGTGAGCCGCGCGCCAAACAGTAACTGCGCTTCAGTCCTGGCCAAAGATGACCGCTCGAGTTCTAGTAGTCGACGACATTCCCGCGAACGTGAGATTGCTCGAAGCCCGGCTATCGGCCGAGTACTTCGACGTGCTGACGGCCGGCACGGGCCAGGCGGCGATCGACATCTGCGAGCGCGAGCGTGTCGATGTGGTGCTGCTCGACGTGATGATGCCCGGCATGGATGGCTTCGAAACCTGCCGCCGCCTCAAATCCAATCCGAAGACGCACCACATCCCGGTCGTGCTGGTAACGGCGCTGGATCAGGTGTCCGACAAGGTGCGCGGCCTGCAAGGCGGGGCCGATGACTTCCTCACCAAGCCGGTGGACGAGATCGCTCTGATCACGCGTGTTCGCAATCTGGCACGCCTCAAGACGCTGACGGACGAAATGCTGATGCGCGCCCTCACGGGGCGGCAGATGGGCATGCGCGACGACGCCGCGCTTCTGCGCGCGCTGTCTGAGGAACGCGGACGCATCCTCGTTGTCGACGACGACGAGCGTTCCGCCGTCCGCCTCGCCAATTGGCTCGCGACCACCCACGAGACGGTCGTCGCGACCGACCCGCAGCTGGCGCTGGTGGAGCTGGCACGCGGTGATTTCGATCTGCTGATCGTCAGCCTGACGCTGTCGGGCGCCGACGGATTGCGCCTGTGCTCTCAGACCCGCTCCGCCGACCGCACCCGCCACTTGCCCATCATCGTCCTGGTCGAGCCGGGCAATGAAGCGCGGCTGTTGCGGGCGCTCGACATGGGCGTCAACGACTACATCATGCGGCCCGTCGACGAGAACGAGCTCTTGGCGCGCGCGCGCACCCAGGTGAGGCGCAAGCGCTACTCGGACCATCTGCGCAATCGCCTGGAGGAAAGCATCGAGGCGTCCGTGATCGACTCGCTCACGGGCCTGCGCAACCGCCGCTACATGGAAACGCATCTCCAGACGCTGGTTGAGGAGGCGCGCCGCAGTGGACGAAGCCTCTCGGTGCTGCTGGCCGACATCGACCACTTCAAGAAGGTTAACGACACCTACGGCCACGATGCCGGCGATGCGGTGCTGAAGGAGTTCTCGGCTCGCTTCCAGCGCAATACGCGCGGGATCGATCTCGCCTGCCGCTACGGCGGCGAGGAGTTCCTCATCATCATGCCGGACACTCCGCTTTCGCGCGCCTATCAGATCGGCGAGCGCCTCCGCGCCTCGATCGCGGCGGATGCCTTTTCGATCCGACCAGGTCTTGGCATCCACCTGACGGCCAGCGTCGGACTTGCAACACTTGAGCGCGAGGACGACACACCCGAGTCGGTCTTCCGACGCGCCGACACCGCCCTGTTCGACGCAAAAAGGCGCGGACGCAACCAGGTTGCGTCGGCGGCGGCCTGATAGGCCGTTGAGATTTTGCAAGAATTGGGGAGTGGGGAAGGCTCGGGAAGGTGTGGCAGTTCGGATGCGACCTGCAACACACAGCAATCTGGCAAATCTGTGGAATCAGGTGGCAAGTGGTGCGTTCACCACAGTCAAAGCATAACTTGCGTTAACTAGAGTCCTCTGTCAGATTACCGATGTGCAAGGGGGTCGATTAAATTTCGAGATGTGGGATGGCAGGTCTCTAGACCCCAGCTCGCGTCGACACGGGTTTCCGCACTATCAGGTCCGCCGCATTTCCTGATAGAGCGGGAAAATCGTGGCTTGGTCTCAGCGGCTAGAGTGGCCTCCTCGTTGAAGCCGCACCGGACCAGCCACGGCACCAGGCGGGGAGTCAACGCCCTCTTTGACGAACCATCTGGTTACTAGACCAGGGTCCGTGGCTTTCTCGGACTAACTACCCCGCTGCCGGGTTTGGTTGCGGGCCCTGGTCAAGTCTATGACCATCTCCGCATGTCCGATCATTATGCCGCGCGCAAGCGCGCCGCATCGCCTTGGATCAAGTACCGAGGCTCTAACGCCAAGGCGTCTTACTTGATCTTCGTTTCCTTGAATTCGACGTGCTTCCTGGCGACCGGATCGTATTTCTTGAACACGAGCTTCTCGGTGCTGGTGCGCGGGTTCTTCTTCGTCACATAAAAGAACCCCGTGCCGGCGGTCGACAGCAGCTTGATCTTCTGCGTTACGGGCTTAGCCATGATCGGGGGAACCTTCGGGGAACCTGAAACTGTCTGCTGTTTCGCAGCGAGCGCGCACCATAGCCAGAGCCGCTTCGGTGTCAAGCAATGGCCGCCGCAAGGCGACATTTACTCTCATGCTACGTCGTTCAGTGGCTTGGGTTCGGGCGTTGGCGCGGCCGGATCAAGTGCATCCTTGCCGCCGAAACCGTGCATGCGCAGCGCCCACTGCAGGCCGACGAGCGCGCCTTTGACGCGTGGCAGCAACCATAGCGACATGCCGATCGTGAGCGGGAACCACATCAGGATGTGCAGCCAATAGTTTGGATGAAAGTAGTCCTCGACCATCATCACGCCCGCGACGATGAAGTGGCACACGATGATCATGGTGAAGTACGGCGGCGCATCGTCGGCGCGGTGGTGATGCAGCTCCTCGCCGCATTTCGGGCATTCCGGAACGACTTTCAGGTAGCTCGTGTAGAGCTTTCCCTCTCCGCACGCCGGGCATTTCTGGGAAGCCCCGCGCCGCATCGACTGCACGATGTCGCGCTTCGGCCCCTCTGCGAACGTCGTCGGTTCGTATGACATCAGCACCTCTGGCCTCGATAGCCTTGCGCTCACCGTTGCGCGCCACGCCGCTCCGGTCAAGTTCGCCCATGGAAAGGGTTGATGCCGCTAGCGTCGCCGACCGCGCCAACGCTTATCGCGCGGTTTACGACCAGGCCCGGCATATGGCGTCGCGACGCGCCCCTTGCTGCCTTCGCTGAGCATTTCAAAGCGCAGCGCGCCGGCGGATGGCACCGCCTCCACCAGCCGCACCTCGACAGTATCGCCAAGTCGGAACGTCTCACCCGTGCGCTTGCCGATCAGCGCCCGATGCGTTTCGTCGAAGTTGTAGAAATCGTTGTTGAGCGACGACACCGGTACGAACCCATCTGCCCCGGTCTCTTTCAGACGCACGAAAAGACCCGAGCGCGTGACGCCCGCAATACGTCCCGTGAACTTCGCGCCGATGCGATCTGCAAGATGCGCTGCAATGAGGCGGTCGGCTGTTTCGCGCTCAGCGCTCATGGCGCGCCGTTCCGCATCCGAGATCTGCTGCGCGACCTCACGCAACTTGCCGACCTCGGAATCCTCAAGGGCGCCTTCGCCGAGCTTCATCGCCTTGACCAGCGCGCGATGCACGATGAGGTCCGCATAGCGGCGGATCGGCGAGGTGAAGTGGGCATAGCGGCTCAGGTTGAGGCCGAAATGTCCGATGTTGTCGATATTGTACTCCGCCTGGCTCTGGCTGCGCAGCACCACCTCGTTGACGAGATCGGACACCGGCAGCTCCTTGGCCCGTGCCAGGATGCCGTTGAAGTGACCCGGCTTCAGCGCCGACGCCTGCGGCACCTTCATGCCGAGCGTATCGAGGAAGTCGCGCAGGCTCGAGAGCTTCTCTTTCGATGGCTGATCGTGAATGCGATAGACGACCGGCGTCTTGCGGTGTTCCAGCTGTTCGGCCGCCGCGACGTTCGCCTGGATCATGAACTCTTCGATCAGGCGATGCGCGGTTAGCCGCTCCGGCGTCACCACATCCTTCACGCGCCCTTTCTCGTCGAGAAGGATTTTGCGCTCCGGCAGGTCGAGATCGAGCGGTGCGCGCTTGTCGCGTGCCGCGGCGAGCACATCGTAGGCGGCCCACAACGGTCGCAGCACGCGCTCCAGCAGCGGGCCGGCTTTGTCCGATGGCCGCCCTTCGATGGCCGCCTGAGCTTCCTGATAGCTGAGCTTTGCCGCCGAGCGCATCATGGCGCGCATGAAGGTGTGCGAGCGCTTGGCGCCGTCCTTGTCGAACACCATGCGTACGACGAGGCAGGCGCGGTTCTCGCCTTCCCGCAACGAGCATAGATCGTTGGAGATCCGCTCCGGCAGCATCGGCACCACGCGATCGGGGAAATAGACGGAGTTGCCGCGCACCTGCGCCTCGTGGTCGAGGCGCGATCCGGGCCGCACGAAGTGCGACACGTCTGCGATCGCGACGAGCACGACCCATCCGTCGGGGTTTGCCGGATCGGTGTCGGGCTCCGCATAGACGGCATCGTCGTGGTCGCGCGCATCGGGCGGATCGATGGTGACGAGCGGAACCTCTCGCAGGTCCACGCGGCCCGACAGCGTCGGCTCCTTCAGCGTCTCCGCTTCTGTGATGACGCCCTCGGGGAAATCGTCCGGAATACCGTGCGCGTGCACGGCGATGAGACTGATCTGCCGCTGGTCGTCCGGATTGCCGAGCGATTCCAGAACGCGCGCCTGCGGCACGTGCAGGCGCCCCTTGCGGCCGAGATCGAAGCGCACGAGATCGCCGTCTTTCGCGTCGCCCTCATCGCCACCGCGGATCGACCATGAGCGCAGTTGCTTGCGGTCGATGGGCTCGATCGTCCCGCCACCTTTCTTGTGCGCGCGATAAATGCCGATGAGGCGTCGCTTCTCGCGCGGCAGACGTTTGATCGGCGAGGCTTCGAAGCGGTAGCCCGCAACGTCGGCTTCTTCGAGCTCTGTGATGCGCGCCAGCACCCGATCGCCGACGCCGATGTTGGCGTCGATATCGACCTCGGGCCCGCGCGCCGAGCGGACCGGCAGCAGCACGGCAGGACGTTCGCCCTCTTCCTCCCAGACGACCGGCTTGGCAATGAGATCGCCGTCGTCATCGCGGCCGATCACCTCCAGCACCGTGACGGAAGGCAGCGAACCTTTCTTTTGCAGCCGCTTGGCATCACCCGAGAGCACGCCGTCCTCGGTCATGCCCGCAAGCATGCGATTGAGGTCCAGACGCTCCGAGCCCTTGATGCCGAACGCCCGCGCGATCTCGCGTTTGCCGACCCGTCCCGGCGACGACTTGATGTAGTCGAGAATCTCTTCTCGTCCGGGCAGGCCATCACGCTGCTTTGGGCCGCCAGACTTGGTTCCGGTCTTGCCCTTCGGCTTGCGCGACATGTCAGTGTGCCCGGCGAGGGATCATGTGGCGGTCTTACGTCTCCACGTCGGCGGTCTCTGCCTTTTTGGCGGAGCGCCCTTTCGCAGCTTTCGCCTTGCCGTTCTTCGCCGGCGCTTTGGCCTTTGCCGCCGGCTTCTCTCCAGCGGCTTTCGCCACCTTGCCAGCTTTGGGTGCAGCCTTCTCCGCGGAGGCGGCTTTGCGCACAGGCTTCTTTTTCTTCGACGGACCTTTGGCAGCCCGCGCGGCGATCAGCTCGACGGCCTCCGCGACGGTGAGCGTCGAGGGCTCCTTGCCGTTCGGGATCGTCGCGTTGACGTCGCCGTGCTTCACGTAGGGACCATAGCGGCCCGACAGCACCTCGATCTTGCCGCCGCCATCGGGATGCTCGCCGAGGTCCTTGAGCACCGTCGGCTTGGCGCGCTGGAAGCGGCTCTTGGCGCCGGCGGCTTTTTCGGCCAGCAGTGTCACGGCCCGGTTGATGCCCACCGAGAACACGTCCTCGATGCTCTCGACGTTGGCGTACATGCCATCATGCAGAATGAATGGTCCGTAGCGGCCGAGACCGGCGGTGATCTGCTTGCCCGTCTCGGGGTGCAGTCCGACATCGCGCGGTAGCGACAGAAGCTTCATCGCGAATTCCAGATCGACCGACGCGGCATCGACGCCCTTCGGAATGCTGGAGCGCTTCGGCTTCTCATCGTCCGAGCCCTCGCCGAGCTGCAGGTAGGGTCCGAAGCGGCCGGTGCGCAGCGTCACGGCAAGGCCGGTATCGGGATCATAGCCCAGCAGCTTCCCGTCGGGACCGGCAGCGTCCGGATCGCCCTGTCCGTTCACATCGCTGAGCTGGCGCGTGAACCGGCACTCGGGGTAATTCCCGCAGCCTATGAAGGCGCCGTACTTGCCCGAGATCTTGAGGCTGAGACGACCCGTCTTGCACGACGGGCACGAGCGCGGATCCGAGCCATCCTCGCGTGCCGGGAAGACGTGCGGGCCTAAGATCTCGTTCAGCGCCTCCAGCACCTCGCCGACGCGCAGGTCTTTGGTGTCGTCGACGGCGCCCGTGAAATCCTTCCAGAAATCGCGCAAGACATCCTTCCAGGCGAGCTTGCCGTCCGAGATGAGATCGAGCTTGTCCTCGAGGTCGGCGGTGAAATCGTATTCGACATAGCGCTTGAAGAAGCCTTCCAGGAACGCCGTGACGAGGCGTCCCTTGTCCTCCGGAATGAGCCGCTTCTTGTCGACGCGCACGTAATCGCGTTCCTGCAGCACCGCGAGCGTCGAGGCATATGTCGACGGCCGGCCGATACCGAGCTCTTCCAGCTTCTTGACCAGCGTCGCCTCTGAGTAGCGCGGCGGCGGCTGCGTGAAATGCTGCTCCGCTTCGATGGCGCGGTCGCTGACCTTGTCACCTTCGCTCAGCGCCGGCAGGCGGCGGCTCGCGTCGTCTTCGTCGGGCGCAACGTCGTCCTTGCCTTTGCTGGCGTGCAGGCGCTCGTCGCGGCCTTCCTCGTACACTTTGAGGAAGCCGTCGAACTGGATGACCGAGCCCGTTGCGCGCAGCGTGTAGGTCTTGCCGTCGCGACCCTTCACCTCGATGTCGGCCGTCGTCTGCTCGACCTCGGCCGAGGCCATCTGGCTTGCAACAGCGCGCTTCCACACGAGGTCGTAGAGCCGTGCCTGATCCTTATCGAGGTACTTCGCGACATCGGAGGGCCGGCGGTTCACGTCGGTCGGGCGAATGGCCTCGTGCGCTTCCTGGGCGTTCTTGGCCTTGGTCTTGTACTCGCGGATGAACGGCGCGACGTAGCGCTGCGAATATTCGCGCGCAATCATTCCGCGTATGGAGTTGATGGCCTCCGGCACGATCGTCACGCCGTCGGTTCGCATATAAGTAATGAGGCCGACCGTCTCGCCGCCGATGTCGACGCCCTCATAGAGGCGCTGCGCCACCTGCATGGTGTGCTTGGCCGAGAAGCCGAGCTTGCGCGAAGCGTCCATCTGTAGCGTCGAGGTCGCGAACGGCGGCCAGGGATTGCGCTTTACGGCTTTCTTTTCCGTCGACACGACGCGGAAGTCGCCCTTCTCGATCGCCGCCTTGATGGCGTTGGCGACGTCCCCGGTCTTAATGTCGAGCTTCTTCAGCGTCACGCCGTCGATCGCGTTGAGCCGCGCCGGAAATTCTTCGCCCTTGGCCGTCGCCATCGTCGCGTCGATGGTCCAGTACTCGTCGGTCCTGAAGATCTCGATCTCGCGCTCGCGGTCGCAGACAAGGCGCAGCGCCACGGACTGCACGCGCCCGGCCGAACGGGCGCCCGGCAGTTTGCGCCACAGGACCGGCGACAGGGTGAAGCCGACGAGATAGTCGAGCGCACGCCGCGCGAGGTAAGCGGAGACCAGCGGGGTGTCGATCTTCCGCGGCTCCGAAAGGGCGGTGAGGATCGCTTGCTTGGTCACGGCGTTGAAGGCGACGCGCTCGACCGGCGTACCCTTCTTGAGAGCCTTCTTCTGCTCCAGTATCTGCAGGATGTGCCAGGAGATGGCCTCGCCCTCGCGATCAGGGTCGGTGGCGAGGATCAGCTTGTCGGCATTTCTAACTGCGTCGGTAATTTCCTTGATGATTTTCTGAGACTTAGCGTCTACGTCCCAGTGCATCTCGAAGTCTTTGTCGGGCTCGACCGAGCCGTTTTTGGCCGGCAGGTCGCGCACGTGGCCGAACGAAGGGATCACCTTGTAGCCGCTGCCCAGGTACTTGTTGATGGTCTTGGCCTTGGCAGCCGATTCGACGATTACGACGTTCATCTAGGAGCTTTCAGCTGGCGCCGACGGGTTGGGCTGCGGACAAGAGGTTAATACGCCAAGTGTCCGTGGCCGTCCGGGAGATATTCCGGATCTGGTCGGGCCGGGAACATGGGTTAGGATTGTGGCGGTGTCAAACGAGCTGCGCGCTTGACGGGAACGATTGGCAGATTGCAATCTAAAATTGTGAATGGTATTTAGCTCGCCTGCTTGACGCAAAGAGGCCGGGGTGAGCACAAGCATGACGGGATCACACGACCGCAACGCAGCGTATTCGCCCAACAGCCGCGAAAGCTTAAGCTACATCTGCGATATCATAATCGAACTCCGGAATTTGGCCGAACGCTCGGGTCAGAAGACCCTGTCCGCCATCCTGAGTGCGGCCCTCACCGAGGCGCGGATACAACAAGACCAAGAGGGCTGAGCGAAGAGGCAAACCGCGCTACCGGCCACCTAGCGTTGCGACTCGGTCAACGAGACCAGTCCGCCGCCGTGCCTCTCGAGGCGCCCCGCGAGCGCCAGTTCCATCAGCGCAATTTGGACACTGCGGACCGAAAGCCCGGTGCTGCGTGCAAGGCTGTCCGTATCGACCGGCGCGGGGCCCAGTGCGGCCAGCACCCGGCCGCGATCGCCTTCCGAGATTTCGATCGGTATCGGCTGCGGAGCCTCTTCCTCCTCGCGCAGATGCAGGGTCGGCGCTTTCATCAGCGGCGACAGCGCGGAAACGACGTCCGCCGCCTCGGTCACCAGTGTAGCCCCTGATTTCAGCAGCTTGTTCGTGCCTTCCGCCCTCGGATCGAGCGGATGGCCGGGCACGGCGAACACCTCGCGCCCCTGCTCGGCTGCTAGACGCGCCGTCACCAGGCTTCCCGAACGACGCGCCGCTTCAACGATCACCACGCCGAGCGACAACCCAGAGACGATGCGGTTGCGACGCGGAAAATCCTGCGCTCGCGGTGTGAACCCGAACGACATCTCGCTGACGAGAAGGCCGCGTTCGCCGATGGTGCGCTGCAGCTCCTCGTGCTCCGGCGGATAAAAGAAGTCGAGGCCCCCCGCGAGCACGGCGACAGTTCCGGTATCGAGGGAGGCCTGATGCGCCGCCGCGTCGATCCCGCGCGCCAGCCCTGACGCCACGACAAACCCCGCGCGACCGATGTCGCCCGCGAGCTGCCGCGCGAGCTTGGTACCCGCCGCCGAGCATTGCCGCGACCCGACGATGCCGACCGTCTGCCTTTGCAAAAGACCAGTATCGCCTTTGACGAACAGCAACGGAGGTGGGGCATCCAAGGCCGCCAGCGGCGTCGGGTAGGCAGCCTCGCCGACCACCAGCAGTTGCGCACCGAAACGGCGCGCGCGCTCCAATTCCATCTCCGCTTCGCCACGCGCCGCAATGCGAATGACGCGCCGGAAACCGCCGCGGTGCGACAGCTCAGGCAGCGCCTCGAGCGCAGCCGAAGCAGTGCCGTAGTGCTGCAAAAGCTCACGATAGGTAACGGGGCCGACGTTCTCGGAGCGGATCAGTCGGATCGCCGCTATGCGCTCCTCGTCCGGCAGTGGCGCTGAACCGCGCTGGGGCTCACGCCTTGGCACCGATCCTCGGCTCCTCTCCGGCGGCAAGTCGGCGGATATTGGTACGGTGCTTGTAGATCAGCAGCGCCGACATGAGACCGGCGAGAAGGCCCGTGGCGTTGTCGCCGGCAACGACCAGCCCAACGGGCGTTACGAGCGCCGCGATCAGTGCCGACAGCGAGGAATAGCGCGTCAGGATTGCGACCAGCAGCCAAATCCCGCAGAACGCCAGCGCCGCGCGCCAATCGACGCCGAGCAGCACGCCAATGTAGGTGGCAACGCCTTTGCCGCCGCGAAATCCGAGCCACGCCGGAAAGATGTGCCCGAGGAATGCCGCGAGCCCGGCGACCAGAGATGCCAGGATCGCCACGCCACCCTGCGCACCAAGCCAATAGCCGACCAGAACCGCCGCGGTGCCTTTCAGTGCGTCGAGCAGCAGCGTCAGCGCCGCCAGCCCTTTGTTGCCCGTGCGCAGGACGTTCGTCGCACCGATGTTGCCAGAGCCGATCTTGCGAACGTCGCCAAGGCCCGCCGCCCGCGTCAGGAGCAACCCGAACGGGATAGAGCCGAGCAGATAGCCGACCGCCGCTGCAAGCAGCGTATGCCAGTTGAAAAAGGTGTCCATGCCGAGCGGAATGTCTTCGAGCGACCCGTTAGTTTCGCTCGCCAGGGTACTGGTAGACCGTTTCCCCCGCAACCAGCGTGCGCAGCACCCGGCCCTGCATCTTGCTCTCGTCGAACGGCGTGTTCTTTGAGCGCGAGCGCAGCAGATCCTTATTCACGACCCACGGCTCGCCGGGATCGAACAATAAGATGTCGGCGATAGCGCCCTTGGCAAGGCGCCCCGAGTGCAGGCCGAGCAGCCGCGCCGGATTGATGGTCATCGCGCGCAGCACCGTCATCAGCGGCAATTCGCCGGAATGGAAGAGGCGCAGCGCGGCAGGTAGCAGCGTCTCGAGGCCGACCGCGCCATCGGTCGCCTCGGCGAATGGACGACGCTTGTCGTCTGCGTCCTGCGGATCGTGGCTCGACACGATGATGTCGATGTCGCCCGAGGCGAGGCCCTCGACCATCGCCGCGCGATCGCCGTCGCTGCGCAGCGGAGGCCGCATCTTGAGGAAGGTGCGATAGGAGCCGATGTCGTTCTCGTTCAGCGTCAGGTGATTGATCGAGACGCCGCACGTCACCGGCAGCTTGCGCGCCTTGGCGTTGCGGATTACCTCCAAGCTCTCCGCGCAGCTGATCGTCGCCGCGTGATAGCGCCCATTGGTCATCTCGACGAGCCGCACATCGCGTTCCAGCAGGATCGTCTCCGACATCTTCGGCACGCCCGGCAGCCCGAGGCGCGCCGCCACCTCGCCCGAATTCATCGCACCGCTGGAGGCGAGATAGGGATCCTCGGTGTGGTGCACGATGAGCGCGCCGAAGTCGCGACTGTAGAGCAGCACGTTGCGCATCACGCGCGTATTGGCAACGGATGTCTTGCCGTTAGAGAAGGCGATGGCGCCGGCCCGCTTCAACAGGCCGATCTCCGTCATTTCCTCGCCCTTGAGGCCCTTGGTCATCGCCGCCATCGTGTGGATGTGCACGATGGCGTTGTCGCGGGCGCGCCGCTGGATGAAATCGACGAGCGACACCTGGTCGATCACCGGGTTGGTGTCCGGCATCACCACGATCGTCGTCACGCCGCCTGCGGCCGCCGCATGGCTTGCCGTTTTAAGCGTCTCCCGATGCTCATAGCCGGGCTCGCCCGTGAACACCTGGGCATCGATGAGGCCGGGCGCCAGCACGTGGCCTTTGCAATCGATGACGTTGGCCCCTTCCGGCGCGTTGCGGCGAAGGTGCGGTCCGACATCGGCGATCTGCCCCTCGCGCACCACGAGGCCGCCCGGCTCGTCGGTGTTGGAGGCGGGATCAATGATGCGCGCGTTGATGAACGCCGTCGCGGCCGCGGATTTTGTCTCGCGCGCTGAGCGTTTTGCTGTGGTCGATGTTGCGTTCATTTTTTCGGCAGGTTGCGGGCCAGCGCCTCGAGCACCGCCATGCGCACGGCAACGCCCATCTCCACCTGCTCGCGAATGACGCTGGAGGAATGATCGGCAACCGTGGAGGCGATTTCGACGCCGCGGTTCATGGGGCCGGGGTGCATGACGATAGCGTCGGGCTTGGCGCGTGCGAGCTTTTCGTGATCGAGGCCGAAGAAGTGGAAATATTCGCGCGTCGAGGGAACGTAGGAGCCCTCCATGCGCTCGCGCTGCAGCCGCAGCATCATGACGACGTCGGCGCCGTCGAGCGCCTTCCACATATCGGTGAAAACTTCCGCTCCGAGGCGCTCCGGTGAGGCCGGCAGCAGCGTCGAGGGCGCAGCAAGGCGCACGCGCGCCCCGAGCGTGTTGAGCACCACGATGTTCGAGCGCGCGACACGGCTATGCAGGATGTCGCCGCAGATCGCCACGGTCAGCCCCCCGACGCGGCCCTTCGCGCGCCGGATCGTCAGGGCATCGAGCAGCGCTTGCGTCGGATGCTGGTGCGCACCGTCACCGGCATTGACCACCGAGCAGTCGATCTTCTGCGCCAGCAGCTCGACGGCACCGGCCGCGTGATGACGCACCACGATGATGTCGGGACGCATGGCGTTGAGCGTCATGGCCGTGTCGATGAGCGTCTCGCCCTTCTGCACCGAGGAGGTCGAGACGTTCATGTTCATGACGTCTGCGGACAGCCGCTTGCCCGCCATCTCGAACGATGACTGGGTGCGCGTCGACGCTTCATAGAAGAGATTGATCAGCGTTCGCCCGCGAAGGACGTCACGCTTCTTGCCGGCTTGGCGATTTTCGTCGGCGTTCCGGTCCGCGAGATCGAGGAGAAAATTGATCTCCTGCGCACTCAACCCCTCGACAGTGAGGAGATGGCGATGCGGAAAGTGGAGCGCCTCGACTTTGGCTGCTGCATTGGTCATTAAAGGCGTTTGTATAGGCAGACTCCGCCTCCTCGGCAACCACGCTCACGTACCCGCTCAGCATGAGCTGGGGAATACGTTAAGGGCGAGTAGCGCCACAAGGCCATCAAAGACGCTAAACTGCTGAAATGGTCGCACCCGGTTCAACGCACGACGTTTTCAATCAGCCTCCTCCTTTCGAGGATGTGAATCTTTTTACCTCGGACGCGGCGCTCTTCGATGCCGTCGAGCGTGAGGGCGCGGGACATGCGGCAAAGTCTCTCGAGGCTTTTGGCAGGATCGCCGGAAGTGCGCAGGCGCTGGAGAGCGCACGCACCGCCAACACTGAATTGCCGAAGCTCGCGACGCACGACCGATACGGCAATCGCTGCGACCGGGTGACCTTCCACCCCGCGTATCATGCCCTGATGCGGGTGAGCTGCGCTCACGGATTGCATAGCTCGATCTGGTCTCACCTGATGAAGCCGGGCGAGCCACGCCCCATCGGAGCCTACGTCGCCCGTGCCGGCGCCTTCTATATGGCGACCCAGATGGAGGCCGGGCACTGCTGCCCCGTCACCATGACCAGCGCCGCCGTGCCCGTGCTGCTGCAGCAACCCGACGTCGCGGCGGATTGGGTGCCGCGCATCCTGCCGTTCGACTACGACCCGAGCTTCGCGCCCCCTGCGGCCAAGACCGCCCTGACGCTCGGCATGGGCATGACCGAGAAGCAGGG
>JASBSU010000037.1 GCA_030148725.1 Hyphomicrobium sp.
GGACGGTGACTACCTCGGTGAAAGGGTGCGTATGAGCGGGAATTTCATAGTTCGCAGGAAACCTGAGATAGGCCATGAATACGCCGGGCTTGCTCGGATCACCAATCACCAGCGCGCTCCGGGCTGCACCTGGAAGCAAAGGCTCCTTCTGCCAAGCGAGGCGATCTGCCTGGCAAATTTCCTGAGCTAATGATCCGGCCGGCGCTGGCCGCTGCGGGCACGTCAGGCAGATTTCCCAATGTGTGTTGGGCTTTTCACCCTTATCGCGGGACGTGTGTGAGTTACGCTCTATCTCAGCGCGCAGGGGCGGAAAAACTTGCCCGGGAGGACGAGATGCCGATCCCGCTGAAACTCATAGTCTCGGGCGCCGCGTGCGTCCTTGCCTGCGCCACTCACGTCGCCTCGGCGGCAGATGTTGACGACTCACGACTGAGAACAGCTGCCGGAAATCGCTCCGATTGGTTGACCTACGGACGCGACTACGGCCAGCAGCGCTTCTCGCCGCTCGAACAGATCGACGCCCGCACGGTGACGAAGTTAGTGCCGCGGTGGATCTATCAGACCGGGACAGCGGCGACGTTTCAGACGTCGCCCCTTGTCGCCGATGGCGTGATGTATCTGACGACGCCCTTCTCTCATGTCGTGGCATTGGACGCGCGCACTGGCCGCGAGCGCTGGCGCTACGAGCACAAGCGCGCGTCACAAAAGATCTGCTGCGGTCCGGCAAATCGCGGGGCAGCGATAGGCTATGGAAAGGTCTTTGTCGCCACCGTCGACGCCCGACTGGTCGCCCTTGATCAACGAACCGGAAAGCCCGTTTGGGACGTTGCGCTGGTGGATTCCTCAGGAGAGGCCACTGAGGACAAGAAGGTACTGGCACCGGACGATCCGCTCAACGCAAGGAACATCACGGGGTCGACGGGGGCCGGGGCTGTCGTCGCGCCGCTGGTTTACGATGGCAAGGTCATCGTAGGGATCACGGGAGTGGGCTACGGCCTGCACCTCGATAGTCCGCGCGTCGGCGCGCCGCTGGGAGCGGTCGTTGGCGTTGCCGGGCGTTACGGTCAACCCGGCTTCCTCGCAGCCTATGACGCCGCGAGCGGCAAGCAGATTTGGAAATTCGAAACGACGCAGGAAGGCTGGGAGGGAAGCTTCCGCGCGGAAACAGCGGACGGAATTCCTCTCAACCGAGACGTTGCTGCTGAGAAAGCCAACCTCCGCAAGTATGCTGACGCGTGGCGCCACGGCGGTGGATCGATCTGGCACGCGCCAGCTGTCGATTCGAAAACCGGCACGCTGTATTTCGGCGTCGGAAATCCGTCCCCCCAGGCAGAGGACAGTACGCGGCCGGGCGACAATCTCTACACAGTGGCGCTCGTCGCGCTGAACGCGCGAACTGGAAAGCTGCTTTGGCACTTTCAGCAAGTCCCGCACGATCGATGGGGTTATGACGTTGCCAGTCCGCCCACGCTTTTTGAAGTCACCGTGGATGGAAAGACGGTTTCAGCAGTCGGGCAGGCAAGCAAACTCGGCTGGTATTATGTTCACGACCGCCGGAGTGGTGAGCTGCTGTTCAAATCCGACCCCTTCGTGCCGCAGGCCAACCTCTTCGAACCGCCGACGCCGCAAGGCGTGCGCATCACGCCAGGTCCAGCCGGCGGTTCGAACTGGTCACCCGCATCGCTGGATGCGCAGCGCGGCATTGTTTACGTCGCTGGAATGCACATTCCGATGATCTACCGAACAGCGGAACTGCCGGCGCAGGGCAATGACCCGGCCGTGCCATATTTCATCATCGAACCCGCGCGTGAGGCGAATTGGGGCACGCTGAGCGCGATCGATCTGTCGCGCAAAGGCCGCATCGCATGGCAAACGCGTACGGACGAACCACTGGTCGGTGGCGTCCTGGCGACCGCGGGCGATCTTGTGTTCACCGGTGAAGGCAACGGGGATTTCTCCGCGTTCGATGCAAGATCAGGAGCCCGCCTATGGAGCTTCAATTGCGGCGCGGGTGTCAACGCGCCACCGATAACCTACGAACTCGATGGTCAGCAGTACGTTGCCGTCGCTGCAGGCGGAAGTCAGATCTGGGGTTTCCGCCAAGGCGGCGCGGTCATCGTCTTCAGTCTGCCGAAAGTCGACGCACAAGAGATCCGCAATGCAGAGTAATTACCGAATTCGCATTCGGCTGTTGAGCATGTTGGTTCTCCTGTCCAGCCCACCGCCAGCGTACTCCCAATCGCTGGCGTTGGAACCGATTGCCGAAGGACTGACGGCGCCTCTGCATCTGGAGCAACCAGCCGACGGTAGCGGGCGCAAGTTTATCGTTCAGCAGGACGGGGTCGTCAAAGTTCTCGACCGCGACAACAAGATTGCTGCCGAGCCATTCCTCGACCTGCAGGCTCGAATGCGAAAGCTCGAGCAGGACTTCGAGGAACGCGGTCTACTTGGATTTGCGTTGCATCCGGACTTTGCCAAGAACGGCCGCGTGTACGTAAGCTATGCGGCGCCGTTGCGCCAGGGCGCCCCACAGAACTGGAACTACACGCGTCGCGTTTCCGAATTCTCCACAGCACCGGGCGATCTCAGCAAAGTCGTGCCTGAAAGCGAGCGGGTCCTCCTTGAGCTCGATTGGCCAAGCCGCAAGCACAACGGTGGAGCGCTCGCCTTCGGACCCGACGGCTTTCTGTATGTCGGGTTAGGTGACGGCGGTGTGTCGCATGGCGTCGGAGAGAAAATCCGATGGGAAGCGTTCGACGTTCCCGCTGTTGCCCTGAACTGGGATCATCTGGCTCAGGATACCCAATCCTTGTTCGGCAAGATCCTGCGCATCGATGTCGACCACGGCTTTCCCGGCTACGCGGTCCCTCGGGACAACCCGTTTGTCACCGGACCTCAGGCTGGCATCGGGAAACCGGAGGTATGGGCATCAGGGTTCCGCAATCCATTCCGCTTGGCGTTCGACAGCAAGGACGGCTCCGCCTACGTCACAGCGGTGGCCGAGACGCTGTGGGAATCGGCATATCGCGTGGCGAACCCCGGCAATTTCGGCTGGCCTCTGCTGGAAGGCACGCATTGCGTCGACAGGTTGAACCCGCGTCAGCCCCCGAAGGAGTGCGCGAAGACGGACGTTTTGGGTCAACCTCTCCAGTTGCCGGTCGTTGAGTACCCGAACATGCAGGCCTCGCATCCTGATACGAAACTCGGCATCGAGGGCGTTGGCACAGCGATCACAGGCGCCCGCATGTACCGCGGGAAGGAGATAGAGGATCTGCGCGGCAAGCTCTTGGTTTCGGATTGGAGCGCCTCTTTCAAGCAACCGTCCGGACAGCTCTTCGTTGCTGAGCCGAATGCGCAGCCGGGTCGGCTTTGGGATTTGAAACGCCTTTTGCAAATTGACGCCCGCATCATCAGCCTCGCGGAAGATGCCGACGGCGAAATCTACGTGCTCACGAACGAGACCTTCGGACCCTACGGCACCACCGGCAAGGTATGGCGTCTCGTCGAAAAGCGATGATGGAATGGTCCGAGCGGGAACTCGACGGTGCGCAGCTTGCCGATCTGGCGGCGGACATACCGTTGACCACACGACGAACTCCCCACCCAGCAGCTGCCTCGCTGCAGTGGAGCTTTCCAGGGGAAGGCCTCTGTCGACGATCCTTGGCTTTCGATAGCAAACGTAGAGCAGACGCTCGAGACAACTTAGCGTCGATGACGTCGGCATCAAGCTGGATGTCCGCAAACTCGGCATCGCGACGGCCGCGACGTCAGATGCGGAGTCGCTTGGACTTAGCTGGATAGTCAAACAGCATGCTTTATCACCTATCGGGGAGCCGGCCGAAACTGGCTCGACGTGTGCTGATGACCCAGTGCGGCCGCCGCCCTGGTCAGTCCGTGAGAAATACGAACCGACTAGCCGGCTCCCATATGTAGTCCGAAGTCGCTCGGTAGCCGCGCAGCCAAAGCCTTGTATCCTTCCGTCGCAGATAGAAGCCATTGGGATATGCGTCGTCGTCCTTGGTCTTCGTGGAGGCGACTGTCAGATAAGGTCCCTCAGACTGGTCTAAGAATTGAAGCCGGAAGTGCGGAGCCAGCTCCAGCGGGCAGAGATGTAGACCGACGCCTCGAGCTCTGTCGTAGATCTCGACACTTGTGGCGCCCGCCGTCAGACCCAGCTCAGCAACGGTAACCTCTGTTGCAAGGACCCATTGACTGGTTTCGGAAGTGACAAACGCAGGATCTTCGAACAGAACTTCAGCGTACCTATTCAGGCTGATCCCCGCATCCCGCAGAGACGACAGTAGCTCTCTCTTACTCCGCCCGCCGCTCTCCAACTTTCTCGCGCGTTCCCGGAACATCCGTCTCTGCTCTTTCCGCAAGGGTTCGAATTTACCTTCCCAGCTACCGAAGCACAGGGCAGCTCCTGGCCCATAGCACCGGCGGGCTCACGTCGATTCGCGAGACAGAAACTGCGCTTGCGCAGACGTTCCGGATGGGCGGAGAGTTCGAGGAGCGGCGGAATTGATCGCCAGCTGCAGGACTCAATGCCGGTAGGGAAACGGCGGATCGAGGGCCAGAATACGCGTTGCGAGCCAGCCCTTGCTGCGCGCGATCGCCTCGAAATGCACACGGCTGCCCGGCTCGGCACTGAGATAGCCGCAGCCGCGCAGGCACGTGCGATGTAGCCGGATTGAGACGCCGTCGTCGCGCCGTATGACGCCTTCGCCCTCTCCGGCATCGTAGGACTCGATGATGCCGTGCCCGTCTTCGATCGGCAGCTCCCGATCGTCGTCGCCATGGCGGCGGCGCTCCAGCGCAATATTAAGATCGCGCAACCGGCGGATTTCCGCCGCATCCGGGGCTGTGGGCACTACCTCGCCGAGCTCCTCAAGTTCGTAGGTCACCTTCACGCGCTTGCGGGCCCAGAAATGCACGCGGTCGCCGACATTTACCGGTTGCTTGCGGCTAATGAGGGAGAGCATCAGCTGGTGTAGCGCGACGCACTCGCCGTCATCGGTGATGATCTTGATGAGGCCACCGTTGCACTCGGTGACGGTGCCCGACATGGGGATGAGCCCGCGCCCATCGTCGCCGCTGTAGAAGGTGCCATCCATGCTCGACCTCCGCACGCATATAAGAGCGACGATAGGTACGCATGATGGCGACCGAGCGGCAATTGCGCCGGAGACGGAAGCGTCATCTCCCCCACCGCCCGTCAACTTCCGAGCTGCCGTTCAATTGCGAAGCCGACTCGAAGCCCATCACAGCCACTCACTGGTGCTCAGAGCGTCGAAGACGGCTTCGCCGAGTTTGCGGTCATCGAGGCAAAGTGGGGAAAGGCAATTTCACCGTTTCTGCCTGGGCCCGCTCTACCTTCGACAGCCGGCGTGTGCCGCCCGACGCAATGGGCCAGAAGCGCCCAGCGTCAGACCAAGTCGGGGCGTCTGTTTCTCGGTTAAGAGCAGAAGCAGGGGGCAAAAAAAGGCGTCAACGCGCCGCCCTTTCCGCGTCATGGCCTGAACGCAACCTCAGCCGCAGTAGCCGCCCTCGTCCGCCTGGCGGCCGCGCTTTGCCGCCGCCTCGTCTGCGTCTACCTTGCTCAGCTCGAGCTTCCCGCTCGACGCGAAGTCCAGCTTCGACCTCGATTCGACGACGCGGCGGACGGCGATGTCGAGCGCCTCATCCAGCGACGGTCGGCTTGCGTTGAAAAGAATGGTGGGTGATGAAGGATTCGAACCTTCGACCCGCTGATTAAGAGTGCGCGGGGCGTTAACGATTTCAACGGCCGGTGAGACTTTGACCTCGTCTCGTTAGGGTGCTTTTGGTGTCAAAGTCTCACGGGAACGAGTGAGGTTTCGGGGGCGTGCCCGGCGTGATCGTGTAGCCGCAAAGCTTGAGGTGGTCGACGATGATGCGGGCCGCGTCCATCTTCTCGCGATCGTTGGCGCTGGCATCGCGCGAGCGTGGCCGCATCGACGTTTTGCCAATGGCGAAGGCGATTGCAAGCTGCAGCGATTCGTCGGCCGTCATTGGTCCTTGGCCTGCTCGGCGACCGTCAGAATAGGTGCAACGCGCACAGGCTGCATCGATAGTTCCAGGCGGCGTTGCTCTAGAGCTCGTTTGTCTAGCTCGTCGCATTCTAGCGGTACGCTGATGATCTCCGCGTTTGTCTGAAATCCTGCCCTGAGTAGGCTGTCAGAGATGCGCATCTGAATATCTCTGTCGCGCGGAATGAAATCGCGCATCAGGTGCATGACCTCATTCGCAAACCTCAGTGCGCGTCGGTAGCGCGGCGTCTCATCCCTCCGCTCTGCAATCATCGTGGCGGTCAACTGCAGTTCTTCCAACTGCTGTCTTTCGCGGTCCGTCACAGCGCAATCCCCTCTCTTGCCATCCACGCCGTCAGCTTGGCGATCGCCGCGTCGGCGAGCTCGTTGTTCAGCGCCAGGTAATGCTTGATGACGCTGGTGATATGGTCCGGCGTGTGGCCGGAAATTGCCGCGATCTCGGGCAATGTGCAACCCGCCATCGCGAGGCGGGTCACGGCCGTGTCGCGGAGATCCTGAAAGCGCAGGAGGTCGATGCCGGGCTGAAAGCGCTCGGTCTCGCATAGCTCGGGGTAACGCTGCGCCGCCTCGGAGCGTACCTCGCGGAACGCCTTGCGGAAGGCGTCGGCGGTCCAGCGCTTGCCAGTGCGCTCGTCGATCACCAGCGCCTCGAGGGCGACAATCCCCTTCCCTTTCCAGCGCTCTTTGATCAGCGCCACCCGCGCCTGCAGCTGTGGCGTCATGGGTGCGTCAACCAGGGCATGGGTCTTGAACTGCGACAGGGCCAGGCGCTGCTGCTCGAAGATCCGGGGCGGCATCTCGAGCACGTCGCCCTGGCGCTGGCCAGAATGCAATGCGATGACGACGGCATCGCCGACGGACTGCAGCCCGAGGCCGGGATCGGTCAGGCGGCGCATGGTGTCGGCCGTCTTGATGAAAGCTTCGACCTTCGCCGGCGACCAGAAGGCAACGCGGGCGTCGACCACGGGCAGCTTGAGCTTGAATGCCGGATTGAGTTCGATCCACTCGAGGTCGGTGCCGAACGTCAGCATGGCCCGAACGGCGGCGATGATACCGTTCGCCATCGCGTGCCCGCGCTCGTCGTACTGCTGGCGCCAGTAGCCCTTGAGGTTGGCGCGTCCGAGCGCCCGCACGGGCACGTCCGCCATCGTCGCGGGGTTGTCGTCGTCTTCGGGATCGCAGGGTGATGCGAGGAACAGCTCGAGCTTGTTGGTGTAGTCCGACCGAGTGCGCTCGCCGAGGCGACGAAACTCCGGCGACTTGTACCAGAGATCCGCGAGCAGCCGGCATGAGCGCGGCACCTTCCTCGGCGCCTGGCGCGGCCGTGTGCCGCTGCCATCGCGCGCGCGCCAGTCCTCGACTTCCTTGTTGATGGCGATCGCGGCGTTGATGGCGTCGCCGTAATTGAGCCAGTTGCCCTGGGCGTCTTTGAGGTCGCGCCCCTTCCATTTCAGTTTGCGCAGCTTAGGTCCGGGCACCCAGCGAGGGCGGCCGTCGCGCCAGCAGAAATAGGGCGGGAGGCGTTTCATTTTTTGGCGCTCGCGGGCTGGTCGCCCTCCGCGCGGGGCGCCGGTTGCGGCGGGTCGCCTTGCTCCAGAGCGGCTTCGCCGCTGGTATATGTGAGGGCTGCCGGAAGCAGCACACCATAGGCGGCACGTGCAAACGCACGCTGCACAACCCCGGCCATGAAACTTTTCCCGCCTGACCGGCCTTTTGTGAGGATCTCGTTGGGGATGCGGCAGTGGTCGCGCAGCAGTCGGTGCTGTTCCTCGATTAATCGCATGATCTCGAGGCTTGCGTTATCTGGCGGGAGCGGAACCAGCTTGCTCATGTCTCAACCTTCGCGCGCGAGTCGTTCGCACGTCAAGCTCTGCTCGGCCAGCGCGGCCTGGAAGGCGGCGCGCTGGTCGGCGTTCTCCTGCAGGATCTCGGCGACGTGCTGCAGGCACCGCCGCTGGCTCTCGGGCGGCAGCTGCTTGACGAGCTCGTGGACCTGAAAAGTGATCGTGAGCTCGGCCGCGCCATCGGTGAGGGTCGGCTGCCAGGCGCGGCGCAGGAAGCGCGGCAGCAGGCGGAATGTCACGCTGCCCATGTTATTCCTTGAACTCCTGCAGCGCCTCGAGCGCCTTCAACTGATGGGAGACGTTGCCTTCGCCGATCGCCGCAAAGGCATGGTCGAGTTCGTAGCCCATCAAAGCTATCGCCGGCTGCATGTTGACGCGGACGGCGTATCTCGATCCGGACGCCTTAGTCGCTCGAGCGAGCTCAACCTCAGTGCGGCTGTAGCGCTCGCGGATGACGGCAACGCGCGCAATCTCGCGAGCCAATCGTTCCGGCAGGTTCATCGGCTATTCCCCCAACCAAAGAATGAAGCCGGCGGTCAGCGCGGAAACGAGCGCAAAGCCGCCGATCAATGTCCACGGGTCGATCATGTCGGCGCTGGCGAGATCTCGGGCATCAGAGCGCTCTTGGTCTCGGGGACAAAGCGGCGCCAGGCGACAAACTGCTTGCCGCATCCAGGCTCGTTGCAGCGCACGACGGCTGGCTTGTGGGTGAGCCCGGCCATTGCCGGCCACCCCTGGCAGTATGGACAGCAGGGCGAATACCCGTTGGACGTGATGCAGTGATGCGGGTCGATCGCTGCTCGTTCGGCCTCAGTGAGGTCGCGGATGATCATCGGGCGGCCTCACCCGGCAGCGTTGCCTTGACGGCGTCGGCGATCGCGAGATTGTTCGGGATGCGACGCAGCAGCAGGCCGCCCATGTCGACGTGATGCCGCGTGCCTGCGTCCAGCTTCTCGATCTCGACCTCGTCGGGCTTGTACCATTCGAAGGTCGGCTGGATCGCGTCGAAGACGCGATAGAACGCCGATTGCATCCGGCCCCTGCAGCCGCTGCGCACCTGACAGCCGATCATGAACGGCGTCGTGCCGGCATCGCGATCGACGGTGGCGATGATGCCGAGGCATTCCTGGCACTGATAAATGTTCTTGCGCCCGACCAGCGAGGCTGGCTTTTGCTGCTCTGCCATGTCGATCACCCGATGTTCGTGCCGAGCGTCAGAGCGCGCGGTCGCAGGCGCGGCGTGCGCTGCCTGCGTGGGCGCACCTGGTCGGCCTTCGCTTGCGACACCGTGCGGCTGTCTTCGATCCGCTGGCACCAGTCCATGCATTTCTGCGCGCGATCGTCGTCATAGGCGAGCAGCATGCGCGGGGGGCGCGCTTTGTGAAACCTGTAGACGCGCGCGGTGAACGATCGCGCCGTGCCGCTCACCTCGTAGCGGTAGCCGTCGCTGTGCGCATATTGCGTCGGCCCCCGCTGCGGCGACCAGCTGGTTGATTTCTTCCACTCGAGCTTCATGCCCTCTTTTCCTTTCCAGCTAGCGCGTTGAGACGGAGAATTTGGCGGCGGATGCGCTGCGCGTTCGGGTCCTTGGCGACGTCGAGAAATTCGTCGACGGTCGGCGCGCGAAACATCAGCTTGTCGTCGAGAATGTTGAGCGAGCCGCAGCCCAGGCACAGTGTCTTGTCGCCCGGCATCGGCTGCTTCGGCTTGTCGCTGAGGGCGACGTGATTGGCGAGGTTCTTGCACTCGACGCACGGCGAGCCGTCGATGGCGCTTCCGGTGATCGTGGCGGTCGACATCAATGCCCCCCGTAGCGTCGGTCTAACCCTGCTTTCCAGCGCTCGATCTCGGCATCCTCGTCGCCGGCGCGCGGGTTGTGCCCGCCATAGGCGGCGATCGCGGCCGCGTGCACGGCGCGCAGGGCGGCGGCCATGGCCTTCTGGTCCTTCGGCAGGTCGCGATCGAGCCAGGCGTAGAACTGCGCCGCGTTCCAGGCGAGCGTGCCGCCGTCGACGATGGGGCGCGGCATCTTCTTGTCGCGCGTCAGTCGCTTGTGGTTGTCGTAAAGCCATTCCTTGGAGCGGCCGAGCTCGGCGGCGACCTGGTCGGCGGTCAGGGCTTTCATTGCAGCCCTCCCCTACGGCTTATCGCATCTTTGATGACTGCGGCGCGTTCGTCCGGCGACATGTCGCGCAAGTCGATCTTCTTAAGCGCATTGTCGGCGCGCGCGGCGGTGAGGATTACTTCGACTAGCTCGTCGCCGTGGATCAATAGGAAGTTTGCATCGAGCAGCGCGCTTACGATGACGAGCGCGGCCTTGTGCTTCGTGCCGCAAGTCGTGGCGGCGCGATCGAATGCTTCGGCGACAATCTCAACTGCGCGATCGATGCTCGGAATTGCACTCATCTCTGCTGCTCCGATTTGGCGCCGGCGACGAGCTTGGCTAGGTCTTCGGGGTCCGTCGAGTGTGCAACCTCGACCCAGGCCTGGAGCGACTGCGGTGCCTCGCCGGGGATGGCGAGCTTGATGCTGTAGATCACGTCGCCAAAATTCTCGTGCTGCCTTCTGGCGAACGCCATAGCTGCGCGCAGTGTCGGGAACGTCTGTTCCCATGACGGCATCGTCTCGCCGTAGACCACGCGATAAGCCATCACCGCACCTCGCTCTGAGGACCGCGCGCTTTGCAGTCGGGGCAGTAGTCGATGACGCCGATCGTGATGCCCTGCGGCATGCCCGCCGCGACGGCCTCGGCCGTGATGTCGACCTTGTGCAGCGTGGCAATATCCGGCCGCGTATCGTCCTCGGCGATGCCGCAGCCGTCGCAGATGACGATCTCGGCACCATCGGCTTTCCGGTAGATACTCATCAGCGCACCTCGCTTTTAGCAGCGAGCAGATACCAATCGTCGGCTCGCAATCGCACCGTGCTGCCGACGCGCTCGCTGACAGCGTTGAATTTTTCGATCGTTGCGCGACCAAGGTCGACGCCGATCTGGTCCGCAAGGATGTCTAGGTAACATTGCACGTCGGCCAGTTCGTTCGACGCTGCCGCCTGAAATTCATCGAGCGTGAGATCGCCTCGCTCAAATTTTTTTCGAACGTTCGCGTACTCTCCGAGCTCGCCGATCATGGCCTGCAACCACTGCGCCGGCGACCAGTCGGAGCCGTCTGGTTTTAGATGCGCGAGGGCACCGTGCTTGTTCTTGTACTGTGGAAGGCGGGCGCGGTTGGCACCGCGCAACGCATTGAAGGTCAATCCATCGCTGCCGTAGCCCATCACCGCACCTCGTCGAAGGTTGGCATCAGGCGCTGCAGCCGATACTTGTCGTAGTCGGCGCGGATGATCGTGCAGCCTTCGTCGACGTCGGCGAGCAGGCGGCGGGCGATGTCGAGCCGGCGCACCTCGCGCATGTAGGCGCTGGCGAAGTTTTCGGCGGCGCGCCGTGCCTCGACCAGGTCGGCGCGCAGCTGGCTGTCGACCACGTCAGTATCGAGGCCGGTGATGACCGTCTCGAACCGGTGCCCCTTGCCGGTGAGCGGATCGGTGCGACGCACCTCGATCAGGCACGTGCCGCGCGCGGCGAGCTGCAGCATGGCATAGCGCGGATGGCCCGGCCGATAGTCGACGAAGACGATGCGGCCGGTGTCGGTGACGTCGGGGAGTAGCATGGGGCCTCCGAAAATGCGGAGGGCGCGCTCTGAAAGCTGGGGGCCGGCCGTGACGGGAGGAAGCGCGGTTGATGATGCCGCTGAGCGCGCGCTTCTGAGATCTAGGCCGGCCCCGCTGAGGAGAAAACGCCCTTACAACGGGGTCGACACTAGGCCATGCGAAAATGCATTGTCCAGATGGAAAATGCATATGCGAAAAAGAATAGCCGAACGCAGTTGTGGAAAATGCCGCACAACTTCGCGCAGACTTGCATAAGCATTGGCAGTTGAAAAGTAACTATCCGCGCGGGCGAATTGACCCGATCACTACACCCTTGATGGCAACTCGGTCGTTGTCGACCAGGAGCGGCTTTCGCAGGCCCTCCTCGCGGCTGGGGGTGGTCAGATAGGGCGGATCGTAGAAACGGAACACCGTTTCCGCTGAGCCTTCGGCCCAATGGTAATCCTGGGCGCACACCAGGTCCCCTGGCTCGGGCGTCTCGTTGAGGTCGACGATCACGATGTCGCCCGGCATGTACCCGGCGAGCTCGAGGCCGGTGCGGCGCCCCAAAACCCAGGCATCGGCGGCAGAACGGTCGCCAATTAGGGCTTTGATCGCAGCTGCGATTTCCGACCCCGGCTCGACAACATAGGGCTTGGCGGTCTCGCTGAGCCCGGCCGCTGGGCGGCCCGGCGTCGCCGGCACGCCGAAAATCGACTGCTCCCCGACGGCGTGGGCGATCTTCGAGATGGTGCGCAGCCCCATCATCGGGGCGTCGTCGTCGTTGAGGAACCGGGTCAAGGTCGTCTGAGCTACGCCCGCGCGCTTGGCGAGCGCCGTTGCGCTTTCACCCGTCTTTTCCAGCACCCGCAGGATCCAGGCGCGGATTTCCTCGCGGCTCAACTCCATGCATTTCGCGTAGCGGAGGATTGCTGGCTGGGGATACATGCAAGGTTCGCTTGACTACAATTAATTTCGCATCGTTATATGCTCAAATGCATGGACAAATTCCTACGCAAACGCAGCTTTCCGTCGACGAGATGAATTTCGCCGAGCTGGATGCCCTGCGGGAGGAGCTTCGGCTCAGCCAGGCCAACGTGTGTCAGCGCGGGCAGCTCAACGTCGCGAGCTACACCCGTTGGAAGCGATGGTTGCGTGGCGAACCCGGCGGCGGGGTGCCGACACGGCGCTCGCTCAAGGCCGTGCGTGACGTCCTGAAAGAAGAGCTGAACCGCCTCGCCCGCCGGCAGCTGCCGGCGTCGAGCGGACAGTCGCACTCGCTCTAGCCGTTTCGTTAGGGCCGTCGGCCCGCTTTCCAGTCGCGTCCTGAGTTTGGTCCCGCGCCGCGTACCTCGGCGCGAACGGGCATTCGTTTGTCGATGAGGTGGCGCGATGAAGCAATTGAGCGGCGGCCGACTGGTGGTCACACGCGCGGACAGTCCCGAAGACATCGCTGCGTTCTTCGCCGCGCTGCGGGCGCATCGCAGCAGCGCCGCTGCAGCGACGGCGCCGGCGGCCTTCGGCGAGACGAAAGCGACGGGTGGCAACTGATGCAGAAAGCCCTCGCGAGCCGGCTGTGTGCCTCTGCCGACAAGCTGCAGTCCTATGCGGCCTTTCTCGCCGCGAGCGAGGTGGTCGCGCTCCGCCGTGGCGTGTCGGCGTCTGACATTCGCCGCGGGCTCACGCCGGAGGAAACGCATCGCATCGTGGCTGTGAGCAGTGCCACGCATCAACGCGACGCGCGCACCGGTCGCGTCGTCGCGGTGCTGCAGAACATTCCCGCGGCCGACGCTGACGAGATCGAGCGGCTGCGCGCCATCGCTGCTGCGCGCCACGAAGCGCTTTACCTCGCCAGCACCGTGTTCGGCCGCGGCCCGCGCTCGCTGGCGCGTGCCGTCGGTCTCTCGCACACCGCCGTCGCCAAAGCCGTCGCTGCGGTCGAGGACCGCCGCTCCGATCCGAAAGTCGATCGCATGCTCGATGAAGCCGAGCTGCAGCTGATGGGAGAACTTGCATGACCACGGCAAAGAAGCCTTCCAACCGCGGCGCGCGCTTCGGCCTGGGGCTCGGCATCGCCATCTGCTTTGTTTGGAGCCAGGTGTGTGGATGGGCGGTCACCGGGCGCATGCTCGCCGACGACAGCGCGCGGCGCGGCGTTGCGGCGACGAGCTCGTCGACGGCGGCCGGCGACCTGAAGAAGCTGCAGGACGAGCGCGCGGGTATCGAGTTGCCCAAGGGCGAAACGAAAGCCGGTCTCGAGGGGAAGCTGAAGCTCGAGAAGACGCGCACCAGCGGACGCTACAAGGACGGCGCAGGACCTGTGGCGACCGAGCTCCAGGCCAAGATCGCGCTGTTCGATCGCGCCAACGAGCTCGATACCAAACTGATCCCGGCCGCGCTCAAGGCGTTGGAGAGCAAGCCGGCGACGGCCGCCGGCGAAGTCGATGTCGCGGTGCCGGTCGGCATTGCCAAGCGCATGGGCTGGATCGGCGAGGATGCCGACGCGATCGCTGCCGCCGAGCAGGCTGCGCATTTCTGGTTCATCGTGTTTCTCGTCTTCGCCTGCGCGTTCTTCGCCACGTTCGGCTTCCGGTTCGTCGGCGTCACGCACGAGGAAGTTTTCGAGCGCAAGCACTTGGTGTTCCGCGATAAGCCGATCGCGTGCGTGCCGCTCGTGTTCCTGTTCGTCGAAGCCGGCATGAATGCGACCTATGGCTGGCATCGTGCCGGGGGCGGTCTGTTCAATCTCGAAGCGTGGCTGCAGGCGTTGATGTTTGCCGGCGCCGCTGTGATCGGTGCCTACCTGCCGACGCGATGGGGGCACGCTGACAAGCCGGCGCCGGCGCGCGATCCGCTCGAGGACGAATGGTCGATGCATTGGGGTCCGCGGCAGATCGCGGCCCCTGCCCCGCGGCGCGCTTCATCGCCTGATGACGTGGCGCGCCAGGTGGACGATTTTCGCGCGGGGCGCCCGGTCGCCCCGAACGAGGGAGCGACGGGGACCGGTGTTGCGTACCCCGGTAGCGCTTCGACGCATCTCGCGCCGCAACAGTCGGCGCCCATCACCATCAACGTTGGATCTCCGGCTGCAGCCGCGGCGGAGATCTCGGGCCAGGTGCCGATGCTGCCAGCGCCTTATGCAGCGGCGGGGCAAGGCGGGTCGGCACCTGGCGCCACGCCTCCGTCGCTTCCGGCGCCGGCGGCCATCGAGACGGGCGCGCCGGTCGATCGCTCGGGCTTCGGCCGCATGTCCGACCACCTGCTGCTGTTCAAGGCGAAGGAAGTCGAGCCGATGCCCGGCTCGTGGGTGTCGGCCGACGACATGTATGCCCGTTATGTCGCCTGGGCGACGGCGCGCGTGCTGTCGCGCAACGTGTTCCTCGAGCTGTTCCGCGAAGTGGCCGAGGTTCGCACGGAATTGATCGGCGGCGAGCTGCACTTTCTCGACGTCACGATCCGCGGGACCTATCCGCGGCTCGTCGAGGCAGCGGGGTGAGCCATGCTGCGCGAAACAGTCGTCGACGAAGCGCCCGAAATGGCCGCGTTCTCCGCCAGCCAGGAACAGTTGAACAGCGCCGCACACTGGCGCGCCCGCGCGAAAGCCGAACGCGAGTGGTTCGCCGGCTGGGAAGTGCGCATGCGCCAGGCGCTGAAGATCCAACGCGAGCAGATGGGGAGGTGATCATGGCTTTCCGGCATCCACACGATGCGCTCGACGCGACAAAGGCCGGCAAGTGGGAAGTCAACGGCCGCATCATCTGGCGATCGGACAAGTCGGTGCTGCTGCATGACGGCATCGGCAAGAAGTTCCTGCCGCGAAAATCGATCGTGCTCGAGGAGAACGCCGACGGCACGGCGACGGTGTGGATGCCCGAGTGGCTGCACCGCAAACCCTACGCAAAAGAGGAGAAGGCACGCGATGTCGCTTAGTGACGAGAAACAGCCTGTAGCGCTCGGCCCCGACTACGGCGTCGCGCAGAATGCACCGAAGCCGAGTGTCGGCCGCATCGTGCATTTCTATACCCGCGATCCCGTGAAGCAGTCGAACGGACAAGGCGAAGGTCCGTATCCAGCGATCGTGCTGCAAGTGCATGGGCCTTACGTCAACCTCAAGATTTGGTCCTGGGACGCGGGCTACGTCGCCGGCAGCGTCTCGCATGCGGCCGAAGCAAAAGAGCGCGGCTATGCCTGCTGGTGGGAGTGGCCGCCGAAAGTCTGACGCACCGCACGATCATCGCCGCCGCGGATGGTCTGCGGCGGCATTTTCATCGGAGGGTATGATGAGCTTGAAAGAAACCGAGGCCGAATGCGCGGCCGTTGCAGTGGCGCCGCGTGTGGCGCTGGCCGACATCGAGGCGGCGATCGCATTCCGTCACGATTTTCGCGCGATCGACGTTGTCGCTGGTCCCGACGGATCGGTGCCGGGCATCGCGTCGCCGCTTGAGTTGCTGTCCGTATGCCTGCTCGTGATGGTCAACGGCTTTACGGTCATCGGCAAGAGCGCGCCGGCGAGCCCTGAGAACTTCAACGCCGAGCTCGGTCGCAAGCTGGCCTATGAGGACGCGATCCGCCAGCTGTGGCCGCTGATGGGCTTTGCGCTGCGCGATCGCCTGCATCGCGACAAGATCTCGGATGACGAAGCTGACGCGGCGGTCGCGCGCGTCGACGCTGCCACCTAACCCGATCGCCGGCTGCATCTAACAGCCGGCGTCTCCGGTGATGCTCGAGGGCTCGGGCGCCTCCTTTCGTCTCGAGCACCGTAAGTCGCGTTGGTGGCGCGAGCCGGAGCCTTTCCTCTTTTGTGGGTGATGTCAGTGGCGCAACGCGGGGACCTTCACGACATCAAAGCGCTGCTCCAGCAGCGCGTGCACGATGTCATCGGCAAGCTCGGGATCGAAGGCTATGCCGCCGGCAAATACTTCATTGGCCGCAATCCCGCGCGCAATGACGATCGCCCTGGCTCGTTCTGGATCGTCATTCACGGCCCCGACGCCGGCGTCTGGAAGGATGAGGCGATCTCCGACAAGGCGGCCGACGTCGTCGCCCTGATCGCCAACTGCAAGTTTCACGATCCGCGCCGCGTCAAGGAAGCGCTCGAATGGGCGCGCGAGACGTTCGGCATCGCGCGGATGAGCGATGCGACGCGCGCCAAGCTGAAGACGGAGGCCTCCGAGCGCAAGGTCGACTCGGAGAAGCAGCGCACGGCGGAGCTCGCCAGAAAGCGGCGCTTCGCTCTGGCGAAGTGGCTCGATGCGCCGCCGTCGATCGCCGGCACGGTCGCCGATGTCTATCTGCGATCGAGGGGCATCGATCTTTCCAGCCTGCCGCGGTTGCCGGGCGCGCTCCGCTGCCTGGCCGAGCATGAGCATCGGGACGATGAGACGGGCGAGCTCACGTCGTGGCCGTGCATGATCGCGATGATCTCGCCGAGCGATCCGGCGTCGACGGAAAAGCTGCTCGCGGTGCATCGCACCTGGCTGAAGCATGACGGCAGCGGCAAGGCTCCGGTGCGGCCTAACCGGCGCATGTGGCCGAGCTTCGCCGGCGGCGTGATCAAGATCGCGCGGGGCGATGGCGGGCTGTCGGTCAAGGACGCGATCGCCAAGGGACACAAGACGCGCCTGGTGATGGGCGAAGGCATCGAGACGTGCGGCTCGATCGCCGTCGCCGATTATCGCCCGCGCGTGCAGGCCTACATGGCGCTCGCGAACCTGATGCACATCAAGATCCCGGTCGCATGCACCAGCGAGGTGCTGCTGATCCGCGAGAACGATGCCTCGCGCCAGGCGCGCGCGCTGTTCGACAAGGGAGCGGCGGCGATCGCCGCGCAAGGGGTTCCGGTGCTGGTCGCGCAATCGCATTTCGGTTCGGACCCGAACGACGCGCTAACCGGAAATATCAGCAGGAAGGGGTGAAGGATGACACGCATAGAATTTTGGGGACCACCTGGTTGCGGAAAGTCGAATTTGATCGATGGCATGCGAAAGGCGGGCTTCGACGTCCGCGACGCTCCCGACGTGTTCGACGTGTTCGGACGTGAAGCTGTCTTGACGTCGCGTAAGACACTCGCCGTCCAGCAGTGGCTTCGAGCGCAGGGCGTGACGGCGGTTCGATACTCGGCGGACAAGAAGACCGTCGTTGTAACCCTGCAGGGCAAGGAGCACGCTCGCAAACAGGCGCCAGGTCAGCCCGCGTTGGTCCTGAGCGGCGGCGACGAGGGGCGGCCTGCCAGGGCGCGACGGACCGATGACGATCTGCGACGCGATCTTGGCGCCGATGCTCAGCGGCGCAAGCGACTAGCTCGATCGAGCCGCCAATGACCACAGCCTATCCATTGGCGTGGCCGGCCGGCTGGCGTCGCACCGGCACGCGCAAGCGCGCGATGTTCGGCAAGACCGAGCGCTCTGGCAACGGGACGTCAAAGAAAACCCTGTCGATCGCCGAGGCGATGAAACGCGTGCGCGCCGAACTGCAGCGCCTCGGCGTCGACGCGGCCAACGACGTGATCGTCAGCACGAACCTGAAGCTCAATCTTTCCGGCATGCCGCGCGGCGATCAGGGTGAGCCAGCAGATCCCGGCGTCGCTGTTTATTGGGTGACCAAGGAAGGCGTCGATCGGGTCATGGCGCTCGATACCTACACGCGCGTCGCCGACAACATCGCAGCCGTGGCCGCGTCGCTCAACGCGATGCGCGCCATCGAGCGCCAGGGCGGCGCGCAGATCCTCGATCGCGCGTTCGCCGGCTTTGTCGCGCTGCCGGCGCCGCGCTCATGCTGGGACGTGCTCGGCATCAAGCCCGGCTCGCCGGCGACGGTGGTGCAGGCGGCCTATCGCGAAAGGCTCCGCGCCGCGCATCCGGACACGGGCGGCTCGGATGCTGCGATGTCGGAGCTCAACCGCGCGCGCGACGAAGCGATGGGGGCGGGCCGATGACCACGGGCGAGATCGCGATCGGCGCCTTGATCATGGTCGCGATCGTTTTCGTGGTGACGGCGCTGCTGGTCAACCTGGCGCTGGCTGCGACGCACCTGATCGAAGACTGGCGGAAGCAACGGAGGGCACGATGAAGTGGTGGCGGCACGACATCGTGCAGGAGATGTTCTGGAAGGTCGTGCTCGTCTTCACCTTCATTGTCTTCGGCGTGCTCCTTGGCGTGGTGCTGACCGAGGGCGGCTTTTTATTGGGCGTCTGGAGCGGGCTGTTCATCAACGCCGGCGTCGCGCTCGGCCGAGGACTGGAACGCGACAAGATCGAAGCGGAAAGGGCAAAGGGATGAAGTATCGCAAGAAGCCGGTCGTGATCGATGCCGTGCAATGGCATCGCCACGGTGATCATCCAGCAGTCGATCCTGCTGCGGGCAACGCCGATGGCTCGGCGTACGCTTACGCACAAGACAACGGTTTATCGATCGACGATCTCGGGTGGATAACCACGCTCGAGGGCGGCCACGTCGTCACGCCTGGCGACTGGATCATTCGCGGCATCGCCGGCGAGCTCTACCCATGCAAACCCGACATCTTCGAACGGACTTATGAGGCGGTCGACAACGACGTGCGCTTTGCGGCGGAGGATGCGCCGCAATGAGAAAGCTCATCGCATGGCTCGGTGAGCCGAATACGATCATTGTGCCGCGCTGGCAGCGCTATGTGCTCGGCTTCGTCATGGTCAGCATCAACCTATACGCGCTGCTTTATACTCTCATGGCGCTGACCTGGCTGGTGATGCCATGAGCACCCTCACCCGCGTCGACGCCATCGTGGCCGCAAGCGTCGCGGCCGAGGCGGTCTATGAGTGCCTGCACCAGGGGCCGACGCTGACCGTCTGGTGGCGTGTACTGACGCACTCGACGCTGAAGCTCGACGATCTCGCGGCGCTCGTGGAGGCCAATCCGAACGTCGACGCGCGCGAGCTCCTCGACAAGTTCAAGTGCATCGGCGGCGGCGCCACGATGGCGTGGGACGGTAATCCGCTCGAGGCAGCGCTGCTCGTCTTTCAAGCATCGCTGCTGACGATGCTCAACATGCGCCACATGGGGGCGGCGGAGCTGCCGTTGCCTCCGCATCGACAGCCGCCACAAGGGGCAGCGGAGACGCCAGACGCGGCAGACGAGCCGACGCCGGAGGCGGCGCCCGCAGATGCGAACGTGTCGCCGCGACCAGCGGCGTCCGCTTTCCGAACCTGCGCCACTGAGGTGGCGTCTCGCATGAGGCGCCATCGGGCGAGCGAAGAATGAGCGACCGGCGGCACACCATCCCGCGCGATCCGGCGTCCGAATGCTTCGGCAAGGCCGGCTTTGCCAACGCGGCGATGGCGCAGCGCGTGCTGAGACGCATGCGATCGGGCAAGCGCAGCCGTGCCGCTTCAATCGCCTATCGCTGCCGCTTCTGCGGCCACTGGCACATCGGCACGAGCAACAAGCACAAACGTTAGCAGGGGCGCGCCGCATAGGCGCGCGAGGGGGTGAATGTGGTTGCGGGAAATGCGGCGCCGGCGCCGAACTTTGAGGCTGTCCGCGCACTCGTCGACGACGCTGAGCCGTTGCCGAGTGTGAGACGATTCCAAGGTGATCCGGAGCCGGGGCTGCCCCGCAACGGCATCAAGCCAGGACAATGGCATCCGGATGCGCTCGGGCTGCCGCCAGATTGCCCGGTGACAGCGCTTGGCGTGAACGGCGGGGCCAACTACTTCCTCGATCCGATCGGCCAGCTGGTGGTCTACGCGAAGCCCTATGGCCAGGCCGACACGCTCGATCTGTTCCGTGGACGGCATAACTACCTCTATTGGGCGTTTCCAAAATACTCGGCGTCGAAGGTCATCGATGGCGAAGACGGCGAGCAGATGTTCGCTGTCGAGGGGTGGCGCAACGAGAAGGTGCGCGAGTGCCTGATCGCGGCGTGCACCGCCAAAGGGCCGTGGTCGCCCACCGATAAGCTGCGCGGTCGCGGCGCGTGGCTCGATGCCCATGGCGGCATCGTCCTGCACTGCGGACCCGACCTGATGGTCGATGGTCGCCGCACGCCGCCGGGCGAGTTCGACGGCAAGGTGTACCCGACCAGGCCGCCGTTGCCACGCCCCTGGCCCCGACCCATCGCAGCGACTGAAAATCCCGCAAAGTTGCTGATGCCGCTGTTGCGGACGTGGAGCTTCGCTCGTCCCGACGTCGACGCGCACCTGCTGCTGGGCTGGATCGGCGCGGCGTTCCTCGGCGCGGCGCTGCCGTGGCGACCGATCGTCTACGTCATTGGCGACGCCGGCACCGGCAAGTCGACGCTGCAGGAGTTCATCAAGGGCCTACTCGGCGAGTGGCTGATCCAGACCGTCGAGACGACGGCGGCCGGCATCTATCAGCACGTAGGCCACGACTGCGTGCCGATCGCCGTCGACGAGTTCGAAGGCAAGGCCGACAACAAGGCGGCCGGCAAAGTGCTCGAGCTGGCGCGCCAGGCGTGCTCTGGCGGCCTGATGTTGCGGGGTGGCGATCGCCACACGGGCGTGCAGTTCGAGGCGCGCTCGACGTTCCTCTTCTCATCCATCAACACGCCGCCGCTGAAGCCGCAGGATTTGTCGCGCATGGCCGTGCTGAGGCTGCACAAGCTGAAAGCCGGCGCACCGCCTCCGGAGCTCGATAAGCAGGTGCTGGGCAACATCGGGCGCATGATCCTCAAGCGCATGCTCGATCAGTGGCCGCGCTATCTCTACACGTACAAACAGTTCCGCGCCGAGCTACAGCGCGGCGGCTACGATGCGCGCGGTCAGGACACCTTCGGCACGCTGCTCGCCTGCGCCGATCTCATCGAGCATGACGAGTGGCACGATGATCGGCTGAAAACGGCCGTCGACGGCGATATGAAGCCGTGGTCGGAGGTCATGGCCGCGAACCTGATGGCCGAGTTCGAGGACCGCATCGAGAACTGGCGCAACTGCCTCAACCACATGCTGTCGGTTAATGTGGATGCGTGGCGCGGAGGCACCAAGTCGAACGTCGGCCAGGTGCTCGAAGACTGGTGCAAAGAGGTTGGCTATCTCGACCCCGACCCCGACGAGACGAACGGCAATTACGCCAGTGAATACAATAATGACGTCAAGAAAGTTCGCTCTGTACTTGCACCCGCCGGCCTCGGCCTCGAGCGACGACGCGGCAAAGACGACTGGCTGATTGTCCCCAACCAAAATCCGATGACGCGCAAGCTGTTCGCTGACACGCCGTGGGGCGGCGAGATCGGCGCCGGCGTGTGGGCTGGCGCCCTCCGTCAGGGGCCGCAGGGCGGCGTGTGGGAGCCGGGGCAATGTACCGTTGCGGGCGTCAAGTCGCGCTGCACGCTGATCTCGCTGCGCGCCCTCTACGGCCCCGGCGGCATCATGCGTCCCGATGCGCCCCCAGCCCCGCCCGCACCCGTCTCGCCTGCGGGTTTCCAGCGCTCCCCCGACCCTAACATGGCTGAAAAGTGACGCGGCAGTTTTTGGGCGGAACGGGTTGGGGGAAGCGTTCCGAGTTGCGTTCCGCTCCCAAGCGTCTGACTTAACGAGGGATTTCATCATTTCGGAACGGCGGAACATCGGAACGTGGGTTGCGCATACGCGCGCGGGCGCGCGCGCGGATAAGAACCGCGCGCGTGTGTGCGCACGGCAATCCTGTTGTTCCGTCGTTCCACCGTTCCAAAGAGTGATATTTGTTAGTTCCGCCAATGGCTTACGCGCGGAACGGCGGCGGAACGGCGGAACGGTGACCGTTCCGCGGCGAGTAAAATACTGGGGTGATACGCGATGACCGCCGGAACGGGGAACGGTCTTGGAACGGCCGTGGAATTGCTCGGCGGCTTCGGCGATCTCGGCCTGGGCGGCGAGGGCGACCAGCCGGAGCTCTTCGCCGACGCGGACGACGCGCCGGGGCCGCTCGATCCGCCGGCGCCGCCGGCCAAGCGGCCGGCGCATCGGCCGAAGAACTCGCGCAATCGGTCGACCGAGGAGTGGAAGAGCTTCATCCTGAGCCAGCGGCGATCGCCGCTGCTCGTCTGCGCCGACACGTGGTCACGGTCGCCGGAGGATCTGGCGCGGGCGCTGTTCCTGACGCGCGTCGTCGACGAGCTCGCGCCCGGCCAGGTGGCGATCAAAAAGCTGTACTACGCCGGCGACCGCGCGAACGAGGTCAAGGGCTTCCTCGTGTGGGATCTCGACCGCGCTTTTCAGATGCAGCAGGCGGCCGTGTCGACGGCGCTGCCGTACCTGCACCAGAAGCAGCCGCTGGCGATCGAGACGAAGTCGGAGACGCGCGGCCTGGTCATCCTCGGCAGCCTCGACGTCGCCGGGCCGGAGGGCGGCGACGACCTGGCGCTGCCGCTGGCGCAGGTGCCCGAGCGCATCGAGCAAAATCAACAGGTTACGGACATCGAGCCGGAGAAGTCTCACGAGCCGCAGTCTCACGACGAGCGCAACCCATTGGAGTTCCGTGATGAATAGCGCTGCGCAACCTGATCTGAAATCAGTGGGTCGACGGTCGACCGCTGCGCGCCAGGCGCCAGGCGCCTCGATCCGCCCGCGGGGGGGTGCCCATCGCGCGGGCGCGCGCGGCCGGGGGGGTGCCCCCGAAACGCGCGCCTCTCAGTGGTTGCGCCCATGCCCCCCCACCGTTTTCCGGCGAGTTGGCACTACCCCTAGGGGAATTTTCGGACGGCGAAACTTGGAAGGGCGGGCTGGGGTCGGGGGGTGCGTTGCATGACCTTCGAACTGCGAAAGCCGAAACGCGACTACCGCCGCTTTCTTACCTCTGCGGAGGCTCGTGAGCTAGAGCAAATCGACCTCGAAATCACAGTTGTCGACGCGCGGCGCCGCGAGCTCACGCGCAAGCGCACCCTCGTCGTCAATCGCGCCGCGTTCCGCGCGCGCTACCACGCGGAGGCGCAATGACCCGCGAGCTGCCGCCAGGGCTGCGCGTCTACAAGCCGGCCGGCCCGGTCGCGGCGGCGTTCCTCCGCGATCGCGAGCATCGGGTGCGCGCCATCCTCGGCCCGGTGGGCGGCGGCAAGTCGTCCACGTGCGTGTTCGACCTGATCCGCAACGCCTGCGAGATGCCCGAGTGCATCGGCTCGGCGCCGGGCGTCGACGGCATCATCAAGTTCAAGGTTGCGGTGATCGGCCAGACCTACGGCCAGATGGAACGCAACCTGTTCCCGACGTGGAAGCGCTGGCTGCCGGCGGACGGTGACGACTGGACCGAGGCAGAGTTCACCGGCGGCGGCGGCCGCATGGCCGTGCACAAAATCGAGTGGGACATCCAGCGCGGCAACCGGCGCATCCGCGTGTTCTTCGAGGCGGTATTCGCAGCGCTCGGCGAGCACGTCGTCGAGGAGTTCATGCGCGGCTTCGAGCCGACGTGCTTTTGGTTTTACGAAGTCGATCTGCTGCCGGAGAACTGCATATCGCAAGGCTTCCTCCGCCTCGGCCGCTATCCCGCCGTCGCTGATCTGAAGCCCAACACGCCGCTGCGCAGTCATCCCGGCTACACGCTGGCGAAGCTGCCGCCGGGCGTTGCCTACAAGGATCTGCCTTGGGACGCGCTCTATCGCAGCTTCATCATCTGCGACCTCAACGCGCCCGACGTCGACAGCTGGTTTTACAAAACGTTCGAGGAGGACTGCCCGGCAAACTTCAAGCTCTACAAGCAGCCAGGCGCGCGCTCGCCCAACGCGGAGAACACGCAAAACCTGAGCCCCGGCTATTACGAAAGCCAGATCGCGTCGATCAAGGACAAAGATCTGGTGAAGCGCATGATCGACGCGCAATACGCGCCGTCGCGCGATGGCGAGCCGGTGTTCCCCGAGTACGACGACGATCTATTTTACGCGAAGGAAGATCTGAAGGCGGTGCCCGGCATTCCGCTTGGAGCGGGCATTGACGCCGGCCTCGGCAATCCGGCAGCGGTGATCGGCCAGCAGATGCCGAACGGGCAGTTCCGCGCCCTCGGCGAGGTTGTGCCCGGGCGCATGAGCTGCCGCCGCTTCGCCGCCGAGATCAAGCGCGAGGTGGCCGAGATCGCCAAGATTTCCGGCCTTCCTTCGTTGAGGATTGAGGAAGCGTGGGGAGATCCGGCTGGCTTCAACGGTGCCGACAAGGAGGACGGCCAGCTCGCTTGGATGGAACAGCTCGCCTCAGAGCTCGAATGTCCTATCGAGCCGGCAGGCGATGCCGACAACAGCCTGCTGTTGCGGCTTGACGCGGTGCGCGATGAGCTCGTCGTCGAGGCCGGAATTCCGAAGACGATGATCTCGCGCCGTTGCAAGAAGCTGCGCAAGGGCTACGCCTCGCATTATTGCTACAAAAAGGACAAGGCGACTGGCCGGCCGGGTGCCGAGGCCAAGCCGCACAAGGGCGAATATTCGCACATCGCCGACGCTGACCAGTATTGGAAGCTCGGCAAGAAAGGCCGTTACGGCACGATCGCCCGCGAGCGTGTCGGCGCCGACGGCCGGCGCCACTCGTCGACTGCCGGCGACCGCAATCGCACCGTCGTCGTCAAGTCCAACACCCTTTCGAGCTCCTGATGATCGTCGAGCGCGCCACTGTCGCGGACGTCATGGCGTGGGCTACCGCCTGCGGGTTTCCACTGCCGCGGCTGCATTACAAATCGATCGTCGCGCAAGTCGTGGTCTCGGAGGCCTACGTCATGCGCGATGTCGAAGGGGGCGCGCCGCTGGTCATCGTCGGATGCACCCAATTCGATCCGAGCCTGCCGGGCGAGATTTTCTTTGTCGCGCCCGTCGGCGGCCTCGGTCGCAAGCTCGCTCCCGTGTGCGCAATCGCACGCCGGCAGCTCGCGATTGCGGCGGCCACGAGGCCTGCCGGCCTCGTCTGTTGGGTGCGTGCGGACAATCCGCAGGGGCAACGTCTGGCGCGCGCGCTCGGCTTTCACCTCACGGATGTCGGGACGGAATGGCGGATGTGGAGGTTCGCTGATGGGTCAGGCGGTCAAGTCGGTCAAGAACCTCTTCGGGGGCGGCAGCAGTAGCAATCCGGCGCTCGAGGCGCAGACGGCTGCGATCCAGCGCCAGGACGCCACGCTGCGCCGCCGCGAGGCGGATGCAGATGCGGCCGAAGCCGGCCAGCGCCGCAACCGCAGCAGCAACCGTGGACTGCTCGCCTTCATCGACGACGAACTGAAGAAATCGCTCGGGTAGAACGTTGGAACGTGCCGTCAAAGATATGCGCGCCGACTGCGCCGAGGCGTTCCTCAAGGTGCAGCCGTATCATCGCGAGCTGCAGCAGATCTACCGCTACATGATGCCGTGGCGGCAGTCGACGATCGAGCGCGCGCCGAACGCCGGCGGACAATCCGAAGGCGCGTCGATCGCAGACCACATCTTCGATGCGACGGGCATTTCGGCCGCGGCGAATTTCGCCGGCACGATCCAAGAGGATTGGATGCCGGCGAACCGCGAGTTCTTCAAGCTCGAGGCGGGGCCGTTCCTCCCCAAAGAGGACGCCCGCGGCGAAATCAACAAGGCGTTGGATCTCGTCACCAAGCGCATCCATGCCGTCTCCGCGCGCCCGCAGCTGACGGCGCTCGAATGTTTTTACGATCTCTTCGGCGGCACGTGCGCCATGAACCTGTCGAAGGGCAACAACCGCACCGTCGTCAACGCCGCCGCGGCGCCGATTGTCGAGATCGCGATCGAGGATGGCCCATGGGGCGAGACGTGGGACATCTACTGGAAGCGCGCTTACAAGTTCCGCGATCTGCCGGCGTTGTGGCCGCAGGGTAAGTTCTCCGATGCCATCAAACGCGGCATCGATAAGACGCCGCGCGAAACGCTGCAGGTTACGCAGTATACGCACTATGATCCGCGATCTGACATCTGGATGTTCGATGTCTGGACGGATCGCGACGAAGATCTCGACAAAGCGATCTGGACCGAGACGTTCAACGTCACGCCCTGGATGATCGCGCGCATGTTCAAGATGCCGGGCGAGCGCATGGGGCGCGGCCTGGGGCACCTGGCGCTGCCGTTCGTCAAGACCGCGAACCGCGGGCGCGAGCTCGTCCTCAAGGCTGCGGTGTTCGCCATTCTCGGCATCTGGCTGCGCCGCAACGACAGCGTCTTCAATCCCGACACGGCCGTGTTCGATCCCGGCGCCATGTGGGCGGTGTCGCAGACCGGCGGCCAATTCGCATCGTTGTCGCGCCTGCCGGTGCCGTCGGCCGAGTTCAACGTTTCGCACATCATCCAGAACGAGGAGCGCGAGCAGATCCGCCGCGTGCTGCTCGACGACGAGCTCCCCGACGAGAACGATGCCGTGCGCTCGGCAACCGAAGTCGCCGGCCGGTTGCGCCGTTATGCGCGCCGGCGCGGCGGCACGGGCGCTCGTCTCGGGCAAGAGTTCATCATGCCGTACGCGCAGCGCATGTGCGACATCCTCGGGCAGTTCGGCCATGTGCCGAAGGGCATCGTGATCGACCAGATCATCACGCGCTGCCTGGTCACGGCACCGGCCGCAGCCGCGCAACGCGCCGACAAGGTCGAAAGCTGGGTGAACTATACGCAGATCCTCGCCATGCTGTTCGGGCCGCAGATCGCGATGCTGCTGACCAAGGTCGACGCGATCCCCGAGATGGGCCGCAACCTCGGCATTCCCGAGGCGCATCTGCCCGGGAAGGATGAGCTCGACCAGATGCGCACGGTTCTTTCCGAGGCGGCTCAGCAGATGCTGATGGCGTCGAAAAACGGTGCCGGCGCGGGCGGCCAGCAGCCGCCATCGCAAGCGCAGCAGTTCGTCAACGGAGCTGCAGCATGAAGCTGGGCGGCGACTTCGATCTCGATCAGCTGATGCAAACCGCGTTCGGTGGCGGCTGGGAAGGCATCGAGAATGCCGGCAAGACGGCTGCCCTCGCCAATCAGGAGGAAAGCCGCAAGCTGCGCGAGGAAGCGCGGCGTCAGGCGGCGATCATCGCCAAGGCATTTTCCGGCAAGGCTGGCCGCGCGGCCCTGCAGTTGCTCGTCGACAAAACGCTGTTGCGCTCTCAGAGCCTCGAGGAGCGCAACGCCAAGACAGCCGACCAATGCGCAATTCTGGCGTCGCGCCGCGAGGGGCAGCGGGACGTCGTTTTCATGATCCTCGACATGTTGCGCGTCCACAAGGGCGAGGATCCTCAACACGGGGGTGTCGACACATGAACGTCCGGTTCTCGTTCTGGCATAGCGTTCTGATGAACGCCGACGGTGGCGGTGGCGGTGGCGGCGGTGACGGCGGCGCCGCCCCGAATGCAATCGCGGCGGCTGCAGCTGCGGCGGCCAAGGCAGAAGCGCCGGAGGTCTACCATCCCGAAGGCCTCGCCGACGACTTCAAGGGTGCCAACGATCGCGAGACGATCGACAAGCTCTACGGTCACGTCAAAGGGCTGCAGACCCCGACGCCGTACGTGCCGGAAGGGCTGGCCGACAACTTCAAGGGTGCCAACGATCGCGAGACGATCGACAAGCTCTACGCCGATATCAAGGGGCGCCCGGCGCCGCCGGAGAAGGCGAGCGACTACAAGATCGAGCTGTCGGAAGACTTCACCAAGAAATTCGGCGCGTTCAACGAGAAGGACAACAAGGTTCTCGACGTGCTGCGCGACACCGCGCACGAGCTGAAGCTCGACCAGGCCACGTTCAACGCGATTGTGCCGAAGTTCTACGAAAAGCTCGATGCGGCCGGCCTCATCGAAATGTCCGATCCGGCCGCCGAGACGGAAAAGCTCGTCAACGCGCTGCCGAAAGAGCTGAAAGGTTTGTCGCGCGTCGACAAGCTGACGCGCGTTGCCAAGATGGCGAACGACGCGGGCGCCGGCGTTCAGGCGCTCGAGGCGAACGGCGTGCTGACCAAGCAGCAGGCGACGCTGCTCGCCGGCCATATCGAAAGCGCTGAAGGCATCGGCTTGGTGACGGCTTTGCTCAGCGCGATCGGCGAGAAAGGCCTGCAGCCTGGTGCAGGCGGTGGCGGGCAGCAGCTGACCGAGCACGAGCGCGCCATGCGCGCAATGTATCCGACGATGTTCAAGAATTAGCGCCGCGGCCGGTGGCCGGGGCCTGACTGTATCAGTGGCGTTTGCGTTCCCTCGCGACCGGGTGGTCGCGCATCAACCGCTCTCGAGGAGAGACCGCAATGGCCGCTTTGGCAACCAACAACCCGACACTGGAATCTGTCGCAAGTCGTCTCGATCCTGACGGCAAAATCTCCAAGATCGTCGAAATCATGAATACGACCGAGGAGATCCTCCTCGTGACGCCGTTCATGGAAGGCAATCTGCCCACCGGGCATCGCACGACCGTGCGCACCGGTCTTCCTGATCCGACCTGGCGTAAGCTCTACGGCGGCGTGCAGCCGACGCGGTCGACCACGACGCAGATCACCGATAACTGCGGCATGCTCGAAGACTACGCGGAAGTCGATAAAGCATTGGCCGACCTCAACGGCAACACCGCCGAGTTCCGGCTCAGCGAGGATCGTGCGCATGTCGAGGGCATGGCGCAGAAGCTGGCCCGTACGCTCGTTTACGGGAATGAGGGATCGACGCCGGAGGCATTTACCGGGCTCGCGCCCCGCTTCAACAATCGCAATCCTTCGATTGCAGCGTCGGGCGACAACGTGCTGGATGGGGCTGGCGCAGGCTCAGACAACACCTCGGTTTGGCTGATCGTCTTCGGCGAGAGCTCCGTCCACGGCATTTATCCGAAGGGCTCCAAGGCCGGCCTGTCGATGACCGACAAAGGTCAGGTGACGATCGAAAACGTAGATGGTCAGGGCGGTCGCATGGAAGGTTACCGCACGCACTACAAGTGGGATGCAGGCCTCAGCGTTCGCGACTGGCGTTACGTGGTTCGCATCGCGAATATTTCAGTAGGGGCGCTGAAGAAAGACGCTTCATCGGGTGCTGACCTGATCGACCTGATGACCGACGCACTCGAGCGGGTGCCGTCGCTGTCGGCCGGTCGCCCGGCCTTCCTTGTCAATCGAACCATCCGCAGTTTCCTGCGCCGCCAAATCCGCAACTCCAAGAACGTCAATCTGACGATGGATCAGGTGGCAGGCAGGAAGGTGGTGCACTTCGACGAGGTGCCGGTCCTGCGCACCGACGCCATCCTCAACACCGAAGCCGTCGTCCCGAACAGCTAACCGAAGCCTGCAGCCGGTGGCGCCCTTGGCGCCACCCTCTTTCCCATGGGAGAACCGACGATGTATATCGATAAGCGCCTGCAGGTCTCTTCAGACCAGGCATTGACTGCGTCGGCCGCGTCGACCGACGTCATCGACCTTGGCTCAGACCGCGATATCGGACCGGGCGAGCCAATGTGGCTCGTGGTTGCCGTCAAGGAAGCGCTCGGCGGAACAACGCCGACGATCAAGGTTGAAATCGAAACCGACGATAACGTGAACTTCTCCTCAGCGGCGAAGATCGCAGCATCGCCCACCTTCTCAGGCGCGGCTGCGTTCCCCGCTGGCAAGATGGTCGTGATCCCGATGCCGTATGAGAACGAGCGTTATCTGCGCGCCTACTTCACGCTCGGTGGCACTTCGCCCACGGCAAAAGTCGACGCCTTCTTCACCAATCAGGAGCCTCGCAGCTGGATGGCTGTGCCTGACGCACTCTGATTTCCACGCTGGCGGCGACATAGCCGCCGGCGTCTGAGCCCGCTACCTCCAAAGGGGACTGCACATGGCCGAGAAGACCAGCGAGAAAGTCCGCTACCGGGTGCTCAAACCGGTGTTCGTCAACGACACTTTCATCGACCCGAAAGATCCGAAGGCGGTGGGCATCGAGCGCCGCGGAAAGAACGTTTTTGTCATGGCCCCGCCGGGCCTGGAGGGCTCGGCGCTCGAGCTGGCCAAAGGCAAAGCCGCCGAGCCTGAGCAGTCAGGCGCCGAAGGCAGCACTTAGCAGTCGGGCACGACCCCTACCCCTCCCCGCTGCTAGCGGCGCCGGCGGCTCACCTTCCCGCCGGCGCCGCCCCTGAAAGAGGCAACCGCCGTGCTCCTGGATCGCATCGGGCTTATCGACACCGCACTCGTGCAGATCGGCGCCGAGCCGCTGCAGAGCGAAAGCGCGGCCGGCGCCGACACTCACATCAAGACGTTCGACAGCATCGCGGGTTACTGCCTGTCGGTGAACCCCTGGGGCTGGAACACAGTCACGCGCCAGCTTGTGCGTCTCGCCGAACCACCGCCGCGCTACTGGCCCTATCAGTATGAGCGCCCCGCCGACATGCTCGGTGCGCCGCGCGCCTACTACAACAGCGCCGAACGCCGGGAGGCTTTCACCGACGTCGAGCTGAATGACGGCACCATCCAGACCACCGCCGAGCAGCTGTGGCTGAAGATGGACAAGCGGTCATCACCCGACACCTGGCCGGCCTATTTCGTGACGCTGATCGACGTGGCGCTGCAGGCGCGTTTCGCCCGCTCCATTCGCGAAGACAATTCGCTCGCCTCCACGCTCGAGCAGCTGGCGTTCGGCTCGCCGAGTGAGAATCGTCGCGGCGGACTGATGGGCCAGGCGCTGGACATCGACGCGCAATCGAAGCCCTCGCCGCGGATCGGCATGGGCCGCGATCCCCTCAACAGCGCGAGGTATGAGGGATGAGAAAAGCCACCCTTATGAATGCCGGGACGAAGGGCGAGCTCGATCCTCGCCTGTCCGAACGCATCGACCTCACGCACTACTGGAACGGCTTCCGCGTGGCGCTCAACACCACGGTTCGGCAGCTCGGCGGCTGGCGCCGGCGTCCGGCAACCGTGCTCGCCTCGGGGCTCGACATCATCGCCGCCGGCACCGATCGCCGCATCCGCCGTCGCCTCGAGCCAATCAACGTGACCGCCGGCATGGTGACGGTCGCGAATGGGGGCACGGCCGCCAAGCTCGTCGGCCAGGACGCGGCACCCGCCGACGACTTCGTCACCAACTCCGTTTCCGGCGCCACGTTCGTCATGGCCGAGATCGACCTCGGCGTGGCGACGCCGCTGTGTTTCGTCGACGTCTCTGATTTCAAGTGCGCGACGGCCGCGTTTGATGATGCCCTGGCGGTCGAATACTACGACGGCGCCAACTGGCAGCCGTTCGGCGCTCGCCAGAACATCCGCTCGAGCGCACGCCGCACGCGCCGCTTCGGCTTCCTGCCCGGCGGTCCTGGCGGCACGATGGTCTCGGCGCGCTATGTCCGTTTCGTGCTCTACGGCGCGGCCGGCGCCGGCGCCTTCACGATCTCGCGCGTGCGCCTTTGGAAAGAAAAGCGCATGCTGTCGCCGGATCGACTGATCGAGTTCGCGCGCGCTGCCGACACCAAGTATGAGCTCGTGCTCACCGATCGCAATATCGACGTCTACAAGGATCACCGCTGGGTTGCGGCTATTCCGGTTCCGATCGACGCGCGCCAGGTGCGTCGCGTCACCTGGACGCAATCGCTTGACACCCTGCACATCTACCACGAAGACATCTGGACGCGCGTCGTGCAGCGCCAGGGTTCCGACGACGAGTGGAACGACACCGGCATCGTGCTGGCCAACGTCCCGGCCCTGTCGCCGGCGACGGCGTTTGCCGGTGACACGAACGAGGTGCAGCAGGTTTCGCTCGCCGGCATCATCACCGGGCAGAAGTTCGTCCTGTGGATCGACGACGAGGTAACGGCGCCGGTGACGTTCTCCGGCACAGGATCGCTCGCCTCTGACGTGACGACGGCGATCGCGGCGCTGCCATCGGTGGCGGCATCGCCGACCGTAACGCTCGTCGACGCAGCGTCGCGCACGGTGCAAATCACCTTCGGCGGCACCCTCGGCGCGCGCCGCTGGGCGCCCGTGTATGGCGTCGTGCTTGCCGATGACGTTCTCGACCCGGCGGTGAAGATCCTACAGCGCGGGATCGACGCCGACGGCGCCTTCGCCTCGATCCGGACGGGCTTTCCCAGCTGCGGCGTCTTCGAGCAATCGCGGCACCGCATGGCCGGGTTCCGATCGGCACCGCTGAGCGTCGTCACCACGCGCGCCGGCAACCCCTACGATCTGCAGACGACGGCTACGCCGATGACCGCGGATCTGGCGTTCATCGACACGCTCGAAAGCGACCAGAACGAGCGCATCTATCGCCTCTACGTCGGCAAGCATACGCAGGCCTTCACCGAAAGCGGCGTGTGGTTCTCCGAGGCGCGTACCCTTGATGCTACGCAGCCGCGCAACTGGCGCCTCGCGGCGCGGCCCGGCGTCGATCCGTCGGTGCCAGTCGTGTTCCTTGACGACGCGACGCTCTACATGCAGTCGGGCGAGCGCAAGCCCGGCCAGGACGACGGGCCGGCGCGCGTGCTGCGCGAGCTGATCCTCGTGTCAGCTGTCGAAGCGCAGTATGTCGCCGATCCCAAGAACGTGCTGGCGCCGGATCGCATCACCGCGGCGATCGATATGGCGGTGCGTGAACCGCGGCGCGCCGATGAGCCGGCGCTGGCGATGATCGTCAACGCGGACGGTTCGATCGCGCAGCTAGCGACGCAGCGCGCGCAAGAGGTGGTCGGCTTCTTCGGTTGGAAAACCGATGGCAAGTTTTCGAGCGTCGGCGTCGACGTCAACGCCAACATGTGGACGATCGTCGAGCGGCAGACCGACGCCGGCGGTGCCGACAAGTATCTCGAGCGCTTCGACGACAGCAAGGGCAGCGTGCTCGACGCGGCGATCGTTTATGAGTTCGCGCTGCCGACGTCGACGCTAACCGGCCTCAAGCACATCGCCGGCAAGGCGAACGTGTGGGCCTATATCGACGGCGATCTCTGGGGTCCGCTGACCGTTTCCAGCGGCGGGGTGTGCGAGCTTCCTGCCGCCGGCGTCGACGTTCGCATCGGGCTCATGTCGGAATGGCGCACGGCGCCGATGCCGTTGCGGGACCGGCTGACGGAAAAGCAGCCGTTCAGGCCGCCCGGCCGCATCTACGAAATGGGCATCACGGTGCAGTCGACCGGCCCGTTCGATTTGTCGGTGAACGGTGGGCCGGCGCGCGAGGTGCCTGTGACTTACCTCGGCGAAAGCCAGTACGACGGCGGCCCGTTTCAAAGCGGGGGCGAGATGGATCTGCCGCTGCTCGATCGGTTGTTCACCGGCACCATCGCCATGCAGAACCTGCGCGGATGGTCTCGGCATCCAACGTGGGAGTTGTCGCAATCGAAGCCGGCGCCGGTCGAGATCATCGCCGTGCGCACCGAGCTCGCGTTCAGGGGGTGATGCCGTGGAAGTCGCAATGAGCGTCATGGCGTTGTTTGGCAGCGGCAGCGCGGCGGCCGCTGGAGCCTCCGCGGTCGGCGCGTCGGCCATAGGCTCAGCAGCCGCCACGACGGCGGCAGCGTCCGCCACGGCCGCGTCGTGGGCCGGTATCGGGTCGACGGCGCTTTCGGTACTGCAGGGCGTTATGACCGCCGGCGCGGTGCTCAGCCAGATGTCGGGCGGCTCGATCGCCAAGCAGGAATCGCAGCTGCAGGCCGACGCGATCAACCTGCAGTCGCGCGAACAGGCGCTGCGCATCAAGACCGAGGAGCTGCAGAAGATCGGCGCTAGCCGCGTTGCTTTCGCCGGCTCCGGCGTCTCGCTGGCTTCTGGCGATCCGGTCGAGGATGCGATCAGCAGCCAATCCGATTTCGAGCAGAGCCTGACGCGAGACAGCGGCGATGTGAAGTCGCAGCAGATCCGCCTCAGCGGCAAAGGCAAGATGATCGGCGCTTACGGCGATGCTGCCAGCACGATCGGCAATTATGCCCTCAGCCTGGCGAAGCGGGGTTAGCGCATGCCTCCCAATCAGCGCGGCGGCTCTCTCCGCGTCGCCAGCGATCTGGCACAGCAGGGCCACGTCGAGGGCGTCCCCTCGTCAGGCTTCGGCGACCAGGTCGCCGGCATGTCGCGCCACTTCGCCGGCATCGGCGCGCAAATCGGCCAGATGGCCGACGTGGCGGCGGCCGAGGAAGGCGAGGCCGAGGGGCGCCGCGCCGGCCTCGATCCCGAGTTTCGTCCGACCAAGTCGCTGACCATTCGCGGCCAGGCCTACGACAAGGCGGGCCTGCAGGTCGCCGGCACGCGCATGAAGCAGGGCATGGAGGCGGATCTCGCCGCTGCCTATGACGCGCTCGGCACCGATCCCGCCAAGCTCAATGCGGAGATCGACAAGAAGGGCCTCGCCTGGCTCAGTGAGGCGCCAGCAGAAGTGCGGCCGGCGCTCGAGCTCGCATTGCGCGGCGCGAAGATCTCGTACATGCGGCAGGCGGCGCGCGACCAGGTCGAGCGCGTTTTCAACGAGCAGCAAGCCGCGGTGCAGACCGAAATCGGCGACGGCATCAAGACGCTGCACCAGCGGGCGTACAACATGGGGCTCGATGCCGAGGCCGATCAGGTGATGGCCGACGGCGTGTCGCTGCTCGATGAGGCGCTGGCGCGAACCGATGTTACCGGCAAGCGCCTGGTGCCGCCCGAGACGGCGGCTAAGGTACGCGGCGAAGCGCTCGAAACGATCTCGACCGCTCGGCTGACGGGCGCCTTCGATCGCTTGAAGACGATCGGCGAGAAAGAAAAATTCATCGGGCAGTTCGAAGACGATTTTGCCAACTCGCGCGGGCTCGCCAAGCAATACGATCTCCCTGGCTTCCAAAAGGTCTCCGGCCTCCTGCGCGCCGAACTGACGCGCACCAAGACGGAAAGCGCGGTCGCGGTGCGCGCGATCGACGAAGACGTCAAAAGCGTCGTCGGCCTGCTCAAGAAAGGCGCGGAAGTCCCGGCCGAGCACGTTGCCGGGCTCGATGCGCGCATGGCCGCCGTCGGCGGTGGATCTCCGCAGCTGCAGCAGAGCGTCGCCGAGGCCAAGGGCCTGTTCAACTATCAGCAGTCCGTGCGTACCATGCCGCCGGCCGAGCTTGGCCGCGTGCTCGAGATGCAGCGCGCGCGCATTGCCAGCGGCGAAGCGAAGAACCTCGGCTATGCGTCGGCCGAGCTGGATCTCGGCGAGGACCTGCTGCGCAACATGCGCACGCGCCTTAAGGAAGATCCGAACGGATGGGCCAACGACGTCGGCCGACTGCGCATCGCACCGCTCGATTTTTCCAGCCCTGAGAACGCGACGGCGACGCTGCGCGCGCGCATCGCCCAGGCCGAAGAAGTCGGCAACGCCTACGGCCAGCCGCCGCAGTATTTTCGCCCGGATGAGCGGCGCGCGCTGGTGACGATGGCCGGCCAGGGTGGCGCGCAATCGCTCGCGGTCGCCACGACCATTGCCGGCGTCGGTGGCGATCGCGCGCCGCGCATGCTGGCGGAGCTTATCGCCGAGGCGCCGGCGACGGCGATGCTCGGCGGCCTGGTCGCCGCGGCCGGCCCGACGTCTGTGGCACGCGATGCCGCCGACGGCTTTGCGTTCCGTCGCGCCGCGAAAGAGGAAAAGGGCGGCGGCATGAAATTCTATGCGCCGTCGGAAAAGCAGGCGCGCGAGGTTGCCGCGCCGGTGTTCGGGAACGCGCTGTCGGAGATGCCGAAATCGGAGGCGGCGGTGCTCGAGATCGCGAACGCTGCCTATGAGATCCGCGCGCAGCGTCTGTCCAAGACCGAGTTCGACGAAACGCTATACGGCGAAACGCTGCGCGAAGTCCTGGGCGAGCGTACGGTCGGCGGCGAGAAATATGGCGGCATCGTCGAGCAGTCGCGCAGCACCGGCTATTTCTCTTCGGCGTCGCAGAACATCATCATCCCGCCGACGGTCAAGCAGTCGAAGTGGGACGAGCTGCTGGATACCATCACGCCCGGCGATCTCGATCGCGCCGGCATCGGGCGCCCCGTCGATGGCAACGGCCGCGCCATGCCCGCGTCGTCGATCCGCACGGGCCTCCTCGTCCCGATCGGCGACGGCCAGTATGCCGTGGCGATGGGTGATCCTTCGGAACCTGGCGGCGAGCGCTGGCTGATGACCAACCCGAACCGCGACGAGAAATTCATCCTCGACGTGAAAGCGCTCGAACCGCACCTGCGCAAGCGCCGGCCCGACCTGTTCCTCGGAGGCCAGTGATGCTGCTCGAGCGTCGAGATATCCGCGGCGGCAGCTATGCCGAGGCGCCGAGCCTCGAGCCGCAGGCCTCGCTCGGCGAGATCTTCAGCGCGTCGATCGACGACATGCTCTATGCGCGCAACGTCGACGCCGACGCGGCGGCCTATGAGGCGGCTTACGATCGGCGGCTCGACGCGATCTTCGCAGCGACTGGTCAGCGCCGCGACAACCCGTTTCGGGTCGGCAGCGGTTTTGCTGCGCGCAATCCCGGCTTCGCCGACTTCAAGGGCGGCGGCTCTGTGGACCCGCACGCTGCTTTCCAGTCCTGGCTGGAAGATCTCGCCGAGCAGCAGCCGCAGTTCCGCGATGTGATCAAACCGGATCGCCCCGTGCTCGACGACGCGCTGGACCTGCAGCGCAAGTCGGTCGGGGCGGCAGCCGATACCTATGCCCGTGGCGGTCGGGGTGCCTGGCTCGCGAGCGTCGCCGGCTCCTTCGCTGGCGCCGCAGCCGATCCGCTCAACGTTGCCGCCCTTCTCGCCGGCCCGTTCGGCGAGGTGGGGCTTGGTGCGCGGGCGGTGCTGTGGAATGCCACCAAGGTCGGCGCCATCAATGCCGGCACCGAAGTCGTTGCCTATCCGTTCGTGCGCGACTGGCGCGAAAAGGCCGGCCTCGAATACTCACTCGGCGAGCTCGCGCAGAATGCCGGCGTCGCGTTCCTGTTCGGCGCCGGCCTCGATGGCGGCGCGCGGTCGATCTATCGCGGCGTCACCGGGTTGCGTGGCGAACCCAAGCCGGCGCCGCCGCAAGGCGCCGCTGCCGATCGCGCGCTCGATGCAGCCGCAGCCGCGCTTCCCGCCGACAACGTGGTTCGCCGGGCCGCAGAAGGCGATCTAGGGGCCTTGCGCGAAGTGGCGGCGGCTACAGGTCAGGCCGACGATCCGGCCGTCAGGGGCGCGCTGCAGGCGGCCGATCTCGAGGATGGCCTGACTGTCGACGCACCGCTTGTCGATCGCGGCGACGGCCTCTCACGACTTGCTCAAGCAATTCGCTCCGCCGTCGACGACACTGAGCCCGCGCCAGGCCGTGCCGATCCGGTCCCGCCGGATCGTGGACCCGACCTGTCGAACGAGGCGCCGCTGCCCAAGGGCGAGGTTGGTGCCAACCAGCATGCGCGCCGCTTTGCGGTCGACGGCAAGCCGGTGGCGTTCCGCGAGGTCGACCCGGCCAAGATCGTCGCCGACCCTGCCACGTTCCAGTTCAAGGGTGGTGGCGATGCCGCCGGCGCCACGACGCGCCTTTCCGGCGTCGAGACCTGGGACCCGGTTGCAGCGGGGCGCGCGGTCGTGTTCGAGCGTTCGAGCGGCGAGCTCGTCATCGCTGACGGGCATCAGCGCCTGTCGCTAGCCAAGCGCTTGCTCGCCGCCGGCGCAGAGGGCGAGATCTCGCTGCCCGCGTTCGTGTTCCGTGAGGCGGACGGCTGGTCGCCGGGCGACGTGCGGGCACTGGCTGCCAAGAAGAACCTGCAGGAAGGCTCCGGCACCACGATCGACGCGGCCAAAGTCATTCGCGATCGGCCCGACATCATCGACGCGTCTGTGCCGTTGTCGTCGGACGCGATGCGCCAGGCGCGTTCGCTGGCGCGCCTCTCCGACGAGGCCTTCGGCAAAGTCGTCGCCGGCGTCGTGCCGCCGAACCATGCGGCCATGATCGGCGACCTGGTGCCCGACAAGGCGCTGCATTCCGGCATGGTCGACGAGCTCGTCGCCGCTGACCCCTCGAACGCCCGCGAGGCACGGTTCATCGTCTCCGAGCTGATGCAAGCGCCGATCCAGCACGAGGTGCAGCTGACGCTGCTCGGCGCCGAGACGATGGCGCGCCCGCTGCTGCGGGAACGCGCCAAGGTGCTCGATGCGGCCCTGAAGATCCTGCGCGACGACAAGCGGATCTTCGGCATGCTCGAGCGGGAGGCCGGCCGCATCGAGCGCGCCGGCAATGCGCTGCGCCGCGACGCCAATGCTTCGGCCGCCCTCGAGGCGGAGACGGTGTCGGCTGTGATCGAGCAGCTGGCGGCAAACCGTGGGCCTGTTTCCGATTGGCTGACGGAGGCGGCGCGGGACATCGCCGGCGAGGCGCCGGTGCGCAAGGCGGCCGAGGCGTTCGCCAAGCGCGTACGCGATGCCCTGCAGAAGGATGGGCTCGCAGGCCTCGCCGCGGAGCCGCCGACGCCGCTGCGGGCCAACGGCTTCGACGACGTGACTGGCCCGGAAGCCAAGGCGCAGGTCGAAGCGCTCCAATCGCAGTTTGAAGATCCGAAGCAAGGTGCCCTGTTCGATGAGCTGAAGGAAGTGAAGCGTGAGGGCGCGATCGGCGTCATTGTCGAGGGTTGCAAGCTATGAGCCTGAAAGACTGCATTGCCCGTTCGCACGCGGCCGGCGAGATCACGCTCGAGGAGCGCCAGGCGCTCGAAAAGCGTCTTGGCCAGCTGACGCGCCAGATCCTCGCGCCGGCGGAGGTCAAGAAAGCGCTGGCGGCCGAGATCGAGGCCGAGGCCTTCGAGCGCCAGCGCCGCGCGCTGCTGACCGAGCAGGCGCGCGTGCGCGTCGACGCCGAGCTCGATGCGCACCGCGATCGCAAGGGGCGGGCCGACCCGGCCGAGGCGCTGCAGCTGATGCTCGAGCATCACGGCGAAGGCCGCATGCAGGACACCGAGCACCGGCGCCTGGCCATCCTCGCCGGCGCGCACGCCAAGCTCGACACGCTGCTTTACGAAATGCGCAAAGGGTGGGCGCGCGGCGATAAGCGGCGCCTCTACGGCCAGACGCGCGCTCGCCTCGAGAACGTGGTGCGCGAGCTGTTCGGCGAGGGAACGGGCGACGCCGCCGCGGCCGCCCTCGCCAAGGCGTGGCGGGAGGTCGCCGAGGATCTGCGCCAGCGCTTCAACGCCGCCGGCGGCGCTATCGGCAAGCTCGTCGACTGGGGTCTGCCGCAGCATCACAACGCCGAGGCGCTGCTGTCGGCCGGGCGCGAGGCATGGGTCGATTACATCATGCCACTGCTCGACCCCGGTCGCATGCTGCATCCGCTGACCAAGATGGCGATGGGCGCGGACGAGCTGCGCGACAGCTTGCGCCACGTCTGGGAAACGATCACCACGGAAGGCTGGATCGATCGCGAGCCTAGCGGCGCCAGCTTCGGCAAGGGCGCGCTGTTCCGCCAGCACGCCGACCACCGCTTCCTGATTTTCAAGGATGCCGACGCCTGGCTGAAGTACCAGCAGGACTTCGGCGAGGGCGACCCGTTCGCTGCGATGATGGGGCACCTGTCGACGATGGCCCGCGACATCGCCTTCATGGAGCAATTCGGCCCGAACCCCGAGGCGATGTTCACCTACTTGAAGCAGCGCGTGACCAAGATGGCGGCGACGGTGAAGCCACGTGCCGCCGTGATCGACGAGAAGACGGCGCAATTGAAGTCGCTGACGGCCGAGCTCGGCAAACAGCCTGCGCGCGACGTCGAGATCGTCGACCGCATCGGCGCCATTCACCACGAGCTCGATGCGCTGCGCTCGAAGACTTTCAGCGGCCCGACCAAGCGCGGCAAAAAGAAAATGGAGCCGCTGCACGCCAAGCTCGCCGCCCTCGAGCGTGAGCTTTCCGATTACGTGCTCGCCGGCGACATCGCGCCGACTGTGCGCCAGGCCGAGCTCAACGCCGAGATCGCGGCAGTGCTGGAAGATCTGAACGGGCTTGCGGAGGTGCCCTTTCCTGCCGACGCGCCGATGGATCGTGCGCGGCGTGCGATCGCCCGCGCCGAGGCCAAGTGGTCCGCTATGCGCGGATCTTCCAACGCGCCCGTTTCGTCGCGCGTCGCCAACGTCTTCGAGACCGTCCGCAATTTGATTGTCTCGTCGAGCCTCGGCTCGGCACAGCTGTCAGCCCTGTCCGACGTCGGCTTCCAAAAAGTGGCGCGCACCTTCACCGGCCTGCCGGCGACGTCGGTCATCGGCGAACTGGTCAAGATGTTCGGCAAGGAGAACCGCGCCGAGGCGGTGCGCTCGTGGCTGATTGCCGACAGTGCGCTACACGTCATGCACGCGCAGTCGCGGTATCTCGGCTCGATCAATGCCAAGGGCATCACCGGCATGCTCGCTGATCGCGTCATCCATATGCAGGGTCTCGCCGCATGGACGCAGGCCGGCAAGCACGCCTTCGGCATGGCGTTTCAGGGTGAGCTCGGCGCCCGCGTCGGGCTCGCCTTCGACAAGCTGCCCGATGCGCTGCGCATGACGCTCGAGCGCCACGGCTTCACGCCGGCCGAGTGGGACGTGATGCGCAAGGTCTCGCTCTACGAGCCGCGCACCGGCGCCACCTTCCTGCGCCCGAACGAGATCGCGCTGTCCGATCGCGGCCTCGCCGAGAAGTACATCGCGATGATCATGCGCGAGACGAAGTATGCAGTGCCTGAAGGCACCGTCGGCTCGCGCGTGGTGCTCAACCAGGGTGCCCGGCCGGGCACGCTGGTCGGCGAGATCGTGCGCAACTTCGCTCAGTTCAAAGCCTTCGGCGTCGCTGTGGCGATGTTGCAGTCTTCGCGCATAGCCCGCGAAGTCGGCGCTGGCCGGGGTGCGCGCGGTGCGCTCTACGGCGGCGCGCTGCTGATCACCGGCGGTTTGCTCGGCGGCCTCTCCATGCAGCTCAAGGCGATTGCCGCCGGGCAGGACCCGCGCGACATGAACGACCCGAAGTTCTGGGGCGCGGCGTTGCTGCAGGGCGGCGGGCTTGGCATTTACGGCGACTTCCTGTTCGGCAACGTCAACCGGCTCGGCGGCGGCTTGTCGACGACGATTGCCGGGCCGCTCGTCGACCGCGTCAACACACTGCGCGATCTGACCATCGGCAACGTCATGCAGCAGGCCGGCGAGGAGAAAACCAACTTCGGCCGCGAGCTGTCGAACTTCCTGCGGCAGAACACGCCGGGCGGAAACCTCTGGTATCTCCGGCTCGCAGGCGAGCGCCTGGTGTTCGATCAGTTGCAGCACCTGCTCGATCCCGATGCCCGCGCCGCTTTCAGGCGCCGTGCGAGCCAGCGCAAGAAGCAGTTCGGCAACGAGTTCTGGTGGGCGCCAGGCGCGAGCGAGCCGCGCCGTGCGCCGGATCTCGGGGCCGCGATCGGGCGCTAGCCTGCGGGTTTCCAGCGCCCTGGCGCCCTTAGCCTTGCGGGGCATTCAGCTGCCCGGAGGCTCGCGCCATGGCACTCCCGTTTTCGACCCGCATTTCGCCGATCTACACGCTGACCGCCGGGCAGGTCGGGCCTTTCACTCAGGGCTGGCCGCTTTATGCTGCCGCGGATCTGCGGGTGCTGCGGCTGCGCGCCGGCGTCAAGGCCGTGCTCGTGCTCGATGCCGATTACTCTGTGACGGGGGCCGGCAGCGCCAGCACCGGGTTCTCGCTACTGTTGCTCGCAGGGGCGCTCGAGGGCGACAAGCTCATCATGATCGGCGCGCGCAATGTGGCGCGCATCACGACCTACACGGCCGAGAGATCGGTCACGCCGACGTTCCTCAACCTCGACCAGAACATGACGTTCGCGCAGCTGCAGGAGATACAGCGCGAGGTCGAGCGCGCGTTCAAGACGTCGCTGTTCGACCCCGACGCCTTCGACATGGAGGGGCTGCGGCTGACGAATGTCGGTGCGGCGGTCAATCCTTCCGATGCCGTCAACTTGGGACAGATCCAGACATCGCTCGATGATGCCACTGCTGCCGCTACGGCCCTCGCCGAGGCGGCGCGGGATGACGCGCAGGATGCCAAGACCGCCGCCCTCGCCGCTGAGGCAACCGCCATCGCCGCGGCCGGCGCCGCCTCCGGTGCGCAGTCCGCAGCCGATACAGCAAAGAACGACGCGGTGACAGCCAAGAACGACGCGCAGGCGGCCGCCGCCACAGCCGTCGCCGCCTCGAGCTTCCAGCAGTCCGGCACCGGCGCGATATCGCGATCCGTCCAGAACTATCTGCGCGAGAACGCGCTGCGCATTACCGATTTCGGAGCGATCGGCGACGACAGCACCGACAACACCGCTGCAATCGCTGCGGCGGTTCTTGCCGCGGAAACGCAGGGGAAGTCCCTCTACATTCCGGAGGGCATCTTCCGTCATGCCGGCATCGTCGTCAGCAAGTGCATCCCGATATTGGGCGCCAACGACTATCAGAGCATCCTCAGGTACACGGGCAACGGGACTGCCGTTAAGATCGCGCCGCCGAGCAACGGCTTGGCGAACCGCGGCCAGCTGCTGCAGGATTTTGGCATCGACCACACAGGCTCCGGCCTGATCGGTTTGCAGGTTCAGTTGCCGGCGTCGGCAAGCGGCTTCTATACGACGTTCCGCTGGCATCGCGTCCGCGTGACGGACTTCGCGACGCGCAGCGCCTGGCTGGACAACAGCGTCAACAACACCGACGGGTTCTTCATCGGGCAGATCGAGAAATGCTTTTTCGATAATGGCTTTGCGGGGACGAACATCGGCGACAGCATCAAGTTCGAAGACAATCGCATTGGCGGAACGGCCCCGCTTCAACTGAGCGGTGTGTCTGGTGCGCGCGCCTTCAAGGCGACCAACAACAACATCACGACGTCGGGCGGCGTTCAGATCTCTGGCCTGCACGGGTCTCGCTGGGACATCAACCAGATCGAGATCTTCAACACCGTCAATTATTCTGGCGCCGGCCTCGGCCAGGTGACGTTCAACAATTGCTCAGAGACGACATTCGTTCGGAACACCGTATCGAAGATCGGCACCGGCACGAAGCCGACGTACGCTATTCTGATCGACGGCAGTTTCGACAATGCGTTCATCGACGAGTGTGAGCTCGACAAGGGTTCGGTGGCGCACATCGGTTCGGGTGCTGGCACCGGCAGTTTCTTCATCGGTGCTAAGAACAGTTATGACGTGGCGGCGGTTTTCGATATCTCGGGCGCCGTCAACGCGATCGTCGAGGCGTCGTTCAACAGAAACTATCTGACGGCGTGGACCAGCATCGCGCGCAGCAGCGCTGCCGGCACGATCGGCGCCACCTCTGGCTCCATAACATCGGCTGCGGGGACGCTGCGCTACAAGATCATCGGCAAAACGGCATTCTTCAGCGTCGACGTCACGGTGACGACGAATGGAACAGGGGCCGGTGCCCTGACCGTCGCGCTGCCATTCACGATCGCGAGCGCCTGCGCTTTCATTGGCAAAGAGGTCGCCGTGTCAGGATTCCCGGTCTACTCAACGGCCGGGCCTAGCAGCACCAGCCTGTTTCTGTTCAAGCTTCTCGATAATACCTACCCGGGTGCGAATGGTCGGCAGTTCTACGTGTCCGGTTCGTGCGAGATCCAATAAGAACGCCGGGCATTTCAACCCAACGATACGAGATGGCCGCGAGCGGAACGAGCAGCACGACGACAAGTCCCATGGCTGCGATTTGCAGGACGGGCGAGCCTCCGACAATGCCGCTTGGGACGAGCAAATTCGCGACGGGGAAAAGCACGAGATACTGCAGCAGGTAGATGCTGAAGCTGATGCGGCCGAGCGTCTGCAAAGGCCTCCACAGCAGCGCGGCTGGTCGCACAGCAGCGAGCGCGAAAAACGTCGCCCACGCGAGCGTGAGCTTGGTCATGGTCCAATACCCTGGCAGCGCAAGCGCCAGACACGCCGCGATGACCAGGCCGAGCGCCAGCGCCCTGCGCAGCGCCGCCGACACGGGGATCAACGGAAGCAGCATTGCCGTTGCAATGCCCGGCAAAAAGAACGGCCAGATCACACTATCGGCGTTCGTGCTGAAGGCGTACGCCGCGCACGCTAGGGTGATGGCCGCCGCGATCGCAAGCGCCGGCAGGCCGAACCGCCTCTGCGCAAGTGCGAGCGGGCCGAGCGCGATGTAGAAAGCCCACTCGTAAGCGAGGGTCCACGCAATGCCGACCAGCGCCAACATGTTGAGCGTGCGGAATTGCAGGTCCGTAGCGGGCCAAAACCCATATAGCGCCACGGCGATCGCCTCCCGTGCTGCGTCGGCGCGCGGATAGGAGAGGCCCGACGTCCACCAAGCGGCAAAGGCCAATGCGCTTACGACGACAACTGCATACAGCGGCAGAATGCGCCGCACGCGACCGGCATAAAAGGCTGCGAGATCCAGCCGCCCCTGGAGCATGCGGCCGGCGAAAAGAAACGCCGTGAGCGCGAAGAACATCTGGACGCTGAAAATGCCGAGGTGATCGCCAAGCTGTGCCGCGCCGGCCGGAAAGCCGAGATAGTGCATGGCGTATTGGTTGACGTGACAAGCGACCACGCCGACGGCCGCGATCCCGCGGAGGCCATCCAGATGTGGCATCTCGCGCGGTGCTGGGTGCTGGCCTACCAGCCGCTCCGCCGCCGGCGTCACTGCCACGGCCAGCAGGTAGACCGCCGCGAGGAGCACGATCTGCGTCAGAATTTCCATCGGTCTAGCCCCTTCACCCGCGGCGAGGCTAGCATTTCCGTTTGGCCGCCGGGCCGGTGATCCCCGCAAATCACAGCCCGCGTGCGCTCCCGCCTGCGGGTTTCCACTGCTTTCGAGCGCCTATTCTGCGGTCCTCTGAACGGGGGGTGACCGATGTCGGCAGCACCGTGGATGCCAATCGCGTGGGAGCAGGAAGGCCAGGGGATCGAGGAGATCGGCGGCAAGGCTGCGCATGCATCCATCCTCATGTACTTCCGCGAAAATGGCCGTGCGGAGGTGACGTCCGACGAGGTGCCCTGGTGCGCCGCTGCTTATTTCTGGTGCCTGCAGAAGGCCGGCGTCGACGTCTCCTCGATCCCGCCGAAGGACCGGTTGCTCGCTTCCTCGGCGGTGAGGCTCGGGACGCGTCTTGACGGGCCGCGCGTTGGCTGCGCGCGCATCTCGAAGCGCTTCGACACGGCCGGCAAGGTGGTCGGCCATCACGTCGCGTTCGTCACCAGCTGGACCGCGACGCGCGTCAAGTTGCTGGGCGGCAACCAGTCGAACCGGTTCTGCGAGGACGAGTTCAAGCGCAACGCCTCCGACGTCTACATCTGGCCGCCGGCGCCGGCGACGGTGAAGGAAGTTGCCGCCGTCTCGCGCATAGCGGACGCCGCCGGCGACGTGCGCAAGGACGCAACCAAGACCGGCGTTTCGCAGGGCCTCGAGACGATGCTGCCGAAACCGCCCGAGCAGCTGCCCGGTGTCGAAACGCTGGCGAACCACGCCGGCACTTTCAAGTCGACGGTGCTGCAGCTGCAGGACTTCGCGCTGTTCTCGTGGGGCAAGGTTTGGTGGATCGCTGCGGCGCTGGCGCTGTTCTGGCTGGTGCGCATGGCGTGGAACGCCGGCTGGATCAGATGGTGGCGCACCGAGGATCACAACACGGGCAAGAGCGTGATCGCCGAGGCGCCCGCGGTGATGGACGATCCAGCGCTGTGGGAGGCTGACGATGCTGAAGCTGCTTAGCTGGGGCGCAGATTTTGCTTTCGACGGCTGGGGCAAGTGGGCGCTCGGCGCCGGCCTCTTCGCCGCAATGTTCACCTGGTGGCAAGTCGACCGCGCGTCTCAGCGGCATGTCGGGCGGCTCGAGGAGCGCCTGGAAACTCGGAGACAGGACGATGAAGGCGTCAAGAAAGCTGATGAGGTTGGCTCCGCTTCTCGCGATCCTCGCGCTCGCGGGCTGCGGGACCCTTATGCCGGGCCTGACGTCGGGCGCGTCCCAACCGGTAACTAACGAGGGCGCAAAGCGCGCGATCGTGCCGGCGCCGCTGCGGTACAACAACTATTGCGAGGCGCAGCGCGCGATCGCCGAGACCAATTCGCGCCGCGACGGCAAGGTCTACAAGGCGCCGTGCGACATGGATGCGCCGGCACCGCCGAAGCCGGCCGACAAGCCGAAGGCTCCGCATCAGGAGCCGACGACGGCAAGCGGCTGGCGCGCCTATACCCGTGAGGAGCCTCTGGCCCTATGAGCCACGATCTCCTCGAGAACCGCGTTGGCGAGGTCGAGCGCGAGCAGGCTCGTCAGGGCGCGCGCCTCGAGCGGATCGAGCTCGATATGTCGAAGGCTAATGCCGGCATCGACAAGCTGCTCGAGCGCGACCAGAAGCGGCCTCAGGCGATCACCTGGCCGGCGATCGCCGGCGTCGCGTGTGGGTTGGCGGCCGTGGCGACGGTCGGCTGGTGGCTGATCGGCTCGGCGCCGGCAGTGCAGGATCTCGATCGCAGGCTGAGCAAGCTCGACGATCCCGACATCGGCCGAGTGCGCGTGCTCGAAAAGCGCGTGGACAAGCTCGACGGATGGCAGCCGAGCGTGGTGCGAAACTGATGCGATGGCTCCGGCGGATACTCGGCAAGTGGCGTCTGTGGTTGGGCTTCTGCCCCGCCTGTAATTCCGATGCACCGGCCGTCGACACCTGCCCCGTCTGCAAGGCGTGGGAGGTGAACAATTGGCGGCGAGAGTTTCCGCCGAGTGCAGAGTGGAAGGCGCTGATGTGGCGCAATTTCGAACTGGCTCTAATCCGGAGGGACCAATGAACAGCCTAGAACTGATCCAAGAATAGGAGGGACCGATGAACGCATCGCAAGTCAGAGGTGTGCTGTACGACGTCGCTGCGCTCGCCGCGCTGGCGGCCGCCGGTGTTGCCGTGCTCAAGGCCTTCGGCATCGGCGTGCCGGTGCAGGGCTCGATCGAGACGTGGACCTATGTGGCCGTGGCCTGCGCCGCGGCGAAGCTGGCGCGCTAGTGCGCTATTTACCTCCCAGCAGCCGGCGTGGGGACCAAGGCAACTTCTGATCCATCAACATGTACGGAAGCGCGAGCCTATCAAACTCCGTCCAGAACCCCGAGATCTTGGTGATGCAGTCGAAGCTCAACTTGACGTGTTTACTGTGCTCATCGCCCTCGAGCTTGTCTCCGTGGAGCATCGTCGTCGCGTAGCTCAATCGGTTCAGCGTCTGACCCGTTTGATCAAGGAAATGGACCACGTCATCGCCGAACAAGAAGCGAGCTCCGTGCGCTGCCAGGCAATACTCAAAGTATATCTTGGTTGTGCAGCCGCCGCTCCGCAGCACTTCGCCAATTGGTCCCTGGAAGGCAGCGTGCGCTTGAACTCGCTGATCGTGAAGATCAAGCACCAGCTTCGATCGAGCAGTGGCCCACTGTGCCCAGGCTATCGTTAGGCCGAGCACCGCGATCGCCGGCGTCGACAGGGCTGCGAGCACCTTCAACCAATAGGGCAGATCCTCTTGCATCGCTCCTCCGGTCGGTTCGGACGGCATCATAAATGAAAAAGGGCCGGCGATCGCCAGCCCCTCTCCCCGCTTCTGATTTCCAGCTTACACTGCCGCTCGCTGGTAGCGCCACGCCGTCGCCCGGGGCAGGCCCGTGGCGGCCCTGACCTCGCGCGGCTCTGGATCACGACCGTGCTCGCGGCGGTAGGCGTCGACGAAGCTCACCACCTTTTCCCGTGCCTCGCGCTGCTTGCGGTGCGCGGGGAGCTCGTCGCGATCGCCCGGCGGTGGCGGCTGCGGTGGCGCGGGTGCCTCGATATCCGCAAACGCCGGCGCCTGGACCACAGGCGGCGGGCGCCGGCGCGTCAGGCCGATGTGCCAGAGCACGATCGAGCCGAGCTCGAGGATGATCGCGACCAGGTTCGGATCGATGAGGCCGAGCGCGCGCTCGACGTCTGTCTGGCTGGCGGTGACGGACGGCACCAGCTTGATGATCGCCGCCACGTTCTCGATCTTGGCGTTGACCGGCACCGGCGCCGGCGCCGCCTGCAGCTTGGCGTCGGCAGCGTTGACGGCGGTCTGCGCGTCGTCGACGGCGAGCTTTTCCGCCTTGCAGATGCTGCACTCCTTGGCGTCGCGCTTCGTCTGCAGCCTCGCCTTGGCTACAGCGAGTTCCGCGACCGCCTTGTCATAGGCCGCCTGGGCGCGCTCACGGCCGCCGTTGTTGCTCGTGGCCGCCAGGGTGGCGGTCAGGCGCGTCTCTGCCGTCCTGCCCGCCGTGGCGGTCATGCAGTACCACGTGCCGAGGGCAGCGAGCAGCGCCAGCACGCCGGCCTCGATCAGGTGTCCCTCACGCATCGAGCGCACGGCCATGACGGCCGAGCCGATGGTGACGACGAGCACGATGATCGACAGCGCGTGGTCGAGCGCGAAGCCGGTGTGCTGGATGTCTTTGAGAAGGATGCCAGCGGTGCCGGCGGAGCAGAGCGCACCGAGCGCAATTGCTCCATACCCCGAAGAGGTGTATGTAGTCATGAAGGTCTCCGTTGGTCAGAACAATGGAAGGCTTAGGCCCGGCGCGGTGGTGCAAACACCTCGTCGGGCCGCATTGTTTTAGCGTGCTTCGGTTAAAAAAGCTAGCCGCATTGCAACTTACGGCGTCGTGCTCTGTCGCGATATCAACACGATTTGCATCGCGCCTCTGCAGTTCCTACATCGCAGACGTGCCGCGCCTGTCTTTCATCCCCATTGCCGAACCGCGCTTCGTCGACGAACCAATCCCGACATCGGCTGATTGGTTGCATGAGCCGAAGCTCGACGGTTTCCGGCTGCAGATCCACGCCAAGGGGCCGCGCTCGAGGCTCTACTCGCGCGAGGGGCACGACTTCACCGATCGCTATCCGTCGATCGCCGCGGCGGCCGCGCGCCTGGTCGTCACCACGGCAGTGATCGACGGCGAACTCGTCGCCTGCGATGTCAACGATCAGCCCGACTTCTACGCGCTGCTCTTGAACAAGCCGCATCAGGGGCTGTGCGTGTGGTGCTTTGATCTCCTCGAGGTCGACGGTCGCGATCTGAAACGCGAGCCGTTGTGGGCCCGCAAGCAGGCGCTGGCCGAGATCCTGCCGGGGCGGACGCTGCGATACCTCGAGCACTTCGACGATGGTTTGGCGCTGCTCGCCGATGCGGAGCGGCGCAACATGGAGGGCATCGTCTCGAAACGGCGCAACGCGCGCTATCTCGCCGGCGCGCGGTGCGGCTGGCGCAAGACGAAGACGGCGGCCTGGCGCGAGGCGAACAAGGACCGCCACAAGTATTTCGAGCGCTAGCTGTAGGCTACTACTTCGTCACGGTCAGCGCGTCGATTGGGAAGGTCCCCTGCTCAAGCTTGCCGGCCTCGAACCATTTGCAGTCGCACTTGTTGCTGTCGTCTCTGCTCAAATAAGTGACCGTCATGATCGGTCCGCCGGAGTTCAGCTGAACGGTGGTTCCAACCTTTACTGAGTCGGCCATAGCCCCTCCAAAAGTCTCACGTGAGACTATATCCCACGCGATTGTTCGCTATATGTGCTCTGAGGAAACCAACGCTAACGTACTGAAATCAATGGTGGGTGATGAAGGATTCGAACCTTCGACCCGCTGATTAAGAGTCAGCTGCTCTACCAACTGAGCTAATCACCCATGCCGCCGAGACGGCTGCGCCTGGACCGGGAAGCGGTTGTGACCGCGAGGCCGAGACGTCAAAAGGGCCCGCCACGCGAGCCCTCGTTGGGGAGCGTGTAGCATCATGAGGCCCGCCTGTCCAGCCGTTCAGCTGCAGCAATTTTCTCAGCCCGAGGCAGGCCGCTGACTGCCTTGTAAACGCGGTTAAACCCGGTGGCTGGACCCGTAGCCAATGGCGTGGCGGCGCCCGTCTCTGCTACAAATGTTGCAGGCAAATTGCGAGTCGCCCCCTATTCTCGCGAACCGGCTGCTGATGGTCGCCAGCGCCTCTGCCCGGTCGGGTGAAAGATGGACGAAAAACGAAAGAGCCCGCGCCGCCGTGTCCTCAAGGAGGGCAAGATTGTCTACGCGGACGGGCTCAGGGTCTTCGACTGCACAATTCGCGACATGTCGGCGGGCGGCGCAAAGCTCCTGATTGCCAGCACGGTCGGCCTACCGGACACTTTTCACCTTTATGAGAAGTCGTCCGGCATGCTCTACCCGGCGAAGATCGCTTGGCGGCAGGCCAACTCGCTGGGCGTCGAGTTCCAAGGTGCACCGTCCAGCATCCACGACGCCGCGAACAAGCGCTTTGCGCGGCTGAAGTTCTAAGTGTGCGCCTAGCGGTGACGGTGACCGCAGGGGCAGCGCCTAGGGGCGCATGAGCAGATGCTCGTGCCGGTCGATGTCTGCGAGGACCGTGGCTGAACCCTTGACGACGCAGTGCATGGGGTTCGGCTCGACCCGGAATTTCACGCCGATGCGGCGGCTGAGGGCGACGTCGAGCTTGTCCAGCATCGCGCCACCCCCCGTCATGTGAACGCCGCGGCGCGCAATGTCGCTCAGCACGTCGGGCGGCAAATCCTCGAGCGCACGCTGGGCGAATTCGGCGAGGCTCTCCACCGGCTCGGCCAGTGCCTCGACGATGTCTGCCGCGCGCAGCACGATCGCCTTCGCCGTGCCCTGGCGCAGGTCGCGGCCGCGGATGTGGACCTCGGCCGTCCGGCCGTTCGGGGTCGCCAACGTCGTGCCGACCTCGATCTTGATGCGCTCGGCGTTCGTCTCGCCAACCAGCAACTGGTGGCGGCGGCGGATGAAGCGCACGATCGCCTCGTCCATCGCATTGCCTGCAACGCGCAAGGTGCGCGCGGAGATGATCGTTCCGCCCGACAGCGCGGCGATGTCGGAAGTGCCGCCGCCGATATCGAGAACCATCGCTCCGCCGGGCTCGCCGATGGGTAGGCCGGCGCCAAGAGATGCGGCGACTGGCTCGGCGAGCAGGTAGACTTTGCGTGCGCCGAGGGAAACCGCCGTGTCGTACACCGCGCGGCGCTCGACCGGGGTCGCCTGAGCCGGCACGCAGATCAAGATGCGCGGACGACGGAAGCCGAGCATCGTCTTGGTGCGCTTGATGAACTGGCGGAGCATTTCCTCGGTCGCGACGAAGTCGGCGATGACGCCATCGCGAAGCGGGCGCACCAGCTCGATGTTCTCAGGCGTGCGGCCGATCAATGCCTTCGCCTTGCGGCCAACGGCGAGTATCTCGCGTGTGCCACGGTGGGCGCGCACGGCCACCGCCGACGGCTCGTCGATGATGATGCCGCGGCCGGCGACGTGGACCAGCGTGTTCGCCGTGCCGAGGTCGATCGCAATGTCGTCCGAGAACGCACTCGTTACGCCGCGCAACATAGCCCGAAAAGGCCCTTTCTCACGGCCGGGAACTCGGCCTTCCCGTGGTTTTAGGCCGTTTTCCGTGCTGCTGCCAACGAGCAAAGGGGCTTGGCGTTGCCGCGGTCGGGTTGCAGCAACGCTCAGGGCTAGCCTGTTTGGCTTACAGCGCCTGCTGCTGGACGCGCGCCGTCTTCTGACGCTTTACCATCAGCTTGTTGAGCGCGGAAACGTAGGCGCGCGCAGAGGCCACCATGGTGTCGGTGTCGGCGCCGCGCCCCGTCACCATGCGACCGCCCTCCTCGAGCCGGACCGAGACTTCGGCCTGCGCGTCGGTGCCTTCGGTGACGGCGTGCACCTGATAGAGGTCGAGCTTGGCCTCGTGGGGCACGAGCATCTTGATGGCGTTGAAGGTGGCGTCCACCGGGCCGTTGCCGGTCGACTGGACGGTGTGCTGGGCGCCATCGACGTCGAGCGTGAGCGTCGCCGTCTGCGGGCCCATGTTGCCGGCGATGACGGTGAGCGAGACGACCTTCATACGGTCGTGCATGTGGGCGATGCCCTCATCGACGAGCGCCTCGATGTCCTCGTCGTAGACATGCTTCTTGCGGTCGGCGAGCGCCTTGAAGCGGTTGAAGGCATCCTCGAAAGCGTTCTCGCCCAGCTCGTAGCCGAGCTCCTTCAGCTTGGTGCGGAAGGCGTTGCGACCCGAGTGCTTGCCCATGACCAGCGAGGTCTTGCCGACGCCGACCGATTCCGGCGTCATGATCTCGTAGGTCTGCTGGTACTTGAGGATACCGTCCTGGTGGATGCCGCTTTCGTGCGCGAAAGCGTTCCGTCCAACGATGGCCTTGTTGTACTGGACGGGGAAGTTGGTCACCGCCGAGACGAGCCGCGAGGCGCGCGACAGCATCACGCTGTCGATGCCGCTGGCATACGGCAGGCGGTCGGCGCGCGTCTTGATCGCCATGACGATCTCTTCCAGCGCCGCATTTCCTGCGCGTTCGCCGATGCCGTTGATGGTGCATTCGATCTGGCGGGCTCCAGCGCCCAGCGCGGCCAGCGAGTTGGCGACGGCGAGCCCGAGATCGTTATGGCAGTGGGTGGAGAAAATGGCCTTGTCGGCGTTCGGCACGCGCTCGCGTACTTGGCGGAACATCGCCGCGTACTCATCAGGCGTCGCATAGCCGACCGTGTCGGGCAGGTTGATGGTGGTGGCGCCGGCCTTAATGGCGGCGTCGACGCACTGGCACAGGTAGTCGATGCCGGTGCGCGTTGCGTCCATGGCGCTCCACTCGACGTCCTCGACGAGGTTGCGCGCGCGAGCGACGGTCGCGCTGATGATCTCCAGGACCTCGGCCTCGGTCTTGCGCATCTGGTGCGCGAGGTGGATCGGCGAGGTGGAGACGAACGTATGGATGCGTCCGCGCTTGGCGTGCTTCACGGCCTCGCCGGCGCGATCGATGTCGGCGTTGATGGCTCGTGCGAGGCCGGCGATGGTGGCGTTCTTGACCTGGCGGGCGATGGCCGACACGGCCTCGAAGTCACCATCGGAGGCAATAGGGAAACCCGCCTCGATGATGTCGACGCCCATCTGGTCGAGGCAGTCCGCGACCTCGAGCTTCTCCTCGAAGGTCATGGTGGCGCCGGGGCACTGCTCGCCATCGCGGAGCGTGGTGTCGAATATGACGACGCGCTCGGAGGCCACTGGCTCGGACTTTTGCGGATCGGTGCTCATCGGTTCTGCTTTCGCTTCCGGCAGCTCCATCGGAGGAGCCGCAATTGAATTTAAGCTGGCTCGACTTGTCATCCCCTGAGCGCCGTCCCGGGTGTCCGGAACCTTAAAGGCTCAGGGGCTGCTAAGGAGCGGCAGAAGCTCTAGAAGGCGCGCCGAGGTGCCGCCGCGGATCTGGTCCGGGCGCAAAAAGCCTTCGCGTTGGGTGCCTAATGTCTGGCGCATGCGCCATCTCATAGTACATCGCGGCAATTTAGGCTAGTCGCCGCCTTGACCGGCCACGGGTCGCAGTTGCGCGGTCCGGCCGGCCCACCGGTCAGATAAACCGATAACCATGCGCCGCCGGCCTCGCGCCGCGGCTCTTAAACGCTGATTTTGCCGTCGATCACGCGGATGGCGGAGCCGCCGATGCGCACGGTTTCGAGGCGCCCATTCTGGGTGACCAGCGTCAGCGAGATGGCACTCGGGCGACCCATCTCGTGGCCCTGCTCGATCACCCGGCGATGCGCACCGTCGGGGAGGCCGTCGAAATCATGGACCACGCCGGCGAAGCAGACGGCCGCCGAGCCGGTGGCAGGATCCTCCGGCACGCCGAGTTGTGGCGCAAACATGCGCGCGTGAAAGGCGGAGCCGGAGTGCACGCACTCACGCGTGTAGAGATAGACGCCATTGAACGTCGAGGACGGAAACACACTCGCCCAATGCGCCTGCTCGACGCGGGCACGCGCGATCGCCTCCATTCCGGCGACCGGCACGAAGGCGAACGTGTTGCCGGCGGACAGGCACTGCGGCGTGTGGTTCTCGAAACCGATCTCACGCGGCAGCAGGCCGAGCGCGTCGGCGATCCGGTCGCGCGAGGGCGGGATGTTGATCTTCTCGGGGAGCTTTGGCGCATCGAACTCAGCGAACGGCGCCTGACCGTCGCGCAGGCGTACGCCGATCCGAACCGTTCCGATCGCCTGCTCCAGGACGATGATCGCGTCGCGCTCGCCATTGACGAGCGGGGTGCGGAGTTCGGCGAGGAGAGTCGCAGTGCCGATCGTCGGATGGCCGGCAAATGGCAGCTCCTGCGCCGGCGTGAAGATGCGGATGCGCGCCGAATGCGCCGGGTTCTGGGATTTGAGGACGAACACCGTCTCCGACAGGTTCAGCTCGCGCGCGATGTCCTGCATCTGCGCTCCGGTCAACGCGTCGGCATCCATGACGACGGCCAAGGGGTTGCCGCTGAAACGGCGGTCGGTGAAGACATCGAGCGTATGCAGCGGCAGCGCCATGCGGTTTATCCGGGTTCCAAAGGCCGGCGCACTCTGCCGAAATCGCGACGCGGGTCAAGCGCGCCGATGTCCCTCTGCCGCAACTACGTGCAGTCACCATCAAGCAGAGCTTCGGCGAAAACGCGCGCGTGGGGCGGCATTATGGATAGCGGGAGCGCGTCCCCTCGCCGAAGGATGGCGATGTCTTCGAGCTCGGGCTGCGAGAGCGTGCGCGTGAAGGCGAGGATGCGTTCGCGCAACTGCGCAACCGGCAATGGGCTTCGCCATTCGATACCGATTGTGACGTGAACCCCGACGGTCGCCACGTGGTAGCCTGGCACGCGCGAGAGATCCGCGGGCGACAAACCGGTTTCCTCCGATAGCTCGCGCTGGATGCTCGCGTCGATGTCGATCACATCGTCGATGACGTCGTTGTCGTCGATGACGCCGCTTGGCGGATAGATAAGTCCGGTATTCAGCTGGCCGGGACCCTGACGCCCAAACAACAGATGGCCCTCGGCGGATCGGATGAGACTAGCGCCCGATGCCTCTCGAACGCTGTCGCTGGCTGCATACGGCAGCGACCGCCAATAGAGCAGCGTCTTGAAATCCGTTTGGAAGAGCGTTCCCTCCAGACGGTCAGAGCCCAGCGTATAGTCGCTGAACAGGTAGATCTGGCCGTTGAACAGCTGGTTTGGGACCGACTTGCGGCGCTGCCAGTCGCTATCGATCGCGGCGGCGTCTCGTTCCGCAAGGGGCCAGCGCCACTGCCGGACGCGCAAGTCACAGGCCGCGATGCGGTGGTGTTTTCCTTGGCTTGTCGAGAGTTGCAAGGCCACCGCTCCAGTCGATGCGTGGCAAGTTGGAATCCGGCGATCAAAGACTATTGCGGTACTGAAATCTTAGTTTTGCCGTGAACCAACCACGCTCGCTCCACGATGAAGGGTTGGAATTAGCAGGTCAGGCGAGGGGGTGCCGAGGGGGACTTTGCACCGAACTTGCTAAGCCGAACAAGACATGGCCGTCGCGGCGTGCGCGGTGATTTGCACGACGCCAAGGTCGGAGTGTGCCCTCCTTGCGCTCACCAGCGCGAGCCGGCGCACGCGTAGAAATCCGGCGGTGTCACTTTAACCGGTGATTCCGCTGGAGCGGACGGTGGAGGTCCCCGCTTCTCCGCCGTCCGTTTCTTTGCGCGCTCTGCCTGCGAGGTGTGCCTCACGAGCAGAGCTCATGCCTGGAAGGCTCGCACGGCAGTAGCCTCAAGCTACCTCCCCAAAACCGCTGTGCGGGCCTTCTGGCTTGTGCTGTCTAGAGGCAGCCGAGCGTCTTCGATCCACACGTATAGTAGTTGATCATTTCGGCGGAACAGCACGGCTGATCGGCGCCACAGCGCCACGACTTGATCTTGCCGCTCTGTGTCTTGTGCTTGCAGGTCTTGTACGCCTTTTTCGGCGCGGCCTTGGCGGCATCAGCCGAAAACATCGTCGGCGTCGTGGCGATCGCGGCGGCGAGGGCGAGCGAAGACAGAATACGCAACATGGCAGAACTCCTGATGGCCCGAGGATGGGCCATCAGTATGAGCGAAAATGGGCGATGCTGCAGTTGCAGCCCGGCCTCAGTTGCGCGCCTTGTCGACGAGCGCGCCAGCTTTGATCCAAGGCATCATGTCGCGAAGCTTGGCGCCGACCTGCTCGATCGGATGCTCGTCGGCGAGACGGCGCGTCGCCTTGAAGCGGCCGGCGCCGGACTTGTACTCCTGCATCCACTCCGACGTGAAGCGGCCGGTCTGAATGTCCTTCAGAACACGCTTCATCTCAGCCTTGGTCTCGGGCGTGATGATGCGCGGGCCGGAGACGTACTCGCCCCACTCTGCGGTGTTGGAGATCGAGTAGTTCATGTTGGCAATGCCGCCCTGGTAGATCAGGTCGACGATCAGCTTCACTTCGTGCAGGCATTCGAAATAGGCCATCTCGGGCGCGTAGCCCGCCTCGACCAGCGTCTCGAAACCGGCGCGGATCAATTCGACGAGGCCGCCGCAGAGCACGACCTGCTCGCCGAAAAGATCGGTCTCGCATTCCTCGCGGAAGTTCGTCTCGATGATGCCGGAGCGGCCGCCGCCGACGCCGGATGCATACGACAGCGCAATGTCATGAGCGTTGCCGGAGGCGTCCTGATGCACGGCGATGAGGCAAGGCACGCCGCCGCCCTTCTGGTACTCGCCGCGGACGGTATGTCCCGGGCCCTTCGGCGCGATCATGATGACGTCGACGGTCTTCTTCGGCTCGATGAGGCCGAAGTGCACATTGAGGCCGTGCGCGAAAGCGATGGCCGCACCGTCGCGGAGGTTGTCGGCGATCTCGTTCTTGTAGATGTCGGCCTGCAGCTCGTCGGGCGTCGCCATCATGATGAGGTCGGCCCATTTGGCAGCGTCGGCAACCGAGAGCACCTGGAGACCGTCGGCCTCGACCTTCTTTGCCGTGGGCGATCCGGGCTTCAGGCCGATGCGGATTTCCTTGGCGCCGGAATCCTTCAGGTTGAGCGCGTGCGCGCGGCCCTGCGAGCCGTAGCCGACGATCGCGACCTTCTTGCCCTTGATGAGATTGATGTCGGCATCACGATCGTAATAAACGCGCATGGCTTCCTCTGTGGTTTCTTGCTCGTGGCAATGGCTATCAAGAGCTGCGGACGCAGCGGTTCAGGTGGGATCCGGCCGTGAAGTACGCGGCCGGAGCATTTTCTGGCAGCTCCTTTAGCTGCTCGCGGGCCCGCGGCCAATGGCGGCGATACCGGTGCGCGACACTTCGACAAGGCCAAGCTCGGTCATGATCGCGATGAACTCCTCGATTTTCGAGGGTTTACCGGTGACCTCGAAGACGAAGTGCTCGGTCGAGGTATCTACGACCTTGGCCCGGAAAATCTCGGCAATCCGGAGGGCTTCGATGCGCTTGTCACCCTTCCCCGACACCTTGATCAACGCCAGCTCGCGCTCCAGGGCGACGCCCTCGTTCGTCAGGTCGCGGACGCGGTGAATAGGGATGAGGCGCTCGAGCTGGTGCTTGATCTGCTCGATGACGTCCGGGGTTCCGCGGGTCACGATCGTGATGCGCGAGAGATGCTTCTCGTGCTCGGTCTCGGTGACGGTCAAGCTGTCGATGTTGTAGCCGCGGCCAGAGAAGAGGCCGATGACGCGCGCGAGCACGCCGGGCTCGTTGTCGACGAGGATCGAGAGCGTGCGCGAAACGATCGCCTGGGCTGCGCCGGGGCCGACGTAGTGGCTCTTGGAAACGGGCTTGGCCATGTTCATTGCTTTTTCTCGGGGGCCGTTTTTTCTGGTGCGGATTGCTCGGGTGCGGCAGCGGGTGGTCCTGGCGCCGCGGCTGGCGGTGCCTGTTCCAACTGCGGAACCTTCACGCCGGGGAAGAGGGTCTGGAAGAACAGTGGGAAGCCCTGCTCGTCGACGTTGCGTTTGAACTCCGCAACGCGCTCCTTGGAGATCTTGTACTGACCGAACGCCGCCCCGACGCGCCGCATCATCGTGCCAGCCAGCATCTGCGGGGTCGGTGCGCCCATCTTCTTCAACGTTTCGGGCGGCATGCGTGAATAGACCAGCGTCAGAACCTGCGTCTCCATGTAGTCCTGCGCGATGCACGCTTCGAAGGCGCGCGTGTAGTCGGTCGACAGGCTGTGCGTGCGGTAGCAGGCATCGATGAATGCAAATGCCTTGGTGGCACCCTGGGTGCGCTGGATCTGCGCGAGGCGCGTTGCCGCTTCCTTGATGTTCTCGACCTGATCCCACTTCGGCGCGTCTTCCGCCGCCAGCGCTATCGCGGTCGCGATCGATCCGGCAGCCGACATCACAAACAGCACGCCGATGCATGCCGCTCGCGATACCGTCCACCTGCCGAAACCGATCACCACCATTTGCATCAGACCAGGACCTTGCCCTCTTCGCCGATCGCGCTTCCGACCTCATCGTCGGAAACATCGCTGCCGAGTAGCATCTCGTTGTGTGCCTTGCCCGACGGGATCATCGGGAAGCAGTTGGCGAGATTGGCCACGCGACAGTCGAAGATGACCGGTCCTTTGGTCTCGATCATGGCGCGGATGGCATCATCGAGGTCGTCGGGGTTGTCGCACCGCATACCGGTCCAGCCGTAGGCTTCGGCCAGCTTGACGAAATCCGGCAGGCTTTCGGTATAGCTGTGCGACAGGCGGTTGCCGTGCAACAGCTGCTGCCACTGGCGCACCATGCCCATGTACTGGTTGTTGAGGATGAACACCTTCACGGGCAGATCGTACTGCACGGCGGTCGACGCTTCCTGGATGTTCATCAGGATCGAGGCGTCGCCGGCGATGTCGATGACGAGCGATTTGGGATGGGCAAGCTGCGCGCCGATTGCGGCTGGCAGGCCGTAGCCCATGGTGCCGAGGCCGCCAGAGGTCATCCAGCGGTTCGGCTCGTCGAAGTGATAGAACTGCGCGGCCCACATCTGGTGCTGGCCGACCTCGGTGGTGATGTAGGCGTCGCGGTCCTTGGTCAGCGCGAACAGACGCTCGATGGCGTACTGCGGCATGATCACGTCGCGCGAAGGCTTGTAGCTGAGCGACTTCTTCGCCCGCCAGCCGTCGATCTGCTTCCACCAGGATTTGTGAGCCGCCTTGTCGAGCTGGGGCGACTTCGACTTCCAGATGCGCAGCATGTCCTCGAGCGTGTAGGCGACGTCACCGACGATGGGGATGTCGACCTTGACGTTCTTGTTGATCGAGGAGGGATCGATGTCGATCTGGATCTTCTGCGAACCGGGCGAGAATGCATCGAGGCGGCCGGTGATGCGGTCGTCGAAACGCGCGCCGACCGCGATCATCACGTCGCAGTCGTGCATCGCGAAGTTCGCCTCGTAGGTGCCGTGCATTCCGAGCATGCCCAACCACTGCTTGTCGGACGCGGGGTAAGCGCCGAGACCCATCAGCGTCGAGGTGATGGGATAGCCCGTGAGCCGCACCAACTCGCGCAGGAGCTGGCTCGCCTTGGGGCCCGAGTTGATGACGCCGCCGCCCGTGTAGAACACCGGCTTCTTGGCGCGCGCCATCAGCTCCACCGCTTCGCGCACGGCGTTCTGATCCGGCTTGACGCGCGGCTTGTAGGTCTTGTGCGCGATGTTCGAGGGGCCGACGTAGTTGCCGGTCGCGAACTGAACGTCCTTCGGGATGTCGATCACCACGGGGCCGGGGCGGCCCGCCTTGGCGATGTAGAACGCCTCATGGAGGATGCGGGCCAGATCGTTGACGTTCTTCACAAGCCAGTTGTGCTTGGTGCACGGGCGCGTGATGCCGACCGTATCGCATTCCTGAAAGGCATCGTTGCCGATGAGGTGCGTCGGCACCTGCCCGGTGATGCAGACGAGCGGGATGGAATCCATCAGCGCGTCGGTGAGGCCGGTCACGGCATTGGTGGCACCTGGGCCGGATGTCACCAGGGCGACGCCGACCTTGCCGGTGGAGCGCGCATAGCCTTCGGCGGCATGCAGCGCGCCGCCTTCCTGACGCACGAGGATGTGCTTGATGCGCTCCTGCTGGAACAGCTCATCATATATCGGCAGCACGGCGCCGCCGGGGTAGCCGAAGATATGTTCAACGCCCTGATCGTTGAGGGCTGCGAGCACCATTTCTGCGCCCGTCATCGTACGTGCCATTGCCAACTCCACGGCTCGGCGCCGGGTTTTGAGGCGCCGCTAGGGATGTGTTGGCGCGCAACCTATGGCGACGGCTGGCTGGGGTCAATGAGCGTTTTGAACGAAAGATGCGATATTTTCTTCTATTGTTTTCATTTCTTGCGCGAATACGGCTTTCCACGCAATCATGTTGCTGCGGGCCCATGTCAGCTGCCGTTTGGCGTATTGGCGGGTCTCCGTCTGGCCCGCTGCGATGGCCTCATCCCTTGTCAACTCGCCAGACGCGTGGAGCATGAGAGGACGCACGCCGAGGGCCGTCAGTATCGGCGCCGGGGCGGCAATCCCCTTGGCGCCAAGTTGCATCACCTCGTCGAGTGCCCCCTCCTCCAGCATGGATGCAAAACGCGCATCGATGCGGCGATAGAGTTCGTCTCGCTCCTGCACGACAAGGAGCGGAATCGTCCGGTCGAGCGGCAGCACCGGCTGGCGCGGAACGCGCTGCCACTGTGCGAGCGACACGCCGGTTGCCTCGAGCACTTCGAGCGCCCGCACGATGCGCTGCGTGTCGGTCACGGCGAGGCGCTCCGCCATCTCGGGGTCTCGTGCAGCCAGCTCAGCGTGGAGCGCGGACGCGCCAAGCTCGGCACCGCGGGCACGCCAATGGGCGCGGATGTCGTCCGGAACCGCCGGTATCGGTGACAGTCCCTCGGTCAGTGTTTTGAAGTAGAGCCCGGTGCCGCCGACGATGATCGCGCGGCGTCCGTCACGCTCGGCCTGATCCAGCACGCGCGCCACATCGGCGGCATAGCGACCGGCGGAGTAGCTTTCCGATCCAGGCACGCACCCATAAAGGGCGTGCGGCACGCGCGCTTCGTCCTCGGCGCTCGGACGCGCGGTCAGTATCCGAAGCTCGCGGTAGACCTGCATGGAATCCGCGTTGACGACGATGCCGCCAAGACGTTCCGCCAAGCGCAGCGCCAAGCCGGATTTTCCGCTTGCCGTCGGTCCTGCAATAAGGATGGGGCGCATGTCGTTCATGCGTCATGGCCTAGCGCACCAGCGCTGACTAATCCATTGCGGGCCGTCTAATAGTTGATGGTCGTGCGCATGGCGAACACGGCGGCGTTCGGGATGGGGACATAAGGATCGTCCGGATTTGCGGTATGGCCTCCGGGGTTCCAGAAATATTGGAAGTCGGGCTGCAGATAGAGGCCCTTCACGATCTCCGCGGTGTAGCTCACCTCCAGCACGCCTTCGAAGCTCGGCACGACTGGCTGGCCGGTCTGTTCGTAGTAGTCGATGAGCTGGGAGGACACGCCCGTGTAGATGAAGCCGATACCGAACGTATCGTTTTTGCGCGCGTCGAGCAGGCCGTGGACAGTGATGCCGGCCTCGAAGTAGTTCTGGATGAGGTTGCCCTCCGGCGGCGCCGCCATGTAGCTGCCGAACAATGTCACACCGCGCTGATCGCCCGGACCCGGCACGCGATAGACCATCTGATCGAGGATGGCATAGAAGCCGTAGTCCTTCGTGGCTTGCTGGCCGGGGATGCCTAGGAGCCCGATCGGCAAGCCGTTGTTGCCAACGGCCTGTGGCACGAAGCTGCCAAAAAAGCGATAGGCGCCAAGCTTGAGCTTGCCGGCGAGCTCACCCTCGCCCTGGTTGTACTTGATCGACGTCTCGGCGATGAACATCGGCGACGTAAACGGAAACAAAAGGCCGTTCGGGTTGCACTCCTGGGGGACTTCGTCGTCGGGGCAATCGCCCGCCGGATCGCCCGCAAACAGACCAAATAGAAAACCGATCGTATCGTTGGGGTCGAACGCGAGGCGCGCTCCAGGCGAAGCCAACGGATATGACGGACCGCCATCCGGCAGGTTGATGCCCATGATCGAAGGCCAGCCAAACGAGCCGTTGAGGAACGCGGCGCCGCTCTCGCCAATGGCGAACTCTGAATCTGCCGAAAGCTGGCCGACGCGCAGCGACAACCGATCGTCGAGGAGCTTCTGCTCCAGGTAAATCTCGAAAAGCCGCGTCGATGGCAACGCCTCGATGAAGCCGACCGGCATCAGCACGCCGAGGTTCATCGCGGAGATGCTCTGGCCGTGGATCTGGTAGCCGTTGGCGAAGAACCTCAGCCCTTGCCACCCGACAGCCTTTTCGAGATCGATACCGATGTCGACGCCCAGCCGCCCGATATAGCGTGGCTTCTGGGAGTAGCCACCGACCGGATTGCCGGCGGTATCGGCGATGTAGTTGATGGCGTAGGTGATGCCCCGGCCGGCCAGCATGGCCCGTACTCCGCCGGGATCAGCGAATGCTCGCGGAAAATTCGAGGCGATGGACGGCTCGGGAAGGCCCGGCACGCGGTCGCTCTCGTCCTCGATGGACTGTCCTGCGGCGGGCGAACTGCACAACGCTAAGGCAGCACAGAGGGTCGCGATGACGGACGCATGTCTGGAAACGTCCCGAGCGCGATAGGGCCCGCGAGGCATTTTCGATCCAGTGCTCCCTTCGCCGGGGCGATCCCAGCGCGACCGACCGACGTCGGTCCGACCTGCTGCACGCAGAATTGGCACGATTCGCGCGGGCGCAGATCGGAGCTGCCACATCGACTGTAAGGTCCTGATGATTCGTGACGACACGTGGTCTCAAGCACGCCTTTTTGGGTCGGCCCGAGCACGGGGCGCTCTCCCTATCCGCGTCCCGCAACAGCCGTGTGACCGTCAAAACACGTCAAGTCGTGGATTCGCCAGCGATCGCGACACGCATCAGGGCAGGCCGGACTTGTCGCGCTGCACCGAAGCCGCTAGCCATCTACAAATGGCTCCGGCGGCAATATCGCCTAAGCCAAGAACTCGGAGAGCGCATATGGCGGAAGAAGCAATCGTGGCACAGGCCGGGCCGTACCAGGTCGAGCTGACGGAGGGGAAACCCTACTTCTACTGCCGCTGCGGGCGCTCCCAGAAGCAGCCCTTCTGTGACGGCACGCACACGGGCACGGGCATCGAGCCGCTGCGCTTCGTCGTCGACCACACCGGCACCTTCAACATCTGCGGCTGCAAACAGACCGATGACGAGCCATTCTGCGACGGATCGCATCTTTTGCTCTAGACTACAGGTGATAGACCGGGGATCGGGGGAAGAATGGACTATTTCGTTCAGCAGCTGATCAACGGTCTCTCGCTCGGCTCCATCTACGGGCTCATCGCCATCGGATACACGATGGTGTTCGGCATCATCGGCATGGTGAACTTCGCCCATGGCGACGTGTTCATGGTCTCGGCGTTCATCGCGCTGATCCTGTTTCTTATCCTCACGCAAATTCTCGGCGTCGCAGCGATCGGGCTTGCGCTGCTCATCGTGCTGGTGCTCGGCATGGTCCTGACCGCGCTGTGGAGCTGGGTGATCGAGCGTGTCGCCTATCGACCGCTGGCGGGCTCTTTCCGCCTCGCCCCGCTCATCTCGGCAATCGGCATGGCGATCTTCCTGTCGAACTTCGTGCAGCTCACACAGGGCCCGCGCAACAAGTCGGTGCCGCCGATGCTCAACGGGACCGTTTCGATTCCCATCGGCAACGGCTCTGTGACGATCTCGGAAAAGCAGTTCCTGATCTTCGCTGTGACGGCCGTGCTGCTGATCGCATTCTGGGCGCTCGTGCAGAAGACCAAGCTCGGCCGGGCGCAGCGTGCCTGTGAGCAGGACCGGCGAATGGCGGCGCTGCTGGGCGTCGACGTCAATAGAACAGTGTCCCTCACATTCGTTATCGGCGGCGCGCTGGCAGCGGTCGCGGGGGTGATGTTCATGACCTACTACGGCGTCGTGAACTTCGCAGACGGCTTCACGCCGGGCGTCAAAGCATTCACGGCCGCCGTTCTCGGAGGCATCGGCTCATTGCCGGGAGCGGTCATCGGCGGCTTGCTGATCGGCCTGATCGAGACGATGTGGTCGGCGTATTTTTCCATCGACTATAAGGACGTCGCGGCATTCTCCATTCTCGCCGTGGTTCTCATTTTCATGCCATCCGGCCTGCTCGGCCGCCCCGACGTCGAGAAGGTCTGAGATATGAGCGCCGGCAGCCAGGGCGGGCTGCCGCCCGCAGCATCACAGCATTCGCTGACAGAGATCATCAAGGACGCGGGTCTTTGGGCGCTGGTCACGCTCGGGCTGTGCTTTCCGCTCATCGCCTTCCGCACCGAGCAGAACCTATCGCTGCAGACCGCGCTCGAGCCGCGACCGCTGCTGGTGCTGCTGACTGTCGCCGTGGTTTTTGTCGGTCGGTTGTTGTGGCGGCTCTATGCGCATCCCAGCCGTCCGCGCCGGGTGCTGTTTCCGCCGCTCGACCTCAGCGAGCACCGCAGGCGGTACGGCCCACGGATCGGGCTCGCCTTGCTCTTGCTGTTTCCGGTTCTCGCTCTCGCCTTTGCGGGTCAAGGAGGGGCGATCAAGTGGATCAATAACTTCGGCGTTCAGATCCTCATCTACATCATGCTCGCGTGGGGCCTCAATATCGTGGTCGGCCTCGCGGGCCTGCTGGATCTCGGATACGTCGCCTTCTATGCGGTCGGCGCCTACACCTATGCGATCATCGCCGCTTACGTCATCCCGGCGACCGTACCGATGCTGGGGCCGTGGGCGTTCTGGATCTGCCTGCCGCTCGCGGGCATCCTCGCCGCGTTCTGGGGGATGCTGCTCGGCTTTCCGGTGCTGCGATTGCGCGGCGACTACCTCGCCATCGTCACGCTCGCGTTCGGCGAGATCATACGCCTGGTGCTGATCAACTGGGTCGCGCTGACGAATGGCAGCGCTGGCATTCAGACCCCTTACATCACCTTTTTCGGACTACCGTTCACCTCGCGCAGCGGGCAGACGACCTTCAGCGAGACGTTTGGCTTATCCGGCTCGCCGACGCTCCATCGCGCGATATTCCTCTACTACGTCGTGCTGGCTCTGGCGCTGCTGGTGGCGTTCGTTACCCAGCGCATGCGAAGATTGCCGGTCGGTCGCGCTTGGGAAGCGTTGCGTGAGGACGAGATCGCCTGCCGGGCGCTCGGCATCAATACGGTCAACACCAAACTGACGGCGTTCGCGATGGGCGCGATGTTCGGTGGTCTTGCCGGTTGCATATTCGGCGCGAGCCAGAGCCTCGTCAGCCCGCGCTCGTTCGAGTTCATGGAGTCCGCGACGATCCTCGCCATCGTCGTGCTCGGCGGCATGGGGTCCCTGCTCGGCATCGCCATAGCAGCCGTCGCGATCATCGGCGGGATAGAACTTCTGCGCGAACTCGACTGGTTGAAGGCTGTGTTCGGATCGGGCTTCGATCCCACGCAATACCGGATGCTGATTTTCGGCCTGGCGATGGTGCTGATGATGGTGTGGCGTCCGCGCGGCCTCATTGCAGCACGCGAGCCATCGATCTCGCTCAACGAGGCCAAGGCCATATCCAGCGCTCACGTGAAGGAGGGCCACGGCTGATGCGGTGGCTGCGCGATCCTTTGCTGGTCGTCGAAGGTCTGACCATGCGCTTCGGCGGCCTCGTCGCCGTGCGTGACCTCGCCTTCTCGGTTGGCCGGGGCGACATTACCTCGCTGATCGGGCCGAACGGGGCTGGCAAGACCACCGTGTTCAACTGCATCACCGGCTTCTACAAACCGACCAGCGGGCTGATGGTCCTTTCGACGGACGGCCCGATCCAGTCGCAGGCGGTTGCCGATCTCACGGCGTCGAGCCGGCGCTTCGTATGCCGCGACGACAAGATCGGCGGCGGTGGGCTGTTCCTGCTCGAACGCATGCCCGACTTCGAGATCACGCGCCGCGCGCGCGTCGCGCGGACGTTCCAGAACATCCGGCTGTTCGTCGGCATGACTGTGCTGGAAAACCTCGTCGTTGCGCAGCACACCGCGCTGATGCACGCCTCGGGCTGGTCGCTCGTCGGCCTCGTCGGTGCTCAGAGCTACAAGCAGGCGGAAGCGTCGGCCGTCGACGTGGCGCGCTATTGGCTGGACCGCATCGGGCTAACGCATCGCGCGGATGACGCGGCGGGTGCGCTCCCCTACGGCGACCAGCGCCGGCTGGAGATCGCGCGCGCCATGTGTACCGATCCGGTTCTGCTGTGTCTCGATGAGCCGGCGGCCGGTCTCAATCCGCGCGAGAGTCTGGCGCTCAACGAACTGCTGCGCGCCATTCGCGACGAGCATGGAACGTCAATCCTGCTCATCGAGCACGATATGTCGGTGGTGATGGAGATTTCCGACCATGTCATCGTGCTGGAATACGGCATCAAGATCTCGGACGGCACGCCCGACAGCGTGAAAAACGATCCGCGCGTCATCGCGGCCTATCTCGGGGTCGAGGATGAGGAAGTCGCCGAAGCGGAAGCGGAGGTCGGTCTATGACGTCGCCGCTCCTTTCGCTGAGCTCGGTTACGACGTGCTACGGCAGCATCACTGCGCTGCACGGCGTCAGCCTCGACGTTCCGGCTGGTCAGATCGTCACGCTGATCGGCGCAAATGGTGCCGGCAAGTCGACGCTGATGATGACCATCTTCGGCAATCCGCGTGCGCAGTCGGGGCGCATCGTGTTCGACGGCCGCGACGTCACCGAGATGCCGACGCACCAGATCGCACGCCTCGGGTTGGCGCAGTCTCCCGAGGGGCGGCGCATCTTCCCGCGCATGACGGTGGAAGAGAACCTGCGCATGGGCGCGGAGTTCTCCGGGAGCACCGATTACGCCACCGAGCTGGAGCGCGTCACGGCGATCTTTCCGCGCCTCAAGGAGAGGCTGCATCAGCGGGGCGGGACGCTGTCGGGTGGCGAACAGCAGATGCTGGCGATCGCGCGCGCGTTGATGAGCCGTCCGAAGCTGTTGCTGCTCGATGAGCCGTCGCTCGGCCTTGCCCCGCTGATCGTGAAGCAGATCTTCAAGGTGATCGCGGATCTCAACCGGGAGGAGGGACTGACCGTGTTCCTCGTCGAACAGAACGCGTTTCACGCGCTGCGCTTGGCGCATCGGGCCTACGTCATGGTCAACGGCCGCATCACGCTGAGCGGCACGGGGCAGGAATTGCTCGCGAGCCCGGAGGTGCGCGCGGCCTACCTCGAAGGAGGCGCGCGACATGAGCTTCTATGAAACCGGCGACAACGGGCTCTGGATCTTCCTGCTCGTCACGGTGCTGATGGGAGGTGCCGCAGCCCATGCCGCCGGCTCTGCCATCGCCGCGACGTGGCGTCCGCCGTGGCAGGTTTTCGGTGCGGCCCTGCTCCTCACCTTCGCGGTGCGATTCTTTCACTACGCGCTGTTTCAGGAGCCGCTGCTTTCGTTGAGCAATTTCATCATCGATTACATCGTGGTGGCTACGGCCTGCGCGTGGGGATACCGCATGATGCGGGTGCGCCAGATGGTTCACCAGTATCCGTGGGCGTATGAGCGCGCGGGGCTTTTCTGGTGGCGGCGGAAGGGAACACCCCACCAACCCCGGGGGTGACTTTTGCAACAATTCGGATGAACATGGCCGACATGCGTGGCCGGCTGCGTTGCGCAATGCCGTCCTGCTCGCCCTTCCATCGATCTCGAGAGGTTTTCATGAGACCAGCAGCCCTTCTTGCGACCTTGGCGCTCGCCTTCGCCGCCGTTGTTTCAGGCTGTGACAGTGGTCCCGCTAAACTCAAGCTTGGCGTCGCCGGCCCGATGACGGGTGCGGACGCGGCGTTCGGCACGCAGCTCAAGAATGGCGCCGAGCAGGCCGTTACCGATATCAACGCGGCGGGGGGCATCAATGGCCAGCAGATCGAGTTGCTGGTCGGCGATGATGCTGCCGATCCGCGCCAAGGCGTTTCAGTGGCGAACAATTTCCTCGGTGAGGGCGTGCATTTCGTGGTCGGGCACTTCAATTCCGGCGTCACGATCCCGGCGTCGGAGGTCTACGTCGAGAACGGAATGCTCATGATCACCCCCGGCTCGACCAATCCGGTGGTGACCGAGCGGCAGATGTGGAACGTGTTCCGCACCTGCGGGCGCGACGATCAGCAGGGCGCGGTTGCCGGCCAGCACATCGCGCAGAACTTCAAAGACAAGAAAGTCGCCATTCTCGACGACAAGACGCCCTACGGCCAAGGTCTCGCGAACGAGACCCGCAAGGCGATGCAGGCCGGCGGCGTGACCGAGGCGATGTCAGAGAGCGTCGGCGCGCAGGAAAAGGATTTCAGCGCCCTCGTCTCGAAGCTGAAGAATGCCGGCATCGAACTCGTCTATTGGGGCGGCGTGCATACGGCGGGCGGCCTCATCTTGCGGCAGATGCGCGAGGCCGGCGTCAACGCGGTGTTCATGTCGGGTGACGGCATCGCCAGCGACGAGTTCGCAGCGATCGCGGGCCCGGCAACGGAGGGCGTGCTGATGACGTTCGGCCCGGATCCTCAGAAGCGTCCGGAGGCGAAGGAAATCATCGACCGTTTCGAAGCGCGGGAATACAAGCCTGAGGCCTATACGCTGTACAGCTACGCGGCCGTACAGGTGATCAAGCAGGCTATCGAGGCGACGAAGTCCGTCGATCCGAAGACCGTGGCGGCCTACATGCGCACGGGTGTTACTTTCAACACGGTGATCGGCGATCTCGCATTCGACGAGAAGGGCGACATCAAGCAGGTTGGCTACGTTCTCTACACGTGGGTGAAGCAGCCGGATGGCCGCATCACGTACGTTCAGAACAACTAGCGTGCGAGATGTTGGGACGCTTCGGGCCGCACGGTCCGAAGCGTACTAAACATCGGTTAGCTTCGGACCTCCGCAAGACAAAACAAAAGCGCCGCGGCATTGCCACGGCGCTAACGCGACCGAAGATCTGTAGTGAGACCGTCCCTGCAGCGACATTCAACGCGTCGCCATTCTTATGGGGTTCGTGAGAACCTGGACGGCCGGAAAAAATCAGTCGCGGCCCTGTGAGGCGGCGAGGCACTCGGCCACCAACCGCTTCTCGATGAGCACGAGATCGTCCGGAACTTTCACGCCAGCCTGGCGGTAACCGCGGATCTTGGCCTGCACCTTCACATAGCCCTCACGCGGGTCGTCGGTCTCTTCCAGCTCTGAATTGAGCTGCGCGATTTCGCCTTGCATTTGGTTCGACATTACGCGGCCTTTGCCCTCGTTGTTGTCCTGCCTTTTTGAATTGACCGGCGACTCCGGTCTTGGCGTCTTGGTTATAAATACGAGTTAGGCGCCGCTAAGTAACGTTTCGTTTCACTCCCACACATTCAAGAGTAGAGGCATGAACTTCCTGGCTAACGTGACAAACTGTCCACAGTCACCATTGACGCCGCGCAAAGCGCGCCGGGCGAAATTGTGGCAGCATCTTGGCATTACTAAACTGTTACTAGTATAAACCAACATTGTCTTGTGTGCGTTGCAGCAATATCGCGGCAGTGTGGATTTTCTGTCGGATTGGACTTCGCTAAACTGCAACAAACAAGTATTGCCAAGCCCACTCTTCCTCATTGTTCCGATTGAAGCGCGGTGCCCGCGTCTGCTAGGGCTCCGGCCTTCCTTCCTGCCCTTCCCTGCGAGGCCAAAATGATCCCGCGCTATAGCCGTCCCGAGATGGCGTCGATCTGGGATGCCGAAACCCGTTTTCGCATCTGGTTCGAGATCGAGGCGCATGCCGCCTCCGCCATGGCAGAACTGGGCGTCATTCCGCATCTCGCCGCCAAGAAGATCTGGGACAAGGGGCGCCACGCTCAGTTCGACGTCGCACGCATCGACGAGATCGAGCGCGAGACGAAGCACGACGTGATCGCCTTCCTCACGCACCTTGCGGAGATCGTCGGTCCGGAAGCACGCTTCGTGCATCAGGGTATGACGTCGTCGGACGTGCTCGACACCTGTCTCAACGTGCAACTGAAGCGCGCCGCCGACCTGCTGATCGCCGACGTCGATGCACTGCTCGCGGCATTGAAGCGTCGGGCGCTGGAGCACAAGACGACCCCGACCATCGGGCGAAGCCATGGCATCCACGCCGAGCCGGTGACGTTCGGCCTGAAGCTTGCCTTCGCGCATGCCGAGTTCCAGCGCGCACGCGAGCGGCTCGTTGCAGCGCGCGAGGAGATCTCGACATGCGCGCTCTCCGGCGCGGTCGGCACCTTCGCCAACATTGATCCGCGCATCGAGGTGTATGTCGCCGACAAGATGGGATTGAAGCCCGAACCCGTCTCGACACAGGTCATCCCGCGCGACCGGCACGCGATGTACTTCGCGACCCTCGGCGTCGTTGCGTCGTCGATGGAGCGGCTGGCGATCGAGATCCGCCACCTGCAGCGGACCGAGGTGCTCGAGGCGGAGGAGTATTTCTCCGCCGGCCAGAAGGGCTCGTCAGCCATGCCGCACAAGCGCAACCCGGTGCTGACCGAGAATCTCACCGGCCTCGCCCGCATGGTGCGCGCCTACTCGATCCCGGCGATGGAGAACGTTGCGCTCTGGCACGAACGCGACATCTCGCATTCCTCCGTCGAGCGGATGATCGGCCCCGATGCGACGGTGACGCTCGACTTTGCTCTGGCGCGGCTTACCGGCGTCATCGACAAGCTCGTCGTCTATCCGGAAAACATGCAGAAGAACCTCGACAAGCTTGGCGGCCTGCATAACTCGCAGCGCGTCCTGCTGGCGCTCACGCAGGCGGGAGCCTCGCGCGAGGACGCTTATAGGCTCGTGCAGCGCAATGCGATGAAGACGTGGCTGGAGGGCAAGGACTTCCTTGCCGAGCTGAAGGCCGACAAGGACGTCACCGACAAGGTGAAGCCGGCCGAGCTCGAGGCGATGTTCGACCTCGGCTACCACTTCAAGCACGTCGACACGATCTTCGAGCGCGTGTTCGGGAAATCCTAAGCCGTTCGCTCGCGGGCCGGGGATGCGTGCTTAGCCGGACGGCGGGGTGACGTTCTGCGGCGCGACATCGTTCGGCTGCGGTCCCAGCCGGCGGCGGAACTCCTCCTGCGTCTTGCCGCAGACATTCTCGCACGGGATGCCGTCACCGTCGCCGTCCCGGATCGTTTCGCCGCAAACGGTGAGGTGATGGTAGGCCTCGGCGCAACTGTACATCTCGCTGCACTTCTTCTCGATGCAGTCGAAGGCGGCGACAGGTGTCGCTAGGACCAGAGCGGCGGCGCTGGCCAAGTTTATCGTTGCGCGCATGCGATTGGTTGACCTACGGGACGTGTTCCGAAGGTAACCGCCTTTTGGCCACGTGCAGGCATCATGGCGGCGGTTGGTTTATTGGCGAGCAGGGACGGGTATGCAGGGGCCGCACGATCGGACGTTCTGGAGGCGCGCGGGCATCACTGTGGGCGTGCTCATCGCCTATTACGTCGGCATGCACGTTCCTCTTCCCGGACTCGACGCCAAGATCGTCGGTCAGCTGGGGCAGGCCAGCGGCAGCGGGGCCGTCGGGCGCATCTCGATTCTTTCGCTCGGAATCATGCCTCTCCTCAACGTGCTGATCCTGGCAGAGATCCTCAAGCTGATCCTGCCGCGCGTGCGCCAGTGGGAGATGGCCTCGCTGCGCCATCGGGACCGGCTGAACCTCATCGTCGTCTGTTGCGCGCTGGCAATGGCGCTGATCCAGGCCGGCGGCCTCACTTCGGCGCTGGAGGACGTGTCCGGCCTCGTCATCGATCCGGGCCGTGACTTCCGCTTCATCGCGATCTTCACGCTCATCGGCGGCGCTGCGCTGGCCATCACCTTCGCCACGATCATCGACCGGGCGGGGCTCGGCTGCGGGATGTGGCTTTTGTTTCTCGCACCGGCGCTGATCGATCTGCCGTCCAGGCTCGCCGGCATGACACTGCTGACCTGGCGCGGTGACTACAGCGCGGATCTCATCGTACTTGCGCTTGCCTACTCCGCGGTCGCGGTGGCGGGTGTCGTCAGCATCGTCATGGCGGCGCGGGCGGCACAGCCGACCGTCACCACGTGCGTCTGGACGCCGCTCCTGGTGAACTCTGCGCTGGTGCCCGTGCTGTTCATGGCGACATGGCTCGGGACGATGGACGTCGACGAGGCGGTGAATTTTGCAACCAGCGCCAGTCCGTTCTGGTATCTGGCACTCGTGCTCGGCGTCTGGCTGACCGTGTGGCTCTATGCGCGTTCGTTCGCGCAGGCTGGCGAGGCAAGCCCCATTCCCGTCGCCCCGGTGGCTGGAACGCTCGCGGCGATCCTCGTCGCAGCACCGATCTTAGAGGCTTATCTCGGCGTCCTGCTGCCGCTCGGCAGCACGCAATTGATTGTCGCCGCGGCGGTGGCGGCGACGCTGATCATTCGTTGGAGGAGCCGAGAGGTCTCGGCGGATCCGGTTGGAGAACCCGCCGAGGCTGCCGATAACCCTTAGTATCCGTCCTCTGGACGGAACAGGTAGCTGGCGCGCAGCATGATCTGCGAAATCTCGGCGTTGCCGCTGATAGCTGCCGGCTGGCCGATCGGGATGCCGATCAAGCATAGGTCGCAGGAGGCGGCCGTGCTGAGGTTGAGGTCGATGTATTGGTAGTCGACACCGACGATGAAACTTGGGTGCCAAGCGTATTCGAGGCCGCCACCGAGCGTCCAACCGTCGACGAAATCCGTTTTCGAGAAGGTCGCCGTTCCACCGCCACCGTTCGGTCCGCTGGCGCTGAATTTGGCGTCACCGCCGACCCAGCCGCCCTTCACGAACACCATGTAGCGATCCCAGGCAAAGCCCAGGCGCGGCTCGACGAAGAGCAGCCAGTTGATCTGTGTAGAGAAGGTGTCGGTGCTGACAACCGGGCTCACCGTCTGATTGAGGCCGGTGCCGAGGAACGAAGCCTCGAGACCGAAGACCCAGTTGCCCATCTGGAGGTTGCCGCCACCGAACACTCCGCCCGCGAAGCTGCTGGGTGTGAACTTGGCGCCGGAGCCAGCGTTGAACTCGGAGAAGTTCTCCGACCAGCCGATATCACTCCACATGCCGCCGAGCTTGCCGCCAATGTAGAAGCCGCTCCAGTCGCTGACGAGCTGAGAGTCGGTCATGGGTGTGCCCGGTACCCAGCGACCGGGTTCTCCCGGTCGCCAGCCATCGGCGTTCGCCTGATGTGCGCCCATTGCGAGTGCACCGGCCGCGATAGCGACCAGCGCGAGATGCCTCGCGGCCTTTGGCTTGCTCATGCATCACCGCTTAATGATCTTTTTCCCCTCTGCCCTTCTAAAGTGAGTCGGCCTCAGCGCATAATTTGTCCTCAGGAAATCCACGCACTCCGAACAGGCAGCATGAAAACCGCAGACGTCGACATTCTCATCGTTCCTGGCTGGCTCAACTCGGGCGACGACCACTGGCAATCCCGCTGGGAGCGCAATCTCGTTACGGCGCGGCGCATCGAGCAGGACGACTGGCACGCGCCGAGCAAGGACGAGTGGGTGGCAAACATTCTATCTGCCGTCGCAGCGACGACGAAGCCGGCGGTGCTCGTCGCCCACAGCCTCGGCGTCATCGCCGTCGCGTACGCGGCAGCAAAGCTCGACAAAGCGAAGATTGCAGGAGCGTTTCTGGTGGCGCCCGCCGACGTCGACAACTCGTCGACGTGGCCGTCGAACCAGGGGCACGTCTGGCCAGCGGACAGCTTCGGCTTTGCGCCGGTGCCGATGGCGCCCCTCGGCTTTCCGGCGCTGCTGCTCAACGCCTCCGACGACCCCTACTGTTCGCAGGAGCGCGCCAAGGCGATTGCGGCCGCATGGGGCGCAGAATTCGTGGATGCGGGGCAGGCCGGCCACATCGCCGACCAATCTGGGCACGGTCCGTGGCCCGATGGCCTGCTCCGCTTTGGAAAGTTTCTAGCCGGCCTCAAGGGCTGAGGCCGTCTAGAGCCGGATCAGCGCGACGACTCGACTTCGCCAACCGCCTTGGCGAGCAATTCGATCATCTGGGTGCGGATATCGTTGTCCGAGATCGCCAGGCCCGCGGCTGCGAAATCACCCTTAATTTTGCGAAAAACGTCCTCGTCGCCCTTCTCTTCCAGGTCCGCCTTTACGACCGAGCGGATGTAGTCGGGCAGCGCGTCGGCCCCGATCGAGAGCTTGGCGGCGGCCCACTCGGCCAGGAGCTTGTTGCGCCGGGACTCAGCGCGAAACTTAAGGTCTTGATCCAGCGCGAACTTTTTCTCAAAACCCTTCTCGCGATCGTCGAACGTGGTCATTCGTATCTCCACCAAGAGCATGTCGCCGCAGGGCCGCGCCCCGTGGCTGGAAAGGTTGTATCGCCTGCCAGCAAATCAACGGCCGGGGGAGCCATAACCCTTCCCTTTCCGGGGTTCAATCACCAGTTCCAAACCGTTAGCGACACTTGCGACCTTTCCCATCCTTAAGATTGTTTCCGGGGATGGGTTCGGCTAGTGTCGGGGCCGGTGTCCGATGTTGCCAGCCTATCCCCCAAAGCGACACCAGCAGACAAGAAAAAATTCGCAACTACAAAGACTTGGCTCTTGTCAGCGGGTCTTTCTAAGCGTCGCAGCACACGTAATTTCTCGTCAAAGGACAATGGCTCAATGAACAGGCGTCGTCGCATCTACGAGGGCAAGGCCAAGGTGCTTTACGAAGGCCCGGAGCCCGGCACGCTGATCCAGCACTTCAAGGATGACGCGACCGCGTTCAACGCCAAGAAGCATGCCCTCATCGAAGGCAAGGGCGTGCTCAACAACCGCATCTCCGAATACATCTTCATGCGCCTCGGCGAGATCGGCGTGCCGACGCACTTCGTGCGCCGCCTCAACATGCGCGAGCAGCTGATCCGCGAAGTCGAGATCGTGCCGCTCGAGGTCGTCGTGCGCAACGTCGCCGCCGGTTCGCTCGCGACGCGCCTCGGCCTCGAAGAAGGCATGCAGCTGCCGCGCTCGATCGTCGAGTTCTACTACAAGGACGACGCGCTCGGCGATCCGATGGTGTCGGAAGAGCACATCACGGCGTTCGGCTGGGCGACGCCCCAGGAGATCGACGAGATCATGCAGCTGGCGCTGCGCATCAACGACTTCCTCGTCGGCCTGTTCCTCGGCATCGGCATCCGCCTCGTCGACTTCAAGATCGAGTTCGGCCGCCTGTGGGAGAACGAGCAGATGCGGATCGTGCTCGCGGACGAGATCAGCCCGGATTGCTGCCGCCTGTGGGACATCGCGACCTCCGACAAGCTCGACAAGGATCGCTTCCGGCGCGACCTCGGCGGCCTGCTCGAGGCGTATCAGGAAGTGGCGCGCCGCCTCGGTGTGTTCACCGGCAACCGTCCGGCAAAGGGTGCGGGCCCGGTGCTGGTCGCCTCGAACCCCACTGCCAACGGAAAACCGAATTAGGCAGTAGGCAGCGAAGGCAGTTGGCAGTACTTGATGCGCCACTGCCTGCTGCCCATCGCCTATTGCCGAGAAAACCATGAAAGCTCGCATCCGTATCACGCTCAAGAACGGCGTCCTCGATCCGCAGGGTAAGGCGATCCAGAACGCCTTGTCCGCTCTCGGCATCACCGGCGTCGAGGATGTGCGGCAGGGCAAGTACATCGAGGTCCAGCTCGCCAATACGAGCGAGGCGCAGGCCAAGGAAACGGTCGAGCGCATGTGCAAGGACCTGCTCGCGAACAGCGTCATCGAGAATTACAGCTACGAGCTGGCCTCCTGACCATGCCTCGCTGCCGGACCGCAGTGTGGCTCGCCGGGATGATCCTGCCGGCTGCCGCGGCGGCCCAGACGACCGCTCCGCCGCCCTTCGAATGCGATATCGGGTTCAAGGCGCTGCAGGCTTCGGTGCAAGCGCTGCCTGGCGCAAAACTCAGCGAGGACAGCGGCTTCGAGGTGGTGACCGTCGAAGCGCCGGACGCCTGGAAGGCCGAGCTTTCGTTCACCACGCGCTGGCATCCGGCATACCCTGCCGCCACGATGCGCACCTTCCGCAAACAGGTGACGGGCGTGTGGACCGCGCAGAGCAAATCCTGCGGCTATGGCGACCAGGGCCAGTTCGCCGCTCTTGTCGAGCAGATGAAGGCCGGCGATAAGGCGCTGACAGATGCTTCGCGGGACGAAGTCGAGCGGGCGAAGGCGAGCCGATCGCCGCTGGCGCCCGCGCCCTGACACTACGCACTCGAGTGGAGCCTTAGAATGCTGCGCGCTTCCGTCGTCGTCTTTCCGGGATCCAACTGCGATCGTGACGTGCAAGTCGCGATCGAGAAGATCACGGGCTTTCCGGTGAAGATGGTCTGGCACGGCGATGCCTCGGTGCCGCCCTCGGACCTCATCGTGCTGCCAGGCGGCTTCTCCTACGGCGATTACCTGCGCTGTGGCGCCATGGCCGCCCACTCGCCGATCATGCGCGACGTGATCGCCAAGGCAAAAGCCGGAACGCCGGTGCTCGGCATCTGCAATGGCTTCCAGGTGCTATGCGAGTCCGGCCTGCTGCCGGGCGTCCTGATGCGCAACGCGTCGCTGAAGTTCATCTGCCGCGACGTGACGCTACGCGTCGACAACGACCAGACCTTCTTCACCAAATGCTACCGCAAGGACCAGGTGGTGAAGCTGCCGATCGCGCACGCGGAGGGCAACTACTTCGCCGACCAAGAGACGCTCGACCGACTCGAGGGCGAAGGGCGCGTGGTGTTCCGGTATTGCGACGAGGCAGGCGAGGCGACGCCGCAATCGAACCCCAACGGCGCCCAGAGGAACATTGCCGGCATCTGCAGCGAGGACGGGCGGGTGGTCGGCCTGATGCCGCATCCTGAGCGCCTGTTCGAATTGCCGCTCGGTGGCGCCGATGGCCGCCGCATGTTCGAGAGCGCTCTCGTCAGCGTGCTGGAGCCTATGAGTTAGTTCTGGGCTGACACAAGCTGAGAGAAGCTTTGTGTGCGGCAAGCGTTACGCGAGTTGATGTCCGGCGCTCGCGCCGGGGCGCCTTGCGCCCTTGCCGCCTTCGCCGGCGTTCTTTTTCCGAGCCACGCGAGGTGATGTAAGCGTTGGCTGCGGCGGAAGTGACGCATTTTGCAATGCGAAACCGCCGAGACGCCCGTGCGTTGCTCTCTCAAGGAGACCTCGCATGGAAACGATGAATCGTCCCAATAGATCAGGCACTGGCCGGAGATGGATCGTGGTGCGTCCTGATGATCGTGCCCGCATGGCCAGCTATGCCGACAAGCCTACGGCGCAATCAGCGGCCAGCCGGTTGCTCAGGATCACTGCCGCTATGAAGTGATCGAGGAAGTCGCAAACGCTTCGTGAAAAACGCGCCGGGCCTGAGCCCGACGCGCTTTGACTACCTCGCCGAAAAGGCAGCCTGTTCGCAGTCCCGCTGCGGATATGGTGACGGCGTTAGCGAGCGACCGGCGTGTAGGCGGTCTGCTGCATGGTCTCGACCGACATCGCGGCGGCTGCCGGACCGCAGTAGAAGGCAAGCTCCTTGCCCTCGCCAGTGTCGAAGCTGACACGCTGTCCAGCCTTGACCGAAGCGCGGAAGCGCGACGGGGCGACGTCGACGACGCCCTCTGCGGTCGGCTCCTCGCCGACGACCAGGGTCAGCTCGCAGACGCCCGACACCGGCTGGAAGTAGCCGATCCCGTGCTTGGAGCCGACGTGGACGCTCACGGCGTGCATCGGCTTGAATGTCTTCTGTGGCTCGCTTGCGGTGGCATTCTGAACAGCGAATGCGGTGAACCCGGCAAGCATGGCGGCTACAATAGTGCCCTTCTTGATTGCGGACATGCTCCAGCTCCTTTTGCTGCGAGAAAGGCCGGCAGGATCGGGAGGAAATTCCCCGCCGGCGACTGAGACATAGTTAAGCCGCGGACTCCGCGAGGAAAATACAGATTGGTGCATCGCAGCAATGAGCCGGACGCAGCGCGCAACTGTCGCGGGTGGGCGGGTCGCCCCACCCACCTGGGTGGTTGTCGCACCTTGGACCTCGATCCGAAAAACTCCGATTGCGCTGAAACTGCGGGCGTTTCGGACGAGTCGGGCATGTCAATGACGGAGCCGGGTCCATGTGCGCGCACCCACTGCGCCGGAGATGGGATTGAGCGATGTCATTGCCGTGCCGCATGGCTGGCGGTGGGATCTGGCGTGGGATGCGTCGTTGCATCCGAGGCAACGCGTGCATCCATCTCCAAGAGCGGGCGACAACGGCGAGCGCCGCCGCTATAAGCGCAGGCATCTCGACCTTCAGAATCGCACAAGAGACCAGAAGCGCCCGCGCATGGATGCAAAGACCGAGAGCTCGTCCCCCGACAAGCCTGCCGCCGGCATTGAAATCACGCCGGAGATCGTTGCCGAGCATGGGCTCAAACAGGATGAGTACAGCAGGCTCCTGAAGATCCTCGGCCGGACGCCGAGCTTCACCGAGCTCGGCATCTTCTCCGTCATGTGGTCGGAGCACTGCTCCTACAAATCCTCGCGCGTGTGGCTCAGGACGCTGCCGACCAGCGGCAAGCAGGTGATCCAGGGACCGGGAGAGAACGCGGGCGTCGTCGACCTCGGCGACGGCGACGCGGTGGTCTTCAAGATGGAGAGCCACAACCACCCGAGCTACATCGAGCCCTACCAGGGCGCGGCGACAGGCGTCGGCGGCATCATGCGCGACGTGTTCACCATGGGCGCGCGTCCGGTCGCCAACCTCAACGCGCTGCGCTTCGGAGCGCCTGAGCACCCGAAGACGCGCCACCTCGTCGATGGCGTCGTCGCCGGCATCGGCGGCTACGGAAACTGCGTCGGCGTGCCGACCGTCGGCGGCGAGACGAACTTCGACAAGGGCTACAACAACAACATCCTCGTCAACGCGATGTGCGCGGGCCTCGCACGCACCGACAAGATCTTCTACTCGGCCGCCAAGGGCGTCGGACTGCCGGTGATCTACGTCGGCTCGAAAACCGGACGCGACGGCATCCACGGCGCGACGATGGCGTCGGCCGAGTTCGACGACAAATCCGAAGAGAAACGCCCGACCGTGCAGGTCGGCGATCCCTTCACCGAGAAGCTTCTGATCGAAGCGTGCCTCGAACTGATGGCGAAGGACGTCATCATCGCCATCCAGGACATGGGCGCGGCCGGCCTCACCTCCTCGTCGTGCGAGATGGCAGACAAGGGCGGCGTCGGCATCACGCTCAACCTCGATCACGTCCCGCAGCGCGAAGCGGCCATGACGGCCTACGAGATGATGCTTTCGGAGAGCCAGGAGCGGATGCTCATGGTGCTGAAGCCGGGATCTGAACCGGAAGCCGAAGCCATCTTCCGCAAGTGGGGGCTCGATTTCGCGATCGTCGGCGAGACGACCGACACGGGGCGCATGATCGTCACGCACCGTGGGCAGGTCGAGGCCGACATTCCCGTGACGACGCTCGCCAACTCGGCGCCCGTGTACGAGCGTCCCTGGTATCCGACCACGCCGCCGAAGATGATCCTACCGGAGTGGGTGCCGGCGCCGAACGCGGTGCTGACGACGCTCAAGACGATGATGAGCGGGCCGGCGCTCGCCTCGCGGCGCTGGATCTGGGAACAGTATGACCACATGGTCATGGGCGACACGGTGCAGCGTCCCGGTGGCGATGCTGCCGTGGTGCGCGTGCATGGCACGCAGAAGGGCCTCGCGCTCGCGTGCGATGTGACGCCCCGCTACGTGGCCGCCGATCCCGTGATGGGCACCAAGCAGGCCGTCGTCGAGACGTGGCGCAATCTCACTGCGGTGGGCGCAGATCCACTCGCCATCACCGACAACATGAATTTCGCCAACCCCGAGCGGCCCGAGGTGATGGGTCAGTTCGTCGGCTCGGTGAAGGGCATGGCGGAAGCCTGCCGCGTGCTCGACTATCCGGTCGTGTCGGGCAACGTCTCGCTCTACAACGAGACGAACGGCGTCGGCATCCCGCCCACCCCCGCCATCGGCGGCGTGGGGCTGGTGCCCGACGTGGCGCATATCGCCGACATCAAGCTGAAGCGTGAGAGCGACCTACTCATCCTCATCGGCCGCGAGGCGGGGCATCTCGGACAGTCGCTCTACCAGGAACTGGCGACGGGCAAGTTCGAGGGCGCGCCGCCGCCGGTCGACCTTGCCGACGAGATCAAGGCCGGGCGCCTGGTGCGCGCGCTGATCCGCGAGGGCAAGGTTTCGGCCGTGCACGACGTTTCGGATGGCGGCCTCTTGGTGGCCATCGCCGAGATGGCGCTTGCCGGTGGGATGGGCGTTGAGCTGTTCGCCTATGAGGGCCGTCTGCCGGCGCACGCCATCTGGTTTGGCGAGGATCAGGGCCGGTATGTCGTATCGGTCGATCCGATGCTCGCCGAGCAGGTGCTGGAGCGGGCGCGGCTGTTGGCGCTGCCGGCGCGGATCGTGGCCCGGACCGGGGGAGAAGTCATCGGGCTCAAGGGTGAGCAGCCGCTGCCGCTCGCGGAGCTGAAGGCCGCCAACGAGGCCTGGCTGCCGGGCTACATGGCCGGCGCGGACTGACGTTCACAGAGGACGGCCGGAGTTGCGCCCGAAAGCCTGGGCGCGTTTGCGCGCCCCATTGGGCAACAACGCAAATCGGCTTATGCTCGCCGTCAGGACCAGTTTTCAAGGAGATGCGCGGATGGCCATGGACGCCGGCGAAATCGAGCGGCTGATCAAAGCCAAGTTTCCCGACGCGCAGATCGAGATCCGCGATCTGGCGGGGGATGGCGACCACTACGCCGCCCACATCGTCACGGCGGAGTTCAAGGGCAAGACGCGCGTCCAGCAGCACCAGATGGTGTACGAGGCCCTGGGAGGGCGCATGGGCGGCGTTCTGCACGCCCTGGCCCTGACGACAGCCGCGCCCTGATTTCCGGCGTCTAGGCCCTGTCAGCTACTGCATGCAGTGTCGGAGCGCAGGGCGCCGGCGCAGCTGCTCTGCGCCGGCCGATCATTTCTACCGCAGGGCTCGCTGTTCGCCCCGATCGTTGGCTGGCAACCGCATAGGGTATGCCGGCTGCTCGTGATCGTGGATCACTCGGTAGCTCAAGCCCTTGGTGATCGCGTAGCTGATGGCGGCCGAGAGGGTGTGGAACGGGATCCGGCAATCCTCGTCGGTGCTGTTCGAGGGCCAGGCCCCCGGCTGCAGATGCACGATCCAGCGGCTCGCCTCGCGGTAAATCCTGCAGAAGCGCCGGCCGGACGAGCCACTGGCGGCAATGGGAATGCGCGGCGGCTTGCGACCGTCTCCAGCCGCCAGGGCTTCGGTGATTGCCGAGGTTGCTGGTTTAGAAGCACAGCATGCTGTCGCCATGACCGAATCTCCTTTCTCAGCGACGGTTAAAGGACGTTGAGCGAGGTAGTTTTTCGTCGCCCGGATTCAAGCCCTCCTCCCGGGTGGAAATCTTGGCGGGTGAACCGCCCTGACATTGTATCGGGGCGCACCGGGCGCTCCCCGATTGACTTCCCGGCCGCAATCCACACATTGCGCCTGATGGAGCGCGGCGGCAGAGTGCGCTCAGAACCCACGGGCGGTCGGCGCCCGAGCCAACGATTTCGAGAGGCCCACATGAGCACCCCGCAGCAGGACGTCCAGGACTGGATCCGCAAGACCATCGCGTCGAACGACGTGGTGCTCATCATGAAGGGCAACAAGAACATGCCGCAGTGCGGATTCTCCGCCCAGGTCGATCACATCCTTCGCGGGCTCGGTATCGACTTCAAGGACGTCAACGTCATGCAGGACATGGGCATCCGCGAGGGCATCAAGCAGTTCTCGAACTGGCCGACCATCCCGCAGCTTTACGTGAAGGGTGAATTCGTCGGCGGCTGCGACATCGTCCGCGAGATGCTGCAGGCCGGCGAGCTGACGGCGCTGCTCGACGAGAAGGGCGTTGCCTACGACAAGAGCAAGCTCACGGCCTGACCTTTCTTCGGCACCGATTGTTCAAAAAGGGCGCTCATCGAGCGCCCTTTCTTTTTGACGTTGCCGATGCTGCACTCTCCCCCAGCCGCAAATGCGGCCCTAGTTTTGCCGCGCCGGCTGCATTGAGTGTTCGCGGCGCGAAGGCGTATCATCGGCGTCGAGACATCGTGAGGACGATTGGCCCATGCGGCTCGGTGGCCGGCGCTTCCTGTTGAGTTTCGCGATCATCGGCGCCGCCGTCTGCCTGGCGCTCGGCATCAGCCTGCCGATCCTGCGGCTCACGAAGTTCATCTTCTGGACGAGCGAATATTCGCTGCTGACGACGGTCGAACTGCTGCTCAAGCAAGGGCAGACGTTCCTCGGCCTCGTGGTGCTGGTGTTCTCGATCGTCTTTCCGGTCGTGAAGCTGCTCTATCTGCTGCTCGTCTCGACGCTGCCGGCGACGGAGCTGCGGCGACACTCCAAACGCCTTAAGGCCATCGAGTGGATCGGCAAATGGTCGATGCACGATGTGCTGGTGCTGGCGCTGACGATCTTCTTCCTCAAGAGCCAGGGTATCTACGATGCCGCCAGCCTGCCGGCCGTCTACTTCTTCACGGCTGCCGTGGCGTTGATGATCCTGTCCTACGCGTGGCTGAAGACTGACGTCGTTGGAACCGCCGACATCATGGCGGCTGAGCCGCGCGTGCCCAAGCAGCTCTCCGTGGTGCGCAACTTCTTCCTCAGTTTCCTCATCATCCTCGCGACGGTGTTCTTCGCGCTCGGTGTCATCCTGCCGGTCATCCGCTTCACCACGATCTACGTCTGGACCAACGAGCACTCGATCGCGACGATCATCTGGGCGCTGTACGACAGCGAGGAGTATTTTCTCTGCACCGTGGTGTTCGCGGTGTCGGTGTTCTTTCCGTTCCTGAAGCTGTTCTACCTGTTGACGCTCGTGACATCGCCCGACCTGTCGCCGGAGTTCCGCAGGCGCTCGATCTCGACGATGGAATGGCTGGGGCGCTACTCGATGACCGACGTCATGGTGCTGGCGCTGATGATCTTCTACGTGAACTCGTCGGGCTATACGGAAGCGGTCGTCATGCCGGGCGTCTACTTCTTCGCCGCCTCAGCGATCATCACGATGCTGGCGTATGGCTGGGCGAACAGTGTGCCGGCGGCGCGGCCGGCCCCGGTGAAAGCGGATTCGGTCGTGGACTCAGCGCCTTTGGCACCGGGTGGCCAGATCGTGACGCTGCCGACCAACCCGGCGCGTCGACATCGCCCGCAAGCAAACGAGGCGGGGTTTGCCTCTCCCGTCGCCGATCCCGAGCCGCTTTAACGCTCCCACGCTTTAGGTTGCCGGCGGGAGCGGACGGCTCCGCCAAAACAGAAAAGGCCCCCGCGAGCGGAGGCCTTTTCGAATTTGATTCGGTTGCCGGATCGCTTAGCGCGAGTAGAACCGGTCCTATTAGCGCGAGTAGAACTCGACGACCAGGTTCGGTTCCATGTGCACCGGGTATGGCACATCCGAGAGCGTCGGCACGCGCAGGAACTTGGCGGCCATGCGGTTGTGGTCGGCCTCGACGTAGTCCGGCACGTCGCGCTCGGGGCTCTTGATGGCCTCGAGGACGAGCGGCATCTGGCGCGACTTCTCCTTCACCTCGACGACGTCGCCGACCTTGCAGCGATAGCTCGGCACCGTCACGCGGCGGCCGTTGACCGTCACGTGGCCGTGGCTGACGAATTGGCGGGCGGCGAACACCGTCGGCACGAACTTGGCGCGATAGACGACGGCGTCGAGACGGCGCTCGAGCAGGCCGATCACGTGCTCGGAGGTCGAGCCCTTGAGGCGCGAAGCTTCGACGTAGATGCGGTGGAACTGACGCTCGTTGAGGTTGGCGTAGTAACCCTTGAGCTTCTGCTTCGCCTTGAGCTGCTGGCCGTAGTCGGACAGCTTCTGGACGCGGCGCTCGCCGTGCTGGCCGGGACGCGACTCACGGCGGTTCAGCGGGCTCTTGGGACGACCCCAGATGTTCTCGCCGAGGCGACGGTCGATCTTGTGCTTGGCGCGAATGCGCTTGGTCATGGTAACAGCACTCCAACGTTGCTTGTTTCTGTCGTGGAGCGCCCCCTCCTCTGCTCTGCCAGGCCGAAGCCTCAGAGCCGACAGGCCGCGCCGTAAAAGGCGCTGCCGCAGGTGCGCAATTAAAACGCGGGCCATTAACGTTTGGCCCGCGTCAGAGGTGGCTAGATACCGATTGTCAGCCGCGCCGTCAACCTGAAGGCAGGTTTAAAGGGCGCCTTTACTTCGGCGTGGAGCCCGTGGTGCCAGCCGGAGCGGCGGCGGGGCTCGATGAGGCGAGGGCCGGACCCGACTTCACGTAGGTCGCGATCAGCTCCTTAACCTTGTCCTTCTGCTCGGCGGTGCAGCTCTGGGCAGCCTTCTGCGTCTCCTCGGCGACCACGACCTCCTTGGCCTCGGCACCGGCAACGTCGCCTTCGGGGCGCTCGACCAGCTTGATGCGGCCCGTGAGCAGCATGACCACGGTCAGGTGCAGCTGGTTGATGTAGACCATCTGCTGCGGCGACCACTTCTTGGACTGGGCCTGACGGCGCATCAAAGACGAGTGATTGTCCGCCTGCTCCTGGGCGAGGTTGCAAACCTGAGCATGGGCCGAGAGGCGGCCAACGCGAATGACTTCGCGCGCCACGTCGAGCGGGACCATGACGGCGTCGCGCTTCGTCTTATCGATCAGGATCGTCTCACCGTTGGGCTTGGTGAAGCGCTCAGGTGTCAGTGTCCATGCGTATTCCATGAAGGTGCGCGTCGCTTTTTCCGACAGCTCCTGCGCGTTGGCGGGCGCTGCCGCAAAAGCCGCCGCGGTCATCAACACCGCGTACGCCCAACCCCTCCCCGCCCATTTCATGATCGACATCTCCTGAAACCGTCCCTGTGTTATATTGTTACTGTTGGCTCTAACGGCGTTCACCGGTGCGCGCTGGAGCGTCATCAGCTCGTTGGGAGCGGCATCGCTCGGCTTTAAACTTGGCCAGATCAAGGCAGCTAAGATGACGGGTTGCGGGCATTTCCCTTGCCCTTGGCCAGCGTTGCAACAATACCACGCAGGGTGCGGACTTCCTGCTCCGTGGCGCCCATCCGAGAGAACATCGTGCGCAGATTGCGGATGACCGTTGCACGCTTATGCGACGGATTAAAGAACCCGGATCGCTCCAGTTCTCCTTCGATATGCAGGAAGAATCCGATCAGTTCTTCCTTGGTCGCCGGCCGGTCGTCGTTCATGTAGAGGCCGCTCTCCAGAGGCTTCTCGTACGTGGTGACCCGGCCGAGACTATGACCGTCGCCGGCCCTCATCCATTCGTATCCCAGGATCAGCACGGCCTGGGCGAGATTGAGAGAAGCGAAACGAGAATTTACCGGGATCATGACCAGCGCATCGGCGTTGGCGACCTCGGTGGTCTCGAGGCCGGAGCGTTCCCGGCCAAACAGCACGCCACAGCGCTCCCCTCTGGCGATTCGGCGGCGCATCTCGGCCACGGCCTCGAGCGGGGTCATGACCGGCTTGCGCAGGTCACGCTGGCGGGCGGTGGTGGCCGCCATCCAAGTGAGATCCCCCATCGCCTGCTCGAGCGAGGGGAAGGCCGTCGTGTCGTCGATGACGTAATTGGCGCCGGACGCGGCAATGCGGGCTTTCTCGTTCGGCCAGCCGTCCCGCGGGGAAATGAGTCGGAGGTCGTCCAGCCCGAAGTTGGCCATGGCGCGGGCGACCATGCCGATGTTGTCGGGCAGTTGCGGCTCCATGAGGATGACCGCGGGCGTCTCCCCGGCATCGGCGAAGGGGGCACCGGAAACGCCGCCGCGGCGAATGCCGTGACGCAACTTGCGCAGGACGCGGCGGGCCCAGAACCAATAGTTCTCCCCCGACCAAGTCTTCTCCAGGGCGGCCATGGCCGGTGTGTGGAGGGTGCCTTCCCCTTGGCCCAGGAGCCGGGCCGCGCCGTCGCCGACCACGATCTCCTTGTGGCGGGCGATGAAGTCGTCGAGGGAATGGATCCCCAGCGCTTCGGTGCGCCGTTTACAGCCGGGGCAGGTGACGTCGTCGGCCTCGCAGGTCAGCCGGGCGCAGTAGTTGAGGAGCGGGTCCAGCGTCTCGCGGTCGAGGCCGTCGATGGCGAGGTAGGGCAGCGCCACGTCGATCGTGCGCTCGTGGCAGGCGTGGACGATGGCGGCGACGGCAAGACCCGTCGTCCCAACGATCGGGGCCTTCATCCCGTCCACAATTGCAGTACTGATGGGTAGCGCTTGTTGAGCCGTCACGTGCTTTCAGACTTCCACATGCGATGCCGCAATTGACCACTAAGACGCAATATGACGAGGGTGAAACCTCGCTCAGCCCACGCGGACCGTTCGGGGCGCGCGGCTCTTCACCAATCGTGCCCCTGCTCGGGTACGCGGTGCCGATCTTCGTCCTGGCGCTCGACTATGCCTACTTCGGGCCAATCGTGCACTTCGGCCCGTTTATCGCATGGACGCTGGCGGCGCTAGGCATGGTGGGCCTATTTGCCAGCCGGTTCCGCGATATGGAGCCCTACGCTGCGGGCGTTTGGAGCGCGTTTCTCGCCGGTGGGGCCGTACTGGCGACAGCGCTCTTCCTGGTCTACCTGCCAATCCTCGCCGTCGCGCCCTCGTGGGGGCTGGCGGGGATCGAGATCGGGCTGGCGGGGGCGGCGCTCGCCTACTGGACGCGGCGGCACTTCTATGTGCGCGAGACGCGGCGCGAAGGGTGGACCGGCGGCGCCGTCGCGGGCGTCGCTCTCTGCGTCGCGCTGCCCGTTACCTTTCAGTTCTTGCACGAATGGCACTTCGACGACAGGCTCGCCGACCTTTCGAACGCGGATGCCAGCGTGCGGTCGAGGGCCCTCGACTCGCTGGTGCGATCCCGCTTCTGCTGGAATGCGTGCACGCGCGCGGTCTGCGCGGCGCGAAACAATCTCGACCGGGAGACGGTGATTGCCGTCCTCGGCACGCGCGACGTCGACCTCACATGCGATGACCCGGGCATGGGCGAGCTGGGCGGGTAATCCTGAAACCCAGATTCCGCGTCTTCTTTACGCGATGGGCCGCACAACCTTGTTGCGGCGCAGCACCGTGGCTAAAGTGCGAACCGAGATAGCCCACCCACCGCAAGGTAATCCCGAATGCAGAAGATCAAGGTAGCCGGCACCGTCGTCGAACTGGACGGCGACGAGATGACTCGCATCATCTGGAAGCTCATCAAGGAAAAGCTGATCCACCCGTATGTGGATGTGCCGCTCGAATACTACGATCTGTCGGTCGAGAACCGCGACGCCACCAACGACCAGGTGACGATCGACGCGGCCAACGCCATCAAGAAGCACGGCGTCGGCGTGAAGTGCGCGACGATCACGCCGGACGAAGCCCGCGTCAAAGAGTTCAACCTCAAGGAAATGTGGAAGAGCCCAAACGGCACCATCCGCAACATCCTGGGCGGCGTGATCTTCCGCGAGCCGATCATCTGCAAGAACGTGCCGCGCCTGGTGCCGGGCTGGACGCAGCCCATCGTCATCGGCCGCCATGCCTTCGGCGACCAGTATCGCGCCACCGACTTCCGCTTCCCCGGCAAGGGCACGCTGACGATCAAGTTCGTCGGCGAGAACGGCGAGACCATCGAGAAAGAAGTTTTCAAATCGCCGGGCTCGGGCGTCGCGATGGCGATGTACAATCTCGACGATTCGATCCGCGAGTTCGCGCGCGCGACCTTCAACTACGCGCTGAACCGCAACTACCCGGCATATCTCTCCACCAAGAACACGATCCTGAAAGCCTATGACGGCCGCTTCAAGGATCTGTTCCAGGAAGTGTTCGACGCCGAGTTCAAGGCCGAGTTCGACAAGCGCAAGCTGTGGTACGAGCACCGCCTGATCGACGACATGGTTGCATCGGCGCTGAAGTGGTCGGGCGGCTACGTGTGGGCGTGCAAGAACTACGATGGCGATGTGCAGTCGGACATCGTTGCGCAGGGCTTCGGCTCGCTCGGGCTGATGACCAGCGTTCTGATGACGCCGGACGGCAAGACGGTCGAGGCGGAGGCTGCGCACGGCACGGTGACCCGCCATTACCGCGAGCATCAGAAGGGCAAGGACACCTCGACCAACTCCATCGCCTCGATCTTCGCGTGGACGCGGGCGCTCGCGCATCGCGCCAAGCTCGACGACAACAAGGCGCTGGCTGATTTCGCAGCCGCACTGGAGCGGGTGTGCATCCGCACGGTCGAGTCCGGCTTCATGACGAAGGATCTGGCGCTGCTCGTCGGCGACAAGCAGAAGTGGCTGTCGACCACGGGCTTCCTCGACAAGGTCGACCAGAACCTCAAGGCCGAGATGGCCAAGGCAGCGTGAACGCAACGCAGCGGACCGCCATCGATCGAAAGCCGCCTTGGAACGACTTTTGATCCTATTGGCGACTACAGCGCGGGCCGTGTGGCCCTCGCTGTTCGGCCGCGCCAGTATTCCCGGCAGCGTCAAAGCGATATATCAGCACGGAAATGTAGTCTGCCGCGTGAGGGTAGCGGGTCTCAGGCTCGGTCTGCCGACCGCCCCGGTCTTCAGCGTCAGCGTCGCTAACGGGATCCAAACCCGCCTCTATTGTTTTGAGATCCCCGCCGATCTCGTCCTCCTCAGTGAGAGGACGAGGCAAGGTAGCCGAGAGACCTCCGCTATCGTTGTCGGCCTCATGTTCCATGACGTGTTCAAACTATGGATGCCATGGAAGATCGCCTGCCTTATGGGCGGCTGCAGGTGGCCAGCCGCCGTGCGCGACATCGTCATACAGGGCACGAGAGACTACCGCGGCAATCGGAACTATCCGACGCGCGCACATATTTTCGCGCTCGATGCGCGGGGAGAGCCGCCGCAGGGGTTTGGGCTGCTTACGCCCTCGACGTATGCAGACTCTGTCGCCGGGAGGCCGGTGACGGGAGAAAAAATACGCAATCCCGCCGACCTGAAATGGAGTTACGAGCGAAGCCCGACCAGGGTCACTCCGGACGGCAACCCGTTCACCACCGCTTGGCAACGCGTGCCGAATGGCTTGGCGAATTGCCGAGCCACGTACCATTGGAGAGACGGTGCGCACGTCCACATCGTGTTCCAGTCTCCACCCGATGAGATAGAGCTGCGCGGCAGCATCGCGGACGAGCACTTGAGGAAGCTTTTGGAGACGCTTGGTCGCGAAACTCCCTACGACACGTGAACGCTTGCCGGTGCGGTCAAATATCTCGACCGCGCCGGCTCGCAGTGCTGGTCTCAGTTAGCGGCCGGGGCGGAGTTCGAGTTCCGAGATGCCGACGGCGACGTTGAGGCCTTCCTGAACCTGGCCGCTCAGAGGCTGCAGCGCGATGGAGCTGCTCGAGCCGCCCAGCAGTGCGTTGGCGCCGACGCCGAGACCGACCGTCGCTTCGGCTGAAACGCCGCCATACTTGCCGGCGAGTGCGCCCTGCGGGATGTCCTTCGACGGCGCGAGCACTGTCCACACGAGGTAGGAGCTGCCGGTGAAGCCGAGGTCGACGCCGAACTTGTTGATCGAGTCGTGATAGGCTTCGCGGGCGCCGTTGATCCCTTCGTACTTGCACTCGAGGTCTTTGCTCGATCCGAAAACGAAGCCAGCGCCTCCGGAGACTTTACAGCTGAGCACGCCGACCTGGACGTGTGCAGCGTTCGCAGTTGCGGCGGTGACGATGATCGCGGCAATAGCCGCCGCGGCGAGGCGCGGGAGTTGTGCGGTACGCATTGATGACATTCCCCGTGGCTGAAGCGTGATGCTGAAGGCTTCTTAGCACACTGCTCGCTGTCGGGTCAGCGTGCGCGCGGCTCCTCGCCCGGGAGGGTAAATTCTGCCGGCGCCAGGGGCGTCAGGTTTAGCGCGCATTCAGGACGTGCGCCGATGAGCGATCGGCACGATGACAATCGGCCGATCCGCCTCGTGGGCCGGCGGCTCGGTCTGTGGCGGCGTCTGCTGCTGGCCCTCGGAGTGCCGGACGTGCAGGAGGAGCATCCGCATTTTCGCGGGAAGTCCGGGCCAGTTTTTGCTTACAGGCATGTCCATGGCGCGCAAACGCCGCCGCCATTTGAATGTTCCATAAGGCGGCCGGAACGTTGTCGGCAGCCTGCATGTTTTCACTGCAGTTTTGTATGAATTGGACCGAAAGCCATGGCCAGGATCATCACCGAAGAGACGAACCTCGATTCAGAGGACGTGGTCGTGCGGAAAGCCGCACCGAGGGAGCGCACGTCTGTGCTCGCGGTGCTCGTACTGCTGGCGTTTTTCGCGACGTGCGCGGTGGTGTTCACGACCGCGCTGCGCGCTCCGAGCGAGAGCGTACCGCCGGCCGCAGCGCCGACCGCAACGCAGACGCCAACGGCGCCCGCGCCTTAAGCGTTGGCGGTAGCGTGCCGCTCAGATGGTTTTCTTCAGCTGACTGGCGCGCAGGCCGCGCGTCGGTCGCCCGGCGGCGCCCTGCAGCTGCTCGCGGAACTCGTCGCGCTTTTCATGGATCGAGGCGATGACGGGACCGGTCGGCACCCCGAGGCCTACCAGCGTCGCCTCTGACAGCTGCAAGCTCGCCTCGATGGTTTCGGGGACGGCGTCCGTCACCTTCTGCTTGTAGAGGTGGCGTGCGTGCTCGGCGTCGCGGGCGCGAGCGACGATGAGCATGTCTTCGCGAAGGGTGCGCATCGTCGTCACTATTTCGCTGACTGCCGACGCCTTATTGATGGTGATGACGACGCCCTTCGCCTGCTCGATGCCGCAGCGCTTGAGGAACAGGGGGTTCTTCGCGTCGCCGAAGTAGACCGGCAGCCCCTCGGCGCGGCCGCGCGACACGGAGGCCGGATCGTTCTCGACGATGATGTGCTTGATGCGGTGCCGGCCGAGCATGTCGGAGACGAGGCGGCCGACGCGGCCTGCGCCGATGACAACCGCGTCGACGTGCTCCAGCGGTGGCTCGACCAGCAGTGCCGGGTTGGCCGGCTGCTGCGCCCTGATCTTTCGCGATAGGCGCCGCGCGGCATAGTCGAGGACCGGCACCAGCGCCATCGAAAACGATGTGATCGCCAGCACGAGCGCGCCACGGCTCGGCGATATGATGCTGGCGGCCACGGAAAGGCCGATCACGATGAACGCGAACTCGCCGCCCGGCCCGAGCAGGATCGAGGTCTCGATGGTCGATGGCCAGGACACTTTGAACAGGCGCAGCAGCGCGACCAGAACGGCGCCTTTGATAATGAGCAATCCGGCGATGCCGGCGATGATCGGGAGCGGGTCGGATACCAGGGCTGCGAGGTCGAGGCTCATGCCGACCGAGAAGAAGAAGACGCCGAGCAGTAATCCCTTGAAGGGATCGATCGTCGCCTCGATGGCGCGGCGGTATTCGCTTTCGGATAGCAGCAGGCCGGATACGAATGCGCCGAGCGCCATCGACAGGCCGGCGGCGGCCGTCGCAAGACCACTGCCGACGACGACGAACAAGGCTGCGGCGACGAAGAGCTCTGTTGAATCGGCAGACGCGACGAGGCGGAACAGGGGGCGCAGCAGCAGCGTGCCGACGAGCGCGATCACGCCGATGACCAGCAATGCTTGAGCGAAGGCTTGTGCCAAGCCGCTGAGCAGGCTGCCCTGGTGCTCGGGGCCAAGGATGGTGACGAGGAACAGTAGCGGGACGACCGCGAGATCCTGCATGAGCAGGATGGAGAACGACGTGCGGCCGGTCGTCGTGGCGAGGCGGCCAGTGCGGGACAGCACCTCGATCACGATGGCGGTCGAAGACAGCGCCAGCGAGAAACCGATGATCAATGCTGCGCCGGGCTTGGAGCCAAACAGCGCGGCGATCGTCCCGATGATGATGGCGGACAGCGCGACCTGGGCTGATCCGAGACCGAACACAAGTCGGCGCATGGTGATCAGGCGCTTGAACGATAGCTCGAGGCCGATGATGAAAAGGAGGAAGACCACGCCCAGCTCCGCCATGGCGCCGAGGCCGCGCTCCTCCGACACCGTGATCCACTTCAGCGGCGGCAGGTAGCCCGACAGAGCGCCGAGGCAGTGCGGCCCGAGAACTGCTCCGGCTATGAGGAAGCCGAGGATCGGGCTGATCTTGAAACGCTGGCCAATGGGAACGAGAACGGCGGCGGTGGCGAGGATGACCATCGCCTCGCGGTAAATGGTGAAATCGGTGCCTTCCGCCGTCATGGGATCTCCAGCCACGAGCCGGAGCAACAGCTTATGCTGGCGCCGACCGTTCGCCGATCAATCGCGCAATGTTCCCGCAATTATGGCAGGCGAAGTCTGCGGCCGCAGCTAAAACCGCGCGTGTGGCTTTCAGGCTGCGTTGAGCCGCGCTTCGATCGCCTCGAGTGCTGCATCGGCGCGCGAGCCGTCGGGGCCGCCAGCCTGCGCCATGTCGGGACGACCGCCGCCGCCTTTGCCGCCGACCGCCTCCGAGCCGGCGCGTACCAGATCGACAGCGCTCACCTTGTCGGCGAGATCGCTGGTGACGGCGACGACGATGCCGAGTTTGCCGTCGGCAGAGTTGTTGGCGATGGCGACGATGCCGGAACCGATCTTGGCGCGGCCGTCGTCGGCCATGGCCTTCAGGTCCTTCATGTCGACGCCCGACACCGACAATTTGAGGAACTTCCGGCCCGCAACCTCGACGATGGCAGGCCCGGCATCCTTGCCACCGCCGCTGAGCGCGAGCTGCTTCTTGGCGTCAGCGAGCTGGCGCTCGAGCTGCTTGCGCTCATCGACCAGCGCCTTCACGCGCTCGGCGACGTCCTCGGGGCGTACGTGCAGCGCCGACGCGATCTCACGGATGCGCGCCTCGTGCTGCGTCAGGTATGAGCGCGCGGCATCGGCCGTCAGCGCCTCGATGCGGCGCACGCCCGATGCGCTGGCGCTCTCGGCGACGATCTTCACGAGGCCGATGTCGCCGGTGCGCTTGACGTGCGTGCCACCGCAGAGTTCGACCGACCAAGCCTTGTTGGCATTGGGACCGGCGTCGCCCATCGAGACGACGCGAACCTCGTCGCCGTACTTCTCACCGAAGAGCGCCATGGCGCCCGACTGCATCGCATCCTCAATGGCCATCAGGCGCGTCTCGACGGCGGTGTTCTGCAGCACGATGGCATTGGCGCGCTTCTCGACCTCGGCGATCTCCTCAGCGCTCATGGGCTTCTGGTGGGAGAAGTCGAAGCGCAGGCGGCCCGGTTCGACAAGCGAACCCTTCTGGGCAACGTGGGGGCCGAGAACCTGGCGCAGTGCTTCGTGCAGAAGGTGCGTCGCCGAGTGGTTGGCGCGGATCGCGGCGCGGCCCACGTGGTCGACATCGAGATCAACGGCATCGCCGGTCTTGAAGGTACCCTTCTCGACCTTGCCGACATGGACGAACAGACCGCCGGCCTTCTTCTGCGTGTCGGTGACGCGGAAAAGCGCGCCTTTCGCACCGACGATGACACCTTCATCGCCGACCTGACCGCCGGATTCGCCGTAGAATGGCGTCTGGTTGACGACGATGGCGGCTTCGTCCCCGGCCTTGAGGCTCTTGGCTTCCTTGCCGTCTTTGACGAGCGCGACGATGGCGCCTGCCGCGCCCTCGGTGTCGTAGCCGAGGAACTCGGTCGCGCCGAGTTTCTCCTTCAGCTCAAACCAGATGGATTCGGTGGCGGCCTCGCCCGAGCCCTTCCAGGCTTTGCGGGCTTCGGCCTTCTGGCGCTCCATGGCAGCGTTGAAGCCTTCGGTGTCGACAGTGACGCCGCGGGCGCGCAAGGCATCCTCGGTGAGGTCGAGCGGGAAGCCGTAGGTATCGTAGAGCTTGAACGCGGTTTCGCCGGACAGCACCGCACCCTTGCCGAGCTTACCGGTGGCCTCGCCGAGCAGGCCGAGGCCCTTCTCCAGCGTCTTCTTGAAACGCGTTTCCTCGAGCATCAGGGTCTCGGTGATGAGCGGCTGAGCGCGCTGCAGCTCGTGATAGGTGTCGCCCATCTCGTGCACGAGAGCCGGCACCAGCTTGTACATCAGCGGTTCTTCGGCGCCGAGCAGATGCGCGTGGCGCATGGCGCGGCGCATGATGCGGCGGAGGACGTAGCCGCGGCCTTCATTCGAGGGCAGCACGCCGTCGGCGATGAGGAAGCTCGCGGCACGCAGATGGTCCGCGATGACGCGATGCGATGCCTTGTGCTCGCCGGTCGCAGACACGCCCGTGGCGGCCACAGAAGCTGAGATCAGCGCCTTGAAGAGATCGATGTCATAGTTGTCGGTGACGCCTTGCAGGACGGCCGCAATGCGCTCCAGGCCCATGCCGGTATCGACGGACTGCTTCGGCAGGTTGATGCGCTCGCCGCCCGGCAGCTGCTCGAACTGCATGAAGACGAGATTCCAGATCTCGACGAAGCGGTCGCCGTCGGCGTCGGGCGATCCAGGCGGGCCGCCGGGGATCTTGTCGCCGTGGTCGAAGAAGATCTCCGAGCACGGGCCGCACGGCCCGGTGTCGCCCATCTGCCAGAAGTTGTCGTTCGTCGCGATGCGTATGATCTTGTCGTCGGATAAGCCCGTCAGCTTCTTCCAGATGTCATATGCCTCATCGTCGGTGTGGTAGACGGTGATGGTCAGGCGCTTCTTGTCGAGGCCGAGATCCTTTGTAAGGAGGTTCCAGGCAAGAGGGATCGCCTGCTCCTTGAAGTAATCGCCGAACGAGAAGTTGCCGAGCATCTCGAAGAACGTGTGATGGCGTGCGGTGTAGCCGACGTTGTCGAGGTCGTTGTGCTTGCCGCCGGCGCGGACGCACTTCTGCGAGGATGCGGCGCGAACGTAGGGGCGCGTTTCCTGGCCGGTGAAGACGTTCTTGAACTGAACCATGCCCGCATTGGTGAACATCAACGTCGGGTCGTTGCGCGGCACCAAAGGTGAGGACGGCACGACTTCGTGGCCGTTCTTCTTGAAGAAGTCGAGAAACGCGCGGCGGATGTCGTTGACGGAGGCCATGGGTCGCTTTCGAACGGTCGCTGTCGGGGGCTGAGGTGCCGGGCCGCATGTATGGGCCCGATTTGCCGGGCTTATCCGTCGCGGATCGGACGGCTCCGTGTCAAGCGCCTGCGGCGCTTTTGGGCAGGGGAGGTGTTCGGCAGCCGAGTTTCGGAGGGGCACCTACGGACCGGGCGATGAGCGCCCGCCGTTGCCCGCGGTCCGGAAACGGCGGCGCCGGAAGCGCCGCAACGTCCTCAGGCGGAGTTCGGGGCAGCCGGAAGCGCAGCCAACTCCGTGAAAAAGCGCTGCATCGACGCTTCCTGGTAGTCGGCGAATCCCGAGTATAGGGCGTTCGTTGCGGTCCCCGGTCCCACCCCAAGGAGGGTGTGCTTCAATGCAGCCTGATCCCGGGAATCCAGTTCGACATTGGCGATGACGGCTGGCGTCGGCAAATCAGAGATGCGCGCCAAGACCTTCGTCGACTTCGCATTGTTGGGCTGCGCGATCCAGACGTCCTCATAGACCATCGTGGCATCGATCGATCTGTTCACGACGGCATCTATCTGTCCCTGCCAGGGCGGGACGGCAAAGGAGTCAAAGAAGCTCGTCAGCGCAAATCCATCCGCAGCGAGGAGAATGGACGGCGCGAAATAGCTGGTGGTGCAAAAGGTGTTTATGTAGCCGTAGCGCTTGCCTCGCAGCTGGCGCCAATCCGTCGCCGGGTTATCGTGCGCGACCACGAATACGCTGGTCTGCCGAGGCAGACGTGTGACGGCGGTCACGGCGCTGGCAACACCAACGTAGGGCGCCTTGCGCAGATAAAAGCAATTTGCCGAAGGGAGATAGGCGAACGCGTAGGAACCGTTATGGAGCGCCGTCGTGAGAAGAGCGAGATCGGTATAGGTTGTCGCCTCGCAGCCGCGCTGCCGAACGAACGCCTCCCAGGCGGAGGCGTCGAATGGAAACCTCAGGTTGGCGTCGAATGCGCCAGCAAGCCGCGTCACAGTCTGTGAGGCACCCGACGACATGTCGCCTCCACATGAAGATTTGTGGAGGCTAGCCCGGGCGGCCTTAATCGCCGACTAGCGGCGTGCACAAGCCGAGAGCGCGGTTAATCAGTTGCAAAGGTCACGTTGCAAGAGCGAGACATCGAAATCGGCGCCGGATGGCCGGCGCCGCGCGGTGTAGGGAGGCCGATGAGGGTTCGGCCGGATCGCTGCTTTAAGCAGCAGCGGTCCGGGTTGTGTCAGCGCTTGGCGCGTGCCGGCTTCTTGGCGCCGTCGGCGTCATCGGGAAGCACGCCATCCTCGTCGGGCTGCTCACCCTCCGCGTCAGCCTGCTCCTCAATCAAGAGTTTATCGACGATGAGGCCGGCGTTCTGACGGACGGCCTTTTCGATCGCCTGGGCAATCTTGGGGTTTTCCTTGAGAAACGCCTTGGCGTTCTCGCGGCCCTGGCCGATGCGGTCTCCCTCATAGGAGAACCAGGCGCCGGACTTTTCAACCACGCCCACCTTGGACCCGAGGTCGATCAGCTCACCGACCTTGGAGATGCCTTCCCCGTACATGATGTCGAACTCGACCTGCTTGAACGGGGGCGCGACCTTGTTCTTGACGACCTTGACGCGCGTCTGGTTGCCGACGACGTCGTCACGCTCCTTGATCTGGCCGATGCGGCGGATGTCGAGACGCACCGAGGAGTAGAACTTCAGGGCGTTGCCGCCCGTGGTCGTTTCCGGGTTGCCGAACATGACGCCGATCTTCATGCGGATCTGGTTGATGAAGATGACCATGCAGCGGGTCTTGGAGATCGATGCCGTCAGTTTGCGCAGCGCCTGACTCATGAGGCGGGCCTGGGCGCCCATCGTCATGTCGCCCATCTCGCCTTCGAGCTCTGCCTTGGGGGTCAGAGCGGCGACACTGTCGACCACAATGACGTCGACAGCACCGGAGTGCACAAGGGTGTTGGTGATTTCCAGTGCCTGCTCGCCGGCGTCCGGCTGGGAGACGAGGAGGTCTTCGATTTTCACGCCAAGCTTCTTGGCGTAGGTCGGGTCGAGGGCGTGCTCGGCGTCCACGAAGGCGCAGGTGCCGCCCTTTTTCTGCGATTCCGCGATCACCTGCAGGGCAAGTGTCGTCTTGCCCGAGGATTCCGGGCCGTAAATCTCGACGACGCGGCCTCGCGGGAGGCCGCCGATCCCAAGGGCGATGTCGAGGCCGAGGGAGCCGGTGGAGATCGCCTCGATGTCCATCGAGCGCTCGTTCGCGCCGAGGCGCATGATCGAGCCCTTGCCGAAGTTCTTGTCGATCAACTCCAGGGCATGCGCCAGCGCCTGCGCCTTATTCTTGTCCATCGCTCCCCCGTCAACGACCTTGAATTCCGGCCGGTTCGTCATGTCGTTCACCTATATGGCAAGCGCTCTACGTTCTCAATTCGACTCGAATGTACACATTTTGTTCTCATTGGTCCATAGGTGTTGTAAGTCGGCTGTTGGTTGTGGCCCCAGCTGTTAAGTCCGAGGAAACGGGTGGTCGGCGAGGCTCGGCCTTCGTTCCTGGTACAGCGTAAGGGTTCGACGTGTTCAACGTTTTCGCCATCGCAGCCGATGGGCTGGCGGCCCAAAGCCGGAGAATCGAAGCCGCGGCGCGTGCTATCGCGTCTACGGGCTCCGCCCCGCCCGTCGGCGGCAATTCGCCTGAAAACGGTTCTCCGGTGCGCATCGGCGCGCTGCCCGTCGGCGATCCTATCGAAAACGTGGTGACGCTGCTGGAGGCCGAACTCGCCTACCGCGCCAACGTCGCGGTCATCAGGGCGGCGAGCGATATGCTCGACACGCTGCTCGACGCCGTTCACCCCAAGGCGCGAACGTAGATTTCGCGACGCAAAAATCGCGTGTGCATGGTGGCCAATTGGCCGCAAGCGCACGCCTGCCAACGCGCTAAACTCACTCGATATTCGATGAGCCGATTCGCGTGGCTTGATGTCCGACATCGAGAAAGTTGCGCAAGAGCTGGCGGCTCAGACTTCGCCAGCCGAGGCGCCTGCGCCCGCTGATGAGCCCGCACCGCAAGCCGATGAAAAGGCCGCGGCGAAGGAGCTTATCGGTGCGCTCGATGCCGACCAGCGTATTCGCGCCAACGCCGAGCGGGACGGACGCAGGCTGTGGGCCAGCGCGGCGTTCGTCACGTTCCTCTATATTTCGATCATCGCCGTGCAGGTGATGAACCTCGGCGGGCTGTCGTCGCTCCAGCACGAGCTGGAACAGCAGCAGCGCGAGCGCGAGCGGATCGGCCAGGGTGGAGATTCGATCAGCGTCGAACTCGTCCCCGATCCGGATAAGAACTCCAAGACCGAGAAATGGCAGGAAGGCGCCGGTGGGCCGCCGAACCCTGCTCCGCCGCAACCGCAGCAGCAGGCTTCGCTGCCTCAGCCGATGACCGAGCAGCCGCAAGAGCAGGTCGAGAAACCGGAGGAGAAGCCGCCGGAGAAGGCAGAAGAGAAGCCGGAAGAAAAGCCTGAGGAAAAGGCCGAAGAAGAGCAGAAGGAAGAGCCGAAGGAGCCCGAGCGCGAGAAGGATCGCGACGCCGGGCAGCCGTCGCTGCCGGACCTCGAAACGATGCTAGACGCTGCCGCGACGGACCTCGCCGAGCAGGTCAAGGAGCACTACGACCGCAAGGCACGGCGATCAGCGCCGCGGCCGCAGCAGCAAGCGATGATGTCCGGCGGGGGCATGCAGGTGCGCGGCGTCGGGGCGGGCGGGAAATCCGACGCGTTCTCGAAAAGCGTCATCGATGCGCTCATGAAAACGCGGCCGGGGCCGGTCGCGCTGTGGGGACGCGTTCTCGTCTCCTTCCAGATCACGCAGCAGGGAGACCTGCTCTACGTGCGCGTGCTGCGCTCCAGCGGCAACAAGGCGATGGACGATGCGGCCGTGAATGCCATCCACCGCGCCAAGTTCGTAAAGCCGCCGCCCGATCTGCCCCCGGAAGCGCGCACCTACATCATCGACTACATCTTCGGCTGAGCGGCAGAATCGGAGCAGTGTGCACGGAGGATGTCGTCCGCATGGAGGGGCGCCATGCGCATCGCGATTGCGCTTCTGATCTTGCTTCTGCCGGCTGGCGCCTTTGCCGAAGACGAGGAGCTCTTCAAGCTCGCCAAGAAAGCCGCAAACCCCATAGCGGACCTCGCCACCGCACCGCTGCTCTACAATTGGGATGGGCAGATCGGCGCCGATCGTGACGGCACATCCAACTACCTCCGCTTCGAACCGGTGGTGCCGCTGCACGTGTCGCAGGACTGGAACGTCATCACGCGCCTCTTCATGCCGATGATCGAACAGGCCGACGTCACGCCAGGCTCGGGCACGGACTACGGCCTCTCGGGCGTCAACCTGAGCTTCTTTGCGTCTCCCACGGCGCCGGTGTCGCGCGGACTTTCCATCGGCCTTGGACCGGTGGTCGGTTTTCCCGCGAGCGACAGCGCGCTCGGCTCGCAGAAGTGGAGCCTTGGCCCAACGGCCGCAATCATCTGGCAACCGGACGGGCCGTGGACCATCGGGCTTCTGACGCGGCAACTTTGGTCGGTCGGCGGGAGCGCGAAAGAGGCAGACGTCAACGAACTCTACTTGCAGCCGATCCTCAGCTACACGACGAAGGACGCGTGGACGCTCGGCGTCAACAGCGAGGCGTTCTATTACTGGACCGACGACGAAGCGTCGGTGCCGATCAACGTGTCGCTCACCAAACTCATTCGTTTCGGCGGCGTTGCGCTGAGCATCGGACCGGCCGTCCGCTACTGGGTGGAGAACCCGAACTCGGATGCGCACGGCTGGGGCGCGCGCTTCACGGCGGCGCTGGTGTTTCCAGACGATCCGTGAACGCACGTCCCGCGTGCTCTGTGGCCCTATGACCACGACAGGCGTCCAGCGAATCAGACAATGTGCATAACCTGTGGGAATCCCGCCGACGGGAGGCTGGAAATGCGCTTGCCTGTAATCGCCGCCGCCGCCGTTCTTTGCGCGGGCGTGGCACACGCCGACGGCGCCGTGACGCAAACGTCGCAATCGCCGATCGCGCCGGGTCCGAGCGGCTGGCATTTCAAATTCACGCCTTACGCGTGGCTGCCGTGGATCAACGGCGATGCGACCGTCAGAGGCCGCGACTTCTCGGTGGAGCAGAACCCCGCGCAGGTGCTGGGTTCGCTCGACTTTGCGTGGATGAGCTACCAGGAGGCGCGTCGCGGCGCGATCACCCTGTTCTCCGACGTCATGTTCACGAAGAACACCAACTCGGGCAGCTTCGCGCGCTCCAAGCAGTTTTCGCGTCACGTCGATGGGACGCTCGGCGCGGCGATTTCCGCTGACTACAAGCAATGGATCGTCGAATTCGGCGGCATGTACGAGACCAACCGCTGGCGGCTGGGGCCCGGTCCCGGCGCCGCCGACACGACACTCGACCTGCTGGCGGGCGGCCGATACTGGCACCAGGAGCTCGACGTCGACGTCGGCCTTGCAGGCACGCTGAATGTCGACGGGCTGGTCATTTCAGGCAACCGGGCGCTGGCGCGATCGGGCGGCGTCGACTGGGTCGATCCGTTCATCGGCGCGCGCATGACCTATCACCACAGCCCGACGGACTCGTTCGTGCTGCGCGGCGATATCGGCGGCTTCGGCTGGGCCAGCCGCTTCACGTGGCAGGCGCTCGCCACGTACAATTTCTATCTCGGCTCGCATGCCGCCATCGATTTCGACGGCTACCTTGGCTACAAGGCGCTTTCGGTCGACTACGTGCAGGGTGACGGCATCAACCGCTACGAGTTCGACGTCGTGCAGCAGGGCCCGGTGGTGGGGATCACGGGGCGGTTCTAAGCGCTTTTGCTGTCACTCCCGTCATGCCGGCTAAGGCCGGCACCCGCGCAAGTCGCCGCAACCGATCCGGTGCGCTCAACCCAACCTACGCTACACGTGCGGTGGCTACTCGGCGGCTTGGAGGGGTTTCCAGGTGGGGTCGTCGAACTCGTCGGGGTAGCGGGCAAGGGCGGCGTCGACGCGGCCGAGCGCATCGATGGCGTCGGTGCCATCGGTGGGCTTTGCGATAGCGCCAAGGCCGGTGACGATCTCTTCCAGCAGCGCCTTGAGCTTATTGAGCGAGTCGCCCGAAAGGCTCGTGGTCGCGAGGATCTTGTCGGCCTCGATCTTTACCTGAGCCGCAAACCGTTGCGCGTGGTCGGGCGGCATGCGCCGGTGCGTGACCAGCGAATGATTGGTGCGCACGAGATCGCGGATCGTGGCCATGCCTTTCTGCACCGCCGGATCGGTCGGAAGCGGCGCAATGGCCTGGCCGGCGCGCGGGACGATCTTTTCGGCAGCTGGCGCCGGCGCGGAAAAGGAGAGCGCCAGCATCAGAAACGCGACGATGCGAAGGAAGGCCATGAAAACTGATCCTGCCAAATCCAGCGGCGCACTCACTCCCAGCCGCGACGGGCCGCAGGGCATCGCGGGTGTTGTCGCGATTACAGCAACAGTTGCGCAGGCTCTGCAAGTTTCACCGCCTGCGCCTTGATTAATCGCAAGCGGCGCGAGCCCTGGGCGGGAAGACGCTCGCCGCGCACCTCAGCGGGCGAGTTCTTCCTTCACCTTGGCGGCAAGCTGCGGCAGCGAGAAGGGCTTCGGCAAGAACGCGAAGTTCTCATCGCCCAGCGCCGACTTGAAGGCGTCGTTGGGATAGCCCGACACGAAGATGATCTTGATGTCGGGGTTCTTCTTGCGCAGTTCCTTCAGAAGCGTCGGCCCGTCCATCTCGGGCATGACGACGTCGGAGACGACGATGTCCACCTTGCCCTTGTTCTTCTCCATCACCTCGAGCGCCTCGACGCCGCTGCCAGCCTCGAGCACCTTGTAGCCCTGGCGTTTCAAGGCGCGCGCCGCGAAGTTGCGCACGACTTCCTCGTCCTCGACGAGAAGCACGCGGCCGGTGCCGGTGAGATCGGCAGCCTTCTGCTCCTTCTTCTTCTCCTTCACCGGGACGATCTCCTCGTCCTTGTCCGGATGATAGCGCGGCAGGTAGATGCGGAACGTGGTGCCCTTGCCGATCTCGCTGTCAGGGTAGATGTAGCCGCCCGACTGTTTGACCATGCCGTACACCGAGGCGAGGCCGAGGCCGGTGCCCCTGCCGATGGCCTTGGTGGTGAAGAACGGCTCGAAGATCTTGTCCATCACCTCGCGCGACATGCCGTGGCCGGTGTCGCTGACCTCTATCAGCACGTACTCGCCGGCGACGAACTCGCGGTTCTCGATCTTCTGAGACTCGCGCTCTGGAACGTTGCGGGCGCGGATGGTGATCGTGCCGCCATCCTGCATCGCGTCCTTCGAGTTAGTGACGAGGTTGAACAGCGCCTGGCCGAACTCGTGCTCGTCTACCATCACGTGCCAGAGATCGGGCGCGGAGGAGATCTTCAGCTCGCTCTTCTCGCCGAGGTAGCCCTTCAGCACGTTGAACTGATCGGTGATGACGTCGCCGAGATTGATCACCTCGTTGCGCAGCGTCTGCTGACGGGCGAGGGCGAGCAGCTTGCGGACCAGCTCAGCGGCGCGGTTGGCGCTGGCCTTGATGTTGGAGAGATCCTTGTAGGCGACGTCCTTTGGGCGATGCTGGGCGAGCAGCATGTCGGAGAAGCCGAGGATCGCGGTCAGCATGTTGTTGAAGTCGTGCGCGATGCCGCCAGCCAGCTTGCCGACGACTTCCATCTTCTGGCTCTGCGCAAAGCGGGCTTCGAGCGCCTTCTGCTCGGTGGCGTCGACGACGTAGAGGATCGCGGCCTCGCGGGCGCCGCCGCTGGTGAAGGGGCTCATGTAGACGCGGGTGACGAGATCGCGCTTGGCGCCAGAGGTGATGTCGATCGGCACGTTGTGGACACGGCCGGAAATGACCTGCTTCAGGCCTTCCTCGACCGCCTCGCGGGTCGCCGCGTCGGTGGCGCGACCCAGCGCGTCTGCTGCCGAGACGCCGGCACCTGCCGCGCCATCGAGCACGATGCGGCAGAAGGCGGAGTTGGCGCTGACGATGCGTCCATCGGAGCCGAGCATTGCGATGCCGAACGGCGCCGACTGGAAGAAGCGGGCAAAGCGAGCACCCGAGTCATCGCCTTCGAACTCGGAGGCACCTTCGCCCACGACGTCGACCACGGCGACGGTGAGACCCTTGCCGCTCGGTACGGTGCGCGCGAGCAGGCGTGCCGGCATCACGCGGCCGTCCTCGCACGAGAGGTCGATGTCGATCGTCTCGAGCTGGTCGGGCACCGAGGCGCCGCTGAGGCGCGTCAGAAGCGCTGCGCCGTCGCCGGCCGCAATGTCGGCCAGCGTCAGACGCTGCTCGAGGACGCTGCGCGGCGAGCGGCCGATCCATCGCGCCAGAGTTGCGTTGACATGCAGCAGCGTGCCGTCAGGGCCGACCGAAGCCAGGCCGATCGGCGCGTTGTCGAACTGGGCGAGCTGGATCTCGACAGCGGCGATGCGATCGGCTTCGCGGCGACGGTCTGCGGTCACGTCGGTCAGGCGCCACAGCACGAGCCCGGAAGAAGCGCCCGCTGCCTCGCCCGGAACCGGCTTGACCGCGAGTTGCAGGGTGGTGCGAACGCGGCTGCGTGCTCCACCACGGCCGAGAGAGAATTCCTCGGCGTGAGTTTCGCCGCGCTCGGCGGCGCGCGTGAGACGGAACAGGGCCGAGCTTGCTTCTGCGTCACCCGAAAGGAGCTGCTGCAGCGCGGTGCGCGCATCGCGCTCGCCATCGCCGACGATCGCGTCGAACTTGGTGTTGGTGTAGAGCGGCTCGCCGTCGCGGCTGGCGATCATGACGCCAACGTCGATGTTGTCGGCGGCGGTCATCACGACGTCGGCGAGCGGCGTGCGCTGGCCGAAGCGGATGTAGCCCGCGGAATAAGCGAAGAGCCCGAAGAGGCCAACCGAGGCGAGCGCCACCAGGATGGCGACGAGCACGGGCGTGCCCGCGCCGCTGGCGACGATGCCCAGCGCGATCAACGCGCCGAGCACAACCGCGCCGGCAGTCGGCAGGTAGCCGCCCCAACCCTGCATCCGCATGATGGCATCAAACGGAGCGGACGGCAGTTCGATTGCGTCGTGCTCTCGCATGCGCAGGGAAGCTATACGATTCTGAGTGCTGGATAGGTGGGGCGCCGGCATGGGCAATGTACTCTGTACGCATTACACACAAGAAGCTCGCATCGGTTCCTAACGCGGCAGACTGGGGATCAGGCCCATATTTTCTGGCACGGAGGAGGTCTCGGTTGCGGCGCTTTACCCGTCAACAGTTCAATCATTAGGGTTAAAATCGCCTAAACTGGCTGTTACAGCCTGAGTCAGTTTTTCGCGCCGCGACGGCGGCTTTCAAAACTGTCAACGATATGTGCACCTTACGTTCGCGAAGTGAGAAATGACTGAAGTTCTGCCGCGCGTCCTTGCCTTTGCTTTCGTGGTCGTCGCCATCGTCGTGACGGCGGTGATTGCGCGAAAAATTATGGGCAGGCCCGGCCTGTCGGGGCTGCTCAGCTCCAAGCCGCAACGGCGTATCGACATCGTCGAGCAGGCTCCGATCGACAATAAGCACCGGCTCGTGCTGGTGCGCCGCGACGACGTTGAGCACCTCATCCTGATCGGAGGGCCGGCGGATATCGTCGTCGAGAGTGGTATCGTTGCACGATCTCCCGACGCGGAGACGAAATCGACTGCCGCGCGGCGCTCACATCAGATCGGCGTCGCAGCCGAGTAGCGCCGTTCCATCGTTTCCGCGCGGAGGCAATCGATGCGCCCGACAGTGCCGTTGACATCCATTTTCGCTGCGGTGGTCTGCATCGCCGGCATGATCGCGGGCGGCGCGTTGGCGCAAACGACTGCGCCGGCGCCACAGCCGCCTGCCGCGACGGCGGCACAGCCGCAGCCTCCTGCCGCGGCCGCGCCCTCCACTCCCGCGCAACCGTCGGCGCCTGCCGATGCAGGTCAGGCGCCGGCAGCCGCGGCGCCCGCGGCGCCTGCAGCACCGGTCGGAGAGCAGAAGGCGTCCGGGATTCCCATCGAGGAGCTGGTGCGGCCCGTCAACGCGCTCAGCACCGCGATCGACGCGGCTGAGAAAAATCTCGAGCAAGCTCCGGGCGGTCAGCGAGACCTCGCGGCGCTGCGTGCCGAGATTGAGAAGATCGAAGCCAGCGCCAAGAAGGCCAGCGAGTCGCTCGCGCCGCGCCTGGAAGAAGTTCGCTCGCAGATTGCCAAGCTCGGGACGCCGCCGGGACCTAACGGTCCGCCGGAAGCGCCCGACGTCGTTGCGGAGCGCCAGCGCCTCAACGGCATCGCGGCGCAGATCGACGGCGCCATCAAGAAGGCCGCACTTATCGAGCTGCGGTCGCGCCAGCTCGTCAGCCGCGTGCAACATGCACGGCAGGGCGTCTTCACACGCTTCCTATTCCGGCAGATCGATACGCCGCTGCAATGGAAGGTCTGGACACAGGCCGCAGACCAGCTGCCACTCGCGAGCAAGCAGATCGGCTTCATTCTGTCGAACTGGTGGTCGGTTGCGAGGCTGAACGCGACGGGACTGGCGACCGTGGTCGGCGGCGCGCTATTGGCGTTCGCCGGCCTCTACCTGCTGCGGCGACGGCTGATGCGCTCGCGTCTCGATGCGGGCGGCGCGTCGGTTCCAACGCTGTCCGAGCGTGCTGCGGCGGCGGCCTGGGTTGCACCGGCGATTGCGCTGCCGGCTGTAGCGGCCATTATCGTTCTCTACGTGGGGCTGGACGAACTCGGCCTGCTCTATTGGCAGGTGGAGAAGTTCGCATATGCCGCGCTGTTCCCGCTGTTCGTCGCGATCGCGATTTCGGCGCTGGCGCGCGCGCTCCTGCAGCCAACGCGCCCGCGCTGGCGGCTCTTCGACATCGGCGATGGAAGCGCAAGGCGGGTCACGCTCGCGGTGCAGGGCATCGCCGTGGTCTACGCGCTCGACTATCTGACGAATCGGCTGGCGAGCATCCTGTCGCTGCCGCTTTCGACGAGCATCGTGTCTGCGTTCATATCGAGCGTGCTCATTGCCGGCCTGCTGCTGTTCATCGCGCGGACCAACCTGACCTCGCCCAGCCGCGCACCGGGCGTTGCCGTTTCGAGCTGGTCTCCAGTTTGTCTCAAACTGCTGCTCGTCGGACTGGCGATCGTCCTGATCGCCACCTCGCTCTTGGGCTACGTATCGCTCGGCCGCTTCATCACCACGCAGCTCCTGACGACGGGCGCGGGCATCCTGGTCGTCGCGGTGCTCTACATTGCGATCCATGCCATCGTGCCCGAGCCGAGCGAACGCCCCACCGGCATGAACGCGATTATCGAGCAGCAATTCAGCCTCGACGATTTCGGGCGCACGCAGCTGGTTCGCGTCCAGCACGGTTTTCTGACGATGGCCCTGTTCGCGGTCGCCATCCCGCTGCTGCTGCTGTCGTGGGGGCTTTCGGTCACCGACATCCGCAGCTGGGTGCGCGCAGCGCTGTTCGGGTTCGAGATTGGCGGCACGCGCATCTCGCCGGCACGCATCCTGGTGGCGCTGGCGATCTTCGTCGGCGTGCTGGCCGTCACCCGCTTCCTGCAGCGGTGGCTCGCCTCGGGAGCGCTGGCGCAGGGGCGCATGGAAGCGGGTCTTGCAAACTCGATTTATACGGGCGCGGGTTACGTCGGTTTTGCGGTCGCAACGCTGGCGGCCATCTCATACGCCGGCCTCGACATCACGAGCCTCGCCATCGTTGCCGGTGCGCTGTCGGTCGGCATCGGCTTCGGCCTGCAGTCGATCGTCAACAATTTCGTCTCCGGTCTCATTCTGCTCGTCGAGCGTCCTATCAAGGTCGGCGACCGCGTGACGGTCGATGGGCAGGAGGGGTTCGTGCGGCGCATATCGGTGCGCTCGACGGAGATCGAGACCTTCGATCGCGCCAGCCTCATCGTTCCCAATTCGGAGTTCATCACGAAGACGGTGACGAACTGGACGCATCGCAACGCGCTCGGACGCGCAGTGGTGAAGGTGACGGTCAGCAATCAGTGCGACCCGGACAAGGTGATAGAGCTGCTGCTCATTGCCGCCGCGGAGTGTGGGCTGGTGCAGAAGCATCCGCCGCCGTGGGCGGGGCTCGACAACTTCGGACCGGATGGCCTCGACTTCACGCTCATCGGCGTCGTCAGCGACGTCAACAAGGTGGGCGATGCGCGGTCGGATATGCGCGTGCGCATCTTCAAGGCATTCCGCGAGGCCGGCGTCGAGTTTCCGACGCAGCAGCGGGACATCCATTTCCCCGACAGCGAACAGGTGGAGAGAGTGCTGGCGCGCTTCGCCGCTCAGGACGCGCGCTAATCACTCGGAAGGTTGGGCGAACCTCGACCAGAGGAACGGCAGCCGGGCGCGCTAGCGTCAGTCCTCGCGGTAGACGCGCTCGCGGCGCTCGTGGCGCTCTTGGGCCTCGACCGACAGCGTCGCGATGGGGCGGGCGTCGAGGCGCTTCAGGCCGATCGGCTCGCCGGTTTCCTCGCAATAGCCGTAGGAGCCATCCTCGATGCGGGCAAGCGCGGCATCGATCTTGGCGATCAGCTTGCGCTGACGGTCGCGGGCCCGCAGCTCCAGCGCGCGGTCCGTCTCGGATGTCGCGCGGTCGGCGAGGTCGGCGTGCTGCGTCGATTCCTCGTGCAGCCCGGCGAGCGTCTCCTTGGTCTGGCGGATGATCTCATCCTTCCAGGCAAGCAGCTTGTTGCGGAAGTACATCCGCTGGCGCTCGTTCATGAACGGCTCGTCCTCGGAGGGACGATAGTCAGGTGGCAGCACAATCGACGAAGACTTGGCGCGTGCCGTCATCTTTTTCCCCGCAACGTTCTGCTTCTCGACAACCTGTCTCTCGACGGTCTTCTTGTCACTCGACCTCAGATTTGAGGCAGCCTTTGTCTTGGAAGCCTTGCCGGCGATTGCTTTTGGGGCGCGCGCTTGCGATGCGCGGCTCTCTGAGGAGGCCTTCGCCTTTCCGGGCTTCTTGGCGCTTCGCTTGCTCATCCGTGCCTCCTTTGAGGCTTGAAGAGAACGGCCGGCCCCTCAACCGGCGGTAACAAGCTGCTTCAGGCGCCTCCTATTGGCGGCAGCGGCCGGTTCTGTCAAGGCGTTCTGCGGCACTTCGTAAGCTACGGGCGGGACAGGAAAAAGGAACCGCCTACGAATCGTTCGGTTGGTCCGAGACGGCCTAAGGTCGGCTGGCTACTTATTATCCGGGTCATATAACGCCCTTGCGGCACCGGAACCGCCCTCCCCTTCTTGCTCCCGCAGGCTGCCGGCCCCTAATGTCGCGCAGGCTCGCTGCATCGCACAGGAACCGCTACCCCCAATGAAGTTCGAAGGAACCCGCCGCTACGTGGCGACCGACGACCTGAAGGTCGCCGTCAATGCCGCCATCACCCTATCTCGTCCCCTGCTCATCAAGGGCGAGCCCGGCACCGGCAAGACCGCCCTGGCCCTCGAAGTTGCAGATGCTCTCGGGGTGCCGATCATCGAGTGGCATATCAAATCGACGACCAAGGCCCAGCAGGGTCTTTATGAATACGACGCCGTCTCGCGGCTGCGGGACAGCCAGCTGGGCGATGCGCGCGTCCACGACATCAAGAACTACATCAAGCGCGGCAAGCTCTGGGAAGCGTTTGCCGCCGACGTCCGGCCGGTGCTGCTGATCGACGAGATCGACAAGGCCGACATCGAATTCCCGAACGACCTTCTGCAGGAACTCGATCGGATGGAGTTCTTCGTCTACGAGACCGGGGAAACCGTCAAGGCGACCAACCGGCCCGTGGTCATCATCACCTCGAACAACGAGAAGGAGCTGCCGGACGCGTTCCTGCGGCGCTGCTTCTTCCACTACATCAAGTTCCCGGACGACGAGACGATGCAGCGGATCGTCGAGGTGCATTTCCCGGGGCTCAAGGGGCGGCTCGTCTCGGAGGCGATGCGGATTTTCTATGAGATCCGCGACATGCCGGGATTGAAGAAGAAGCCGTCGACGTCGGAGCTGCTGGACTGGTTGAAGCTGCTGCTCAACGAGGACATTTCCCCCGAGACGCTGCGCGAGAACGACAGCCGGAAGCTGATCCCGCCGCTTGCGGGCGCGCTCTTGAAGAACGAGCAGGATGTTCACCTGTTCGAGCGCATCGCCTTCATGGCGCGGCGACGGGGTGAGTAGGTGGCGGTGATGGCAGGTAAAGAGCCAGCGTCCTACACCATCTCAGACACGGCCAATTGGGTCGCGCGGTATCGTGCCGTCGAATCCGCGCGGCCGGACGCCGTTTTCAAGGACCTGCTCGCAGAACGGCTCGCCGGCGAGACCGGGGCGGCGATCGTCGCCCGCGCGCCGAAGTCGCTGCATAACGGCTGGCCGGTCATCGCGCGGACGGTGGCGATCGACGACATCATCCTCACCGCCATCGCGGAAGGATGCGACACGGTCATCAGCTTAGCGGCTGGCCTCGACACGCGGCCATACCGGCTCGATCTTCCGCCTACCCTGACGTGGATCGAAGCCGACCTTCCGGGAATGATCGAGGAGAAGAACCGTCTCCTCGCCGACGAGACACCTCGCTGTGCGCTCGAGCGGGTCAAAGTCGACCTGTCGGATAGCACGGCGCGCGCCGCTTTCCTCGATCACGCTGCGCAAGGCCGGCGCCGCATTCTGGTGCTGAGCGAAGGCTTGCTCATGTACCTCGATGAGCCGACGGTTGCGGCGCTCTCCGCCGATCTGATGGCTGCCGGCGTCACATGGTGGGTGTCGGATCAGATCAGTCCCGCGGTGCGCGATATGTTCATGGCGGATATGCGGGACATCCTCTCGCAGGCTCCGATGCATTTCGCGCCGGCGAATGGCGTTGCTTTCTATGAGAAGCTCGGCTGGCGGGTTTGCGAGGTGCGGTCGAGCGCCGAGGTCGCCCAGCGCCTCAATCGGCTACCCTGGCCGATGTGGCTGCTGATGATGCTGCCGCTGCCGCAGCCCGATCCCCGCAACCTCGGAAAGGCACGCTGGGGTGGCGTCGTCTGGCTGGAGCGCTGAGGGCAGGCTGCTGGCGCCGCTTAACTTCAGTTACATACCGTGAACTGAGACGCCATCCGCCCGCCGCAATGGCGCGGCGTGGATTGCCCCGTCATCTTGGACCAGGCGGTCCTACGGGGAGACGACATGACGACCACCAGCGGGGGCGCCCGACCGGGCGATGATCGCACGCTTGCGAGCCTGACTGCAGCCATCGGGTACGGCGGCATCCAGGCGACCATCCTGTCGGCGGTGGCGCTCGTGATCTCAGCCTTCTCGCTCTATGAATCGAGCTTTAAGACCGCCGAGATCGAGCTGTTCGTTCCGCCCGTCATCCAATACGCACGCGACGGCGGCGGCGACACCGAAGTGTTCGTCGTGCCGCTCACGATCACCAACTCGGGGGCGCGGACCGGCACCGTGCTGTCGATGGAGCTCACGGCGGAGAACCTCACGACGAAGCAGACGAAGCGTTTCTACAGCGCGTTCCTCGGCGAGCATCAGGTCGACGCCGACGCGCCGAACCGGTCGTTCGCGCCGCTCTCGATCCCCGGGCGCGGCACGTTCACGGAGACCGTGCGCTTCTATCCCGTGGGCAATCCGTTTCCGAAGATCGCGGAGGAAGCGGGCGATTTCCGCTTCACGCTGAGCCTCGTCACCGCCGCGCCCGCGCGACCCGATTTCGTCGACAGGCTGTTCGCGCAAAAGCTGGAGCCGGCGGTGTTCGAGCGGACGCTGCCCTGGGTTTCCGAGCAGCAGCTCGGGTCGCGCCGCATCACAATCTCGATGCCGGAAAAGGGCTGGACGGCGATGCCGGCCACGCCACCGGCGACCGACTCATCGGTCGCGGCGCCCGCAGCGCCACAGTGATCGGCGAGGCCAACATGAACAGGTGCTGAAACTGCGCTTCAGAGGACGTTCAAAGATTGCGGTCTATCCTCTGGGCAACAACGGAACAATCGACGTGGAGGGAGTCATGACGGAGTTCATACGTGGCGGGCTCATCTTCCTGATGGGGATGACCGTGATGGCCGCCGGCATTCTGGTCATTTTCTACGGCTGATCTCACGGCTGACGGGCGACGGCACGTTCGCGCAACTTGCCGCCGCGCCGACTTCGCACTAGCTAGGGGTACCTTCGAGAGGTTCCCCTTTGTCGACACCCGACATGCCCCCAGACCGCGACGTGCCGGTGCAGCAGCCCTGGCACCGCGCCGGCGCATTGCTGACCGACATGATGACGCCCACGCTGCGGCTCGGCGTCACGGGGTTGTCGCGGGCGGGCAAGACCATCTTCATCACATCGCTGATCCGCAATCTCGTGTCCGGTGGGCGCCTGCCGTTCTTCATCCCGGAGGCGGAGGGCCGCATCGAGCGCGCATACCTCGAGCCGCAGCCGGACGATCAGGTGCCGCGCTTCGACTACGAGGGCCATCTGGACGACCTCGCGCGCGATCCCCCCGATTGGCCGGAGAGCACGCGGCGTCTGAGCCAGGTGCGGGTAACGATCGAATTTCGGTCGGCGAGCGCGCTGCGTCGCGCGTTGGGGGTATCGCGGCTGCATCTCGATGTTGTCGACTATCCCGGTGAGTGGCTGATCGACCTGCCGCTCCTGGAGATGACCTACGAGCAGTGGTGTGCCGAGGCTGTCGAACAGGCGCGTGCGCCGCGCCGCCAGGCGCACTCGAAGGCGTGGCGGGAGTTTCTGGAGACTGTCGATCCCAGCGCGCCGCAGGACGAGCGCATCGCCCACCGGGGCGCGCAGCTTTTTGCCGCTTACCTCAAGGCGGCGCGCGCGGACGACCACGTCCTGCACACGACCGGTCCGGGGCGCTTCCTGCTGCCGGGCGATCTCGAAGGCTCACCGCTGCTGACGTTCTGTCCGCTGCAGCTGGGCGATGCGCAGAGCTACGGGCGAAACTCGCTCGCGGCGATGATGGCGCGGCGCTTCGAGAGCTACAAAACGCACGTGGTGAAGCCGTTCTTCCGCGATCACTTCAGCCGCCTCGACCGGCAGATCGTGCTGGTCGATGTGCTCGGGCCGCTGAATGAAGGCGGCGAAGCGGTCGTCGATCTGCAGCGCGCGCTCGACGGCATTCTCAAAGTATTCCGCATCGGATCGGGTAACTGGCTGACGGCGCTTTTCACGCGGCGCATCGACAAACTGCTGTTCGCCGCCACCAAGGCCGATCACATCAACTCCTCCAGTCACGATCGCCTGGAAGCGATCCTGCGCGTCATTATCGACCGGGCCATGGGCCGTGCCGAGGACACCGGCGCCGACGTCGGCGTGCAGGCGCTGGCGGCCATTCGTGCGACGCGTGAGGCCGACGCCAAATTCGGCGACGAGTGGCTGCCGTGCATCGTCGGCGTGCCGATGCCGGGGCAGCGCATCGGCGATCAGGTGTTCGACGGGCGCAAGGAGACGGCGATTTTCCCCGGCGACTTGCCGGCGAACCCGCGCGATGCGTTACGTCCGAACGCAGCCCCGGCCGGGTTGCATTTCGTACGCTTCCGGCCGCCGCGGCTGAAACCGCCCGGGGTCGATGGCGAAGCACCGCCGCTGCCGCACATCCGGCTTGACCGGGTACTCGATTTCCTGCTTTCGGATTGGCTCGTGTGATGTCGGAAAACGAAACACGGCGACCGCGGGCATTCTCGACCGACGATCCGGCGTTGCGTGCGGCTGCGCCTGAAGCGCCTCAGACAACCACCGCCGATGAAACTGGCCCGCTTGCAGGGCGTCGCAGACGGCAGGCAATGCGGACGACGGTGCGTCCGACGGCCGGGGATCTGAAGCGGGGCATCCGCTGGGGTGCGATGCTGATGTCCGGCCTCGCCGGCCTCATCGCGCTCGCCACCGTGACGTGGTTCATCAACTACATCCAGATCGCGCTCGCACGTCAGGACTGGATCGGCTGGCTGGCATTCGCGCTGCTGTGCCTTGTCGGACTGTCGGCGCTGGTGCTGATCCTGCGCGAGATCTACGGATTGTTTCGACTGCGTCGGCTCGGCGCGCTGCGCCAGGAGGTGACGCACGCCATCGACACGCGCGACGCCGCAAGCGAACGGCGGGCACTGAAGGACCTCAAGGCTCTGCTTGCCGGGCGCGCCGATCTTCAGTGGCCGCTCGCACGCTTTACCGAGCATGAGCGTGCGGTGCTCGATCCGGGCGAGTTGCTGTCGCTCGCCGATCGCGAGCTCATCATGCCGCTCGACCAGGAAGTGCGGCGGACGGTTCTGGCGGCGGCAAAGCGCATCGGCATGGTGACGGCCATCAGCCCGATGCCATGGATCGCGATGCTCTATGTGCTGATCGAGAACCTCAGGATGCTGCGCGCGATTGCCGGGTTGTACGGCGGACGCCCTGGACCTTTGGGCGCGCTACGTCTGGCGCGGCTCGTCGTGGGGCACATCCTGGCGACCGGCGGTGTCGCGCTGACCGACGACCTGCTGGGACAGTTCCTCGGCCAGGACATGCTCCGTCGGCTGTCGCGGCGGCTCGGCGAAGGCGCGTTCAACGGCGCGCTGACGGCGCGTGTCGGCGCGGCGGCGGTGGAGGTGTGCCGTCCCCTACCCTTCATCTCAGCGCCACCGGTGCGGGCGCGCGACATGCTGGCGGAAGCCTTCCGGCGGAATGCTACGTCTTCTGGGCGTGATACGAGTTGAAGGAATCTCGGTGTGCGGCGGGCGTTGCGAGAGCTGATGGCCGGCGCTCGCGCCGGGGCGCCTTGCGCCCTTGCCGCCTCGGCGGCGGCGAAGTGATGGCCGCCCCAGGTTAGCTTAAGGTGCGGCCACGAACACAGCATGCACGCGTGAGCGAGCAAGAAAAAGCCGGGTCCCATCAGCGACCCGGCTTAAGCGCTCAGAGCCGAAAACCGCGGCCGTTAGGCGGCGCGGATTTCGACGACGTTGCTGGTCTCGATGGCGCGGAGGGCAATGTGGTCAGCCCATTCGCCCGATGCCCGGCGTGCACTCTCGACGATGGCCGGCGGCGAGCGGTTGTCAGGCGTCGAAAGCAGCGCGCTCAGGAAGCGGGGTGCTGCGCGTGAGGTCAGCCAGCTCAGCGGCGCCGCGAGAATGAGGCCGACGATGACCGGCGACATCCAGGCCAATACCAGCGGCGAGGCTTCCCAGCAAACCAGTCCCGTCAGGACGCCGATGAGCATATGCCAGCGGTGATAGCGCACGGCATCCATGAAGCGGATGCCGTTGCCGTCACGGCTCTGCGCGCGCCAACCGGAGTCGATGCCGAACAGGACCTGGAACACCGCCGCGGTCTGGGTGACCATGAGGATCGGCGACAGAAGGATCGAGAACAGCGTCTCGGTCAGCACACCAGCGACGGCACGAACGCGGCCAAAAGACTCGTGCGCGCGACGGGTTCGCTTCAGCTCGAGGGCGAGCCCAAGAAACTTCGGCATGAGCACGATGAGCATGGTGGCGAAGAAGAGCCGCAGTGCCGCGCCAGGGTCGGTGACCGGCCAGACGGGGAACAGCGTCTTCTCGTCGATGAAGTAGCTCGGGATCATCTGCTGGCCTTGCAGGGCGAGGATGATGCCGACGATCAGCGACGAGGCCCAGACGAGCGACATCAGATAGGAGGTGGCACCCATCAACAGATGCAGACGGCCCATGGTGGTGATGTTCGACGTGAAGACGATGCCGAGATGCTGGAGATTGCCCTGCGCCCAGCGCCGGTCACGCGCGACCACGTCCGGTAGTGTCGGCGGCTGGCCTTCGTAGGAGCCCTCGACCGTCGGCACCATGTGCACGCCCCAATCGGCCTTTGCGAGCAGGACCGCTTCGACGAAGTCATGGCTCTGAATGTCGCCGCCGAAGGGAGCGCGGCCCGGAAGGGTCGGCAGACCGGCAGCGGATGCGAAAGCAACCGTGCGAATGATCGCGTTGTGGCCCCAGTAGTTGCCCTGGTCGCGATGCCAGACGGCGAGGCCGGCGGCGACCAGCGGTCCGTAGACGTTGGAGGCGAACTGCGTGAGGTACTGAAGCAGCGTCGTCGCCCCTGTCAGGCGCGGCACAGTCTGGATAAGGCCGGCGGTACCGTCACGCTGCATGGCGAGCGAGAGCCGGGCCAGCGTGGTGCCGGACATGACGCTGTCGCCGTCGAGAATGACGAAATGCTCGTAGGCTCCGCCAAAGCGGCGCACCCAATCCTTGATGTTGCCTGCCTTGCGCGCGTGGTTCTCACGGCGGCGGCGGTAGTAGACGGGGATGATGTCCTTCAGCCGGTGGCGCAGCGCACGGTAGGCGCTTTCCTCGGCAGCGCCTTCACGCTCGTCGCGCGTGTCCGAGAGGATAAAGACATCATAAGCGGAGGCCGCGTCTAGCGACTGCAACTCTAGCGCAATCGCCTGCACGGTGCCGGCAATACGCGCCGGGTCCTCGTGGTAGACCGGAAACAGCAGTGCCGTGCGGCTCGTCAAAGGCGCACCGACAGGCGGCAGGTCGATGGTGTCGGCTTTCTCACCGCCGAACAGCGGGATGAAGCCCAGTGCGGCATTCAGCGAGCCAAGCGCGATCCAGCCGAACGCGATCGTCGAGAGGATGAGGAACAGCACCTGCAGCGGTGTCGGCTGCTCGACAGCCAGCACGCCGTAAAGCTCGTATGCGAAGGCGCCAGTTAGCAGAGCCGCGCCGGTGAACACCGCGGCGCGTGGCACCCAATATCCACGACGGCGACGCGGCGTTGCGCCACGCGCCTTGAAGTCCTGATCCGGCATCTCGAGCGGCATCTCGGATGGGAGCAGTTCGGGACTGCTTGCATCAGGAATGCGGCCGACCTTCTGACCAGCCACAGTGATGTCGCTCATGACTTTGTCCATCGATAGAGCCAAGTCTCGGAAATCTGCTGATCTCCAAGCTTCAAAGCCAAACGAAGTTCGGATAGTTCGGTTCCGCCCGGATCGAGTTCGAAGCTGACGCGAACGCCACTCGACTCGGGGTTCTCGTGCACGGAAATGTCGGAAACGGTACCGGGGTTTGCGGTGACGACCGCCACAGGCAACTGGCGCACGGGCGTGACAGAAGGTCCGGTGAAGTCCACGACAAACTTCGTCGTGCCATCACGCTTGCCGCGCCCGACGCGCGTTGCGGCCGTCGAAGCGCCCGCCCAGCCGATGGGGAGCGCCTCGGTCCAGTACATGCGGTAGCCGAAGTTGTATGGCGTGCCGGCTTCCGGGCCTTTTGCCGGCTTCCAGTAGGCGGCGATATTGTCGTGGATCTCGACGGTGGTCGGGATCTCGATGAGCTCAATGTAGCCCGAGCCCCACGTGCCCTTCGGCTCGATCCACAGGCTGGGGCGCTTCTCGTAGCGCGCCTCCAGGTCCTCATAGGAGTGGAAGTTGCGGGCGCGCTGGCAGAGGCCGAAGCCTTTCACGTTCTTGTCGAGGAAGGCGCTGATCTGCAGCGTGCGCGGATTGGTGAGCGGGCGCCAAATGCACTCGCTATTGCCATTAAATATCGCGAGGCCGTCGCTGTCGTGGACAGCGGGCCGGAAGTCGTCGTCGATGCGATGATGGCCAGGACCGTGCAGGTACATGCTGGTGAGCGGCCCGAGGCCGACATGGGTGAGCGTACGGCGGGGATAGAGTGTCGCTTCCACGTCGACGGTGGTCGCTTCGCCCGGCTCCACCACGAATCGATAGGCGCCGGTGGTCGAGACACTATCGAGCAGTGCGTGAATGACGATTGAACGTGAGCCGAGCGCCGGCTTCTCGATCCAGAAGGCGCGGAAGAGCGGAAACTCCTCGCCGCCAGGGCGCGCGGTATTGATCGCCAGGCCGCGTGCCGACAAGCCGTAAAGCTGATTGCGGCCGACGGCGCGGAAGTAGCTCGCGCCCTGGAAGACGATGTACTCGTCGAAATAGTCGGGGCGATTGATGGGGCCGTGGACGCGGAAGCCCGAGAAGCCATATGGCGCGCCGGGGCCGGCGTCCTTGATGAGAGGCCCGATCGAGAAAAGATTGCTGTCCGCTTTGAGACGCCGCGCGGCGCCGGAATCCACGAGCCAGATCTCGACCGGCGTATTGTAGAGCCAGCCCACCGGGAGCAGCTGCAGCTCGAAATCCGTCTTGTCGCCGCGCCAGATCGCCTGATCGGTGCGGAAGCGCACGTCGCGGAACTGGTCGTACGACAGCTGCTTGAAAGAGTCGGGCAGCTCCAACGACGGGCTTGCAAACTCCGTCGTCGACAGCTGCTGCGCAAGATTCTGCACCAGTGCCGGGTCGAATGCCGTACTGGCGTCCGTCACCGGCTCGGCAAGTGCGCGAGCGACGTCGCCCGTGCGCACGCTGATACCGAGCATGGCAAAGGCACCCGCCGTTAAGAGGACCGATCGCCGATCCAATCGCGTCGCATCCATTATCTACTTCTGCTTTCCGTGCCCGTTGGGCGTCCCTCGTCGGTTCTGGCTCCGCGCACTTGCATGCGCCTCTGCCGAAACCCCGCTCGAAGGACTTTGTTTCCTTGGAGCGGACCTTCTTTGCAGCGGATTAACAGCCCTGAACGGAGTTTCCTTCCGAACCGACTTTCGAACGGCGCGCAACCCCAGACCTGGCGCGAGTGCCCTGTCCCCCCGGGATCAACGAACGCGTTCGACGGCGCTTTTTTGCGCTGCAGCAGAATACTGTAGCCGCAGGATTTGGGCAAGCAGATGACAGCGTTAAGGATTCAAAATCTTGGCGAGGGCTGCGACGCCGCGACCGCTTGGCGCGGGTGGTCATAATGCTCGCATATTCGCGCCGCAAAGGTTAGCGGCCGGCGGGTGCTCGAGGGGGAGCCTCGCCAGGGCGTGTCGTTGAGTTCAAGTTGCTTGGTGTAACGGTGCCCAGTCCCTTCGACCGGCACCGTAGGGGGACGGGCCGTAAATGATCCAGGAAGCCACGCTTATCGAGGCGATCCTCTCGATCCGATCGCAGGTCGACTTTCTTTGGCAGTTCTTCGTCACGGCCCACATCGCCATCTTCGCTCTGCTCTTCATCTATGATGACGCCGTCGAGAGCCTGAACGTCGTTGCCCGCTTCCTGGCTCTGGCCGGCATTGCGCTGTTCGAGTGGATCAACGGCAAGGCGCTGGCCAACACCTACATGCTGCTCGACGCGACGCTGGGCCAGTATCGGGCGCTTTATGGCGATCCTTCCCGGTTCCAGCCAGAATTCTTCCAGCATTTCGTCGGGCAGAGCTTTGCCGATCGCCCCGCCATGGTGCTCGTGACGCACAGCATGGCGTTCGTGGTGATCCTGCTCGCGCTCCTGTCGCGTGAGTTCATCCAATCGCGGCGCAAGCGCCAACAGGGGACAGTCGGTTAACCGTGCCGGAGGCCGTCGGGAGGCGTGGCCAAACTCACATAGGTTTATCCGCTTTGGGGATAAATACCGCCGACGCGGGGGTTCTCTGCGTCGGAAAATCTATGTGCACCAATGGCTTGCCTGCCAAACGCTCATCGTTGCAAGTGAGACACAACGCCTGGGGATTCCACTCGTTTTGGCAGTTCGTCTGTTTCCTGGGCAATCAATCTCTGCTTAATCTTTTGCCCTGAGCGGTGATTCGGTCCCTGGGCCGCCGCGCGGCAAGTGAACGAGGTTGCGTCTAGTTTTGTAGGGAGTAGGCGGCACTTGTGCGTGGCGTCGCCATCAGAAAGTAAGCAGACGGGAGTAGGTCAATGAAAAAGTATAGTTTGTGTGCCCTCGTGGCAGCAGGCCTGCTGGCTGGCGGTCTTTCCGCCGGAAGCGCCTCCGCCGCGGACTTGGGGGGTAACTGCTGCGCCGATCTTGAAGAGCGCGTAGCAGAGCTGGAGGCGACGACGGCTCGCAAGGGCAATCGCAAGGTCTCTCTGACGGTTTCGGGCTGGGTCGCTCAGCAGGTCGTCGGTTGGGATGACGGCTACGAGGAGAACGTCTACGTTGGCGACATCGGCGCCACGCTGTCCTCGCACTTCAAGTTCACGGGTCAGGCCACGATCTCTCCTGGCTGGTATGCTGGCTACGTGCTGCACGTCGAAGTCCGTAACTTCGACTCCCTCAGCATCACCCAGAACTGGAGCAACAGCAACGCACTCGGTGGCGTCGCTCTTCTGCAGTCGTTCTGGTTCGTCAAGAGCGACCACCTCGGTAAGTTGAGCGTCGGTCTGCAGTCGCAGGCTTCGGACAACACCGCGATCCTCGTCGACGGTTCGGGCTCGCTCGTTCCGGCCAACTGGGTGGCCTTCGACTACAATGGCTTCTTCATCCGCAACTCGGCCAACCCGAACGCTGTGACCCCGACTTGGGGCAGCATCGGCGGCTGTAAGGGTGGCGGCGCGATCGGCGACTGCAACGGCATCACGCAGAACGTCATTCGCTACGACTCACCGACCTTCGGTGGCTTCTCGGTGTCGGCCTCTTGGGGCGAAGACGACATGTGGGACGTCGCAGCTCGTTACGCGGGTGAGCACGCCGGCTTCAAGTTCGCCGCTGCTGCTGCGTACAACGAGAACTCGACGGAGCGCTTTGGCATCCTCGCAGGCGATACGTTCCAGTACTTCCAGGTTGGTGCCTACCTCGAGCACGTTCCGACGGGCCTGTTTGCTTACGGCGCCTACGGCAACTCTCAGTATGACATCCAGGCTGGCGAGTCCGACACCTATTACGTGAAGGCTGGTCTTCGTGAGCGTTGGACGCCGCTCGGCCACACGGTTCTCTACGGCGAGTACGAGAACAACAAGGCTGACCTTGCGTTCGCAAACGCTGGCACCTCGACGGACTTCAACCTCTGGGGTCTGGGCGTTGTCCAGGAGATCGATGCTGCTGCCATGTCGCTGTGGGTGTCCTACCGTCACCTCGACTACAGCAACAACACTGGAAACAGCTACGAAGACTTCCAGTACATCAAGGCTGGCGCGCTCATCAACTTCTGATCCGAGCGTCACCTGAAGACAGCGGAAGCCGCCCCACCGGGCGGCTTCTTGCTTTTTGGACGTCCGTTCGTCGGCGACGCCGGCCTCCGGCAGGCAGGCTGGCGCCACACCGCCGCCTCCGAGCCAACAACCTAGCTGGCCGATATCCACCAACCTGCATGCGTCATATGTAGAGAGATGCGGTTTGGGCTGACGCGCGAGCCTCTATTGACAGCTCGGCGCAAGCGTTCGGCGGGCCTGCCGCTGCTTCCTGGGCAGACCGCCGGATTTGGGGCCGATCATGGCGCCAATCGCGTGAAAAGCCCCAAAAGTAGTTTTCCACACGCCATCCCCAACCAAAAAGGGACAGCGTCAGCGTGGCCCGTTGCGGTCGACAGACAGCGCGCGCAGGCTTGCTTGCCGGCTGGGATTCATTTCCGCGTCGCTTTCGATGCTCAGCCCGGCAAACCGTTGAGGTTTGCAGGCTTTCTGGTCCGCGTTGGCTTTGGATCGGGCTTCTTAAGCAGCCGTAAACGGCCATTTTGAGTGGCGTTCCCCAAGTACCGCTCGTTGCCCCACCGCCACAGTCGTGGATTCGTCACCACCAATTCGGCACTGCCTAATTGTTGCACTCCGGCGAATCACAGCAGTGTCCGCCCTGGCACGCAGCGATCCTTGAGGGATACGCATTGCGCATTGCTAGGGCGGTTTTCTTGTCTCGCGTTCCATCAGTTTTGCGTCCGCCAGAAGCTGAGACGAAGACGGGAGACTAAAGATGAATAAATTCAGCCTTAGCGCCCTGGTGGCAGCGGGCCTGCTCGCGGGCGGTCTCTCCGCCGGCAGCGCGTCCGCAGCCGACCTCGGCGGCAACTGCTGCGCGGACCTCGAGGAGCGTATTGCCGAGCTCGAAGCGACTACGGCCCGCAAGGGCAACCGCAAGGTGTCGCTCACGATCTCCGGTTGGGTCGGCGAGCAGGTTATGTGGTGGGATGACGGCGCAGAGCAGAACGTCTACGTGACGGGTCTCGGCTCCACGCTGGCCTCGCACTTCAAGTTCACCGGTCAGGCCACGATCTCTCCGGGCTGGTCGGCTGGTTACGTGATCCACGTCGAGGCGATGGACAGCGACTCGCTGACCCTCAACCAGTTCTCGCAGCACAACGTGTCGGCCCTTCAGCCGAACAACCTGTCGTCGGGTGCTTACGGGGTTCAGCTCCTCCAGTCCTACTGGTTCATCAAGAGCGACCACCTCGGCAAGCTCGGCGTCGGTCTGCAGTCGTCCGCTTCGGATAACGCTGCGATCCTGGTCGACGGCTCCGGCTCGCTCGTTCCTGCGAACTGGGTGATGTTCGACTACAACGGCTTTATCGTTCGCAACAAGAACACCGGTGGTCTCACCAACGTTAACTGGCAGCAAATGGGCGGCTTCTGCTACGGCGGCGGCGGCGCAGGCGGTGACTGCTTCGGTGCTCCTCGTGACTCGGTTCGTTACGACTCTCCCACGTTCGCCGGGTTCTCGTTCTCGGCTGCTTGGGGTGAAGACGACTTCTGGGACGTCGCGGCTCGCTACTCGGGTGAATTCAACGGCTTCAAGCTTGCTGCTGCCGTTGCCTACACTCAGTTCAGCCAGGACTTCTTCACGGAGCCGGGCATCATCAACGTCGGTTCTCCTGGCACTGTCGGTGGCGCAGCAGCGGTTATCATTCCGCCGTCCTCGCAGTTCGACAACCGCTGGGTTGATTACTTCCAGCTCGGTGCCTACGTCGAGCACGTGCCGACTGGCCTCTGGCTGTACGGCGCCTACGGTCACATCGACCCGAACGGCGTGACGGCTGCTACGGTCAACCTCGACACCGGTGCTCTGGTTGCTGCCGGCGGAAACAACCGTGCAGCGGGCGACACCTACTACATCAAGGGTGGTCTCCGCGAGCGTTGGACGCCGCTTGGTCACACGGTTCTCTACGGCGAGTACGAGAAGTTCTCGAATGCGAACCCGGACTCCTTCGTGAACCTCGGTGTGTCGGCTAGCACGGATCTTTGGGGCCTTGGTGTCGTGCAGGAAATCGACGCTGCTGCGATGTCGCTGTGGCTCTCCTACCGTCACATCAACGCTGGTCTTGAGGGTGTTGGTTGCACCAACGGCAACGCTGACGCTCTTACCAACGGCGGTTGCAGCCTCGAGAGCTTCCAGTACATCAAGGGCGGCGCTCTGATTAACTTCTGATCGCCACTCTTCTATCTCTCTCACTTGAACCGCCCTGGCTTGCCAGGGCGGTTTTTTCTTTGCCGCAGGACTTCGTGCAGCGGCGCATCACATTCGCTCTCTGCACAGGGATTGGCGTCTCGGCAGTGCAAGCGCATGTCGCGACTCAGTGTGCGTGCTAGCGATCGTTCGTCCCTTTGCTGCTCTCTGCGGAAAGCCGTGAACCAAGCCACCGACTTCGCCCAGCCTCGCATCAGACGATGGCGCAATTTGATTGTTGCGGCCGCTGTCGGCAGCGTCGTCGCTGGCTGCGCGTACAGCGGCAATGGTCCGGTCGAGGTTCACTATCAGAAATACAAAGCGCGGATGCCCGAGGGCGACCGCGTGTTCGTTTGCAGCGCTTACGGTTGCCGGACACAGACGCCGTTTCGCTTTGCATCTGCGGATCTCGCCAACGTGAAGAAGATCATGGCCGCCGGCGCGGCGTCGCCTGCAGCAGAGCGCGAGGCGACGAAGAAGGCGCTCGCGTGGATGGGCCACAAGGCCGACACCGCCGTCGGGACAGCGAACGACCGACCCGGCGATGACATGGCGGGCAACGGCGATCCCGGGCAGATGGACTGCGTGGATGTCGCGACGAACCTGACGAGCTACATGCTGATCATGGAGCGCAACAAGCTGTTCAAGCATCACGCCGTCGGCTCGATGTACGTGAAGGAGGACATCCGTCGCGGCTGGAGCGGTTGGACGCACTACGCGGGTATCTTGATCGAGAACACGTCCAAGCAGAAGTTCGCGGTCGACGGCTGGTTGCTCGCCAGCGGCAAGCCGCCCGAGATCGTCGAGGTGGAGCGCTGGTACATCGACGACAAAGATCTGCTGTTCGGCGGCGGCGGTGCGGTGGCCTCAATGAAGCCTGCCGCGAACAAGACCGAGAAATAAGCGCTTTCTACGCGCAGCAGCGGCAGCGTGTGCCGCCAGTTGGCACGGCCGCGGCCGTTTCCTATGCTGACCACCAGCAAGCGTGAGCGGATCGGCAAGCCAATGTTCGTCAAGTTCTTCCATGCCCTCAAACGCGCGGGACTGCCCGTCTCGCTACGCGAATACCTGACGCTGCTCGAAGGTCTCGATGCGGGCGTCACGGGGCGACAGGTCGAGGACTTTTACTACCTGTCACGGGCCTGCCTCGTGAAGGACGAGCGCAACCTCGATCGCTTCGACCGCATTTTCGGTGAGACATTCAAAGGCATCGCCGCGCTTCCCGATGCCGTCGAGGCAGAGATCCCGGAGGAGTGGCTGCGCCTCATGTCCGAATTGCATCTCAGCGAAGAGGACAAGAAGCGTATCGAGGAATTGGGCGGTTGGGAAAAGATCATGGAGACGCTGAAGAAGCGTCTCGAAGAACAGAAGGAACGGCACGCCGGCGGCAACAAGTGGATCGGCACCGGGGGCACCTCGCCATTCGGCGCGTACGGCTACAATCCGGCCGGTGTGCGCATCGGCCAGAAGGAGAGCCGTCACCGGCGGGCGATCAAGGTGTGGGACAAGCGCGAGTTCAAGGACCTCGATTCGACCGTGGAGATCGGCACGCGCAACATCAAGGTCGCGCTACGTCGCCTGCGTTCCTTCGCGCGCACCGGCGCGGCTGACGAGCTCGATCTTTCGGGAACGATCCGCGGCACTGCCGAGAAGGGGTATCTCGATATCCGCATGCTGCCGGAGCGGCACAACGCGGTGAAGGTGCTGATGTTCTTCGACGTCGGCGGCTCGATGGACTGGCACATCAAGGGCGCGGAGGAACTGTTCTCGGCGGCGCGCTCGGAATTCAAACACCTCGAATACTACTACTTCCACAACTGCATCTACGAAGGCGTCTGGAAGAGCAACGCGCGGCGGCACACCGATATCATTCCGACATGGGATGTGCTGAACACTTATCCTGCCGATTACAAAGTCATCTTCATCGGGGATGCCTCGATGAGCCCGTATGAGCTTTCGCACATCGGCGGGGCGGTCGAGCACATGAACGACGAGCCCGGGGCCCTGTGGCTGAGGCGCGTGACCCAGACCTGGCGGCACAGCGTTTGGCTCAACCCGGTAAAAGAGCAGCATTGGGGCTACACGCCATCAATTGCCATGATCCGGGACATAATGGAGGGGCATATGTATCCGCTGACGCTCGAGGGACTCGATCGGGCGATGGTGGAACTGATGCGGTAACGGGGCTGATCGAGTTGTCTAGGCCGCTCGGTGGATCGCGCCGTAACCGCAATTGACGGCGCGGCAATTGGCGCTAAGGTCCGCGCGATGGGGATGTCCGCACGCATGCGAATGAGGGGCACGTCATGAAGGCCGCAGGCTCAATGCTGGTGCTGACAGCGCTGGCGCTCGGAGGCTGCTCGAGCACCGGGAGCGAACTGCTGTCGACCGGGTCTCTACTCGGCAATGACAAGCCCTCGGCTCCGGTTAACGACGGACCGGCACGTGCTTTCCAGGTCGGCACCGTTTCAGCGCGTGCCATCAAGTGCGGCTTCAATTTCGACCCTGCGAAGCTGAAGACCAACTACCTCACCTACGAGCGTCAGCAGCCCGGTGTCACGGACGTGGCGAAGGTCGAGAAGATCTACGACGTGTCGTTCAATGCCGTGGCGAAGGCTGTGGCTGCCGAAGGCGAGTATTGCAGCGACGCAAAGACGAGGACCATCAAGGCCGACCTCGGCCGTCATCTTGCCGGCGACTACACGCCGTCCGCGCCGCCGGAGCAGCAGGACGAGGGCTTGTTCTCCGGATGGGGTAGCGGGGGCTCCGAGAAGGAGTTCAAGATGAAGCACCCGATGGACAACAGTGGCGACTGACGGCCTTTTGCCGTCGGTGCCTGAGTACCGCTGACGTGCAGCAGCTCCTTTGGATCGAGACCCTGTTGAAGTTCTCCGCCGGCGCGCTGCTGGCGGTATTTCCTATGATGACGCTGCGACTGTTGGGGCTGCCGAGGCCGCCCTCAGGCTTTTGGCCGCGCGTCTGCGGCGTCCTGCTGCTCGGCATCGCTGGAGCGCTGTTTCTTGAAGGCACGTCGAAGGGGCACGGGCTCGGACTGGCGGGCGTCGTCATCATTAACCTTTGCGGCGTCGCCCTGCTCGCTTGCGTCCTCGTTCTCGACGGCGGACCGGATTCCCTGCGCGGCCGGCTCGCCGTGTGGCTTGTCGTGTGCCTGCTCGTGATCTTGAGCGTGCTCGAGATCGCGATGCTCTAGGGCGCATTAACGGATCGCTGGCAAGGTCCTTGCTTAGCTCCGGAGGGTATCCGCCAAGGGTGATCCTACGCCTGGACCGACAGGGTCCGACACGATCGTCTGGGAGCACGTATGAGTTCAGTATCCGCAGCCATTCGCATGAATGACCGCAGGGTAAACGGCGTGTCCTCGGGCGCGGGCAGCACAGCGCTGTCAGACGCGCCATCGCTCAATGAGCACCCAGCGGCAGTCGCGTACGAGATCGTCACAAAACGTGCCGTTTTCGACGGTCTTGCCACGGAATGGAACGCTCTCTTTGCGCGTGCGGGACAAGGATCGCAGGCGTTCCAGTCGTTCCCGTGGCTATGGCATTGGTGCAATCACTACCTCGATGATGAACATTCGCTGGCCGTCGTAACCGGACGGCGCGCGGGGCGCCTGGTGCTCGTCTGGCCGCTGGTGCGCCAGCACGTTGCCGGCGCTGTAAGTCTGGCTGCGATGGGCGCGCCGGTCAGCCAGTACAGCGACGCGCTCGTCGAACCTTCCGAGCATGCAGCGCGGTATCTGATGGAGGCATGGGAGACCGTGGTCGCAGCGGTTCGGCCGGATCTCGTCTGGCTGCCGCGCGTGCGCGCCGACGCAGCCATTGCGCCGCTGATGCATGAACTCGGCGCGGTGGCGAGCCAGCGCATGCAGGCTCCTTACATCGACCTCTCGAACACGACGGATTTCGATGGCTACATGCAGCGGAGATCGTCGCAAGCGCGCAAGCGTCATCGGCAAGGCGAGCGCCGGCTCGCGAGCCTCGATCCGCGCTTCAGCTCCTGGCGCGAGGGCGACCAGGCGCGAGCTTTGATCGATGTGACGATCTCGATGAAGCGCGAGCAACTGAGCGAGCGCGGGCAGATCTCGCCCGCGTTTGCCGATTCCCGGCTCGGCCGATTCTTTTCCGATGCAGCCGATGACCGCATCCACAGCGCGGGCATCGAGGTGCACGCGCTGTCACTGCAGGGGGAAATGGCCGGCGCCGATATCGTCGTCGGCTGCCGCGACCGTGTGCTCGGTCACGTGTTCACGTACGATTCGCGTTTCGCGAAAGACAGCGTCGGCACGCACGTTCTCAACTTCGCGATTCAGCAGTCGATCGCTGGTGGCTATAAGACGTTCGATCTCTTGGCGCCGGCCGACGATTACAAGCTTCGCTATGCGGACGGCACTGTGGACGTCGTGAACTGGGTCATCCCGCTGACCACGAAGGGATCGGTGGTTGCGCGCGTCTATATGATGATGCTGCGACCGTTCCTGAAGTCGCTCGTCGAGCGGCTGCCCCAACGCCTGCGCAACATATTGGCCAGACGCTATTACAGTCGCGTGCGCGCTAGCTGACGCCGAGCTTCTTCTGCAGGCTCGACGACGATGTCGTGTACTGGAACAGCACCTTTTTGCCCGGATACACGTACTTTGCGGCCTGCTGGGCCATCAGCGCGACCTCGTGGAAACCCGAGAGGATGAGCTTCAGCTTGCCGGGGTACGTGTTGATGTCGCCGACGGCGAAGATGCCCTTCTCGCTCGTCTCGAACTTCTCGGTGTCGACGGGGATCAGATTCTCGTGGAGTTGCAGGCCCCAGTCGGCGACCGGCCCGAGCTTCATCGTCAGACCGAAGAAGGGCAGCATGACATCGACGTCGAGACGCTCCTCGCCGTCCTTGGTCTTGACCGTCGCGCCCTGGAGCTTGTCGCCTTCGCCGTGCAGCGCGGTCACCTGACCGATCATCAAGCGCACATCGCCGGTCTCGACCATCTCGCGCATTTTGGCCACCGAATGGGGTGCGGCGCGGAACTCATCGCGCCGATGCAAGAGGGTGATGCTCTTTGCGATGGGCTGTAAGTTCAGCGTCCAATCGAGTGCCGAGTCGCCGCCGCCGACGATCAGCACGGATTTGCCGCGCAGCGCTTCCATGCGGCGCACCGAATAAAGAACGGACGTGCCCTCGTAGCCCTCGATACCCTGAAGCGGCGGGCGCTTGGGCGTGAACGAGCCGCCACCTGCCGCGATGACGACGACCTTGGTTATGAACTCGGTGCCGGCGTCCGTCTTGAGGCGGAAGCGCTCGTCGGGCAGACGCTCCAGCGTGTCGATGCGCTCGCCGAAATGGAAGACCGGGCCGAAGGGCTCGATCTGCTTCAACAGCTGGTTGGTCAGCTCCTGGCCGGTGACGATCGGCAGGCCGGGAATGTCGTAGATCGGCTTCTCGGGATAGAGCTCCGCGCACTGGCCGCCGGGCTTATCGAGGATGTCGACGACGTGCGCCTTCACATCGACAAGGCCAAGCTCGAACACCGCGAACAGACCAACGGGACCCGCGCCGATGATGACGGCATCGGTCTCGATCGTCGACGTGGCGACGGACGGCGTGCTGACGTCAAGGCTCATCGCGGACCCTCAAATGAAAAGCTCAGAATTGCTTCGCCGGTACGCGCACGACGAGGCCGTCGAGATCTGGCGTCAGCTTGATCTGGCAGGAGAGACGGCTCTGCTCGCGCACATCGAAGGCGAAGTCGAGCATGTCCTCTTCCATGGTAGATGGCGTGCCGGTCTTTTCACGCCAAGCGTCGTCGACGTAGACGTGGCAGGTCGCGCAGGCGCAGGCGCCGCCGCACTCGGCCTCGATGCCGGGTACGTCGTTCATCTTTGCCGATTCCATCAGCGTCACGCCGGGGTCGGCGTTGACCACCTGTTCGCTACCGTCGGGCTGGATGAAGGTGATCTTGACCATCGCTGTGGTGAAGCTCCGAGAGAGCGCGAGCCGGCAACATCAAGCCGACGATTGGCGCCGTGGCGGGGTTAATTGCCACGCACCAATAGTCGGCAAGTTCCGGGAGTTCAAGCGTGCGACGGTCGCAAGCCAGGGTAGACTTAAGTCAGCTGCGGGGGCCGACAACGAGGGTCGCTCAGGCGGCCTGCGAAAGAGAGGCGATGTAGCGGCGGGCGACGCCGGCGGCGTCCTCGATGCGCTGCACAATGACCCCCCTGGCGCTGGTATCCTGCAGCGAGTGCAGGCGCTCGGCCGTTTCGGCGATGGTCGCCAGCGTCCAAGCCCCTACGGCCCGCGCCGAGCCCTTGAGCGTGTGGGCCGCCATTCCCCACTCCTTATCGGTGTGGGCCTCTTTCAAGGCTGCAATGGTGATCGGCAGCTGGTCGGCAAAAAGGCCCAGGATCTCCTGCTCGAGTAGGGCATCGCCCATCGTGAACCGGCGCAGGTGTGTGAGGTCGAGCGGAACTGGATCCGCATCGGTCGCGGTGCACTCGGTGCTCTCGGCCATCGCTATCGCCATCGCTCAATTCCCGATGAACGGGTCTCCGATGCACCATATCGCGAACGATACATCCGCGGGGCCAACCCTCACACACAGCTAATAAACCGTCGTAAATTGCGCCCCTTCAACTTGAGCATTAACCTTCATGCGAATCGCACGCTCTGGGATACCCGGCTGACGGGGGCTGAAACCTTTCTTTCGCCCCAAAAGGCCGCCAAGCGTTGGGGGACGGGTGGATTGGCTTTTCTGATGGCGGCCGTTGGGGTTGGCCTCGTGGGGCGAGGCCAGGTGCCGTATCTCGAAACGCTGCGGACATCCCGTTCGATCGCGTGCTCGTTTTAACGGGGCGAGGAGACGCGTCAGGCATGGACGGGGCAATGGCGCAAGACAACAACCAGCTCGACGCGCACGAGGAAGACGCCCGCTCGGAGCCGGCTCTGCCGCCGTTCGGCGAGGCTTCTGGGTCCGACGCTGCGACCGACGGCAATGAGCCAGCCTTCGAGCTGCAGCAGCCGCCGCAACTCTTTCCGCCGCCGCTGCCGAAAGCCTCCGGCTCCGCCGATTTTATTCCGCAGACCTCGCCTCCCGCGCTGCCCGGCGATGAGCAGTCTCTGCTCGATGCTCCCGAGGCTGAAGAGGAAGAGATCAGCGAAGCAGGTGCTCCGCGTCGGCGCATGGCGCGTCGCCGCACGGCCGGCCCTTCGCGCAACAGAATCGCCGCCAACGACGATGGGCCGAGCATCGGCGGGCTCATCTTCGCCCTACAGCAGAAGCCGTCGAACGCACCCTACAAATACGCCGCCATCGCCAGCGCGGTGTGGGGCTTCGTCGGAGCCGCCTTCGCCGCCGCCTCGATCGGCAGCAGTGCCAGCGACAATGGCGTGCTGGGTCTCCTCACACAGCCGGCGACGTTCCTCACGCTGGCGGCCATCATCGTGCCGATCGGTCTCATCTGGCTGATGGCGCTGCTTGCTTGGCGCACCGAAGAGCTGCGGCTGCGCTCATCGACGATGACCGAAGTCGCAATCCGCCTGGCAGAGCCGGACCGCCTCGCTGAGCAGAACGCCGCCTCGCTCGGGCAGGCGGTGCGACGTCAGGTCGGCTTCATGAACGACGCCGTCACGCGGGCCCTCGGCCGCGCGGGCGAGCTGGAAGCGATGGTGCACAACGAGGTCAGCGTCCTCGAGCGCTCTTACGAGGACAACGAGCGCAAGATTCGCGGCCTCATCTCGGAGCTGTCGGGCGAGCGCCACGCACTGGTCAACACGTCCGACCGCGTGTCGGAAAGCCTGTTGCGGCTCGGCAGCGAGATCCCGTCGCTCATCGAGAAGTTGTCGGATCAGCAGGTCAAGCTCGCCAAGGTCATCGAAGGGGCGGGCGAGAACCTCACGATGCTGGAGACGTCGCTGGCGCAGAGCGTCGGCAGTCTCGAAAGCTCGGTCGGCGGTCGTACCGAGCAGTTGCAGAACGTACTCGAGAATTACACGAGCGCCCTCGCCGGCGCGCTCGGCACGCGCGCCGAGCAGCTGCAAACGACTTTCGACAGCCAGCTGCTGCAGCTCGATTCCTCGCTCGCCAATCGCACCGAGAACCTGCAGACGGTGTTCGAGGAGTACGCGCGGGCGCTCGACGCCGCTCTCGCCAATCGCGCACAGGCGCTGGACTATCAGCTCGTGGAACGTACGCGCTCGCTCGACGAAGCGTTCGGCGAGCGTCTGCGGATGTTCGATGAATCGATCATGCGGTCGACGCAGGCGATCGACACCGCGGTGGTCGACAAGACGACGGCGCTCACGACGGCGCTCGACGCCCATGCCGTCAGCTTCCGCGAGACGATCGGCAAGCAGGCGTCGGACCTCGACGAAGCCCTGATGCACGGCATCAATTCGGTGCGCCGCGCGTCCGAGAACATCTCGCGCCAGTCCATCAAGGCGATGGAAGGGCTCGCCAACCAGTCCGAGCTTTTGCAGAACATTTCCGCGAACCTGCTGACCCAGATCGGCGGCATCACTGGCCGCTTCGAGAACCAGGGCCAGCAGATCATGAAGGCGGCCAACGCGCTCGAAACGGTCAACTTCAAGATCGACAAGACCCTGCAGACCCGCCACACGGAACTGACGAACACGCTCGATCGCCTGTCCGGAAAGGCCGACGAGTTCTCGAACTTCGTGGGCGACTACTCGTCGACGATCGCAGGCTCACTGTCGGACGCCGACCAGAGAGCCCGCAGCGAGCTGGAGCGCATGCGTGCGTCGGCTGCTGCAGAAAGCGAGCGGACGCTCGAAGACCTTCGCAATCGCCTCAATGTCGTGTCGTCGGCCGTGACGACAGAGCTCGGTTCGCTCACCAACCGCTTCACCGAGACGTCGGAAGAGATGCGCACGCAGGCATCGCGCACCGCTGCTGAGATCGCGGCAGAGCAGGCTCGGCTGCGCAGCGACATGGAGCGGCTGCCTGCCAGCGCTCAGGAAACCTCGGAAGGCATGCGTCGCGCGCTGCACGACCAGATCAAAGCGCTCGACCAACTGTCTCAGCTCGCCGCCCGCACAGCCGTGCAGCGCGATGTCGTCCCCCCTCCGACGCTGCATGCGGAGACGGTGGCACCCGCTGCGCCGCCGCCGCGCCGCAATCCGCAGGAGCAGGCGCGTTCGATCACGTCGCTCTCGTCCACGATCGCGCAGGAACTCGGCAACCGTCAGCGCCAGCGTGCACCGGCGCAGGATGCTCGCGAAGGCTGGTCCCTTGGCGATCTCCTCGCTCGTGCCTCGCAGGACGAGGAAGCGCAGGGGCATCCGGTCGGCGCGCCGCGAGGCGGCAATGCGGCTTTCAATCTCGACCTCGAAGCCATCGCGCGGGCGCTCGACCCGGCAACCGCTGCCGCCATCTGGGCGCGCATCCGTTCAGGTCAGCGCGGGGTCATGGTGCGCAGCATCTACGGCAACGAGGGGCGCATACTGTTCGATGACGTCAGCCACCGCTGCCGCAGCGACGGTGAACTGGCACGTACGGTCACGCGCTACCTGACCGACTTTGAGCGCATCATCTCCGAATCCGACGTGCGCGATCCGAGCGGGCGGCTGTCGCATGGCCAGCTCGTGTCGGATACCGGACGTGTCTACCTCTTCCTGGCGCACGCGTCGGGTCGCCTCAGTTAGGCGCGGCGATGACCGGTCAGCCGGCTCCCGCCCCGCATCTCATCGAGGCCCGCGCGGAAGCTTGGCCGCTCGCCAAGCCGTTCGTGATCGCACGCGGCGCCAAGACCGAGGCGCATGTGGTGGTCGCGTACGTCGCTGCCGGCGACCACTCCGGCCGCGGCGAGGCAGTCCCCTACGCACGCTATGGCGAGACGGTCGGGGCCGCGGTTGCGGCGCTTCAGCAGTTATCCGGCCCTCTGACGCGTGAACGCCTGCCCGACCTTCTCCCGGCTGGCGCCGCCCGGAACGCGCTCGATTGCGCGCTGTGGGACTTGGAGGCCAAGCAGGCTGGGAAGCGGGCTTTCGAGCTGGCCGGATTGCCCGCGCCGCAGCCGGCGATGACCTGCTACACGATCAGCCTCGGCTCTCCCGATCAGATGGCCGCAGACGCCAAAGCCGCGGCGCATCTGAAATTGCTCAAGCTCAAGCTGGGCGGAGACGGCGACGATGTCCGCATGGCGGCCGTTCGTGCTGCTCGTCCGGACGCACGCCTTGTCGCCGACGCGAACGAAGCCTGGCGGCCGGACCAATTGGCCGCGTTCCTGGCGTCGGCGCGCGATTCGGGCGTCGAACTGGTCGAACAGCCCCTGCCGGCGGGGGAAGACGATGCTTTGCGGCACGTCGATCGCGTGGTGCCCGTCTGTGCTGATGAGAGCGCCCACACCAGCGCCGATCTCGCGACACTGGCCGATCGCTATGACGCCGTGAACATCAAGCTCGACAAGACGGGTGGCCTCACCGAGGCGCTGGCGCTGGCGCAAGCCGCGCGCGCGCAAGGCTTCCGGATCATGATCGGCTCGATGGTTGCGACCTCGCTCGCGGCCGCTCCGGCAATGCTGCTGTCCGGATTTGCCGACTGGGTGGACCTGGACGGCCCTCTGTTGCTGGCGCGGGACCGGGATCCACCGCTCGACATCGTCGATGGATGGATCAGTCCACCGTCGGCTGAGTTGTGGGGCTAACCGGGGAACGCGCTCCAGCGGCCTCCTCCCACAAGGTATGTCCGTTCCAGCCCCTGAGCAGCGCCACGCTCGCCGCGAGCCCTGCCGCTGCGACGGCCGCCGGCACCAGGAAGACCAGCCCTCCGACCTGACGATAGATCGCGCCCGAGATCAGGCCGACGATGCCGAGCATCAGTCCGGCGGCGATCGTCGAATAGAATGCCTGGGCGGTTCCCATCGCGGTGTGGGGCACGGCGCGGGAGATGAACAGGATGGCGCCGAGGTGGGAGGCGCCGTAGGTCAGGGCGTGAAGCACCTGCAGCGGCACCAGGAGGTAGAGCGGCGGGTCGAACGCCGTCGCCGTCCAGCGCAGCACCGACGCAGCGGCACCGAGCGCGATGAGCTGCACGGGACCCAGGACCCTGACCACGGGCCCGGAGAAGGCGAACAGCAAGACCTCGGCGAAAACGCCGATCGCCCACAGCGTGCCGACCCATGCCGCGGGCATGCCCTGCGACTGCCAGTAGAGCGCGCCGAATGTGTAGAACGTCGCGTGCGCGCCGTGGATGCAGCCGATGGCGATCAGGAACAGCACGAAGAGGCGCGAGCCGAGGAGCTGTGCCGGCGACGACGACTTCCAGTCGATGCGCGGTCCCCTAACCGCGGGCGCTCGACCCGTTGCCGGCTTGGGCAGGGCCAGCGCGGCGGCGATGGTGAGGACGACCCCGCAGGCGATCATCCAGAGCGCAGAGCCGCCGCCGAGCGCCTCGATCGCGATGCCGCCAAGGAAGTTGGCGACGATAAAGGTTACCGAGCCCCACAACCGCATGCGTCCGTAGTCGAGGCCGTCGGTTCGTACCGCGCGCACGGCCACGGTCTCGATCAGAGGGACCATCGTGCCGTTGGCGAGCAGGAAGATGACGCCCAGGGCAAGGATGGGCCAATAGCCCGAGGCGAAACCCAGTCCGAGGGTCATCGCCAGGGCGCTGCACGCAAGGCCAGTGATCACGAGGCGGTAGTCGCCCAGCCGGTCGGCCAGGAGGGAGATTCCCGGCGTCACGAGAATGCGGATGAACAGTGGTGCGGCTGTGACGGTCGAGATCTGCAACGGCTCGAGGCCGCGGGCGTGCAGCCAGACCGGGAAGTAAGGGACGACGATGCCGTACGAAAGGAACAGCGCGGCAAAGAACGCGGCGATGCGCATGCCGAGTGCGCCGCTCGTTGGTCCGCTGCCGAGAAGTAAGTTGCGAGCGCGCATGTGTTGGCCGAAGCGTACCGGGGAACCGAGCCGATGGGCGGTTCTAGTCGATCGTCTGCGCGGCTGAAATGGCGGCTCGCACCCGCCCAAAAAGAAACCGGTCCGGAAGGTCCGGACCGGTTCTTCAGCCAAGTCGGGTGGCGCCCCTAATCGCCGGCCCGACGCTCCCCCCGGAGCTTGAAAACGACGCCGCAGCATCGCGTTGGGCAAATTTGTTGCAGAACCTCGGGCTGCCTGCAAGAGGGCAGAACAACATTCAGCTAACGTCGGTGCAGCCGCGCAACACGCCGTCAGGATGGACGTGTGCGGTCAGAATTTGATCAGTCGGCTGATGGCATACAAATGATCGACGGGTCCGGAGCCTCCACCGAGTTGCTGCTGGCTCGCCGACACCAATGCTTCGTGTACGAATTTTTTCGCCAGTTGAACTGCATCTGCGAGGCTTTCTCCGCGCGCCAGATAGGCGGCGATGGCGGCCGACAGCGTGCATCCCGTGCCATGTGTATTGCGCGTTGCGACGCGCGGGCGGACGATGCGCAGCGCGGACGTTTGATCGCTGACGAGAATGTCGACGGCATCGGCTCCCTCACCGTGCCCGCCCTTGATGAGCACAGCTTTCGGGCCGAGCGCCAGCAGCGCGCGCGCTTGCGATTCCATCTCGGATTCGCTTACAGCGATTGATGCCGACAGCAGGGTTGCAGCTTCGGCGAGGTTTGGCGTTATCAGGTCCGCCAGCGGAAGCAGCACGTCGCGAACGGCGTCGACGGCATCGTGCTCGAGCAGCAGGTCTCCGCTGGTTGCGACCATGACCGGATCGACGACAAGCGGATGCAGATCATGCCGACGCACACCTTCCGCGACGGCGAGCACGGTCGCGCGATCATTCAACATGCCGGTTTTGGTCGCGCCGATGTTCAGATCGCTCGCGACGGCGTCGATCTGCTCGGCAACGAAGTGCGGTGGCACGGCATGGATTGCTGTCACGCCGCGCGTGTTCTGCGCGGTGAGCGCCGTGAGCACGCTGGCGCCATAGACGCCCAGCGCGGTGAAGGTTTTCAAGTCGGCCTGAATGCCGGCGCCACCGGATGAATCGGAGCCGGCGATCGTCAATGCGATGGGCGGGGTAACGGCGCCGGACATGTGCGTTCCGTATTACTGCTGCGGCGTACCGCGCTGCATGATCTGCGAGCCGAGATCCTTAGGCGTCACGATCTCCTCGATGCGCGTCAGCGCCGGGAAGCGATCCAGCATCCAGCTTCCGAACCAGTTGATCGAGCCGGTGAAGAACAGGATGCCCGTCAGCACGAGGAACGCGCCCATGGCCTTCTCGACCTTGTCGAGGTGGCGGCGGAAGCGCTGCATGAAGCCGAGGAATGGACGCATGGCGACGGCGGCCAGGATGAAGGGGATGCCGAGGCCGAGCGAGTATACGAACAACAGCTTCACGCCGGTCGTCAGGCTGCCTTCGTTGGCGGCCAATGCCAGCACGGTCGCCAGCACGGGACCGATACATGGCGTCCAGCCGAAAGCGAAAGCCAGGCCGATGACGTAGGAGCCGATATAGCTGACGCCGTGATGGTGGTCGTGGTGGTAGCGCGCCTCCTTGTAGAAGAGGTTCACGCGGAAGAGGCCGAGGAAGTGCAGGCCGAAAAGGATGATCACCAGGCCGGCGACAATCTCCAACTCGCGCTTGTAGCTCTGGATGAACTGCCCGGCGAGCGAGGCGCCGGCGCCGAGGCTGACGAACACCGTGGTGAAGCCGAGGACGAAGAGCAGCGCCGCGACGATCACCCGTTGCCAGACGTGCTTGGGCACGCCGCCCTCGGCCGTGAACTCGTCGATGGTGGTACCACCGAGGTAGCTCAGGTACGGCGGCACGAGCGGCAGCACGCACGGCGACAGAAAGCTCACCAGCCCTGCGAGGGCCACGCCGAGATAGATCTGCAGTTCGCCCATGCGGAAGCCTTCAACACCAGCCTACCAGTTACGTCCGGCGGTCGCCGAACGTTACCGTGCAGGCATTAACGCTCAGCTCTGCGCCTTCACGAGGGCGGCGACGCCCGGAAGCTCGCGGCCTTCCAGCCACTCCAGGAAGGCGCCGCCAGCCGTCGAGACGTACGTGAAATCCTGCGTGACGCCAGCCGCGTTGAGGGCGGCCACGGTGTCGCCGCCGCCGGCCACCGTCGTCAGCGTGCCTTCTTTGGTCAGCTTTGCCGCTTCGCGCGCCAGCGCGAATGTGCCCTCGCCAAACGGCGGGATCTCGAACGCGCCGAGCGGGCCGTTCCAGAGCAGCGTCCGGCACTCCTTGAGAACGTCCGTCATGTGGGCCACGGATTTGGGGCCGACGTCGAGGATCATGGAGTCGCTCGGGACGGCGAGCGTCGGCACGACGGCGGTGGCGACTGCGCTCTTGAACTCGCGAGCGATGACCGCATCCTCGGGCAGCACGACCGCGCAGCCTGTCGCCTTTGCTGCGGTCATGATCTCGCGTGCGGTTTCGAGCATGTCGGGTTCGGCCAGCGATTTGCCGACATCGACCCCGTGCGACATCAGGAAGGTGTTGGCCATGCCGCCGCCGATGATCAGCTTGTCGACCTTACCAATGAGGTGCTTCAGGATCGGGATCTTGGAGGACACCTTGGCGCCGCCGACAAGCGCGGCGACGGGGCGTTGCGGCGCGTCGAGCACGGCGCGCAGGGCGCCAATCTCCTCGAGCATCAGCGGTCCAGCAAAGGCTGGCAGCAAGCGCGCCAAACCTTCCGTCGAAGCATGTGCGCGGTGCGCCGCCGAGAACGCGTCGTTGACGTAGACGTCGCCGGAACGCGCGAGCGCGGCGGCAAACTGCGCGTCGTTCTTCTCCTCGCCCTTGTGGAAGCGAAGGTTCTCCAGAACGGCGATGTCGCCCGGGGCGAGCGCCGCAACCTTGGCCTCGACGTCCGAGCCGATGCAGTCCGGAATGAAAACGACGCCGCGTCCGAGCAACTCTGACAACTTCGCGGCAACGGGGGCGAGGCTCATCGACGGGTCCGGGCCGTCCTTGGGGCGGCCGAAGTGCGAGATCACAACCACACGCGCGCCGCGCGCCGAGAGATCCTTGATGCCGGCTAGAATGCGTTCGAGGCGCGTTGCGTCCGTTACGACCCCGTCCGCCGTCGGAACGTTGAGATCGGCGCGCACGATGACGCGCTTACCCGAGATGTCTGCGTCGGAGATCGACTTGAGCTTCGTCAGATCCATTCGAATGAGCTCACTTCTTCACGAGGCTGCGGGCGGCTTCTGCGACCGCGTCGGCGGTCACGCCGAAATGGGCGTAGAGCTTCGGGGCGGGCGCCGAGGCGCCGAAGTCTGACATGCCGACGAAGCGGCCATGATCGCCGAGCCACTCGTGCCAGCTCTGCGCGATGCCCGCCTCCACGGCGACGCGCGGCTTATCGCCGAGCACCTTGGCGCGATAGGCGGCGTCCTGGGCGCGGAACAGCTCCATCGAGGGCATGGAGACCACGGCGGCCTTGATGCCCTCGCCAGCAAGCTTCTTGGCCGCTTCGGCCGCCAGCGCCAGTTCCGACCCGGTGCCGATGAGCGTCACGTCGCGCCCACCTTCCGGCTCGGCGAGCACATAAGCGCCCTTGGCCGACAGATTTTCTGAAGATGCCGTCTTGCGCAGGTTCTCGACCGCCTGACGCGACAGCGCGAGGACGGTCGGGTTCTTGTCGTGCTTCAGCGCGATTTCCCAGCACTCCAAAGTCTCCTGGCCCTCGGCGGGACGCAGCACGAGCAGGTGCGGTATGGCGCGCAGGGCGGAGAGATGCTCGACGGGCTGATGTGTGGGGCCGTCCTCGCCGAGGCCGATCGAATCGTGCGTCAACACGTGAATGACGCGCTGGCGCATCAGGGCCGCGAGACGGATCGAAGGGCGGCAGTAGTCGGAGAAGACGAGGAAGCCGCCGCCGTAAGGAATGAGACCGCCCGAAAGCGCGATGCCGTTCATGGCGGCAGCCATGCCGTGCTCGCGCACGCCGTAGTGAATGTAGTTGCCGGTGAACGAGCCGCGCGCAACCGGCACGTGCTCCTTGGTGCGCGTGCCGTTGGAGCCGGTGAGGTCGGCGGAACCACCGATCAGCTCGGGGAGCACGGGCAAAATCTTCTCGAGCGCGAGCTGCGACCAGACGCGTGTCGCCTTCTTGGACTCATCGGCTGCGAATGCGGCCTTGGCGTCCGCGATGGCCTTCTCGACCGCCGCAAGCTTGCTGGCGCCAGCCGGCAGCGCCAACGCGTCGGCGGCCACTTTGCCGGCCTTGTCGAGTTTCTGCTTCCAGGCAGCACGCTCCTTGGCGGCGCGCTGGCCGGCACTGCGCCATGCCAACAATACCGGCTCGGGAATTTCGAACGGCGCGTGCGGCCAACCGAGCTTCTCGCGCGTGCCTTTGATCTCTTCCTCACCGAGCGGCTCGCCGTGAGTCGAGGATTTGCCCGCCTTGGTCGGTGCGCCGTAGCCGATGGTCGTCTTGCAGGCGATGAGCCAGGGCTTGGAGGAGTCTGCACGTGCGACCTGCAGTGCCGCGGAGATTGCCGCCGGGTCGTGCCCATCGACGGCAACGGCGTTCCAGCCCGACGCCTTGAAGCGCGCGAGCTGGTCATCATTGACTGTGAGCGATGTCGGGCCGTCGATCGAGATGCCGTTGTCGTCGAAGAGGACGATCAGCTTGCCGAGGCCGAGATGGCCGGCGAGAGAGATCGCCTCGTGGCTGATGCCCTCCATGAGGCAGCCGTCGCCGGCAATCACGTAAGTGTGGTGGTTGACGATGTCGTCGCCGAGGCGGGCGTTGAGCAGCCGCTCCGACAGCGCCATGCCGACGGCATTGGCGATGCCCTGCCCGAGTGGGCCGGTGGTCGTCTCGATGCCCGGCGCGTGGCCGAACTCCGGGTGGCCGGCCGTCTTGGCGCCAAGCTGGCGGAAGCGCTTCAGTTCGGCGACGTCCATGCCGGGATAGCCGGTGAGATAGAGCAGCGAATAGAGGAGCATCGAGCCGTGGCCGGCGGACAGCACGAAGCGATCGCGGTTGGGCCACTGCGGGTCGGCGGCGTCGAAGCGCAGCGCCTCACGGAAGAGCACCGTTGCGGCGTCGGCCATGCCCATCGGCATACCGGGGTGGCCGGACTTGGCGGACTGCACGGCGTCCATCGCGAGAGCGCGAATGGCATTGGCCATGTCGTTGTGGCTGACCGCCTCGGCATCGGTGGTGGTCTGGCGCGCCTCGGTCATCGATCATTCCTTAGCTGGGGTCCACCGAGGCTGTGCCCGGGGCCTGCATGTCCATGCGTGTTCCCGGGCACGTTTAACGAGACGACCCGCCCCCGTCCATGCCTCGGACCTCCTTTGGACGGCGGGATTCGGCCTCAATCCACACGCGCGGCGAGAAATTCCTCGACCTCAGCGAGGGTTGGCAGCCCAGCCCGGGCTCCGAGCCGGCGACATTTGAGCGCTGCGGTGGCCGCCGCGATGCGGGCGCAGTCTTTTGCGGCATATCCGTTTGCGAGCGCCCAGGTGAAGGCGCCGTGGAATGCGTCGCCCGCGCCGGTCGTATCGACGACCTCGGCGGCGAACCCTGGCTGGTGTCCACCCTGCCCGTTTTGGGCAAGCCAGGAATAACCTTTTGCTCCGCGCGTGACCCCGGCATGGCGGACACCGGTTGCCAGGACGCTTTCGAGCTGAGTGTGCTCGTCGAGACCGGGGGCAAAGGCTTCGAGCGCCGGCTCGGAGAAAATCGCATAGTCGGCGAGCGCCAGGAACTCGGCCATCAACCCACCACCGCCGAGGTCGGCGTCGAGCAGCGTCGGGACGCCGTGCGCCCGGGCTTCGGTGAAGGCTGCTCTCGTACCCTCTACCCAGCGCAGATCGCTCAGGACTGCGGCGGCATCCTTGATGCGCTCCAGCGGAAGCCAGGCGGCGTCCATGGGCATGGCGTGGTCGCGCTCGCCGATGATGAGGCGCTCGCCGTTCGCATCGACGATGACTGCCGAGGTCGACGAGCGCGCGTGCTCATATGTGCGCACGAACTCGATGTCGACGCCGTCGGCCGCCAGGAACTTATGGATGCGCTCTCCAGCACTGTCGCCGCCGGTGCGGCTCCACAGAGCGACCTCACCGCCCAGCCGTGCGATGGCTGCCGCTGCATTGGCTGCCATGCCGCCACCGCTTTCCAGGTGCTCCAGCGAGCGCACCTTGGTTGGCTCAGGCGGAAACGCCTCGATGCGATACACATAGTCGAGCGCCGCATGGCCGACGCAGATGACCGGCTTCACCGGATGTTGTCCTCCGTCCGTGCGAGGTCGCGCAACCTCGCTTCTTCCTCGGCATCCTCCTCGAAGAGCTTTTCGAGGGTCTTTACATCGCTGCGCGCTCGCTCGCGCAGCTTGTCGAGATCGCTGGAGAGCTTGTAGTCCTCCAGCAGACGACGCTCGTCGTGGCTCTGGAACGTGTGGATCACGCGGCCGGCCTCGCGCTCGGACATGCCGAGCTGCTTCAGAAGACGCTTTGCAATGTCCAGCGAGGAGAGGAACGCCTCGCGCTGGATTTCGGTGATGCCGAGATCCAAGAGGCGCATGGCATGGTTGCGATTGCGCGCCCGGGCGAAGATCGGGAGGTTCGGATAGCTCGACCGAACCAGCTCGGCTGTGCGTATCGAGGCTTCGACATCGTCGATGGCTAGCACGAACGCGCGCGCCTTTTGCGCGTCGGCCGCTTCGAGGATGTCGGGGCGGCTCGCGTCACCGTAGAACGCCTGGGCACCGAAGCGGCGTACCAACTCGACCTGCTCGGCGCTGATATCTAGGGCGGTGATGGGGATGCGCTTGGCGGTGAGTATGCGCGCAACGATCTGCCCCACCCGGCCAAAGCCGGCGATGATTACATGGCCGTCGTTGTCCGGGAGGCTGTCGTATAGAGGCGCGGGCGCCTTACGCCGCCTAGATAGGAGGCTTTCGATTTTAAGCAGGATGGGCGTCGCAGCCATCGAGAGGGACACGATCACCGTCAGGAGCTCGGTGTTCTCGTTCGTCAGCGCGCCGGAGGCATAGCCGACTGTGAACAGCACGAACGCAAACTCGCCGCCCTGCGAGAGCGCGATGCCGAGGCGGCGGGCCGGTCCCGGCTCCAATCCCTGCAGGCGGCCGAGCACGTACAGAATTCCGGCCTTGATGGCGACTAGGCCCGCAACGAACGTGAGGATGACGCCGGGCGCGTCGAGGAACAGCCGCACGTCGATGGTCATGCCGATGGCGGTGAAAAAGAGACCGAGCAGCAAGCCTTCGAACGGCTGGATGTCGGCTTCGAGCTGATGGCGGTAGGACGATTCAGCCAGCAGTGCGCCGGCGATGAAGGCGCCGAGCGACGCCGACAGCCCCGCCATCTGCATGAGGATCGTCACCCCGACGACGGTGAGCAGAGCCGCGGCGGTCATCGCCTCGCGGACGCGCGTTGCGGCGACGAGCCGAAGCAGGAAATCGAGCACAAAATGGCCGACGACGACCACGACCGCGATGAGGCCAAGCCCCTTCAAGACGGCCAGCAGCTCCATCGGACCGGACTGCGTCGCGATGGTCGAGATGGCCTTGGTCGCGAACAACGGCGCGAAGGCGATGAGCGGAATGGCGGCCAGGTCCTGAAACAGCAGGACGGAGAAGCCGAGCCGGCCGTGCCGGGTCGCCAGGTCGCCCGTTTCCTCCATCACCTGCAAAGCGAGAGCGGTGGATGAGAGGGCGAGCGCCAGACCTGCAAACAGCGCCGTCTGCCAGTTGTATCCCACGAGGATGGCGATGCCCGCGAGCGCGAGCCCGGTCAGGATCACCTGCTGGGTGCCGAGCACGAACACGGCATTGCGCATCGCCCATAGACGCTTCGGCCGCAGCTCCAGCCCGATGAGAAACAGCAGCAGCACTATGCCGAATTCGGCGAAGTGCAGGATCTCCTTGGCTTTGTAGTCCGAGAACGACCAGCCGATCGTGTTGGGGCCGAGTATCAGGCCGACGACGAGATAGCCGAGCACCTCGCTGATGCCGAGCCAGCGCGCAAGCGGACCTGCGATCGCGAGCGCGGCAAGCAGTATCGCAATCTCGTGCAGAGACACGCCGACCATTCACCACCGCCCCTCGTCCGAATGCCTGCCGCGCCAGGTCGGCGCATCGGCAATGCGCAACTTAAGGATAACCGTCAACGCATCACAGCCGACAAATCGTCTGGGCGACATGCGTCGCGCGCATAAAAAAATTCGTCGTTCGCCGCACAGCGACTCTCGCGGATCAGCATGGAATCTGCGATGGTTAGCGTCCGGTCTGATTTGATTTGCGGAGGGGGAGCAGCCGCAGGTCGTTTAACCGGAGCGTAACCTTAACGTCGCGTTAAGCGCTCTTTCCATAGGATGAACGCGTCGGCCGAAGTTCCGCTTTCACGGCTCGGGCAAGCGGCGCGGTCAGGTTTGCAAGCAGCTTTCTCGATAAGGGGGTCGCGCGATGTCTTTCGATCTCGTCATGCGTACGCTTGGGGTAGTCACCTGCCTCTATGTCGTCGCCTACTTCGTCACCACCATGAGCGTCGCGGCGCTCAACGGTGTCACTTACAGCTCGGGGCCGACGTGCGGTTCGAGCGGATGCGTCAGCGTCGCAAGCCGTCAGTATTCGGCACCGCGCTACGCCTATGCGACCGACGACTCGGCGCTGTGGCAGGCTGCATCCTTCCTGAAGATGGATTGATCCAATAGCCGACACTGATCGGCGGCTGTCGTAACGCAGCCGCGCGATGTGCATCAGTTTAAAAAGAGCGCGTGCCTTTGGCCGCGCTCTTTTGCTTTTTGACGAGCGCGTCGATCTCCAGAAGGTCGGCCATGAGCGGCGCGAAGTCCTTCAGTGGGACCATGTTCGGTCCGTCCGACGGTGCGGTGTCGGGATTTTCGTGCGTCTCGATGAACAATCCGGCGACGCCGACCGCCACCGCCGCGCGTGCGAGCACTGGAACGAAGCGGCGGTCGCCGCCCGAACTCGTCCCCTGCCCTCCCGGCTGCTGCACCGAGTGCGTGGCATCGAAGATCACCGGGCAGCCCGTCTCCGCCATGATCGGCAGTGAGCGCATGTCGGCAACGAGCGTGTTGTAGCCGAACGAGGCGCCGCGCTCGGTCAGCAGGACGTTGGCGTTGCCAGATGCGACGACCTTGGTGACGACGTTCTTCATGTCCCAGGGCGCGAGGAACTGCCCCTTCTTGATCTTCACCACGCAGCCGGTCTTGGCGGCGGCAACGAGCAAGTCGGTCTGCCGGCACAGGAAGGCGGGGATCTGCAGGACGTCGACCACCGGGGCGACGATCGCGCACTGCGCGGCATCGTGCACGTCCGTCACGATCGGCAGACCGAGGGTATCGCGGATCTCAGCGAAGACGGACAGGGCGGCGTCGAGACCAATGCCTCGCTTGCCGGACAGCGACGTGCGGTTGGCCTTGTCGAAGGACGATTTGTAGACGAGGCCAAATCCCAGCCGGGCGGCCGTTTCCTTCAGGGCTGCGGCCATCTCGAGCGCGTGGGCACGGCTCTCCATCTGGCAGGGGCCGGCGAACACGGCGATCTTCGCGTCGTTTGCCACCTCGACGTTACGGATGGCGACGCGCGGATTGGGGGTCAGCGATTCATGCATGGTCATGGGGGCTCTATACCACGTCACTTCAGCCAAAAGAGCGGCATGCGGCGCTTAAGCAAATGGCCGCGCCTTTCGGGCGCGGCCACGCTGATATCTTCAGGTGGATGCTACGCGACCCTGCGCACGAGGCCGATCAGGAAAAGCAAAATAATGGCTCCGATGGTCGCCGAGACGATGGAACCGAGTAGACCGCCCATTCCGAACCCAAGCTGGGGCAGCAGCCAGGCGCCGATGAATGCGCCAATGACGCCGATGACGATATTTCCGACAAGGCCGAAGCCGTAGCCCTTGACGAGAACGCCGGCGAGCCAGCCGGCAATCGCACCAATAATGAGAAGAATGAGAAGTGCTTGAAGATCCAAAGGCATTGTTTGAACTCCCCTGAGCGCGAGCGCTTTTATCCGCCGCGGCGGTTGCCACAGCTTGGTTCGGGAGGACGTTGCCTCAACCACGTCTACTGGAGCCCCTGCGGCGACGTCCTCCGCATTCCCCTTATCGCCCGATTCGGGCTGAGGCCCCGCATTGTGTGTACATTAAGTTGCAGCAACACGATAGCGGCGTCATTGCAGACGTCGCCTCAACTCGCCTCACGTGCGGGATGCGCTGAACAAAAGTCCCGCCGGGACCCACGCCTTCTAGGGGCGACGCAGGAATTCCCGGCGAGGAAGTGCGGCTTGGGGCCGCCAAGTTCACGCGTTCAAGTCTTCGATCAGAGAGCGGCTTCTGCCGTCTCGCCGGTACGGATGCGCACCAGAGCCTCGATGGGCGAAACGAAGATCTTTCCGTCGCCGATAGAGCCCGTGTTCGCGGCAGCGCGGATGGCAGCCACCACGCTATCGGCCTGGCCGCCCGATACGGCGAGTTCGATCTTCACCTTCGGCAGCAGGTTCACCGAGTATTCGGCGCCGCGATAGATCTCGGTGTGGCCCTTCTGGCGACCGAAGCCCTTGACCTCGGTGACGGTCATGCCGTTGACGCCGAGCTTGGTGAGCGCAGCGCGCACTTCGTCGAGCTTGAAGGGCTTGATGATGGCGGTGATGAGCTTCATGGGGAGCACTCCTTGTGTTTGTCCCTGATGACCCTTTCGGGCGTTTCCGACCCGGATCACGCCCGGCCGGTTGGTTAATGCCGTTAGTAGTAATCAATAACCATGCCAACTCCGCCGGAGTTGTCCTAAGTCAATGGATACGTTGAATTCTTCGTTTTTTCGGAGGCTGTCATCAGGGCTACGCAATCAGCTGCTTCGGCCGGGCGCTGATTAAAGTTTAGGCTGGCGATTGGGCAGTAAAGAAGTAGCCGACCGCAACGCAGCGCTCCGCGTGCAGTGCATCGTTGCCTCTACAGTGTAGCCCTCGCCGCGCCCGACCCTGGACGCTAGACGAGGCGGCTCTGCTCCACGGCGGCGGTGATGAACGAGCGGAACAGCGGGTGCGGCTCGAACGGCCGGCTTTTCAGCTCGGGGTGGTACTGCACGCCGATGAACCACGGGTGGTCGGGATATTCAACCGCCTCGGGCAACAGGCCGTCCGGCGACAGGCCGGAGAAGCGAAGGCCCGCCGCCTCAAGCCGCTCGCGGTACTTGGTGTTGACCTCGTAGCGGTGGCGGTGGCGCTCGGAGATCTGCTGACTGCCATAGACCTGCGCGATATGGCTGCCGGGCTGGAGCTCAGCCGGGAAGGCTCCAAGACGCATGGTGCCGCCGAGGTCGCCCCCAAGGCGCCGCTGCTCCAGCTCGTTGCCGCGCATCCACTCGGTCATCAGGCCGATGACCGGCTCGCCGGTTGGGCCGAACTCGGTGGAATTGGCGTCCTTGATGCCGACGAGATTGCGGGCTGCTTCGAGGCAAGCCATCTGCATACCGAAGCAAATGCCGAAATACGGAACGTTCCGCTCGCGCGCGAACTTGGCGGCGAGGATCTTACCCTCGGAACCACGCTCGCCGAAGCCGCCCGGCACGAGGATGCCATTGACCCCCTCGAGGTAGGGCGCAGGATCCTCGCGCTCGAAGATCTCGCTCTCGATCCATTCGATATTGACGCGCACCTGATTGGCGATACCGCCGTGCACCAGCGCCTCGATGAGCGACTTGTAGGCGTCCTTCAGGCCCGTGTACTTGCCGACGACGGCGATCGTGACCTCGCCTTCAGGCGTCTCGATCCCGCGCGCGATGGTCTCCCAGCGCGTCAGATCCGGCTTGGGTGCTCCGGAGACGTTGAATGCGCGCAGGACCTGCTCGTCGAGCCCCTCGCGATGGTAGGCGAGCGGGACCTCATAGATGGATGGCACGTCGAGCGCCTGGATCACCGCTTCCTCGCGCACGTTGCAGAACAGCGCGATCTTGCGGCGCTCGGATGCCGGGACGGGGCGATCGGATCGGCAGAGCAGAATGTTCGGCTGAATGCCGATCGAACGCAGCTCCTTCACGGAGTGCTGCGTCGGCTTGGTCTTCAATTCACCCGCCGACGGGATGTAAGGCATCAGCGTCAGGTGGATGAAGATCGACGACAGCGGCGGCAGATCGTTGCCGAGCTGGCGGATGGCCTCGAAGAACGGCAGCCCTTCGATGTCGCCCACCGTTCCGCCGATCTCGACGAGCACGAAGTCGATGCCCTCGTTCCCCGACGTCACGAACTCCTTGATGGCGTCGGTGACGTGCGGGATCACCTGCACGGTGCCGCCCAGGTACGCTCCGCGCCGCTCCTTGGCGAGGATGTCCTGATAGATTCGGCCCGTCGTGATGTTGTCCGACTTGCGTGCCGGAACACCAGTGAAGCGCTCGTAGTGTCCGAGATCGAGATCCGTCTCAGCGCCGTCGTCGGTCACGAACACTTCGCCGTGCTGATACGGCGACATCGTGCCAGGGTCGACGTTGAGATACGGATCGAGCTTGCGAAGCCGAACCGAATATCCGCGCGCTTGAAGAAGCGCACCGAGTGCGGCTGACGCGAGGCCTTTTCCGAGGGAGGACACCACGCCGCCGGTAATGAAGATATACCGCTGCATGGGATTTGAGGCTTACACGAAGGGGGCTGAGATTCGAAGGGGCGTAATCGCCTCATCCCCGGGATGCGTTAAAACCCGGGCATTTGCGGCCGGGCGTGCCCAAAATGCTTCAGGTGGGCGCAACGCGATGAGGAGCCTCAGATCTGCTGACCGCAGGCGGCGCGGGCCTCCTGCTCGGCAACTGCCTTTTCCTCGGACGGGATGACATCGTTGCCCAATTCGCCGTTCAGCGCCTCGAAACTCTCCTTGGCACTGACGAACGAAGGATCCGACGCCTCCTTCGCGTAGACCACGTCAAGCATCACTGTCTGGCGCGTGCCGCCGGCCGTTGCTCCGCCCTTGTAGAATTCGTGCTTCTTTTCGCACAAGGCGCCGACCTGAACGTTGGTGACTTTGTAGTACTTCATCTTCTGCTCTACGGCGATCTGCGCGGCGCGCGCACGCGCGATCTTCTCGATGCGCGATTTGGGCGTCGCCTCGGTCCCCGTCGCCTTCACCTGATATTGGGTGTCGCTGATCTTCGTCTCGGCGTAACCGGACGGCGAGAGCATGTTCGATGCTCCGAACGAAGCCACGGGCTTCAGGTCCGTACCGGCGCAGCCGCCCATCAGGACGGCAGCCGGAATGAACGCCAGAATCATTACGCGTTTTGCTGTTTGCATGGGCGCGCCATCGAGCTCGTTAGAGGAATCTCTCTATCGAGCTTAACGCGCACGCTGGGCGCGCATAGTGCGCGCGAGCAACTACTCAACAGCTGCTATCGGCGATCAACGGTTCTGCGGGACCGCCGGCGACTGGAGCTTGTCGAGAATGCCGCCGCGAGCGCCATCGGTGGCGGGCTGAGCCGGCGATGGGGTCGCCGGAGCCGTTGCGCCGCCGGCTGCCGGGGCCGCGGTGCCGGGGGCGCCGTCGAAAATCGAGCGGGCAGGTGCCGAGTGCTGCGCGACGAGCGTCAGCAGGATGCTGGTCGCGAAGAAGGCCGCTGCGAGCGCGGCGGTCGTACGCGTCAGCAGGTTGGCCGTGCCACGGCCGGTCAGGAAGTTACCGCCGCCACCACCACCAATACCCAGCGCGCCGCCTTCGGAACGCTGAAGCAGCACCACCGCAACAAGCGCGGTCGCGATCATCAGGTGGAGGACGAGCAATGCGGTGGCCATGGTGGTCTCTTGTTGCGCGGTCTTTAGGATTTGAGTGCCGCCATCGGGCGGAATGCGCCTTCTATAACAGTTGGCGCGATGCGGCTAGTGGGGGATCTGCGAAAGCCCGGAATTACGGGCTCAGCGCATTCCGGGCAGCGAAAACGGGTTCACATCGCTGGGCGCAACGTAGGCGCTCGCGGGCGTACGTCGCTTGTTCTTTTTGCGTGCGGCGGCCTGCGCCGCGGGATCCAGGGGCGGCGGCTGCTTGGTATCGGGCGCGCCCGCTGCTGCGGGCGTCGGCGGCGCCGTAGGGGCCGCTGGTACAGGTCCGAGCCGTGACGGCGGTGGCAGGGTCGCAACGGGAGCGCCCGTCTGAACGGCCACCGGCTGGGCTAAGGGGACGGTGCCCGCCATGGCCGGTTTTTGCGGGTGAACTGGATTCACGGTGCCGGTCGAGGTCGCCGCGGAGGGCGATACGGCCGGAGCAGCGGCGCGCACTTGCGCGGGAGCAGTGGCCGGAGGCGGGGCCGGCGCGGCGCTCTTGGACGGCGCCGGACCAGCCGGAAGTGGTGCGCTTAGGGGCGCTTGGGCCGGACGCTGGACCTGCGCCGGAGGTATCTGAGGCGCCGCGGACGGCAACGTTGCGGGCTTCGCGGCAGCCGGAGCCGTTGTTGGCTTTGCGGCCGGCGGCGCTGTCTGGACTGCGGCCTGTCCGGCTTTTGCCGGTGCTGTCGGCGCGGCGACTTGTGGCGCGGACCCTCGGGGGGCTTCGGCTGCCGGGCTTGGCGCCTTGGGGGCGGACGGGGCGGCCGCAGGGGTGGCTACCGCAGGGACTTTGGCCGTGGCAGCGCCTGGTGCTGCGATCAGCGGTGCGCCTTGAGCCGATTGCGTATTCACTCCCGGCGCGGTGCCAGGGGGCGTGCCCGGCGCATCTTTTCGCTTTGGAGCCAAGCTCTTATTATAGCATCTGAATTCCAGCTGGTCCTCGAGCTCGAGCACGCGGCGCGCCGTTTGGATGCGATCCGGGCTCAAGTTCGCCTGGCACCATGTCGGGCCGCGCTCCATCTCGGTCTTGATGCCGGTCGCCACGAGCGACGCCAGTTCCGCGGCCAGCGTCGCGCAGCTTTCCTTGTCGAGCCGCGCCGCTTCGGCGGGGCCGCCCATCACGACAGCGCCGACGAACAGGGCCTGGAATGCGCATTTGGCGCGGCTCATCGAGAAAATGCCTCGCTCATCGTTGAAATATACGGGCGCGGACCTCGCGAACTCTAGCATCTGTTGCCGTGATTCCTACGGCAAGGCGAGCGGTTAGGCTTTGTACGCTGCAACGATGCCCAGGAAGTCCGATGCCTTCAGGCTCGCGCCGCCAACGAGCGCCCCGTTGACGTGGTCGATGGCCAGCAACTCGGCAGCGTTGGATGGCTTGACCGAGCCCCCGTAGAGGATGCGCATCCGAGCCCCCTCGCCCGGAAAGCGGGCTTGGAGGCGCTCGCGAATACTTGCATGTACGCGCGCGACGTCGGCGGCGGTCGGCGTCAGCCCGGTGCCGATGGCCCAAACGGGCTCGTAGGCGATCACGGTGTTGGCGGCCGTCGCCGCGTCGGGCAGCGAGTGGGCAAGCTGCCGGTGAACGACCTCCTCGGTGAGCCCGGCGGCGCGCTCGCCCGCCGTCTCTCCAACGCAGACGATGGCAATCAGCCCGGCGCGGTGGGCAGCTTCGGCCTTGGCGCGGACGATGCGATCCAGCTCGCCATGCATGGCGCGACGTTCGGAATGGCCGACAATAACGGTAGTCGCTCCGGCATCGGCCAGCATCTCGGCCGAAACGTCGCCCGTAAAGGCGCCGCACGGCTCGGAATGGCAGTCCTGGCCCCCAACGAGCACGCCGGATCCCTTGAGCGTCAACATCAGGGGCGTGATGAGAGTCGCCGGCGGACAGATCATGACGTCGACGGGCGGCGGGGCGCCGAGCCCGTTTCGAACCGACTGCGCCTCGGCGAGCTGCGCCGTGAGACCGTTCATCTTCCAGTTTCCGGCGACGAGCGGTCGGATCGCCCCTGTCATTGCTCCCCCTTCATGAAGTTGCGTCCATATTAATGATTGGCCATATGCTCCCGGAGCAAGGCGAACGGCAAACTTGCAAAGCCGCAACGGCTGCGCTTCATATCATGCCCACATCAAGGCCAGGCGCGGAAATCGCCGGCCGCTCACACGCCGCAGGATCCGGGCCCCGTGCCTCGGTGCCTTCCGGCCTCCAGGGAATGGAACGACCTTTCAATGCTCGACGCACTTCGCCGCGGCTCCACTGGACTGGTAGCCAAGTTGCTCTTCGCATTGCTTGTGCTGAGCTTCGCAGTATGGGGAGTGGCCGACGTTTTCACCGGGTGGGGGCGTGGCGCACTCGCCAAAGTCGGCAGCCAGGAGATCCGGGCGGAGGACTACCAGCGCGCGTTCCAGAACGAGATCAATGTGATCTCGCAGCAGGCCGGGCGGCGAATCACCACCGAGCAGGCGCAGGCGGCAGGACTCGACAATCGCGTACTGGCGCGGCTCGTCGCATGGTCGGCCGTGGAGCAGCATGCTGCCAAGCTCGGCCTCGAACTCTCCGACGCGGCCCTCATCGAAGGGCTGAAGGGAGACGACGCCTTCAAGGGCCCGGACGGAAAATTCAACCGCCTGGCGTTCGAGAACGTCATCGAGCGTCTCGGCCTCAGCGAACGCGGCTTCCTGCAGCTGCGCCGCAGGGATGAACTGCGCGAGCAGCTGACCTCGGCCCTCGTCGACGGCGTCGCGGTGCCTGAGGCTTCGCTCGAGCTGATGAACTCATGGCGCAATGAAACGCGCGTGGCGGAGCACTTCACCATCGATGCCGATAAGGCCGTGACCGTGCCCGAGCCGGACGAGGCCAAGCTGAAGGCTGCCTACGAATCGAACCTTCAGAACTTCATGGCGCCGGAGTTCCGCAAGATCGAGACGCTGCTGCTGTCGGTGGATCAGATCAAGAAGACGATCGAAGTGTCTGACGCGGACGTGCAGGCGTCCTACGAAGACACGAAGAAATCCTACAACACGCCGGAGCGCCGGCGCCTGCAGCAGATCGCGTTCAAGGACAAGGCGGCCGCCGAGGCTGCCAAGAAGGCGATCGAGGGCGGCAAGGCGTTCGGTGAGGTCGCCAAGGAAGCTGGCGCGAAAGATTCCGACATCGATCTCGGCCTCGTCAGCAAGGACCGCCTGATCGACCCGAAGATCGCCGATGCAGCGTTCTCGCTGCAGAAGGACACGATCTCCGATCCCATCGAGGGCCGCTTTGCCACCGTGCTGGTGCGCGTCACCGACATCCAGCCGGCCGTCGAGCGCACGTTCGCCGACGTCAAGACCGAGGTGAAAGACAGGCTCGCCACCAAGAAGGCAGAGGAGCAGCTCCAGGCGACGCTCGATCAGGTCGAGGATCAGCGCTCGGCCGGCAAGACGCTCAAGGAGATCGGCGAGGCGATGAAGCTCAGCTTCTTCCAGATCGCGGCCGTCGACCGCAACAACAAGGGGCCGGACGGTGCTCCCCAGTTGATGATCAACGATCCGAACGCGGTGCTGCAGGCGGCCTTCGCCAGCGGCGTCGGCGTCGAGAACGACGTGATCGAGCTTCCCGGCAATAGCTTCGCATGGGTCGACGTGCTCGAAGTCATCGGGGCGAAGCAGAAGCCGTTCGATCAGGTGAAAGAGGACGTGAAGAAGTTCTACGTCACCAAGGAACGGGCGCGCCTCGTGACCGAACTCGCCAACCAGCTGGTCGAGCGCGCCGACAAGGGCGAGGCGATGGCGGCACTGGCGACAGCCGCCGGCGGCGCGAAGGTCGAGACCACGCCGGCCTTCAACAGATCGACGACGCCGCAAGGCATGAGCCGCGACGCCGTCACCCGCGCTTTCACGCTGGCAAAGGGCACCGCAGCTTCTGCGCCCGACGCCACCGACAAGTCGCGCATCGTGTTCAAGGTGACCGAGATCACCCCGGCCCCGCCACTGTCGGACGCCCAGCGTACGACGCTGACGTCCGACCTGCGCAACCAGCTCGCGGACGAGGTGTTGAGCGAATACGTGCTGGCGCTGCAGCAGAGCCTCGGCACGCATATCTACGAGGAAGAGTTCAAGAAGCTCAGGGGTACGACCGGCGACGCGCAGTAGCGTCACCTGGGAGGCGAGTTTGAGCACGCTCGAACGGACGAAGAGAGCAAGGCCGGGTCAAATGGAAGCGATGCCGACGCTGGCCGCCTTCGTCGACAAGTACGAGAAGGGCGCACCGCAAGTCGTCTGGACTCGGCTCGTCGCCGATCTGGAAACGCCGGTCTCCGCGTACCTCAAGCTCGCGGCCGACAAGCCGATGAGCTTTCTGCTGGAATCGGTGGAAGGCGGCGCGTCGCGCGGGCGCTACTCGGTCATCGGCTTCGAACCCGACCTTATCTGGCGTGCCGAGGGCGAGAAGGCGTTCGTCAACCGCACGCCGGTCACAAAGCCCGACGCGTTCAAGCCGGAGGCGAAATCGACGCTCGCGTCTCTGCGGGCACTGCTCGCAGAATCGAAGATCGATCTGCCGGCCGAGCTGCCGCCGATGGCGGCCGGCATCTTCGGCTACATGGGCTATGACACGGTGCGCCTGATGGAGCGCTTGCCGAGCCCACCGCCGGATGCGCTCGGCATTCCCGACGGCATTCTCGTAAGGCCGACCGTGATGGCGATCTTCGACATCATCAAGGACGAGATCACCATCGTCACGCCGGTGCGTCCGGATGCGAAGGTTGCCCCGGAGAAGGCCTACAAGGCAGCTTGCAAGCGGCTGAAGAGCGCCGTTGCCGCCCTGGACGAGCCGCTTCCGCACACGCCATCTGCGACGCCGCGCAAGCTCGCTGCGCCGAAGCCGACATCGAACACGACGCCGTCCGGCTACAAAGCGATGGTGAACCGCGCGAAGGAGTACATCGTCGCCGGCGACATCTTCCAAGTGGTGCTGTCGCAGCGATTCTCCGCGCCGTTCACGCTGCCATCGTTTTCGCTCTATCGGGCGCTGCGCCGCACGAACCCCTCCCCTTTCCTCTTTCATCTCGACTTTGGAGGCTTCGCGCTCGTCGGCTCCAGCCCGGAGATTCTGGTGCGGGTGCGCAATGGCGAAGTGACGATACGCCCGATCGCCGGCACGGCTCCGCGCGGGAAAACCGACGCCGAGGATCAGGCGCTCGCCGATGCGCTGCTGAAGGATCCGAAGGAGCGCTCAGAACATCTGATGCTGCTCGACCTCGGACGAAACGACGTCGGACGCGTCGCGGAGATCGGCTCGGTCGACGTGACCGGGCGCTTCTTCATCGAGCGCTACAGTCATGTCATGCATATCGTCTCGAACGTCGTCGGACGGCTCGACAAGAAGCATGATTCCGTCGATGCGATGATGGCGGGCTTTCCCGCAGGCACCGTTTCCGGCGCACCCAAAGTGCGCGCGATGGAAATCATCGACGAGTTGGAGAAGTCGAAGCGCGGTCCCTACGCCGGATGCGTTGGGTACTTTTCCGCCTCCGGCCAGATGGACACCTGCATCGTGCTGCGCACGGCGCTCATCAAGGATGGCATGATGCACGTGCAGGCCGGTGCCGGTCTCGTGCACGATTCGGTGCCAGAGAAAGAGCAGCAGGAGTGCATCAACAAGGCCCAGGCCCTGTTCCGCGCCGCCGAAGAAGCCGTCCGCTTCGCAACGCGCGCAAAGTAGCGCTTGCCCCCCGATTCCTCCACGATCGCCGTTTCCGCCGTCTTTGACATAAGGCCGATTCTGCCGACAGAACGACGCACGCCGCGCTCGTAAGCTTTCGCGCAAAAAAGACGTCAATCGTGGGCCGGGTGTTGCGTGCTCCCACACGGCACAGGACTACGTACGCTTGCCAGCGAAATCATTCCGCTCGAACTCCGCAAGCGCGCTTTTTGCGTCTTCTGCTTTTGTCGCAGGCTTCTGCCTGACCGCTCCCGCTCGTGCGCAAACCGTACCGCCGGCATCGCCGTGCAATCAGATCAGCGGAAGCTCCGGCGAGATCGTGACCTGCTCGGGGGACGTCTCGTCTGGCATCGATTTGCAGAATGGCGGCGGTCCCTATCAGGTGCTCAACATCGAAGATCTGTCGGCGGACATTGCGCCTGCAACGGGTGTTACAGGCATTACCTTCACGAGCAACGGCTCAGTCGAACTAAACGTCACCCCTGGCGCCTTCGCTATCCGTGCCACGGACGCCGACGGCATTTTTGCCGCCAGCAACGCCGGGCCCGTCACCGTGTATTCGACGGCGGACATCTTTACATCAGGCGGCAGCGCTACCGGCGTCCAGGTCAGCGGCCAGAATGATTTGGTCAGTGTCGTTTCCTCCGGCACCATCACGACGTCCGGAAACAATGCGTTCGGTATAGCGGCCGGCTCGATCGACGGCGATGCGTACGTCAATTCCAGTAGCAACATCTCGACCTCGGGTACGTTCGCCGCTGGAATCAACGTCGGCACGATCGGTCAGTCAGGAACTTCGTTCGGGGCCATCACGATCATCTCAACCGGTGACGTTACGACTTCGGGCACCTCGGCGATTGGCATAAACGCCGCGAGCGTGTTCGGGCCCATCGACATCACATCTCTGGGGAAAATCGTTACGTCGGGGTCGTCCAGCATTGGCATCAATGCAGAGACGCAGGGCGACGTTGGCGTGCAATCCAGCGGACAAATCGTCACCAACGGCGATGGCAGCGTCGGCATATCGATTGAGACTGACGGCGTTGCAATGCTGAACGCTGCCGGCAGCATCGAGACGTTCGGCGACGGCGCTTCGGGCATTGATGTTGACGGCGCAGCGGGAGCAGCGGTCATCGCGACCGGCAACATTCTTACGCACGGCGACGGCTCGGACGGTATCGCCGTCGTATCGACCGGCGATGTCGCAGTCGCGTCGTTGGGAAACATCACGACAACCGGTGACAGCTCCGACGGCATCAACGTCGTGGGCGGGGGCATGGTCGCCGTCGTCAACGCCGGCAACATATCGGCTACCGGTCTGGGCTCGGCCGGCATTTACGCAGCCGGATACGCGGGCACCATCGTCATGAACACAGGAACCGTCGTTGGCGGTGCGTGTTGCGCCGGCGTGATGATGGACTCAGCAAACCTCAACACGCTGCTGAACTGGGGGACGATCACCGCGGGTCTCGCCGACTTTGCCGTCGACATGAGGGGCTCGAACAATTCGGTCGACAACTTCGGAACCATCACCGGAGACATCACCCTCAGTGACGGCGCCGATCCAGTGGGCTCTGTCATCAACCATGCCGGCGGCCTGTTGAATTCGGGCCAGCACATTATTGCAGCGCATGTCCTCAATGATGGCACGCTGTCGCCCGGCGGTCGCGGGGTCATTGAAGAAACCCTCATTGGCGACCCCAATGCGATGCCGACCGTGCTGGCGCAGTTTCTTCAGTCGGGTGGCGGCGTGACCGACATCGACATCGACGGCACGCCGAGCGGCTATGATCGCGTCGGCGTCGTCGGGTCAGCAGATCTCGCCGGCAAGGTTGCGGTGAACGTCATCGGACTGCCGATTACCCCGCAGAGCTACGAGATCATTTTCGCCGACCAAGGCGTGACGAACAACGGGCTCGGGCTCATCGCGAGCCCTGCACTGCACGCCAGGCTGAGCTACCCCAGCATCTTCTCGGTGTACCTCGACATCGCCGTCGACTTCGACGTCGGCGGGCTCAACAACAACGAGCGGGCTCTCGCGGGTCACCTCAATCAGATACTGGGCGCGGGTGGCGGCGGCGTTACCCCGGTGCTGCTTGGCTTGTTGAATGTCGACGACCTTGCCCAGTATCGCAGCGCGCTCGACCAGCTCTCGCCTGAAATCTACTCGGACGCGCAGATCGCGGCGCTGTACTCGAACCTCGCGTTCACCGGCAGCCTCATGAGCTGCAAGGTCAACGGCACCGATACCGCGTCGATCATCCGCGAGGGGCAGTGCCTGTGGGCTGGCGCGAGCGCGCGCTTTCTCGATGCCGGCACCACATTCCAGCAGATCGGCTTTACGGAATCGGCCGGCCTCTTCACAGCCGGCGCGCAGGTGGCTCTCGACGATGTGTGGCGGCTCGGCGTGGCGGGCGGATATCAGTCGAGCACGGTCTCCAACGGAAGCGGCGCGACGAG
>JASBSU010000061.1 GCA_030148725.1 Hyphomicrobium sp.
TAAAATCTAAATCGCCGCGAGGCGGGACCTCTCGGGGCTACTCCGGCGACTGCTGGCGTGCGGGGGTCGAAGCACCCCGTTTGGCCTGCGCGGCCTTGTTGATGGTGTCGAATACTCTCAGATCGTCGCCAATGATCAGCGCCGGCGAGCAGTTGGGTGCGCAAGTGTACGTCTGACGCAGCGCGCCGCGGTAGAGTGCGACTGTGCGGCGGTCATCTTGATCGACAATCACCCGCTGGTCCTGGATGACGTTCCTCTCGGCGTCGAGCGCAATGATGTTCGTGACGCCGAAAGACTTGCCGGTGATGACGAGCAGATTGCCGCCCTGCACGGCCACATCCGCAATCGAAGGATTGCCGATGATCACCTCGGCGACTGGACGCGGCAGCCGTAGCAACTGCGATTGGTCGAAAGCGACGATGAGGTCGGCCGCGCGCGTGGGCATCGATCCGATCGATCCAAGCACAGCAGCGCTGATGGCGACGACGGACAAATTTGTCTTGAGGCGCTTCGAAAACGTCATGCGCGGCCGAACCCTGGGTACGATTTCGCGCAATTACCTCAGGTATTGGTGAAGAAATCGGTAACCTGCAGATCTAAACAGCCGCCGAACTGTTGCGGCCCGTTTTTTCGGCAGCTTCGCCGCCCCCGCCAGACAAGACCTCGAGAGTTGAGGCTCAGCAGAAGCAATACCTAACGGGCTGGGCCGCACCGATTTGCGAGTACAGACAGTCGCCGGACGGACCTGGTCGGCATAAATACTTACGTGATCAGTTGCGGGGTTGCTTTAGAAGCCCGAATATTACTGTTTTCGAGCAAGGTATTTCAATAGTTATCAATAGATTTAACGCTCCATTAGGAGGTATTTATGAGCAAATTAGTACGTTTTACTTAGGTTTAAGACTTCGGGGTTCATAACCCAGTCAGTCCAGCCGCCAAACGTCATAGGGCAAAGGCTGCAGGACAGAGGCCCATGCCGGAGCGCATGGCTGTTCAATAATTGGGAGTTGCTGTCATGACGTCTTTCTTCGCTCGTTTCGCTCAGGATGAATCCGGCGCCACCGCCATCGAGTACGGCCTCATCGCCGCTCTCATCGGTGTTGCCATCGTAGGCGGCGCCACCGCAGTCGGTGGTAAGCTCAGCGCAATGCTTACTGGCATCTCGAACAAGCTCGTCGCGCCACAGTAACAATAGCGCGGGTTAAAAGGGGGCCGCTCGGCGCGCAGGTGCCGGGCGGCCCTGTTGCTATCGAGCGTCGCAGGCGGGCTTTGACCATTCTTAGGAGCGCTGCCGCCAGACTGTTCGCCAGACCGCTGGAGAGTACGTTGATCGCTCAGCTTCTTTTGCTCGTTTTCCCCCTGCTGATGATCTACGCGGCAGCAATGGACGTCCTGACGATGCGCATCGCAAACGCGATCTCCGTCGCGCTCGTCGTTGCGTTCTTTGCGGTCGCGCTGATCGCCGGACTGAGCTGGCAGACGATGCTCGTGCATCTCGCCGTAGGCGTCGCGGTGCTCGTCGCGAATATGGTGCTGTTCCAACTCCGTCTCGTTGGCGGCGGCGACGCCAAGCTGTTGTCGGCCGCGGCCCTCTGGCTGGGGTATGAGCAACTCTTGCCGCTGCTGGTATTGACGACCATCTTTGGCGGCCTGTTGGCACTACTGCTATTGGCCTACCGAATGGCCCCCGTTGCAGTGTTGCCGCTTCCGGACTGGGCTGCCCGTCTCCATCGCCGCGGCGAAGGCATGCCCTACGGCGTGGCCATTACTGCCGGCGCCCTTGTCGTCTACCCGATGAGCGCCGTGCCGCTGTTGCTGGCGTCGTGACGGAACGGCCCCGCCAGCCTCAATTCGTAACGACAATTAACCTTGCGTTGACGTTTGTCCTGCAAGGTCGGTTTTGTACGAATTCGAACGGGTGAAAGGGCCCCGTGGCTGTGAAGCGAGCACAATTGGTCGGCATTGCGATTGCGGGTGGAGCCGGTCTCCTCGCGTTCATGCTTATGCGCTCGATCGTCAGCAATCCTAGCGAACCGACGCAGGTCGCCGTCCCCATCAATGCCACCGAGGTTCTGGTCGCGCGCCGCAACATCCCGCTTGGCGAAGTGACCAAGCCGACGGATTTCCGCTGGCAGACCTGGCCGACCGAAGCCGTCACGCCATCCTTCATCACGCAGGCCGGCGGCGAGGAAGCGATGAAGCTCGTCACTGGAGCCATTGCGCGTGCTCCACTCCTCGAAGGCGAGCCGATCACCAAGGATAAAGTCATCAAGGCGGGCCAAGGCGGCGTGCTTGCCGCCATTCTGCCGAGCGGCATGCGTGCGATCTCGACCAAGATCAAGGAAGAGACGGCCGCGGGTCGGCTCATCCTTCCGAACGATCGCGTGGACGTCATCCTCACGCGGCGCGAGCGCAACCCGAGCGGCCAGGACGAGGCCGTGTCCGACACCCTCTTCTCCAATGTCCGCGTCCTGGCCATCGGCCAGGCCATCGGCGCCAAAGAAGGTGCCAAGACGTCCGAGGACAATGCGAACACCGCAACCCTCGAGCTCACTCCCCATCAGGCCGAGCTGTTGGCGCGCGCCAACGCTATGGGTGAGATCAGTCTTTCGTTGCGTAGCATTGCCGATGGCGACCCCAAGGGTAGGGGGCCGACGGCGGCCATGAACGATCAGCGTGGTAGCACTGTGCGTATCCTGCGCTACGGAGTGCCATCGCGCGCGTACGGCGTGAACTGAGTTGCGTCATCAGTTTTCGGCTGTTCGAAAAGGTTATCTGACATGCGAACGACCCTGAAGTGGGCGCGCGCCACCATGGCTGCTGTGTATCTCGTCGCCTCGAGCTTTGGCACCGCCCACGCCGCCGACATGAATGGCAGAGGAGCAGCACCCGCCGGTCCGTCCGGGCGGGCAGCTCAGGATTCCGTCCTGCGCATTCCGGCCAATGCTGCCTTCCCACTGTCAAAGCGCATTGATCTCGGCGTCGGTCGCTCGATTGTCGTGCAATTCCCCGTTCCGTTGAAGGACGTCCTCGTCTCCGATCCGCGCGTGCTAGACGCCGTCGTGCAGTCGTCCGACCGCGTGTTCCTCATTGCTAAGGGCACCGGGCAGACGAACGCGTTCTTCTTCGACGAATACGGCCAGCAAATCCTCACGCTTGACGTAGCGATCGGCGCTGATCTGTCGGCGCTAGACCAATTGCTCGCACGCCTCATCCCGGGCTCGAACGTGCAAAGCGAGATCGCCGGCCGGGCGATCGTGCTCACCGGCACGGTCCGCACGCCCATTGATTCGAATCGGGCTGCCCAGATCGCCGGCCAGTTCGCGCAGGCGAACGCTCAGTCAGGCAGTATCGTCAACTCCGGCGGCGCCAGCGCCTCCAATGCGTCCACGACGTCCAGCACCACCAACATCGGCGGCAGTTACCAGTCCGCGACGACGGATCCGGGTGGTGGCAGCAGCTCCGACGCTGCTGACGTCTACGGGGCGAAGCCCGTCATCAACCTCATCTCGGTAGAAGGCGAGGAGCAGGTGATGCTGCGTGTCAGCGTCGCCGAGGTGCAGCGCACCATCCTCAAGCAGTTCGGTATCAACGTCGGCGCCCTTGTCAATTCTGGCAACTTCACCACAGCCGTCCTGTCGGCGAATGGCTTGCCGCTCACTGCGGCTTCGCTCGGCACGCTGCCCACGCCTGGCATCGGTTCGGTGGGTAATGTCGCCGGCGCCCTCAGCTTCTTCAACAACGGCCCGCAGTACGGAAACAATCTCACGGCCTTCGGTAACTCCGGCGTCGCGACGATGTGGCAGTCGGGAAATCAGGCCGTGGGTGGCGCTCTGCGCGCGCTCGAGCGTGACGGCCTCATCAAGACGCTTGCAGAGCCGAACCTGACCGCGGTGTCCGGCGAGCCTGCGAAGTTTCTTGCCGGTGGCGAATACCCCGTTCCTGTCGTCGACAGCCTCGGGCAGGTCAGCGTCACTTATAAGGAGTACGGCATCGGTCTCGCCTTCACGCCAGTCGTCCTGTCCGAAGGCCGCATCAGCCTGAAGATCGAAAGCGAGGTCAGCGAGCTGACCCTGCAGGGCGCCGTCGTGCTCTCCGGCATTCAGATCCCGGCCCTCAAGAAGCGCAGCGCCAAATCGACCGTCGAACTTCCTTCAGGCGGCTCGATCGCCATCGCTGGCCTTCTCTCGGAAGATACGCGCCAGAACATCGATGGCTTCCCGGGTCTCAAGGATCTCCCGATCCTTGGCACGCTGTTCCGCAGCCGCGATTACCAGCGCGAAGAGTCCGAGCTCGTCGTGATCGTGACGCCATACATGGTGCGCCCGGTTGCACGCCAGGAGCTTGCGCGCCCGCTCGATGGTCTCGCCGATCCGACGGATCGCAAGGCGAACTTCCTGGGCCACATCAACCGCATCTACGGCGGCGGACGCCCGGCGCCCGTCGGCGACCTCAAGGGCGACTACGGGTTCATCGTGGAATAGGCACGGGCTGGAGACGTATCATGACAAAGAAGCATACGGTCCGCTCTGCCGACAACCGCAGAAGGGGCTCGCTCGCAGTAAGGCTGATCCTGGCATCGGCCGCAACGCTCGCCATCGCGGGATGCAAGACCACCGATGATCCGACGCGTGTCGCCGGCTGGACGCTGGTCGATTCTTCCCAGCGTCACCCGATCCTCGTTTCCCAGGAGCCGACGACGCACCTGATCCGTGTGTCGCGCAACGCGAACGGCCTCACCGCGTCGCAGCGCGCGCAGCTGCTGAATTTCGCCGACCACTACCGCGTGACCGACAGCGGCAACAGCCGGCTCGTCGTCACCGTTCCGAGCGGCGGTGCCAACGAGGTCGGCGCCATGCAGGCGGTGGGCGAGATCCGCAACATCCTGCGCGATCAGGGCTTCGGAGAGTCGGCCATCTCGGTTGAGGCGTACAACGCCGAGGGTCAGGCTGACGCGCCGATCCGTGTCTCGTATCTGCGCTACATCGCCGAGCCGCCCCAGTGCGGAGATTGGTCGACCAACCTCGCGAACGAGCCGACCAACCTGCCTTATCCCAATCTCGGCTGCTCACAGCAGCGCAATCTCGCTGTGATGGTCGCCAATCCCGCCGACCTCCTCGGCCCGCGCAGCGAAACGGCCCGTTCCGGCGAGCGGCGCGATCAGGTCTGGGGTAAGTACGTCACCGGTCAGCCGACCGGCGCGCGCAAGAGCGTCGACGAGCGCGTGAACAAAGATACGAGCAACTGAAGTCGTAAGTTTAGCTGAGGTCGCCTCACAGCCATGTCCAATCAAGCCAAGCCCATTCCGAGCGCGCCAGAATATACCGGCGTTGGCGCTCCGCTGGCTGAGCTCGACGAAGAGGCGATCGTCGCGCCGGCAGCTCGCGCGCGACCCATCCCGCGTATTTCGATCCAGGCTTTCTGCGAGAATGGTGCGACCGCGGAGATCATCCAGATTGCGTCGGAGGACCGTCGCCTCGCCAAAGCGCACGTCAGCGTTCACATGGGCGGCATCGAGGCGGCAGTCATCCACTATCAGCAGAACCCGACCCCCAATCTGATCGTACTCGAAAGCAGCCTGCCGCCGGAGCATCTGGTCTCCGAACTCGACCGGCTGGCGGAGAACTGTGATCCTGGCACCAAGGTGCTGGTTATCGGCCAGGTCAACGATGTCATGCTCTATCGCGAGCTGCTGCGTCGCGGTGTCAGCGAGTACCTCGTGGAGCCCATTGAGCCACTGCAGCTCATGGAGGCGATTTCCAATCTCTACAACAATCCTGACACCGAGCCGGTTGGCCACGTCTACGCATTCGTCGGCGCGAAGGGCGGCGTTGGCTCATCGACCATCTGTCACAACACGGCGTGGGCGCTGTCGGAGGCGCTGAAGTCCAATGTCGTCATCGCCGATCTCGACCTCGCGTTCGGAACGACGGGTTTGGACTTCAACCAGGACCCCATGCAGGGCATCGCCGATGCGCTGTCGACTCCCGAGCGTCTCGACGAGGTGCTGCTCGATCGCCTGCTCACCAAATGCTCCGAGCATCTGTCGATCTTCGCGGCACCGGTCGTCCTCGATCGCGACTACGACATCTCCGTCGAGGGCTGCGATCAGGTGATCGACGTCGTGCGCCAGAATGTTCCCTACGTCGCGGTGGACCTGCCGCACCTTTGGACCGCGTGGGCCAAGAGCGTGATGTTGCAGGCCGATGAGGTGATCATCACGGCAGCCCCCGACCTCGCAAATCTCCGCAACGCGAAGAATCTGGTCGACCTTCTCGCGCAGATGCGGCGCAACGACTCCAAGCCGCGCCTCGTCATGAACATGGTCAACATGCCCAAGCGGCCCGAGATCAGCATCAAGGAATTCGAATCCGCCGTAGGTCTGAAAGCCATCAGCGTCATCGATTTCGACAGCGAGACGTTCGGTCAGGCCGCCAACAACGGCCAGATGATCGAAGAGCTGAACGCCAAAGCAAAGCCAGCGGCCGGTTTCCGCGACATCGCGCTCGCGATCACCAACCGCCGCGATACTCACGTTGCCAAGAAGAGCTCCGCGCTCGCGCCGTTCCTCGAGAAGTTCAAGCTTAAGCTCTAAGGAAAGCAGATGTTCGGTAAGCGTACCGGTGACACAGCCCCTCGCCGCGTTCAAAAGCCCGCGGCGCTTCCTGCTGCTCCAACGGCAGCAGCGTCCGAAATGCGACAGACGCCCCCGAAGCCGCCATCCTACGCGGCTCAGGCAGCCGAGCAGCGGCGCCATTCGGAAGAATATTACGACGTCAAGACGACGGTCTTCAACGCACTGATCGATACGATCGATCTGACGCAGCTGGCGAAGCTGGAGATCGCTTCAGCGCGTGAAGAGATCCGCGACATCGTCAGCGAGATCATCCAAATCAAGAACGTCGTCATGTCCATCGCCGAGCAGGAAGAGCTGCTCGAGGACATTTGCAACGACGTGCTCGGCTACGGACCGCTCGAACCGTTGCTCGCGCGCGATGACATCGCCGACATCATGGTCAACGGCGCAAACCTCACTTACATCGAGGTCGCCGGCAAGGTTCAGCCGACCAACGTGCGGTTCGCCGACAACCTGCAGCTCATGAACATCTGCCAGCGCATCGTGAGCCAGGTCGGTCGCCGCGTCGATGAATCGAGTCCCATCTGCGACGCGCGCTTGCCTGACGGTTCGCGCGTCAACGTCATCGCCCCGCCACTCGCAATTGACGGGCCGGCCTTGACGATTCGAAAGTTCAAGCGCGACCGGCTCAATCTCGCTCAGCTGAGCAAAATGGGCACCATCACGCCGGAGGGTAAGACGATCCTCGAGATCATCGGACGCGTTCGCTGCAACGTGCTGATCTCAGGCGGTACCGGCTCGGGCAAGACCACGCTGCTCAACTGCCTGACCGGCTCCATTGCCCACGACGAGCGCATCATCACGTGCGAGGACTCCGCAGAACTTCAGCTCCAGCAGCCGCATGTCGTGCGGCTTGAGACCCGTCCGCCGAACCTCGAAGGCGAAGGCGAGATCAAGATGCGCGATCTCGTGCGAAACTGTCTTCGTATGCGACCCGAGCGCATCATCGTCGGCGAGGTCCGCGGACCCGAGGCATTCGATCTATTGCAGGCCATGAACACTGGCCATGATGGTTCGATGGGCACACTCCACTCGAACAGTCCGCGCGAGGCGATCAGCCGACTGGAATCGATGATCATGATGGGCGGCTTCCAGCTGCCCGTGCGCACCATTCGCGAAATGATCACCGGCTCCGTTGACATCATCGTGCAGGTCGCGCGTCTGCGCGACGGCTCGCGCAAAGTGACCCACATCACGGAAGTGCTCGGCATGGAAGGTGACGTCGTCACGCTCCAGAACATCCTCGTTTACGACATTACTGGTGAGGATGCCAACGGCCGCATCCTGGGTCGTCATCGTTCGACGGGTATCGCGCGACCGCGCTTCTGGGAAAGAGCGCAATACTTCGGCGAGGAAGGCAAGCTCGCCGAGGCGTTGGCTTCCGCCGAGGTGCTGGACGAGAGCGGCAGTCCACTTGGAGATCTGAATGCCTGACGATATCGTCTCGTTCGGAGCAGCGCTGCTGGGCGCAGTGGCCATCGCCGCGTTGGCTTACAGCCTGCTTTACCCTTACCTGAGCGCCGACCGGGAGACGGAAGGCCGCGTCAAGGGCGTCATTGAACCAAGACGTGCAGCGCTGACGCAGTTGGAGCAGGCGGCATCGCGCCGCAAATCGGTCGCCGATACCTTGAAGGATATCGAGGATCGGCAGAAGGCAGCCGAGCGCGTGACGCTCAGGCTGCGACTGGCCCGCGCAGGCCTGCAAATCTCGCCCCGTGTCTTCTGGTTGTCCAGCTTCGTTTGCGGCGCGACGCTTGCGCTCTTTGTCTTATTGCTCCTGCCGCCGAGCGCCACGCGCTTGTTCCTTATGATTGCTGTAGGGCTGATTGGTGTGTTCGGCGTTCCCCGCTGGTTCGTGAACAGGTTGACGAGGCGCAGGCAGCAGCGTTTCGTGCTTGAGCTGCCCAACGCTCTCGACGTCGTGGTGCGAGGCATCAAGTCGGGCTTGCCGCTGAACGAATGCCTCGGAATCGTCGCGCGCGAAAGCGCCGAGCCGCTTGCCAGCGAGTTCCGCGAGGTGATCGAGCAGCAGCGCGTCGGCGTGCCGCTCGGCGAGTCATTGGACAAGCTGACGAACCGCATGCCGCTGCCGGAGGTTAAGTTCCTAGGCATCGTGATCGCGATCCAGCAGCAGTCGGGTGGCAACCTGTCCGAGGCACTGAGCAATCTTTCCGGTGTGTTGCGCGATCGCGTACGCCTGCAGATGAAAGTCCAGGCATTGAGCGCCGAAGCCAAGGCGTCAGCGATGGTGCTCGCATCGTTGCCGCCGGGGGTCATGGTCATGCTCTACCTGACGACGCCGGATTACGTGGCGCCTCTGCTCCAAACTCGCGTTGGCAATTTCGCGCTGCTCGCCTGCGGCATCTGGATGCTGATGGGCGTCATGGTGATGAAGAAGATGATCAACTTCAAGTTCTGAAAATGTGCGGGCAGAAGGACCTGCTCGGGAATTCAAGGTAGACCGCAATGGATCTGATCGAGCTGTTCACCGATCCGACGTTCCTCGTCACGCTTCTCGCAGCGATATGCGCGTTTGCGACGGTTTTGACGATTGCAATGCCGATCCTCGCCGAGGACCGCATGAACCATCGCATGCGGACCATGGCTATCGAGCGCGACAAGATGCGGGCCGAGCGGATTGCCGAGATGGCCGCTCGTGATCGCCAGGGCAGCCTGCGGCGCACGCCGACCGGCTACATGCAGCAGATCGTCGACGCCCTGAACCTGCGCAAGATTCTGGATACCGATGATCTTCGCGATCGCCTGAAGCGCGCCGGCTTGCGTGGCCAGGCGCCGTTGATCGCCTTCATGTTCTTTCGCGTCGCCGCGCCGGTCATGTTTTTCGTGCTTGCAGCATTCTATCTGTTCGTCCTCGGCGCGCTGGATTATCCGTTCGCCATCAAACTGATGATCTGCCTAGCCGCCGCATTCGCTGGAACATACGCGCCGAGCATCTTCATCGAGAACCTGATCCAGAAGCGCCAGCAGTCGATCAAGATCGCGTTCCCCGACGCGCTCGACATGCTTCTGATCTGCGTCCAGTCGGGCATGTCGGTCGAGGCGGCGTTCGGTAAGGTCTCCAAGGAGGTCGTGAATCAGTCCCTGGAGCTCGCTGAAGAGATGAGCCTTACGACGGCTGAGCTGTCATACCTGCAGGACCGTCGTCAGGCTTTCGACAACCTCGGAAAGCGAACCGGGCTCCCAGGCGTCAAGGCCGTGACCACCGCTCTCGTGCAGGCCGAACGTTACGGCACGCCGGTGGGTCAGGCGTTGCGCATCATGGCCAAGGAAAACCGCGACATCCGTCAGGGCGAGGCCGAGAAGAAGGCAGCGGCTTTGCCGCCGAAGCTGACGGTCCCGATGATCGTGTTCTTCTTGCCGGTGCTGTTCGTGATCATTCTCTTCCCGGCAGCTATCCGCTACTTCCAGTGGAACTGAAAGCCGAGGCGGGCAATCACCCCGCCTCTGCGCTGCCGTCGCCAGCATGATCCGATCAGCGACGCTTGGCCTGCGCGACTTGTTGCGTGCCGCGAGCGTTGCGTTGTTCGCTTTCCGCCTGGGTTTCATCGTCGGCCACTGCGAATTTCGCCGCCATCTCCGCAACCGATAGCACTTTCGGCGATGAGCTCGGCGCTGCCGTGTCGACGACCCAGCCTGTATCGTTCACAGCAGCGGGGTCGTGGGTCGGTGCAACGGACACCCGCGTGACCTTCTCCACCGGCACGGCGTTCACGGCAGGAAGTTCTGCAACCTTCGATTCCGTCGTCCACGGCTCAGGCGAGGAGTTCGGCACGGACTTGGGATCGAGCTTCACCACCTGCCGGAGGTAGTCGGCGTTTTCGGTGGCATTGCTCATCGGAATATCGCGCGCCGCCACGAGCTTGGCCTCGTCGTACTTGCCCTGCAGTCCCAGCACCAGGGCCAGGTTCTGGCGGATGCGTGGCGATTGGCCATCCGCGGTAGCTGCCTGTCGCAGCATTGATTCGGCCTTCGCGGGCTCGCCGTTCATGGCATAGGCGAGCGCGAGGTTGTTGATGACGGATGGCTGATCCTGCGACAGCGCCCGGGCCCGCTCGAAGAATGGGATCGCGTCGTTGTAGTTGCCTTCCTTGGCGAGCGCGGCACCGCGGGCCGAGATCACGCGCCAGTCCGGGCGTGCCGGATCGTCGGCGATGGCGAGAAGCTGCTTTGCAACGCCAACCTGGTCGAGATCGAGCGCCAACCGCCCGTATTCGCCCGCCAGCTCCCGGCTCTGGCCGTTGTAAAGCGACGACTGCTGCAGTACGCCGAGCGCCCGGCGCTTCTCACCCATGGCCTTGAGATTGCGGGCATAATTCAACGCGGGCTCCAGTTCGCGAGGATTCTTGGCGAATGCCTGGCCCCAATAGTCGGTGGCTTTCAGCAGGTCTTCACTCACGCCCCCGGTAGGAGCGGGAGCCTGCGCCGCAATCTGCTGCGGCTTTACCGAGGCCGTCGCGCCACTTTTTTCCCCGCCGTTCACCGACAGAAGGTCGTTCCCGGAGCTGAGGGTCTGGCCGCACGCCCCGAGCATCAGTGACGCAGTAAGCGCTGCGATCGTCCCGGCCTGCCGAAACCGGCGGGCCTGCTGCCGAGCCGAAGCGATCTCCATCGTGGTCTCCCTGAGCGGTACAAGCGAGAACGGGTTGAGACCCGAATCTCTGTCCTTTGACAGTCAGGTTGTGAGACACTTCTCAATAAACGATTAAGCCTCGCTAACGAGCTGTGAACGTGGTCCAACTCCTATGGCGCGGCAGCCACTTGCGACCGCGCGCCCTCGATCCACTCCGCGATTTCCGGCATCGAGAGGACCTCCGCGACGTAGGCCGAGGCGGTTCCATCGTCGCCAAATCCATCCAGGTCGGGCAGGTACGTCCGGAAGCGGGAGGCAACGGGCGCATACATGGCGTCAGCAGCCGTGAACGATCCGAACAGGAACGGCCCCCCATTCCCGTGCCGCGACCGGCACTCCTTCCATAGCGCAACGATACGGCGAACGTCGGCCCCGACGTCCTCCGGCACGTCCTCCATCGGGTTGCTGGCCAGGATTTCCATCGAGCAGGTCCGCCGCAGCGGCATGAAGCCCGAGTGCATCTCCGCTGCCGCACATCGTGCCAGCGCGCGTGCCTTACGGTCTGACGGCCAAAGCCCTTTCTCAGGGTGCGCATCAGCCAGGTATTCGAGGATCGCCAGGCTGTCCCAGACCTTGAACGCCCCGTCTATGAGCAACGGCACATGCCCCGATGGGCTGTATTTCAGGATCTCTGCCTTTGTGTCCGATTGCCGGAGCTGGACGTTGATCTCCTCGAACGGGATGCCTACCCGGCGCATGGCAAGCCACGGCCTGAGGCTCCAGCTGGACCAGTTCTTGTTCCCAATGACCAACTGATACGGTTGCTCGGCCATGCTCTTGCCTTGCCCTCTATGATCCTGTCTTGTGCGCCCGGAGTCGGACGAAACCGCCTCTGAATGCCCGATCCGTTATGCTTGCCAGCAGAGAGCATGCACAGATGAACGACGAGACACTGCAGCGCGATCTGACCCAGCCGGACGACATCTTCGCCCCCGCCGGATCCGCCGGAGATGAAACACCTATCTTCACGGTTCGCAAGGATGCCGCGGTTGCCGATCTGCCGCTTAGTTCGGAGCAGGTAGCCTGGGCGACGGCCGTGGGCTTTAAAGGCGCTCCCAAGCAGCAGACGCTGGTTCCAGGTCCCGACGGCCGGATCGCAGCGGTCCTGTTCGGTATCGGAGACGGAGCCTGTGGCGAGCCCGCGGGCTCCTCGGAGCTGCTGCTCGGCCAGCTCGCGCAATCGCTTCCCGCGGGCAGCTATCGGCTCGCGGCAAATGCGGCCGATCCGACCCTCGCTGCGATCGCTTGGGGGCTCGGCAGCTATCGCTACAACCGCTACAAAACCAAGAAGAACGGCAACGCGCCGCGCAGCGTCCTGCGCCTTCCCGACGGCGCCGACCGCGCGCTTGCTCTCGCCACCATCGAGGCGGTCAGCCTCGGCCGCGATCTTATCAACACACCGGCATCTGATCTTGGCCCCGCCGACATCGAAGCGACCGCGCGCGAACTCGCCAACCGGCACGGCGCGCGCATCGAGGTCACAACGGGCGATGATCTGTTGACGAAAAACTTCCCGATGATTCATGCCGTAGGCCGCGCCAGCCCGCGTGCCCCGCGCCTCATCGACCTTACCTGGGGGCAGGAGGGTGCACGCACCGTCACGCTCGTCGGCAAGGGCATCACCTTCGATACGGGCGGCCTCGACATCAAGCCGGCGAGCGGCATGCTGCTGATGAAAAAAGACATGGGCGGCGCCGCAGCTGTGCTGACGCTCGCGCACATCATCATGTCGCAGAAGCTCGATGTGCGCCTGCGCGTCCTGATCCCGACCGCCGAGAACAGCATCTCCGGCGACGCGTTTCGACCGGGAGACGTGCTCACCTCGCGCGCGGGAACGACGGTCGAAATTGGCAATACCGATGCCGAGGGGCGCCTCGTCCTGGCCGATGCAATTTCGCTCGCCGACGAGGAGAAGCCGCACGGCCTCTATGTCTTCGCCACCTTGACCGGCGCAGCGCGCGTCGCGCTCGGCCCAGATCTGCCGGCCCTTTTCACCAACGACGACAGCTTTGCGGCCGACATCATGTCGACGTCGGTGAATATCGGTGATCCGGTGTGGCGTCTGCCGCTTTGGCCCGGATATGATCAGAAGCTCGATAGCCCCGTCGCCGACATGAATAACGTCTGGGACGCTCCAATGGCCGGCTCGATCACCGCTGCGTTGTTCCTGAAGCGCTTCGCAGTCAACGCGCAGCGTTTTGCCCACTTCGACATTTGGGGATGGCGCCCGGGACAAAGCGCACTCGGCCCGCGCGGCGGCGAGCCGCAGGCCGCACGCGCGCTGTACGCCGTGCTGTCCAGGGAGGCGTGCCGATGAGCGATGCCGACGAAGACGCACGGCTCGAAACGACGCCCGCGCCAGCGCAGCGCCTTGATCCGCGTCGCAATGTATTCCGTCCCGATCTTGCTGCCGAAAGCCTCTATGGCCGGGTGAGTGCGCCGCGCTATGTCGAGGGCTTTCCGGCTCAGGTCGTGCGCGGCTCGGTGCCGCTGCGCGCCCGGCCGTCGGCGAGCTGCGGTTTCGAGACCGAGGCGCTGTTCGGCGAGACGGTCACCGTCTACGACGAGCGCGACGGCTGGGCGTGGATCCAGCTCGATCGCGACGCATATGTCGGCTACGTACCGGCCGAGGCGCTGTCCCCCGATATCGAAGAGCCGACGCACCGTGTGCGCTCGCTCGGCACGTTCGTCTATCCGATACCTGACATCAAATCTCCGCCGATCACGCACCTCAGCATCAATTCCGAAGTCCATGTCGTCGAAGCTGACGAACGCTTCGTGATGCTGAAGGGCGGTGGGTTCATCGTCGCGCGCCATGTTTTTGAAGTCGGCCGCCGCGCACCGGACTTCGTCGAGATCGCCGAGCGCTTCATCGGCACGCCGTACCTGTGGGGCGGTCGCACACGCCTCGGCATCGACTGCTCGGGCTTGGTCCAGATGTCGCTCCTGGCGGCAGGTATCGCCGCGCCGCGCGACACTGACATGCAGCAGGCCGAACTCGGCAGCGAGATCGAAATCCAGGACGTGCTCGAGGGGATGCAGCGCGGCGACCTGATCTATTGGAAGGGGCACGTCGGGATCATGGCCGACAGCGTGACCCTGGTCCACGCCAACGCCCATCACATGCAGGTTGCCGTCGAGACTCTGCCCGAGGCGATCGAACGTATCGCCAAGCTCGGCGCCGAGATTGCCGCCGTGAAGCGTCTCCCGGCGCTCTCCGCCAAGGACTGAAGCGCATTCGCCAGCACGCGCTTCACGCCGAGTTACGAAGCTCAGCGAGCACGTTCTCGACGAACTGGCTCTTGACTGCCCGGTAGACCGCCATCTCCGCACCCTGGTGCGCGCGCTTCATTGCATTGTACTGCTCCAACAGCTGCGGCGAGCTGGCGAGCGCCTCTGCGAAGCTATGAAAAACGTCTAGTTCGCTGCCGATGGCAACCAGCTGGATACCGAGATGCGGGCGCTGCTGCTCATCTGCGAAAGCGGAAAACGTCTCGCTCCGCGTCGAGCCGGTGTTGCGCGCGTACCGCGCCGACAGCGCCGCGTCGGCCGCCTGGAATAGCCGAGGCTCAACCCGTACGACGATGTCGAGATCGCCCTTCGTCAGGCATCCTGGCACAGCGGTGGCTCCGACGTGCCGAATGTCGGCCCCCTCCGGCAGCATCGCAGCCAGCTGCGGCCTGATCGTATCGTAGAGCGATTGCGCATCGTTATGTGCGTGCCCGCTCTCGTCGATCGTGAACGGCGGCTCTATAGCCATGATGATCGGCCCAGTGAATGCTTTAAAGGTATGGCTGCTGGCTGTGCGCTAACGGCGATACGGCAGGAAGCGCTTCTCGCGCAGCTCCGTGCCATCGTCGTCGAGCGTCGGCCGTTTTTGCGGGATCTCGCCACGGCCGTCGCTCCAGACACCGCCGCCGCCCAGGAGAACCAGCGTCTCGACCGAACGTTCGAGCCCCGTCAGCCGGCTGATCCAGCGCCGCTGCACGACCTCGCCGTTGGCGATCCCATTGGCGAACGGAACGATCCACTCGAAGGCCTCGATCGGTCGGCTCTCGTAGGTTTCATCAGCTATCGAAACGTCGTACCGCTGATCGGCGTGCAGGATGATCTCGAACGGACAAGCGCTGTCGACGTTCGGCTCGACGTTCAGCCGCCAGTAGTCGCTGCATTCCGTTTCGTCGAGCCGAGCAGCATCAGCCACCGACGGCGCCCAATAGCGCAGTGCGGTGATCGTCGATTGAAGCCTGGCCCGAAATACGTCGTCTGGCAGCATCGTCTCGGCATCGCAGTTCGCAGATGAGCATTACGATGCCGCAAACGCACGCGTGGCGGAACTACTTTATGCGCTCGTTGTGCGCGCAAATTCCGCGTCATGCGCCAGCTGCCGCTGCAACGCTGGCCGCTGCTTCAGGCGCTCCACGTAAGCGACCATCTCAGGAAGCTCGGGCAACAGCTTGAACTGCATGCCCCAACGCAGCGTCGAGCCGATCACCACATCGGCTGCAGTGAACTGTTCACCGAGGAGATAGGGCGACGCCTCTGCGGTGGCCTCGCGCAGCACGGAGATGACCGTGTCAAAATCCGCCCAGCCGGCCGTTGTTCGCGGCGCCGGCGGACGATTGAGCGCCTTATCGATCATCGCCGGTTCGACGCAGCTCGGCCCGTAAAACAGCCACTTCAGGTAAGGTCCGCGTTTCGCATCGTGAACGGCCGGCGCAAGATGCGCTTGCGGATAGGCGTCGGCGAGATAGCAGCATATCGCGGACACCTCGCTCACCACGACATCGCCGTCGACCAGCGTCGGCACCTTGCCCATGGGATTGAGCGCCAGGTATTCCGGCTTGCGATGGTCGCCCGCCTTGAGATTGAGGTGCACGATTTCGTACGGCTGCCCGGCCTCTTCGAGCATCCACATCGCCGTCGAAGAACGTGACGGCACAGCGTGATAGAGCTTGAGCTTGGAAACTTGCTGCTCTGCCATCCCTCGCTCCCTGACTTGCGATCCTCAAACGGCGAGTACGTTCGCGTGCTCGACGCTGATGTTGAATGCGGCTGCGAACAGCGCCTTGGTGTAGTCCTCCTGCGGATTGGAGAACACCTGCGCCGCCGGACCCTCCTCGACAACCTTGCCGTTGCGCATGACGACCACGTAGTTGCACAACGCGCGAATGACCTTGAGGTCGTGGCTGATGAAGAGGTAGGCGAGGTCGCGCTTCTTCTGCAGGTCGCGCAACAGGTCGACAATCTGCGCCTGAACCGACATATCGAGCGCGCTCGTGGGCTCATCCAGCATCACGAACTGCGGCTGCAGAACCATCGCGCGGGCAATGGCGATGCGCTGTCTCTGCCCGCCGGAGAACTCGTGCGGGTAGCGATCCTGCGCATTGGGATCGAGGCCGACCTCTTTTAGCGCCATGCTCACCCGCTCGCGCCGCTGGTGGTAGTCGAGTTCGGGCGCCTGAATGATGAGGCCTTCCTCGATGATCTGCCCCACCGACAACCGCGGCGACAGTGAGCCGTACGGGTCCTGAAAGACGATCTGCATGTCCTTGCGCAACGGACGCATGTCGTTGCTGGTCAGCCCGTCGATGCGGCGCCCCATGTAGACGATCGGACCTTCCGACGAAATGAGCCGCAGGATCGCCAGCCCGAGCGTCGTTTTTCCCGAACCGGATTCGCCGACGACGCCCAGCGTCTGTCCCTTGCGCAACTTCAGCGACAGGCCATCGACAGCCTTCACGTAGTCGACCGTGCGGCGCATCAGGCCGCGCTTGATAGGGAACCAGACCTTGAGGTTTTCCGTCTCCACCACCCCCGGCGCCGTCTCGTTCGCGGGTGGCGGATTGCCCTTTGGCTCGGCCGCGAGAAGCTGCTTGGTGTAGGCGTGCCGCGGCTTGGTGAAAATCTCCTCCGTCGCGCCGTCTTCGACGATCTTCCCGCCCTGCATGATGTAGACGCGCTCGGCCATCTTCCGCACGATTCCGAGGTCGTGCGTAATGAGCAGCATGGCCATGCCCATCTCGCGCTGCAGATCCTTCAGCAGCTGCAGGATTTGCGCCTGGATGGTGACGTCGAGTGCCGTTGTAGGCTCGTCCGCGACGAGAAGGTCGGGTTCGTTGGCGAGCGCCATGGCGATCATCACGCGCTGACGCTGGCCGCCCGACAGCTGATGCGGATAGGCGTCGAGCCGCTGCTCCGGATCGCGGATGCCGACCTTGTGCAGCAGTTCCAGAACGCGGTTGCGCACTGCTTTGTCGTCCATGTGCTTATGAACGCGCAGCACCTCGCCCACCTGCCGCTCGATCGTGTGCAACGGATTGAGCGACGTCATCGGCTCTTGGAAGATCATCGAGATGCGATTGCCGCGCACTTTCTGAAGCTGCTTCTCGTTCATCTTCAGCATGTCGCGGCCCTCGAACCAGATCTCGCCCGAGGGATGCGAGGCGGACGGATAGGGCAGCAGACGCAGGATCGACAGTGCCGACACGGTCTTGCCGGACCCAGATTCTCCGACGAGGGCGACGGTCTCGCCCTTGCCGATGCGGAACGAGACTTGGTCGGCGGCGATCGCCGTGCCGCGTGCGAATGCCACCGACAGATCGCGAACATCGAGAAGCGCGCGATGATGTGCCGTCGTCATCGCGGCCCCCTATCGGAACGTCTTGCGCGGGTCGAGCGCGTCGCGCACGGCCTCGCCGATGAAGATGAAGAGCGACAGCATGATCGCCACGGAGAAGAAGCCCGTAAGGCCGAGCCAGGGCGCTTCCAGGTGGCGCTTGCCCTGCAGCAGGAGTTCGCCCAGCGACGGCGAGCCGGGCGGCAAGCCCAGCCCAAGGAAGTCGAGCGCCGTCAGCGCCGCCACCGCACCCGAGAGCTGGAACGGAAGGAAGGTGAGCGTCGCCACCATCGCGTTCGGCAGCATGTGCTTCCACATGATCTTCCGGTGCGAAAGGCCGAGCGCGCGCGCCGCCTTCACGTATTCAAAGTTGCGCGCCCTGAGGAACTCCGCGCGCACCACGCCCACCAGGTTCACCCACTCGAACAACAGAAGGATGGCGAGCAGCGTCCAGAAGCCCGGCACCAGCACCGACGAAATGATGATCAGCACGAACAGCGATGGCACCGACGACCAGATCTCCAGGAACCGCTGGAAGATGAGGTCGGTCTTGCCGCCGAAATAGCCCTGCACGGCGCCAGCTGTGACGCCGATCATCGCCGAGAATATGGCCAGCAGCAGACCGAACAGCACCGAGACGCGGAAGCCGTAGATGACGCGCGCTACGACATCGCGTCCCTGGTCGTCGAGGCCCAGCCAGTTCGTGTTTCCGAGCGCGCTGAACCGCGCCAGCTGCTCGGGCGATGTTTCGCATAACGGCGCACTGCTCGCCCACGGCGGCGGTGCCGGATAGCCAAGGCACAGCCCATCGGGCGATTTACGCCCCGGGTAGTCCTTATTGATGGTGTCGTAGGAAAAGCGGATCGGCGGCCAGATCGCCCAGCCGTTCGCGTTGATCTCGTCGATGTTGACGGGATCCTTGTAGTCGGTAATCGCGAGGAAGCCGCCGAACTTCGATTCCGGATAATCGACCAGCACCGGCGACAGCCACTCGCCCTTGTAGCTGACGAGCAGCGGCTTATCGTTGGCGATGAACTCGGCGAACAGCGACAGAACGAACAACACGAGGAAAACCCGCAGGCTCAGGTAGCCGCGCCGGTTGGCCTTGAAGTTTTCAAGGCGCCGCAGATTGATGGGGCTGATGTTATCCGCTGTGGGGATACGCCGCCGCAGCCACTCCGGCATCAGCTGGCGGTGCTCTTCCTTGGGCGGCGGCTGCGACTGAGGCAGCGGCGTTTCGAGAGCGCGCAGGTCGTCCATCGCTAGACCTCCCGCGTTTCGAAGTCGATACGCGGGTCCACCATCGTGTAGGCGAAGTCGGACACGATGTTGAGCACGAGGCCAAGCAGCGAGAAAATCCACAGCGTCGCGAACACGACCGGATAGTCACGCTTCTCGATGGATTCGAACGAAAGAAGCCCCAGCCCGTCGAGCGAGAATATGGTCTCGATCAGCAGCGCCCCGGCAAAGAATGCCGAGATGAACGCCCCCGGGAAGCCGGCGATGATGAGCAGCATGGCATTGCGGAACACGTGGCCATAGAGCACGCGGTTTTCGGTGAGGCCCTTGGCTCGCGCGGTCGTCACGTATTGCTTGCGGATCTCATCGAGAAACGAGTTCTTGGTGAGGAACGTCATGGTCGTGAACGCCGTCAGCGACATGGCGATCAGCGGCAGCGTCAGGTGCCAGAAATAGTCGACGATCTTGCCGACCAGCGAGAGCTGGTCCCAATTGTCGGACGTCAATCCGCGCGATGGAAACCATTGGACGAACGAGCTGCCGGCAAACAGCACCAGCAGCAGCACCGCGAACAAGAACCCCGGAACAGCATACGCGATGACCAGCACCGTGCTCGACCACGTGTCGAAGGGTTCGCCGTCGCGAACCGCTTTCCGAATGCCTAGCGGGATGGAGATCATGTAGGAGATCAGCATCATCCACAGGCCGAGCGAGATCGAAACCGGCAGCTTCTCCTTGATGAGCTGCAGCACTGAGGTGTCGCGGAAATAGCTCTTGCCGAAGTTGAACGTCAGGTAGTTCTTCACCATAAGGAAGAACCGCTCGTAGGCTGGCTTGTCGAAGCCGAACTGCTTCTCGAGGCTCTTGATGAATTCCGGATCGAGCCCCTGCGCGCCGCGGTATTTCGATGTCACCGCGTCCGCTGCACCCTGACCGAGCGCCGTCTGATTTCCCCCCGACAGCATTTCACCACCCCCGCCGCCGATGCGCGACACGATCGATGAATCGTGCCCCGTCAGCTGCGCGATGATGCGGTCCACCGGACCACCCGGCGCGAACTGGATGATGGTGAAGCTGATCAGCATGATGCCGAACAGCGTCGGGATGATGAGCAATAGGCGCTTCAGGAGATAGGCGGCCATCGGGCGGAGCTCAATTCTGCTTCAGCTTGGCGGCTTTGTCGGGATCGAACCACCATGTCTCGATCACGCCTTCATCGTACTTCGGCTTGATCGCGGGACGCGAATACTTGTTCCAGTAAGCGATGGTGTGCACGGGCTTGTACCACTGCGGCACCCAATAATTGCCGGCACGCAGAACGCGATCCAGCGCGCGCGCCGCTGTCGTAAGCTCGGCGCGCGACTTCGCTTCTATCATCTTGGTGAGCAGTGCGTCGACCACGGGGTCGGAAATGCCGGAAAGATTGAAGCTGCCGTCCATCTTGGCGGCATCCGAGCCCCAATAGGACTTCACTTCCACGCCCGGCGTCAGACGCAGCGAGTAGCGCTGGATCGCCATGTCGAAGTCGAAGCTCTTGAGGCGGCGCTCGTACTGCGCCGGATCGACCATCCGCAGGCTTGCGTTGATGCCGATGCGCTTCAGGTTGGCGATGTACGGCAGGATGATCCGCTCGAAGCCCTTCTCGAAGATCAGGATCTCGATATCGAGCGGCTTGCCACCAGGCCCGTAGCCGGCTGCTTGCAGCAGCTCGCTTGCCCGTTTGAGGTTGTCGCGATTGCGGCCTGAGCCGTCGGTCACCGGCGGCGTATAAGGCTCTGCAAACACGTTCTGCGGCAGCTGGCTTCGGAAGGGCTCGAGCAGCACCAGCTCCTCCGCACTCGGTGGGCCGCTGGCCTTCATCTCCGAGTTTTCGAAGTAGCTCTGGGTGCGCGTGTAGAGGTCGAAGAACAAGTTCTTGTTCGACCACTCGAAGTCGAACGCCAGGTCGAGCGCCTGACGCACGCGCGGATCTTTGAACTTCTCGCGCCGCAGGTTGACGAAGAAGCCCTGCGCGCCAGAGGGGCGTCCGTCCGGCAGCGTCTCGCGGACGAGCCGGCCCTCTTTGACCGCCGGAATGTTGTAGCCGGTAGCCCAGTCGATCGAGGTGAACTCTTCGCGGAAATCGAAGTTTGCCGCCTTCAGCCCTTCGAGCTCCAGCGTGCGATCGCGATAGTATTCATAGCGAAGCTCATCGAAATTGAAGCGCCCGCGATTGACCGGCAGATCCTTGGCCCAATAATCCGGGCGCCGCTTGTAAGTGACGTAAGTGCCCGGCTTGAAATCTGAGATCTCGTAGGGGCCAGAACCCAGAGGCTTTGCCAGGAACGTCTGGTCGAACGCCTGTTTGTCGTAGAACGCTTTCGGCAGAACCGGCAGCTCGGCGACCACCAGAGGCAGGTCGCGCACCAGATCTCCCTTGAACGTATAGCGTACCGTCGACGGGTCGACGGCCTCTGCCTTCTCCACGTCCCGCAGCGTCAGCTGGTAGTTGGGGTGCCCCTTCTCCTTCAGAGTGTTGAATGAGAAGACGACGTCGTCCGCCGTAACAGGTGTTCCGTCGGCGAACTTGGCTTCGGGGCGCAGCTTGAAGACGACCGATTTCTTGTCGGGCGCCAGATCGGCGCTCTCGGCGATCAGGCCATAGACGGCATCCGGCTCGTCGACGGCGCGGGTCATCAGGCTGTCGTAGAGGTATTCGAGCCCCTGCGCGCTGTCGCCTTTGAGGATGAAGTTGTTGAAGCTGTCGAATGTCGTACGGCCCGCCGTGCCGATCATCGCCAGACGGCCACCCTTCGGCGCATCGGGATTGACGTACTCGAAGTGCTTGAAGTCGGCCGGATACTTCAGGTCCCCGAACGCCGAGAGGCCGTGGCGCGGCTCGGCGTTCGCGACACTGGCGCCGCCGCCGAGCAACAGTGCTCCGGCGGCGAACGTCAGTATCGAGAAGGCGTATGTGGCGAAGCGGGTGAGCATTTCGGGCTGTAGCACCGGTCTTGCTTCCTCGATCGCCATCACTGCCCCCGCGCCGCAGCCAATGCCTTCTGCTTTTCCGCGTCGAACCACCACGTCTGCAGCATTGCCGACGTCTGCGACGGCGTCTTTTCCGGACGACTGAACACATCCCAATGGGCGATGCGCTCGTAGGGGTAGTGCCACTGCGGCACGACGTAGAAATTCCACAAGAGGACGCGATCGAGCGCCCGCGTCGCCGCAACGAGATCTTCGCGGCTTTTCGCAAACACGATCTTGTCGATCAGCTTGTCGATGGCCGGGTTCTTGATGCCGGCCGTATTGCTCGTGCCGTCGCGATCGGCAGCCGCCGAGCCCCAGAAATCGCGTTGCTCGTTGCCGGGCGATTCCGACTGCGGGTAGTTGTCGACGATGATGTCGTAGTCGTGCGTGTCCTCGCGCCGCTTGTATTGCGCGCTATCGACGACGCGCACCGAGGCGTTGATGCCGAGCTTCTGCAGATCCTGCACGTACGGCAGCGCGATCTTCTGGAAGTCCGGCGAGTCGATCATGAACTCCGCGTTGAGCGTCTCGCCCTGCGCGTTCTTGCGCTGGTTGCCTTGCAGCTTCCAGCCGGCTTCGTCGAGAAGCTGCGAAGCCTCACGCATATGTTTGCGGAAGTTCTCAGGCGGATCGTTGACGGGGTTCTTCCACTCGGTGGTGAACACCTCCGGCGGCACCTCGTCCTTCACCTCGTTGAGGATCTCCAACTCGCGTCCCTGCGGCAGACCCTTTGCAGCGAGTTCGGAATTGTCGAAGTAGCTGCCGACGCGCACGTAGGAATTATAGAACAGCTTCTTGTTGGCTTCCTCGAAGTTGAAGGCCAGCCCGAACGCTTTGCGCACGCGCGGATCCTGGAATTGCTTGCGGCGCTGGTTGAATACGAACGCCTGCATCGGCGCGACCCGCTTCACCGGGATCGCCTCTTTCTTCACGAGGCCCTTCGCAACCGCCGGGAAGTTGAAGCCGGTGGCCCACTGGCTCGCCGAGCGCTCTGGCCAATAATCGATCTTGCCCGACTTGAACTCCTCGAACCCGGGCGTGCGGTCGAGGAAGTATGTGAACCGCAGCTCGTCGAAATTGTACTGGCCCTTGCGGACCGGCAGGTCCTGCGCCCAGTAGTCCTTGACGCGCTCGTAGGTGATCGTGCGACCAGGATCGAAGCTCTTCACCCGATAGACGCCTGAACCGAGCGGCACTTCGAGGCTCGACTTGGTGATGTCGCGCGGCTGGCCATCGGCACCGTTCGCTTCCCACCATTTCTTAGGAATGACTGTGAGCTGCCCGACGATCAGCGGCAGCTCGCGATTACCCTTGGAATCGAACGTGAACGTGACCTCGTGCTCGCCCGTCTTCTCCGCCTTGACGACATTCTTGTAATAGAACGCCGAGCGCGGGTTCGCCTTCTTCTGCGCTTCGAGCGAGAAGATGACATCTTCCGGCGTGATCGGTGAGCCGTCCTGGAAGCGCGCCTTGGGATTGAGCCCGAACGTCACCGACGAAAAGTCGTCCGGATACGACATCCATTCGCAGATGAGGCAGTACTCGGCCGACGGCTCGTCGGGGCTTCCGGTCATCAGTGAATCGTAGAGCAGGCCGAGGCCGCCGGCCGGATCGCCCTTCACGCTGAAGGCGTTGAGGCTGTCGAACGAACCTTCGGCGAAGGCACGCAAAGTGCCACCTTTAGGAGCATCGGGGTTCACCCAATCGAACACCTCGAAGCCCTCTTTGAACTTCGGTTCTCCCAGCAGCGACAGCGCATGATGGCGCTTCGGAGCTCCCGACGGAGGTGCAGTTTGCGGGTCCGTTGCGGGTGGAGAGGGCGGCTCCTGGGCGAATGCCGGGCCGGCGGCGAGGCAGAGCAGAGCTGCAAGGCAAGCGGCGGGGACGTCGAGTCGCAAGAGCACTAGGCGTATTCCCTTTATTTGTCCGGGGTTTGGGGGCGGGAATGCGCAAGGCCGACGCAAGTGTACGTACAGCACCGCGCACCGCCATGACCTTCAAGACATGACAACGCCCCGAGCCTCGCAAAATCTGGGCCTCGGGGCGAGTTAACTTGCTGTCATTTTAAACCCGGGCGGTGCCCGCGTCGCCTACTTTACCGAATTGAGGTAGGCGATGAGGTTGCTCAGGTCGCCGGCATCGGTGATGCCCGGGAACAGCATCTTCGTGCCCGGCAGGTATCCCTTGGGATTGTGGATGAAACCGGCGAGGTTCTCGGGCGTCCATTGCTCTGAGCCCTTGGCCTTCATTGCATCCGAATAGTTAAAGCCGGCATGGCTCGCCTTGGCGCGCCCGACGACGCCTGCGAGATTGGGGCCGACCTTGTTGGGCCCGCCCGGCTCGATCGAGTGGCAGGCCGCGCACTTGGTGAAAATCTTTTGTCCAGCA